>NZ_NESU01000039.1 GCF_002287135.1 Helicobacter sp. TUL
GAGTAAGAAGTGTAGAATAATCATAAAAACCTTCAAATTTTATAAGATGGAATCCATCAATAAAGACAGAAAAAACCAACCCTAATGGTATAACAAATATAACAGACACCACTATCAATCCAATACACATAAAGCAATCTAAGATAAAAATCCCAAAATCAAATTTTTCTTTTTTCATAGAATCCTACTTTTATCAAAATCTTTCCAATCAGCATTTTTAAGTTTTTCTTGTCTTATTTTTTTATCTTGTTTATCTAACTCATCAGGGTGGGTATAGGTAAGTCCTAAAAATGCGTGAGTAAAACCCTCAAAATCAAATAATGGGTCAATATAGATAGTTACAAAATATTTCATTTATAAAATCCTCCTCTTAAGTCAAATACAATATAGATAACTATAATATAAACCAAGCCAACAAAACAGGTATAAAATAATCTTTGCTTCTTTGTAATATACAAAATAACACCAATAATGAGTGCTACAATGCAAGAAAAATATTCATTGTAAAAATAGATGATAGTTATTATCATAGACAATATAAATGAGATTGTATTTTCTTTATATAATAAATTTAGCAAGAAAATAAGCCACATAAAAATAAAGCAAAAAAATGGTTGATATAAAATGCAACAAATATCTTATCAAGTGAAATACCCTCTTTATTAACACCATATGTATATACAATCATCGAAAATACATATACTACTCCAACACTACACACAAACCACGCAATCTGCCCACTTGTGATAGAATCTAGTCCTTTAGATTCTAACTTTGTTTTGATATGTGAGTATATGGGGAGTTTCATTCATTTTTTCCTTTGTTTTATAGTGTTATTGTAGCATGCTGATTATTTTCAAACACCTTACCCCAATGATTAGTAGTAGATTCTACAGGTCCAAAGCCAAAGAATCCCTCAATAGATTCTATATTGCTATATGAAGATTCTATAAACTCATTGAACAAACTTTCAAATTCATCAAAGCTCATTTTACTTTGCAGAGACTCATTATCTATA
>NZ_NESU01000004.1 GCF_002287135.1 Helicobacter sp. TUL
ATAAATACAAGAAATTTATTGACTTTATTTTATAACATGATTATTATTAAGACATTACTCTATCAACACTCAAGGGGGTTTTTATGAGCATTAGCAAAAAGATCATCTGTTCTATCCTTGTATTCATTATTTTGGGTTTTGGAATCTTTATCACCATAAACTACAATACTTCTAAACAAGACATTCTCACAAGCATTACTGCTGGCAAACAAGAAACCATACGAAACGCCGAAAGTTTTGTCCATGAATTTTTTACTACCAAAATTAAAGGTGTAGAGATTTTTGCCAAAGAAATAGAAAAAAGCAGTGATCTTTCTGTAGAACATCTCCGAGCTATGCTAAAAGATGCATTTACTTACACACAAATTGATGCGCTATTTATCGGATATGAGGCAGATGGACTACTTATCAAAACTGATGATATCTCCAACAATCAACCTTGGATTCTTACACCTGCCAAGGATAACTTTGACTCGCGCACAAGAGCTTGGTTTAAAGAAGCTAAGGCAAGTGGTAAATCTGGACTTTCTACGCCCTATCACGACATCACAACTGGCAAACTTATCACAACTGCATATGCACCTGTATTTGTCAATAATAAACTTGTAGCAGTAATAGGGGGTAATATATTCCTAGATGAGCTTCAAGAAAGTATGAATAAACTCAAAACTACACCTAGCACAACATTTTTTCTCACAGACAAAAACAATCATATTATTTCACACTCCAACCCTGAACTAATAATGTCTGATGATCCGGAGCTAAAAGACGTCATTGAGCGATATTCTGCATTAGCAGAAAAATTCAAAGGAGAGCCAACTGATCTCATGAAATATAACCTACATGGCGATGAACGCATAGGATTATGCACGCGCAGTAGCAATGGAGGGTGGCTCATATGCACGGCAAATTCTACTGATGATTATGGGGAAATTTTAGGCACACTTATCATACATCAAGTGCTTTTTTCATTTGTCTTTATGATCGTAATCATCGCGATTTTGGGCTTTATTGTGCAATATTTCTTAAAGCCTCTTACACATATTTCAGATGGATTAAAGGCGTTTTTTGCCTTTCTTAATCATACAAGTGATTCTATCACGCCAATCACGATCAAATCTAATGATGAATTTGGCAAAATGGCACAAGCCATTAATTACGAAATACAAAATATTCGTGATTCTATTACAAAAGACAGAGAGCTTGTCAATGAAGCCCTAAGCATAGTCGAAGATGTCAAAATTGGCAAATTCACGAAAACTATCACTCTCCAAAGCAACAATCCACAAACAAATCGTTTGCGTAATTCGCTAAATGAAATGATAAAAACACTGCGCAATCTGTTGGGTTCGGATCTCGATGAGATTAAAAAGATCTTTGGTAAATTTGAAGCCAATGATTTCTCTCACAGAATCTCTAATCCTATTGGTTTGCAAAACAATGTCAATACTCTTGCTCAAGTCATTGTTAATATGCTCCAAGTCTCTGCAGACCACGCAAAAATCCTCAGTGATAAAGCCCAGAATCTTCAAGATTCTATGCATAAATTACTAGAAGGCTCTCAATCTCAAGCAAGTGCGCTCGAACAATCTGCCGCTGCCGTAGAAGAAATAAGCTCATCAATGCAAAGTGTCAATGACAAAACCACAGAAACAACAAAACAAGCAGAGGATATTAAAAATATCGTAGGCGTGATTAAAGACATTGCTGATCAAACAAACCTCTTGGCACTTAATGCTGCTATTGAAGCCGCAAGAGCAGGAGAACATGGAAGAGGATTTGCCGTTGTTGCTGATGAAGTAAGAAAACTAGCAGAAAAAACAACAAAATCTCTAGGCGAAATCGAGGCTAATGTAAATGTTTTGGTGCAGTCTTCTAATGAGGTCGCAGAATCTATTCTTGAGCAAACTGAGGGCTTACACCAAATTAATATATCTATCTCACAACTAGAAACTCAAACACAACAAAATGTTGAGATCGCGCATACAACAAACGACATCACACAAGAAGTCAATGTCATTGCCACAGAGATTCTTGATGATGTGAAGAAAAAGAAATTTTAAGACACACTAATCCCCTAAGTAATGGGGATTAATACATATATAATATAAGAATCTAGCCACTACAAGATAAGATTTATGTAAGTGTGCCTTTTATGGTAATGCTAAAACTTGGACATCTTGCATAGCATAACCCACAAGCACTGCATCGCCCTAAATCTATTTCAGGATACAATCCCCCGCTAAATATAACTGCATTTTCTCCACAGGCATCTTTGCAACTCATACACAGAGTCTTTTGCCACGCCAAACATGTAAGAGGATCAATAGAAACCTTAGCTGCAATAGCAGAAGGTTGTTGTGTATGCACTATTTCCAAAGGTGCCTCATCGCCCCATAATTCTTGACATGCGTGAGCGCATTGCTCACAAAATACGCAACCAGCGATCATAAAATTAAGATATGGGGTGCTATTGGCATTCTTAATAATAATATGTTCTGGGCAGCTTGTGGCACATTTTCCCTCACATTGCGCACACTTGTGTAATGCGTGGAGGTTTTTCACATAAGGCAAAGGGATAAAATCTGCTTTTCTCCCAAAAGTCGCACTAAATACACCAAAAATTCCACCACGCTTTTGCATATCTAACCTTGTGTAATATTTTCTAAGAGTTCAAATTCTATCTGCTCCCCATAACGCACAATAAGCGCATCAATACAATAAGGCAATCTTGAGGGATATTTGGCAAGATATATACGCACCGCCTTTTGCACCTTGGCAATCTTGGCAGGAGTGATATTAAACACAGGCTCAAACCCTATGCCACTCTTAACTTCTATAAAATGCAAGAGGTTTGCACGCTTGGCAATAATATCAATCTCACCATAACGGGCAAAAAAATTACGCTCAATAATTTCAAATCCTAAGCCCTCAAGATATGCACAAGCCTCACTTTCAGCCTGTAATCCCTTAGCTCTGCTCATAACATTTAGTCTTGTATGCGGATTTTATAAGGCTCACTAAGCACACTTGAGAGAGATGTAAAGGCGGCTAGGGCGTTGTTTATGTCTGATTCTTTACTTGTGTGTGTAGAAAACAAAAGTTTTGCTACTCCCTTATCTTGATGTTCTTTTTGTAAAAATGCCTTGATAGAAATATGATTATCCCCTAGAATCTGTGCTATTTGGCTTAGCACCCCAGGCTTATCTTGTGTATAAAGGCGAATATAATATTTAGAAAGAATGTCTTTTGGGGCTTTTAAGCTAAGCGAGGTTTGGATAGATTCTGAAAATCCAAGCATACTAGAATGTGTATCACGCGCAATTTCAATAAGATCTGAAATTACAGAACTTGCCGTAGCCTCACCACCAGCTCCAGCACCATAATACATACTTTCCCCAACACAATCTCCCAACACACTAATGCCATTCATCACACCACTTACCTTGCCAATCATACAATCTCGATTAATAAGCGTAGGGTGCACACGCAATTCAAGTGTATCATCTTGTCGTTTGGCAATACCTAAGAGCTTAATCACATAGCCAAACTCTTTGGCAAATTCCATATCATCGGTAGTGATACCCTCAATACCTTCAATCAAAATATCTTCAGGCACTGCATTAATACCATATGCCAAAGAAGCAAGAATAAGTAGCTTTGCGCCAGCGTCATAGCCATTAATATCTAGCGTAGGATCAGCCTCGGCATACCCTAAATCTTGTGCTTCTTTAAGCGCATTTGCAAAGCTTTTGTTATGCTCAAACATTTGTGTCAAAATATAATTACTTGTGCCATTTAAAATCGCATTCAGCGCCAAAATATGATTTGATCCTAACCCATCTTTTAATGTGCGAATGATAGGAATCCCACCACCCACACTCGCTTCAAAACCTATAGGAATATCTCCTGCAATTTGCTCTAGCTCAAAGCGATGATACGCTAACATAGCCTTATTGGCGGTGATAAGTGCCTTGCCTTTTTGAAGTGTCTTTTTGGCAACTTCATAGGCGTCATGCACACCACCCATTAACTCTAAGACAACATCAATGCTTTCATCTTCTAGCACATCATTTATATCCGTGCTAAGAGGTATCACATAATCACCAAGCCTTTTTTTAGCCTTGGCAATATCTCGCACCACGCCTTTTTTCAGACAAAATTCTGCACCGGCACGCGCACTAATAAGGGCTTTGTTTTGCTCTAGAATCTTAACAACTGCACTTCCTACTACACCAACACCAATGATACCTATATTTAAGCTTCGCATACAATCCTACTTATTTTTGCTTTGTATCTTCAAAACGCTTCAAAAATACCTTGAGATTACGCGCAGCTTGGCGAATACGCTTTTGATTTTCAATAAGCGCGATACGCACATATCCTTCACCATGATGTCCGAATCCAACACCCGGACTTAATGCAATTTTTGCTTCCTGCAACAATTGCTTACAAAACTCCATACTGCCCAAATGCTCTACCACTGAGGGAATCTTTGCCCAAATAAACATACTCGCCTTTGGTTTTTGAATCTCCCACCCCGCATCTTTAAAAGATTGTATCAAAACTTCCATACGCGTTTGATACTTTTCTTTTATCTCTTCAATACAACTTTGATCGCCATCTAGCGCAATTGTAGCGGCTATTTGCATAGGTGTGTAGATTCCATAATCAAGCCAACTTTTGATTTTTTGCAAAGCCTGCACAATCTTAGGATTGCCCACAACAAACCCTACACGCCACCCTGCCATATTATAGGTTTTACTTAGCGTATAAGTCTCTACAGCGACATCTTTAGCGCCCTCAATCTCCAAAATGCTTGGTGTTTTATAATCCCCAAAACATAATTCAGCATACGCAATATCCGAAATAATATAGAATCTCTCTTTTTTAGCAAGTGCCACAAGACGCTCATAAAAGCGTTTATACACAATAGTTGTAGTCGGATTGTGTGGAAAATTTACCACAACAAATTTTGGTTTTGGCACATTTTCGCAAAGTGTTTGTGTCAAAGAAGCAAAAAATTCCTCCTCATCAAGCTCCATATTTTCATTCCACTTGATAGGAAAATTATGCACATTAGCACCATTAAGAATAAAGGCATAAGAATGAATAGGATACGCTGGTTCAGGCACTACCGCGCTATCACCGGGATTTGTTATGGCTTGGATAAGATGTGCATAACCCTCTTTGCTTCCCATTGTTACACACGCTTCAAGTTCGGGATCTAAATCTACATTATACGTGCGTTTATACCAATTGCAAATCGCCAAACGAAGTTTATAAATTCCCTTGCTTACAGAATAGCCGTGATTTTTTGGTTTGTTGGCAGCTTCACAAAGTTTATCAACAATATGTTGCGGAGTCGCACCATCTGGGTTACCCATAGAAAAATCAATCACATCTTCGCCATTTTGTCGCATTTGTAGCTTGATTTCATTTATCGCGGCAAACACATACTTTGGCAAACGCTTTATTTTTTCAAATTCGATCTCATCAAACATTCTTCACTCCTTATTTAACCTAATCATACTCCACATTAATGCCACTTCTAAGATTCATAGGATTATTCCCATCAGTAATCATCACAAAGCTTACACCTTGTGGGACTTTGACGCTCACGCTTGTTTTAGAATCTTGGCTCAAAATCGAATCTAAAATTCGCAAATTTCTATCATAAAGCACGATACGAGGATACCATTTAGATTGTGCAGAGATTTTAATCTTGCCTTGTGTTTGGAGGCTAAGCCAATATTGACCAGACACATCGCGCAAGGCAAGGGGTTGATTGGTAAGCAAAAGTCGTGCATTTGGAATCTGTGGATTATCAATCTCTAAGAGATATTCCCAATTTTGTGCATTCTGATGTTTGATGTCAATGCAGCGTATTCCGCGCTTTTCTAACTCACTCATAATAATACTAAGATCGGGCGTGTGTTCGGTTACAAACACAAAGCTAAGCGAGGTAATACCATTGTTATAATCTGCCTTTTGGACATTAAAAAACGCATATCCCATACTAGAGAGTATGTCATTTATCGTGCGTGTTAGCAATATAGGACTCGTGCGTGCAACAAAGTTAAGTTGCACCTCAAGAGGACTTGAAAATTTAAGAATAAGCAAACCATTATTTTTAAGTGCTTGGACGACATTTTTCATATTAATGCCGCCATTAGTATAAAAAAGACTTTTGTCGCGAAAAATATTTTGGATAAAATTTGCATTTACTTGGTAGTTTTTCTCGCCGATGAGATTTTTTATTTTTTCATCAAGCACATCGCCCCAAAGTAATTGCAAACACAAAACAAACACAAAATATTTTTTCATCTACTAACCTTGCATTACCAATTATCCTGAGGGTGAAGCCGTCTATATGTGGCATAGTTTATTTCTTTAAGAGATGTGCCATCATAATAAAAACGCACAAAATTTTGTGTCCTGTGCTGGAATGTTTGATTATCTACCAAACTCTCAAAATCACTATGTCCAAACACAAAAATATAGCGCCTATCAAGATCAATATCATAAGTATTATTAAGATTAAGTTGTGTGGATTTGTCATTGGTAAGATCCACTACACCCACCCATAATGCACTATTTGGCATAATAGTAAGTTTTGGAATAGGTTGAGGCAAAGCTCTATCTACAATTGCTCGCTGTGGAAGTTGCTCTGGAAGCGGTGTCTCTTGTATAGAAGTTTGAGGATTTTGTGGTAAGGCATTAAAATCTATGTAGATTCCATCATAATCGCTTGTATTACTAGCTTGGGCATTTGCAGTGCCTTGTGAATCTGGAGAATCTACAAGAGATTGAGATTGCAAATCCTGATTTCTTGTCATCTCATTACTAGATGCTTCATCATTAGTTACCTCATTGTCAGATGCAGTATCACTAGCTTGTGTATCCTCTAAGATAACAATTTCTGAAGTCTGTGGTTTTGGCATATCCGCCTTTTTGACAATGGGTGCTGGCTTCATAAACATCTTGTATCCCAAATACAACACACAACCCACCACAATAGCACCCAAAAACACAAAAAACACTACATTTGCTACATTGTTTTTTTGTTCGCTAGTAGGCTGTTTAGTGTTTGTTGCTTCTTGTAAATCTTTTTTGGGAAGTTTCAAATCTTTAATCATTGTCGAAACTTCCTTAGGAGCTTTGGGTGCTTGAGACTTTTGTTTGATATCAATATCTACAACAGAACTTGCCTTAGGAGTTACTTCTGGCTGTGGCTCTGGTTGAGAAATTTTATTGTGATAGAGGGCATACTCTTTGAGCCAATCGGACAAATCAAGTCCGTATTCACGCTCCAACATACTCACAAAGCCCTTGACACGCACATCTTCTATCTTGTCAAAACGCTTTTGTAAAATATCATCAATTTTATTTGTAGCAAGTCTTGTTGTTTTATTGATTTCCTTAATCCCAATTCCCTTGAGATATTCAAGTTGCTCATCTAATGTTTTGTCTTTCATTACTAACCCTTAAGCGATAATAATCTATGTAACAAAATAGCACACGCGTGTGCTACATTTAACGAATCAAAAGTGTGTGCCATAGGAATGCTAAGTATTGTATCTAATTTTTTAGAAACTTTGGCACTAAGCCCCTCTCCCTCGCTTCCCATAAACAACGCCCATTTTTTGTATTGTGATTTCAAAGGAGTTATTATACCTTGTTTTTGCGAATTTAGCGATGTTTGGGATAAGGATTGTGGCACAGATGAAGGGGATATGTTTGCTTGTATAAAACTATGGATACTCTCCCCTGCCATATCAGCACCAAAAAGCCTAAAATCCGCCATTTTTAGCTCATTGATACAATCAAGCGCACGCGGAATGACGCAAAATGGCATATCCAAAAGTGCTCCTGCACTAGATCGCATAATGCCTTCTAGCGCATTTTTTTGCAAATTTACATCGCACAACACCACACCTGCAGCCCCCAACGCATAAGCGCTACGCACAATTGCACCGATATTGCCCACATCACTTAATCCACACAATATCACTAGTGTATCAAGCTCAAGCATAGGGCGTATGTCTTTGCTAGGTTCATACATAACCTGCAATAACACGCCTTGATGATTGCGTCCGTGTGCGAGGGCTTGGGCTTTTTTAAAATCTAAAATCTTTATGGGTTTATGCATTTGTTTAAGGCGCGCGAATTGATCTTTTGGTAAATCTTTGGCAACATAGATTTCTTGAATCTTTTCCTTGTGATGTGCTAGCACATAGCTTACAGGCTGCTTCCCAAAAACAATCACAACTATTCCTTATGGTAAAAGCGAAGTGTCTGTGGTATGGCTAGATTCTCTGTGGGGTTTCATCGTATGAGATTCTAAAAGCTCTTGGTAACACTCCTTGACATTTCTTTGTGTCAAATGCGCAAGAATCTTAGCCTTTGCTTTTGGCGCTATATCGAGTGCTTCTACCTCGCTTAAACGCAAACTTGGTTCTTCCTTGCTTTCATCTACAAGGCATAGCACCCATTCTCCAAGAATCTTTGTCCTCTCTAATTGTCGCAAAATCTCTGTAGCATTACCAAAAAATCTTGCTTGGTGAATCTTGCTAAGCTCCTTGCATACGCACAAATAAGCATTTGGCAATACAATCTCTATGTCTTTTAGGCTTTGGAGGATTCTATGTGGGCTTTCATACCAAATACAAGGCACACCAAGCATGGCATAATGTCGGAGGATTTGCTGTCTTTGGGATTGCTTGTGTGGCAAAAAACCACCGAAGAAAAAGCCTTGAGATTCTATACCACTAGAGGCAAAACACACATTAAGGGCACTTGCACCGGGCAAGACATCATATGCTATGTCATGAGTGATACACCATTGCACAAGTTTCGCACCCGGATCACTGATAGTGGGCATACCCGCATCACTCAAATATACGACATTTTGACTAAAAAATTCCCGATCAAAAGTCTCTAATATGTGTTCTTCGTTATGAGAATGTAGTGAAATAAAACGTTTATGAGAGAGTGCTACTGAATCTAGTAAATCACCAAAAAGCGATCGCTCCAAAAGTAGCGTATAGAGTTTTTTTGTTATGCGTGTATCTTCACACAACACAACTTGAGCTTGTGCTAGAGCCTGTAAACTCCTAAGGCTAATGTCTAAAAGATTACCAATAGGGGCTGGGAGGATCGTAAGCACAACACAGAATTATTTGAGATTATACTTTTGGCGGAACTTCTCTACTCTACCTGTCGCATCAGCGATTTTGTCACTTCCTGTATAAAATGGATGACAAAAACTTGAAATATCAACGCGAAGCTGTGGTTTAGTGCTTAATACTTCAATTTCTTTGCCACTTGTAACACAAGTTACCTTGCATGGAACATATTCTGGGTGAATACCTTTTTTCATCTCCAAACCTCTTTAAGAAATGTAGTTTTAAAAACTTGGGATTGTAGCAAAAAATTATTAAAAAACTTTTAAATTATCATTAAGAAAACGATAACCATACACAAGTTACAATCACTCTAGATTCTAGCAAGGCTATAAAAATCACTTTGAAATTAAGGTAAGGCATTTGCAATATTTTGATGTATTGAGTATTTTTAGTATCGCGTTTATTTCATCACTAGGGCATTGCGTAGGTATGTGTGGAGGATTAGTTATCGCCTATACACGCGCCAAGATTCACAACCCCCACGCTCTAGCACATAATGCTTTTTTACATTTTTTATATGTCTGTGGGCGTGTGTGTATGTATATGCTTTTGGGAGCAATCTTTGGAAGTTTTGGTGCAATCTTTACACAAAATATGCATACCAAAGCCATTGTAGGCATATGCGTAGGTGCGCTCTTGCTTATCTTTGGGTTTGCATATTTGCTATTTCCAAAATTTTTGAGAATCTTTGAATTTTCTATCTTTCCTGCCAATCCCACCCCACAAGATTCTACCAAAGATTCCACACACACACAATCCGCTAAAAAACATAGCTTTGTAATTTTTAGGCTTTTTACTTATTTGCTTGCATCACGCTCCACATTATCATTTTTTTTACTAGGTATGTTAAATGGAATCCTGCCTTGTGGCATTGTGTATTTTTTTCTCATTAGCGCCATAGCAAGTGGCAATGCTTTTGGTGGAGCTATGATAATGGGAATTTTTGGACTTGCAACTGCTTTTGTTATGTATCCATTTGCACTCTTTGCATCAAGTCTTATGCGTATCATAAAACCTGCAATTTTTAATACTTTGGCTGGGTTGTGTATGGTGGGTTATGGTGGCTGGGGAATCTTTAGCAATATCGCATTGCTTTAACCTCTACCACCAAACATTCCCCTAAATCCCTACAGCACAATTTATACTAAGCCCCTAACATGCATTTAGAATCTCATACTAGAATACCGACTTTTATTAACCCACGACAAGGAGAATAATATGCGAGAAATACTCACACTACAAGCACGTTACAATCAATTTGCAAATGATAACATGCTAAAAGTTTTAGAAACACTAAGCCCTAGCGACCTCCAAAAAGATGTCGGCGTGTATTACACCTCAATCATAGGCACTTTTATTCATATCTTGGAAGCTGATATAGCGATTTTATTAGGTATCATCAATTCTTATGCACCAAATCCATTAGATACCAAACCTTTGCAAGATGCTCTTGCTAGTGGCTTGCAAAACAAAAGTTTTGAATCCCTTATCACTCTACGCAGACAAGCAGATAGACTTATCATTGATCTTGTAGATTCAATCGCAGATTTTAGTGCTGTGCGAGAACTCTCATTTCCTGGTATAAGCTTTAAAAAATCCATAGCGCAGTATTTTTTGAGTATCCTTAATCACGGCACACACCACAGAGGACAAATTGCTGCGATATTAGACATTATGAATGTGCCAAATGATTTTGCCGGTATGTTAGGTATGTAATGCGACTCTTCACAAAAAGTCGCATATGCCCTTGAAATTTTCTTTGTATTTCTTTCTTTGTGTTTCTTAATGTAACATGATATATTTCCCTACCTTAAGGGAAAAACTCCTTTTTTCACACATTAGATTCAAAAAAAATCCTACATTTTTGTAAAAAATTGAAGATAGTCACTAGCCTAATTTAAAACTTTTTGCTTACAATAAAAGCAGGTTACGATTTGAAGTAATCTTAAATTGGGAAGCAAAGGAGAAAGTTACATGAGTGCTGGAAAAAAATTTAGAGAAGCAGTCAAAAACAATCATCCCCTACAGATTCTGGGCGTGATTAATGCATATTCGGCAATTCAAGCACAAAAAAGTGGTGCCAAAGCCCTATACCTTAGTGGTGGTGCGTTGGCTGCTATGAGTTTGGGTGTGCCTGATCTTGGCATTAGTTCATTAGAAGATGTCTGTATTGATGTGAGAAGAATCACTGCTGTGAGCGATTTACCATTGCTTGTCGATGCAGATACAGGTTGGGGTGGTGCATTTAATATTGCAAGAACAATTAAAGATTTGACAAGAAGTGGCGCAGCTGGTTGTCATATAGAAGATCAAGTTGCCCAAAAG
The DNA here is from genome assembly GCF_002287135.1 of Helicobacter sp. TUL. GTDB lineage: Bacteria > Campylobacterota > Campylobacteria > Campylobacterales > Helicobacteraceae > Helicobacter_F. The sequence continues at coordinate 11,514 of NZ_NESU01000004.1, forward strand.
CGTTGCGGACATCGCCCAAACAAAGAACTTGTAAGCAAAGATGAAATGTGCGATAGGATAAAAGCAGCGATTGATGGCAAGATAGATTCTGAATTTGTCGTGATGGCGCGCACCGATGCACACGCGAGTGAGGGACAACAAGCAGCAATTGAAAGGGCTTTAGCCTATGTGGAAGCAGGGGCGGATATGATTTTTGCTGAAGCAATCCACACTCTTGAAGAGTATAAACAATTTACAGATGTCATCAAAGTCCCTGTGTTGGCAAATATCACAGAATTTGGAAAAACACCATATTTCACAACCGATGAACTTAAAAATGTCGGAATCTCTATGGTGTTATATCCACTCTCTGCAGCTAGAGCAATGAATAAAGCCGCACTAGAAGTCTTTAATGACATTCTCAAAAATGGATCACAAAAAGCGAGTATTGAAAAAATGCAAACGCGTGATGAGCTTTATGAAATGCTTGGCTACCATGCTTATGAGCAAAAACTTGATGCTTTATTTAAAAAGTAATCTTACCTAAAGGAGATATTATGGGAGAAGCAGCAAAAGGAAAAGTTGGCGGACTCGCTGGAGTTATTGCTGGAAAATCAGCAATTTGCACCGTTGGAACAGGACATGGATTAAATTACCGCGGTTATGACATTTATGACTTGGCAAAATATGCAGAGTTTGAAGAGGTGGCATACCTTCTTCTTAAAGGGACATTGCCTACAAAAGCAGAGTTGGTGGATTTTAAAGCAGAACTCATCAAGGCAAGAGCGTTACCAAAAGAAATGCGTGAAGCCCTCAAGCTTTTACCAAAAGACGCACACCCAATGGATGTGATGAGAACGGGTTGCTCTGTTTTGGGATGTTTGGAGCAAGAAAATCTCAGTGTGGCTAAAATGAGTTTCCCTGATCAGCTAAAAATTGGGATTCGCTTACTTGGAATTTTTCCTTCAATCTTACTTTTTTGGCATCATTGGCACAAAAGCGGGACAGAATTAAACACAGAATCTAAACAAGATTCTATCGGGGGATATTTCCTAGAAAAACTACACAACAAAGAGCCAAAGGAGCTTTGGGTAAAAGCTATGCATGTAAGCCTTATTCTCTATGCGGAGCACGAGTTTAATGCATCTACTTTTACAGCGCGTGTAGTAAGTGCGACACTTTCAGATGTGTATTCGGCTATCACTGCGGCAATTGGCGCTCTACGAGGACCGCTACATGGTGGAGCAAATGAAGCCGCTATGGAACTTTTAGAAGAGTTTAAAAGCGTGGAAGAAGCGACAAAAGGAATCTATGAAAAACTTGCTAACAAAGCAAAAATTATGGGATTTGGACATCGCGTATATGTCAAAGCCGATCCTAGAAATGTTGTCATCAAAGAATGGAGCAAAAAGCTTGGTGATGATGTAGGTGATACCAAACTTCTCTATCCTATTAGCGAGGCGATAGAAAAGATTATGTGGGACGAGAAAAAACTTTTCCCAAATCTTGACTTTTATAGCGCGAGTGCTTATCACTTTATGGGGATTCCAACCTCATACTTCACACCGATATTTATTATGAGTCGCACAAGTGGTTGGCTTGCGCATGTATATGAACAACGCGCGGATAACAAACTCATACGCCCTAGCTCTGAATACACAGGACCAGAAAATAGAGCGTATGTAAAAATTGAGGATCGCTAAAATTTAGCGCAAAACAAGTGAGTTATCTCCCAAAGATAACTCGCAAATCACATAAACATTTACTTTCTAAGGAGAACACGATGAGTGCTGATATGGGTATTTTAGATACAAAACGACCAGAGTTTGATGAGTTATTGACAAAAATTGCAAAATACGCACTAGAGTTTAAAATAGATTCTAAACTTGCGTATGAAACTGCACGCTATTGTCTTATGGACACTATTGGGTGCGGACTTTTGGCATTAGAATTTCCAGCTTGCACAAAGCTTTTGGGACCAGTAGTTGAAGGTGCGGAATTCCGCCCATTGGGAGCAAAGATTCCAGGCACTAGCTACCAACTAGAACCAGAAAGAGCAGCATTTAATGTGGGTGCTATGGTTAGATGGTTAGATTTTAATGATACTTGGCTTGCAGCAGAATGGGGACACCCAAGCGATAATTTAGGTGCGATTTGGGCGGTAGCCGACTATATGAGTCGCAAAAATATCGCTCAAGGCAAAGCACCACTCACGGTAAAAGACGCGCTTAGTGCGATGATCAAAGCTCATGAGATTCAAGGGGTTTTGGCACTTGATAATTGCTTTAATAAAGTGGGATTAGATCATGTATTGCTCGTGCGCATTGCCTCTACTGCTGTAGCTTGTGCTATGCTTGGAGGAAATTTTGAGGAAATAAGAAATGCTGTAAGTCACGCATTTATTGATGGTGGTGCATTACGAACTTACCGCCATGCACCAAATACAGGAAGTCGCAAAAGTTGGGCAGCAGGAGATGCAAGTAGCCGAGGCGTGAATCTAGCACTCAAAGCCTTAAGTGGTGAAATGGGCTACCCAAGCGCATTAAGTGCAAAATTTTGGGGATTTGAAGATGTCAAAATGAGAGGACAAAAGCTTACTATTCCACAAGAATTTGGTAGCTATGTAATGGAAAATGTGCTCTTTAAAATCAGTTTCCCAGCCGAATTCCACGCACAAACTGCTGTAGAATGCGCACTAAAACTTCACGATGAAGTCAAAGACAAGTTAGATTCTGTAGAAAAAATTGTCATTACTACACAAGAATCTGGACATAGAATCATTAACAAAGTAGGACCTCTTGCAAACCCTGCAGATAGAGATCATTGTATCCAATACATGGTAGCTGTGCCACTCATTTTTGGACGCTTAACTGCTAATGATTATGAAGATAGTGTGGCAAGCGATCCACGCATCGATGCCTTGCGTGATAAAATGGTAGTAGAAGTTGATGATCGCTACACAAAAGAATATCTTGAATCTGATAAACGCTCTATTGCCAATGCTGTGCAAATTTTCTACAAAGATGGTAGCCAAAGCCAAAAAGTAGAAGTAGAATATCCTATCGGTCACAAACGACGCAGAGATGAGGGGATTCCAGTCCTTGTGGCAAAATTTGAGCGCAATATCGCACGCAAACTTAGTCCTAAAAAATGTGCCAAAATCAAGGAAGTTTGCGCCAATCAAGCGACATTAGAATCTATGCCATTCAACGAATTTAGCGATCTCTTTGCGCTTTAATAAAAGCTAGGATATAGATTCCAAACATAATCAGGAGGAGGTTATATGGATTTTCGAGAAATATATCGGCAAAAACTCAAAACCGCACAACAAGCGGTTAGTGTTATAAAATCTGGAGATTGGGTGGATTATGGTTGGGCGATCACTACTCCTGTAGCTTGTGATCAAGCCCTAAGTGAGCGTATCAAAGATTTGCAAGATGTAAAATTGCGTGGTGGCATACTCTTGCAAGTCCCACAAGTCTTTCGAGTCGAGAATCCAACACCTCATGTTTCTTGGTATACTTGGCATGCAAGCGGTATAGGGCGCAAACTCATCGATCAAGGGCTTGGATTTTATGTGCCTATGCGTTATTCGGAGTTGCCACGCTACTATCGTGATAATGCGCCACGCCCAAATGTCGTGATTATGCAAGTTGCGCCTATGGATAAGCATGGGTATTTTAACTTTGGACCTTCAGCCTCTCATATGCAAGCTTGCGTAGAAATGGCAGATATTGTTATTGTCGAAGTGAATACAAACCTACCACGATGTCTAGGTGGAATGGGCGCGGATGTGCATATTTCTCAAGTCGATATAATCGTAGAGGGCTCAAATCCACAACCTATAGCGCTCCCACCAGCCAAAACAACGGACGCAGATAACATAATAGCAAAGCTCATTGTAGAAGAGATTCGCGATGGAAGCTGCATACAATTAGGCATTGGTGGTATGCCAAATATTGTGGGATCTTATATCGCTAAGTCTGATCTCAAAAATTTGGGCGTGCATACTGAAATGTATGCGGATGCATTTGTTGAGATGAGCTTGGCAGGTAAAATCAATGGTAGCAAAAAAACTATTGATAGAGGGAGACAGACATACTCATTTGCTATGGGAAGCCAAAAACTCTATGATTTCTTAGATGACAATCCCGAGTGTATGAGTGCGCCAGTAGATTATACCAATGACATACGCACTATTTCAGCGCTAGATAACTTTGTCTCTATCAACAATGCTGTAGATGTGGATTTATTTGGGCAAATAAATTCAGAATCTTCTGGCACTAGACACATTAGTGGGGCTGGTGGACAACTTGATTTCGTGCTAGGTGCATATCTAGCCAAAAATGGCAAGAGCTTTATTTGCTGCACCTCAACATTTGTCGCAAAAGACGGAACACTCAAATCACGTATCTTACCAACCCTAGAATCTGGAAGCATTGTTACTGCCACACGCGCAAATGTGCATTATCTCGTGACAGAATATGGCAAAGTCAATCTCAAAGGGTTATCAACTTGGCACAAATGCGAAGCAATCATATCGGTGGCACACCCAGATTTTCGGGAGGAACTCATCGCACAAGCCCAAAAAATGAAAATTTGGCGACAAAGCAATAAGATTGTCTAATCCTACAATACGCGCATAAGCATATAACTAGCGCTAGGGCTCACCCCCTAGCCAACAATCACCAAATCATACACAAAAGACATATTCTTAGTAAAATCTAAGCCCACAATGCCTATAATACCTTAAAATTTTATCGGTTGGGTAATATGAAAAATGTTCCAAAAATTCTACAAGTAGGTAAGTTTTATCCTCCAGTAGTTGGAGGTATAGAGACTACTATGCAAGACATTTGTAATGGCATTAATGCTAGTGGCTTAACTTGCGATGTATTGTGTTCAAATTCAATCAAGTCCTTTCAGCTTGATATCTTAGATTCTAAGGCTAGAATTTATCGCACTAAAAGTTATGGTAAAGTGGCTAATACCTCTATTACACCACAAATGATTTATTTTCTAAAAAATGTTGGCAAAGCTTATGATATCATTCATTTACATTTGCCAGATCCTATGGCAAATCTTGCACTTTTATGTGCAAATTTGCACGATAAAATAGTTATTTTACATTGGCATTCAGACATCATTAAACAAAAATATCTTCTACAGCTTTACAAACCACTGCAATCCTGGTTACTTAAGCGTGCAAATGCAATAATCGGTACAAGTCCAAAGTATATAAAACAATCACCATTTCTCAAAGCCTATCAAGATAAATGTGTCGCTATACCATCTGGGATTCAAAGTCCACAATCCATTCAAAGCTCTCCTATTCGCAATCCAAAACTCCTTTTTGCATTAGGACGTCTTGTTGGTTACAAAGGCTTTGAATATGCTATTAAAATGATGCAATATCTACCGCAAGACTATTGTTTGTGTATTGGGGGAAAAGGAGAATTAGAATCTAGTCTCAAGGCTCTTGTATCTGACTTAAATCTTAACCATAGAATAAGTTTTTTAGGTTTTATAGCTGATAAAGATCTCCCTGAGTTATATGCTAAGAGTGGTATTTTTATCCTTTCATCAATTACAAAAAACGAAGCCTTTGGGCTTGTCCAGATAGAAGCAATGAGTCATGGTGTTCCGGTAGTATCTTGTTCAATCGAGGGATCAGGAGTAGATTGGGTCAATCAAAATGGCTATAGTGGTATAGTTGTTCCGCCAAAAGATCCAAAAGCCTTAGCACAAGCAGTTTTAGAAATCTCAAAAAATCATGACTTTTACTCCAAAAATGCTATACAACGCTTCCAAGAACACTTTACTAAAGAAAAAATGATCTCTTCGCTAAAAGATCTCTATATACGCCTTATGGACCAAAACATAAATGATAAATCCATTCACAGTGTTTAATAGCTAAGAATCCAAATTAGTGTTGCCACAACCCCCTAGAGAAGCTTTGGCATGCCACTTGTGGGTGATGAGGCACTTGCATAAGGCTTTTTCTCCATGCGTCCGGCTAAAAAGCTTTTGCGTCCGGCTTTTATAGCATCTCTCATTGCTTCTGCCATAAGAATGGGATTTTGAGCGGTGGCTATAGCTGTATTTGTGAGCACACCATCAGCTCCCAACTCCATAGCAACACTCGCATCAGAAGCGCAACCTATCCCCGCATCGACAATCACAGGCACTTTAAGAGTATCTTTGATAAACATAATATTATATCTATTTTGGATTCCAAGTCCGCTACCAATAGGTGCAGCAAGTGGCATAACCGCACTTGCCCCAGCAGATTCTAATTGCTTAGCCACTATGGGATCATCATTGGTATAAGCCAACACTACAAACCCTTCTTTTGCGAGAATCTCACACGCTTTTAGTGTCTCTATCACATCAGGATAGAGCGTTTTTTGTGTATCACCGATAATTTCTAGCTTTATAAACTCAATCCCACAAGCCTCACGCACAAGCCTAAAAAGTGTGATTGCTTCTTTGGCATTGACACACCCTGCGGAATTTGGTAAAAAACTTATATTGGTATCCTTAAAATAATCTAATAAATTTTCCTCATCTTTGTTAAGAATATTGACGCGTCGCACTGCCACGGTGATCATCTCCGCACCTGATGCCAAAGTAGCTTCCCTAGTAGTCTGAAAATCCTTATACTTTCCGCTTCCTACGATAAGGCGTGAGTGGAATTCCTTATTCCCAATTGTCAAAACATCATTCATAATATTTCCTTTCTAATTTTGCAAGATTTTGTATGAGTTTTTGGGGTGTGAGTGCATATGTGCTAGTTTCAAGATGACTTGCCAATGCGTGTGCGAGAGAGGCGTGGATTGCAGATTCTATACCACTATGCCCCTGTGCCAAAAGCGCACCTATCATACCAGCAAGCACATCGCCACTACCACCCTTAGCAAGAGCCACGCTCCCAAGTGGGTTAATATACACTCTTTCCTTATGCGCAATGAGCGTATTTGCACCTTTGAGTAAAAGCGTAACTTCAGGATATCTTTGAGTAAATTGCAAAACATATTCCAAACGATTGGTAGCATTTAGTCTCACACTACCAAACCCACAAACCTCAAGAAGTGCGACAAATTCCTTAGGGTGTGGCGTAAGCACGATTTGCCTTTGGGTGCTTTCAAGCAAACTTCTGTATTCCAAAAGCTCCTTAAGCTCCGAGCAATACAAAGCATCAGCATCAATCACGCAAGGCTCTGTGCGTTGGGTATTTTCACTCAAGATTTTTGGTGCAATCTCTCCTAACCCCATACCAAACGCAAATGCAGTAGTATTTTGTGGTATCGCTTTACTTGCCATAAGCTCATACGGCAATGTGAGTTTATCACCTATCACGCTTACAAGTCCAGCACCAAAATGCAAGGCACTTTGTGCGGCAAGAATCGCTGCGCCACTTTTGCTCCCAGCATACACACACAAATGCCCAAAATCTCCTTTGTGCGCATTTTGACTTGTGCGTGTAGGCAATATGAGATCATGAGATTCTAAAAGTCTAATAGGCGAAGCAATCTCATAATTTTGACGCGAAACACCAAGTTCAGCGATATGAATCTCCCCCACAAAATCCTTTGCAATATCAAGCAATAGCGCATATTTGATCGCACCCATACACATCGTGTGGTGAGCACGAAAAATCGTGGTATCTTCTTCAGAATCCAAGCTAAGCCCACTTGGTATATCGCACGCAATTCGTAGCGGTGCGATAGAGTTAGCAAGTTTTAAGATTTGCTCAAATTCTTCACTCATTTTGCCTCTAAATCCACTACCAAAAAGGCAATCCACCACAACATCACAAGGTGTGAGTTTAGTGATAAATCGTATATCTTCAAATAATCGTGCTTTTTGGCACATCTCCACACACAAAGGACTTTTAGGCTCTAAGGCTTGGTAGATTCTCACACGATAGCTACCAGTAAGTTTTCGTGCAAGTGCATAACCATCGGCACCATTATCTCCACTCCCACAGATAATCGTTACAACGCTTTTACTATGTGTCTTTTGTTTGATAAGCGTTACAAGCGCATTGGCAGCATTTTCTACTAGAATCTGTGGCGTGAGCTCAAAACGATCGCATATGCGCTTATCTAAAGATTTGACATCTTGATAAACATTTTGCATTTTATTCTCCGCACCTACTCGCAATAGCTGCAGCTATGGCTACTACCATATCATCTGTATTTTTGCTATCTTCAGAAATAAGTGAATCTATCTTGGTTTCTAAAAATGATGTATCAAAGTCTCCGCGCCTAAAATCTTTGTCTTTACAGATATTGCGCAAAAATGGGATTGTCGTCTTTACGCCTCTAATGGTAAATTCTTGCAATGCCCTATCTAATTTATTGACAGCAAGATCGTAACTTGAAGCGCGCACGATAAGTTTTGCCACCATAGAATCATAAAAAGGTGGTATCACATAATCCTTATAAATACAGCTATCCACGCGCACAAAAGGACCAAGTGCAGGATAATATGTCGTAACCTTGCCAGGATTTGGGACAAAGTCATTATTCACATCTTCAGCATTGATACGCGCTTCAATCGCATAACCCTGCGTATGAATGTCATTTTGTGTAAGATCCAAAATCTCTCCACTAGCAATCCGAATCTGTCGCCCTATGAGATCTAGTCCTGTAATCTCCTCTGTGATCCCATGCTCAACTTGGATACGCGTATTCATCTCCATAAAATAGAATCTATTATAATCATCAAGCAAAAACTCCACTGTTCCGGCATTTGTATAATGCACAGCCTTAGCAGCTGCTACAGCAGTAGCACCCATTCTGCGTCGCAAATCTTCACTAATAAGAGGGCTAGGAGCAATTTCGATAAGTTTTTGATGGCGTCTTTGGATTGAGCAATCACGCTCCATAAGATGAATGACATTGCCATAATTATCAGCTAGGATTTGAAACTCTATGTGGCGTGGGTTGCTAATGTATTTTTCCATAAATACATCATCATTTTTAAAAAATGCCATAGCCTCACGCTTGCATGCATTAAAGTTTTCTTCCAAATCTTGCTCTTGGGTAACAACGCGTATGCCTCGCCCACCACCACCAGCACTTGCTTTTAAAATCACAGGATAACCGATTTTTTGTGCGATTTTTGCGATTTTTTCCATACTAAGGTGATTGAGCGGTTCTGTGCCAGGCACGATAGGAATGCCATTTTGTTGCATGATTGATCGCGCTTGATTTTTATCGCCCATTTTGGTAATCACATCAGCATTTGGACCAATCCAAATAAGCTTTGCTTCTTGCACTTTACGCGCAAACGCAGCATTTTCACTCAAAAATCCATACCCTGGGTGGATCGCATCCGCACCCATCTTGAGCGCTGCTTCCACGATAAGATCCGCATCAAGATACCCACGCAATGGATCATCACTAATCTCATAAGATTCATCAGCCATTTTTACATGCATAGAATCTCTATCAGCACGAGAATAAATAGCCACACTTTGTATGTGTAAATCCCTACAAGCACGAATAATTCGCACAGCTATTTCGCCACGATTTGCGATGAGAATCTTACTTAACATTGCTTTATCCTTGATATTTGCTTTAAGCAAACATTGTATCTTAGTTTGGTTGTGTTTTGCTTTAATTTCTGTATAATGCGAGAACTTTTGTATCGCAATCAACAAAAAGGAACGACGATTATGAAAAAGTATTGCACAATGTATGTTTTTGTTATGTGTCTTATTGCGCCACTTTTTGGTGCGCAGATTCAAAAAAACCTCAAAAGCCTTGAGGCTGATTTTGAACAAATCATCATCACCCAAGATGGTGCAGAGGCGAGTTATTTTGGCACGCTACAAGCCAAAGCACCAAATAAAGCAAAGTGGATTTATGAACCCCCTATGCAAAAAGAAGTATATGTCAATGAAGGGAAAATTAGCGTTTATGAACCACCACTAAAGCAGGTGCATATCAGTGAACTTACAACACAAAGTGATATATTTGAGATTTTAGACAAAGCTACTCCGGAGCTAGATTCTAATGGTAAGCCTACAGGCAAATACACCACCACAATCGATGATACGCTATATGCGATAGTCCTTGATTCTAAAGGAATGCCACTTGAAATTAGCTATGAAGATTCACTCCAGCAAACCACGCGCATTGTGTTTAGCCACCATAAAATAAACCCAAAACTTGTAGATTCACTTTTTGTCTTTAACCCACCACAAGGCGTAGATATCATCACACCAAAATAAAGCAAAATTTGAAAAATTTTTGCTGTATTTTCATGTTAGAATCCATAACAAAATGATATAATCCGCGCTTTGAATACACAAGCTTTTCTAACTAAGGACAGATATGAGTAGCATAAAAACCATTACCCTAGCAACGATTTATGAAAATCAAGGCTTAAAAGAAGATGCGCTCAAAATCTATCAAGATATCCTAGAACTTCAGCCAGATAATCAAGAAGCGCGTTTGGGTGTCATACGCCTAAGCACAAACTCCACGAGCACACTTGCTAATCCTCAATGGCTAGAGGTTTTTGCACAACTTGCAAATCCCGCACAAAATAAAAAATTTCAAGAATGGTTACTCCAATGGAACTAAAAGATATTATCTTAGAGACAATTAACACACTTGAGAGTGATAACACTTTAGATACACCAGCGCATTCTCCAACACACAAAGCCACAACACAAGATTCACACACACAAACAACGCAGCTCACACCTGAATCTATAGATACTAATACAGAACCTATGGATCTAAAAACCCTTAATACAATGCTTCAAGGACCTTTTACACAAGACAAAGTAGCCACAAACACACCACCTACATCCACAAATCACACAACAAACCAAATCCAAACAACACATACTAACCCCAAGACACGCTTAAAACCCTCTATGATTTCTGTAATTAATGAATCTCACAACAAACAAGCCCTCAATGATGAAAAAACATTTCTAAAACTCTTGCAAGATCGCTTATTGGTGCTTTTTGAGGGTTTGAGTATGCCACAACAAGATCCACAAAAACTCACAATGGTGCTCAATTTTTTACAATACCAATTAAGTGTTATTGCCAAACGCCTAGAAAATCTTGAGGATACCAGTAAAAAAGGATTATAGATATGACACAAGAGCAGCTACACAAGCTAGATACATATCTCTTAGAAAATGATGAAATGCTTGCTCTTGTCTATGCGTGTGATGAAGCGCTTTTGCCAAAATTTAGCCAAACACAGGTTATGCAGGATTTTTTTACACAATTTTTTGACAAAACCCCTACTATCAATGATCTTAATACAATAAAACATCTTATCACCCCCAAACTTACACAGCCTCTGTATGCTACACTTATGAAACATTTTCTCACACTCTGTGAAGCACAAGTCATTAGCAAGGCGTATTTTCATCATCTTTTGCTTAGTATCCAATCACACAAACAAGATTCACAAACTCCCACGCACACGCACTCTACCCAAAAAGATCTTTGCCACATACACGCGCGCATAGAAGAATTTTACCAAGCTCTCCAAAGCCTATGCACTCAAGATTCTCAAACACAAGCCCTCCACAAAATATGGCACAACACAAAAGAGCAAAAATTTTCCATAGGCGTTACAGGAGTGCTTAGCGCAGGAAAAAGCACCTTTTTAAATGCGTTACTTGGTGAGGAAATTTTGGGAAGCTCTACGATCCCAGAGACTGCCAATCTCACGGTGTTACAATACGATACAACACAATATGCTAAGGTGCATTTTTGGAATCAAAAAGAATGGGAGGAGATTCTGCTAGATTCAGCTACCGATGAAGGACTTAGGCGCTTTGTGCAACAAACACAAGAAGCATTTGCAGATACATTACAAGAATACATCACGCCACAAGGCTTACAAAAACACATTGAACTTCACGAGCTTAACGCCTATACTTCAGCCAATCACACAAGCAAAATGTGCAACCTCATCAAAAAAGTAGAGCTTTTTACTCCTCTAAAATTTTTGCAAGGTGGCGTGCATATAGTCGATACACCCGGATTAGATGATCCAATTACTAAGCGTGAAGAAATTACCAAAGACTATATTAAAGATTGTGATTTGCTCATTCACCTTATGAATGCAAGTTGTGCCGCGACACAAGTTGATGTGGATTTTATACTAGAAACTCTCATAGAGCGCAATATTTCACGACTTCTTGTGGTGCTCACACGATCAGATCTCATCACACCAGAGGAGCTACACCAAAGTTTAGAATACACAAAGCAAAGTCTCCAAAATGCTATTGTAAAAATTTCTCAAAGCCTTGATTCACACGCAATTCTTTCGCGCATTACATTTTTGCCAATCTCTAGTTATAACGCCCTTATGGCACGCACACAAGATGTTGCACCAATGCCTATAGAGCAAACAGGTATTTTGGCTATCGAAGAATACCTAGATACTATGCTTTTAGGTGAAAATAGCCTTAAAGCGCGTGATATAGCCTATCTTTGTCTCAAATCTTTTGCCAACATTGCCCAAGACATCACACAAAATCTCTCTTTAGAATCTAAGATTTTACATGCAAGTAAAGAGGAATTACAAGATTTTATCGCTCAACAACAAGCACAAAATGCCCTACTAGAAAAGAAATCTGCACATATTGCCCAGACAATTACAACCCAAAAACAAGAACTCCAAAGCACACTCAAGATTCTCAATGACTTTATCACAATGTCGCTCCAAACTTCTCAAGATAGACTAAAAGAGCGCGTTACACAAAACCTCACATACGCGACAAAACAAAACCGCAGTATTACCAAAGACGATCTTAATGAACTCTTTAGTATCGCGCTCAAAGATATTTTTACAGACATCACACGCGAATACAAATACAAACTTAACACCAAAATCACACATCTTATCCAAGAAGTGGATACAAAATTGCAAGAATTTTGCATAAATCTCAATCTCTCGCACACACCACCAAGCTTTAGTTTTTATGCCAAAGATGAACAAATTGCACATTTTGTGCATACACTAAGCCAAGAGGTTTTTACGCTTAAATCATCAAGCGCACTTGCAAATAAGCTAGATTCACTATTTAGCGATACCTTTAAGCAATTTAGCGAATTAATCTTTACTAAATCCACACATACAAAACAAGCATTATTGGAGTTTTTTGATAGCATTAGTATGGCTATCGCACAAGACTTTCAACGCCAAATCGCACACAAAAATGAGGCATTGCAAAAAGCCCTAGAACAATTTGAAAAAAGCAATAATCAAGAAACAAAAGATGCTCTTGCCTCCAAGCTAGATTCTATCATACAACTTAAAGAGCGTATCACACAAGCCTATAAGGAGCTAGAATGAGTGTTTTGCAAGATTTTATCACCCAATTTAGCGCGCTTGCCTACCAAAATCCTCTAGCCAAAAGCATCATTGCTACACGCACACTTCTTAGCCAACATTTTGTGCTAGATTCTACAGATTCTGCACTATTTCAAAAACTTCTTACACAGCTTGACGCACCGCTAAAAATTGCGGTAATAGGACAATTCTCTAGCGGTAAAAGCACTTTTTTAAATGCGTTGCTTGAACAAGAAATCCTACCTAGTGGAATCATACCGCTTACCTCCAAAGTGTGTGAGATTAGCTATGGGGAAAATTTGCACCTAGAGATTTTTTATAAAGATGGCACACATACTTTTGCACCACTTGAGTTTTTAGAACAAGTGCAGCCAACGATAAATACACAAATTAGCCATTACAAACTCTATGCACCCGTGCCACTTCTCCAAGAAGTTACATTTTTGGACACACCAGGTTTTAACTCCCAAAATCAAGAAGATACCGACATAACCAATACAATCCTCCAAGAAGTCGATGGAATCATTTGGGTAAGCCTCATTGATAATGTTGGCAAAAATAGCGAACGCGAAATCCTCAATACACATATCCGACATTATCGCGCTAAAAGTTTATGTGTGCTAAACCAAAAAGATAGATTAAAAAATGCTACCGAACTTCATACGAGTTTGCGTTATGCACAAGAAGCATTTAGCGGAATTTTTGAAAACATTATCGCAATTTCTGCCAAAAATGCACTCAAGGCAAAATCCCAAAAACAATCCCAAATCACAAATGACGAGAAAGAAACGCTTTATATAGAATCTGGCTTTAATGAAGTGTTGGAATTTATTCACACGCACCTTATGCCACAAAAAACGCAAAACAAGGTGCATAAAACATTGTATGTCTTGCGTGGATTAGTGCTTAAATATTATCGGCGTTTGCATATCCCACAAATTCATCTCAACAACCTAGCAACAAGCCTAGAATCATATGGCGCATTGGAGATGAACCAAGAACTTATCAAACAATCCCAACAACTTTTTGGTGCATTAGATTCGCGTTTGCTCACGCTCACGCAGCAACTTTTTGGTGCATTGGAGCGAACCAAGCTTTCTTTTAGCAAGGCGCGAAAGAATGCTATAGGACTAAAAACGACACAAGAATATGAAAAAGATGTGTATATATTGCCACTAGATTCGGTGCTAAATACCTTGCAGAGACAAGATAACCCACTTACATCACAATGGCATACCCTTTTTGGTGCAATAAAGCACTTTGGCATGGAATTTCTTGATACTCTCCCATCATTTACGACAATCTTGCAAGAATGGGAAAACCGCGCTTTACACACGCACCAACGACATACACCCCTCTTTTTACCCTATGTCTCAAGTCTCCCATCGCATTTGCAAGAATGGTTTTTATGTTTTCATGAAATTCCTCTAGCATTTCAAGCCACCATAGACATACTCAAAACCTCTCTACAAGGTCAAACACAAGCACTCGCGCAACTTTTGGACAAAACACTAAAAAATGCCATTAAACTTGTGTGTCTTGAAATAGATTCTAAAATCAAACAAGGAATCCAAAATCACCAAAAAGACAGCGACACATTTCCACTTTATGAACCAAATATGGAAAATATTCGTGATATGCTAAATAATGCAATAGGGTTTGAATACTATCAGGATCGGCTTTTTTTGCACAACAACATCGCCAAAGCCCTTATACGAGATACACAATCTGCACTCAAATCCGTGAGTGAGCAACACATACAAACATTACAAACTATAAAAACACTCAATACACAGATTCTCACACAGCTAAAAGACCATATCCAAAAATTACAATCTTCTTACACAATATAGCCCTTGCATTTGCGACTACAAGCCTACTACTTATGCCACACACAGGGTGAGAATCCTAAATATCAAGGACTAACCACCCTCTATGTTTTAGTATTTTCTTTCTAAAATACCTTGCGCTTTTTTAATCATAGGAATATCCACTACATTGCCCTCAAAGCTAAATGTTTCTCCCTTATGAAGCTCTACTAAGCGCAATATTTCTTTTGCCCATTCAATTTGATTATTGCCTTGAGCAAAAATTGCATTAATAATTGCAAGCTGATTTGGATAAAATGTCAATGATCCTCCAAAACCCATAGAATACGCTAATTCCATATTTGTCTTAAGTCTTGACTCATCTCTAGTATTTGGGAAAACACGATTAATAGGAGGCAACAGATTATTGATTCTACTAGCCAATGCCATTTGTGTGCGCACATAATTAAGCATAAAATCCTTACCTTCACCATCTCTCAAGCCCAAATCCAAAATCATATCAAATGCCCCAAAAGCGAGCTGTTTTACACATGGTTGTGAGGCTGTGATAGGTAAATTTTGCACACCCAATGCGCTTTCGATAAGCAAAAGTAATGGAATCTCTCCAAGTGCATTGATGACAGATTCTATATGTGCTTTTTGCTCAGTTTTAGCCAACATAACACCATGAAGCTTATCTAAACCAAGCTCTAGCAAAAACTTCATATCATCTGCAAAAAATGGACTTTGCGCATCATTGACACGAACAAAAAATTTATATTGTGCATTATCGAGACAAAAACGCAAAACATTAGCTCTACCCTCATCTTTGCGCTCACTTGGCACAGAATCTTCCAAATCCAAAATAATGGCATCGGCTTCACTTTCAAAACTTGGCATAAAATTCTCTGGCTTGATACTAGAAACAAAAAGGAGGCTTTTAGCCTTGGGATAAGTAGAATTAGACATTGTATATCCTTTAAAAAAAGAATGTAATCTGTAATAGATCTAGCAAAGATTATAGCAGAAATACAAAATTTTTAAACAAAAATATACTAAAATATTAAAATGTATTCTATTGAATGCAACATACTTTCTTTTACTATAAGTTTGAGTATGCAACTTTCACGCAACGTTTAGCAACATCATATCAAAATATACATTAGCGTTATCTAAGTATACAAAATACACATCAGAAACCAAATCTACTCTATCAAGAATAAAATTTTAAGTTATAATGTGTCAAACAAATCAAACAAAAGAAGTGTTCATGCAAAAAAGTAACCAAAAAAATTCTAGTGATAAAATCTATGATTACATCATAGAATCCATTAAACAAGGCAAATTTAAACCCAAGGATAGAATCAAAGAACAGGATTTGATTCAAGAAACAGGATTAAGCAGAACGCCTATACGAGAGGCATTGGGAATCTTGGTTAATGAGGGTATCTTAGTCCAAGATGGAAAAAAGGGATTAATGGTTTCTGGTTTGGACTTAATTTCTATTACCAAACTTTATGAAATGCGCGAGTTTTTAGAGGGAGAAGCAGCACGATTGGCAACTTTGTTTGTCTCTAAGGTTGAGATAGAAATTTTGCACAATATCATAGAAGAACAAAAACATATTAGTGATATTGCAGAAGCAAGAGCTAATAATGTGTTGTTTCACGAGATGATTTATCGTTGCTCTAATAATAATTACCTTTTTAAAATTATGCAAAATTTGGATAAATCCCTTATCTTGCTTGGAGAAAGCACTTTGGCAAAGCCAGAGAGAATCCAAGAAACTTATATGGAACATGCAAATATTTTTGAAGCCATTAGAAAAGGTGATGAAAAAAAAGCACAAGAAATGGCACGATTTCATATTCATCAAGCCTACAAAATACGCCTTGAGAGAGTTTTAAAAAATAAATCTTAGTTCACACATCCTACATTTATATTTCCTTTTATCTCATTACTTGATTCCTCATTCAATACCATGATTGAGGTTTATTAGTATTATTAATGTTACTAAAATATACACTAATATGAGTTTTGATGTAACTTTATTTCTGAAACCCTATTGTTTTTTATAGAATAAAGCAAGGTAATGAATTTCAAAAAGGGAGTGATCATGGAACAAGTAATAGAAGAATCTCTTAAATTTGCTGAAGAGCTACAAAGCAAGATTGAAGCAAATATTTCACAAAGTGAGCAAGAATTTCATGGCAAAATGCAAAAATTACTTAACAATCCCAAAAATAAAGTTATGCTTATAGAGCTTTTGGATCGCTCTTTTAGGTGCAAAGATAAAAGAGCCTCTTTTGAGTTAATAGAACATACTTTAAATAAATTTGGTATAGCAGACTTTTTCTCGCCTTTTGAGAAATTCTTGCTTTATAGTTTTATTACTTTGGGTCGATTCGCGCCAAATGTTTCTGTTCCCTTTTTTGTCTCTCATTTGAGAAAAGATACAAGTGCTATGGTGTTAGATGCAGATAAAAACTTTTTAAAACCTCACATAGAAAAAAGAAAACAAAATGATCACATTACTTTAAATGTAAATTTAATTGGTGAAGAGGTCTTGGGTGAAGCAGAATCGCAATATAGAATCCAAAAGTATGAAGAAGCTTTGCAATCAAGCTTTATTACATATATTTCTATCAAAATCACCACTATTTTTTCACAAATCAACATTATAGACTTTGAATATTCAAAAAATGAAGTGGTAAAAAGACTCGATCATCTTTATGCCCTAGCCGAAGTGGAGGAAAAAAGGCAAGGTGTGGAGAAATTTATCAATCTTGATATGGAAGAATTTCGGGATCTTGAGCTAACAGTTGCTGCCTTTATGGAAAGTCTTTCTAAATTTAATATTAAAGCAGGTATTGTTTTACAGGCTTATATACCGGATTCTTATGAATATCTTAAAAAACTCTTTGCTTTTTCAAAACAAAGAGTGCAGGAAGGTAAAAAACCTATAAAAATTCGCTTTGTAAAAGGTGCAAATATGGAGAGTGAGGAGACAATCGCTAGTCAAAGGGGCTGGGAGCTTCCTACTTTCTCTAAAAAGATTGATACAGATAGTAATTATAATAAAATGCTTGATTTTATCTTACAAGATGAAAATTATAAATATATCAACATTGGTATAGCAAGTCATAACATTTTTGAAATTGCTTATGCCTATACAAGAATCAAGGAAGCAAACGCGTTTGAAAGCTTCACCTTTGAAATGCTTGAGGGTATGAGTTTGCAATGTTCTTATGAGATTTCTAAACTTCATAATCTTATTTTGTATGCGCCCGTGTGTGATGAAGCACATTTTAATAATGCCATAGCTTATCTTGTTCGAAGACTTGATGAAAATACAAGTGAAGATAACTTTATGCGATATTTCTTTAATTTAAAGGTAGGTGATGCAAATTGGCAAGCACAAAAAGCATTGTTTTTAAAAAGCCTTGAAGGCATCAAAAATTTGGATAATAGCACCCATAGAACGCAAGATAGAAATAAAGAACCAACAATCAAAAGCGCCTATGAAACTAAGGTATTCAAAAATGAAAGTGATACAGATTTTATTTTGCCTCAAAATAGAGAATGGGCAAAAAAAATCAAAGAAAAATATGAAAATTTAGAAGCCTATAAAGTCTATCCTGTGATTTCTGAAGTGATTAAAAAGGCGGATTTAAAACACATAGAAGTAAGAGATAAGATTAAAAATCGTTTGATTGCTCAAGTGCATTTAGCCGGTGAAAAAGAGATTAAACAAGCCCTAGAAGTTGCTAGAAATTCTAAATTTAAAGAAAAAAGTTTTGATGAGATTCATCAAATTTTAGCCAAGGCAGCTAAGATTATGAGGGAAAAAAGAGGGGATTTAATAGGAATTGCAGCCCTAGAAGTAGGAAAGACTTTTTTAGAAATTGATCCTGAAGTGAGTGAAGCTATTGATTTTACTGAATTCTATCCTCATTCTTTGGCTACATTAATCAAGCAAAATCCAAAAACAAAATTTGCACCCAAAGGTGTTGGAGTAACAATAGCCCCTTGGAATTTCCCTGTTGGAATCTCAGTGGGGACAATAGTAGCTCCATTGGCAGCAGGTAATGCAGTGATTTATAAGCCTTCATCTTTATCTACACTCACAGGGTATATGATATGTGAATGTTTGTGGGAAGCTGGAGTGCCAAAAGATGCCCTTATTTTCTTGCCTTCAAAAGGAAGTGATATTTCAAAATATTTACTCACTAATGAAGCGATAAAATTTGCTATTCTCACAGGAGGAGAAGAGACAGCCTATAGGATGCTAGAAGCTAACCCAACCTTGCTTTTAAGCGCAGAAACTGGCGGTAAAAATGCTACCATTGTCTCAAAATTTGCCGATAGGGATAGTGCGATTAAAAACATTATCCACTCTGCTTTTTCAAATTCAGGACAGAAGTGTTCAGCTACTTCTTTGCTTGTTCTTGAAGATGAGGTTTATAATGATAAAGAATTCAAAAAAACCCTTGTGGATGCAGCTTCATCTATGCTAGTTGGCTCACCTTTTGAATTTAAAAATAAAATTGCAGCACTTTGTGATGAAATTGATCCAAAAGTCCAAAGAGCCTTAGATGAATTGAAGCCTTATGAAGAATGGGCGTTAAAACCAAAATTTATAGATGACAATAAACATTTAATGAGTCCGGGCATAAAATATGGCACCAAAAAAGGTGATTTTACGCATATGACAGAGCTTTTTGCGCCCATTCTTAGTGTGATGAGGGCAAAAGATCTTAAGGAAGCTATTGAGATAGTTAATGCTACAGGATATGGTTTGACAGCTGGTTTTGAAAGTCTTGATGAAAGAGAATGGGAGTATTTCCATACGCATATAGAAGCAGGAAATATTTATATCAATAAGCCAACTACTGGTGCTATCGTGCTTCGCCAGCCTTTTGGTGGAGTGAAAAAATCAGCCATAGGTTTTGGTAGAAAGGTGGGAATTTATAACTACATTACGCAATTTTTAGAAATTACCCAAGAAGAAGCAGATAATCATTTGCTTGAAAATAGAATTTCAACAACACTTAAAGATTTGGGAATGAGTGAGCTTGATAAAATGGCACAATCTTATGCCTATCATTATAAAAATGAATTTTCTGTAGCAAAAGATTATGTTGATATTAGGGGCGAGGATAATCTCTTTTCTTACACTAAGATTAAAAATCTAGCTTACAGGGTTTGCAAAGAGGATAGCCTAAGAGATATTTTGGGGGTTATTTTGGCTGCAAATATAGCAACAATAGAGCTTTTAGTAAGCTTTGAAGAAAATCCATACATACAAAAAGCAAAGGAATTGTGTCAAAAGCTAGGCTTTAAAGTTGAGTTCTTAGAAGAAACACAAGAGGATTTTGTGAATAAAATTTCAAATTATGAAAGAATCCGCTACCACTTGATACCAAATGTTGATGATAAGATTTATAAGGAAGCTTCAAGATTGGCTAAGATTATTATTAGAGAGAAGCCACTTATAAATGGTCGATTTGAGCTTCTATTCTATCACAATGAAAAATCTGTGAGTATATCTTATCATCGCTATGGAAATTTAGGAATCCGAGCTTTAGAAAAATAACAGGAGGACATAATGGAAGCTGTAAGAATCAATACGCCTATTGCAGTTATGTTTGTTGCTTATGCAACTTTAATGCTTTTTATAGGTTTTTATTTTTACCGACAAAATAAAAGTAGTGAAGATTATTTTCTAGGTGGGCGTTCTATGGGTCCTGTGGTTTCAGCACTAAGTGCTGGAGCTTCAGATATGAGCGGATGGTTGCTTATGGGCTTACCGGGAGCATTATATATAAGTGGGTTTATCGATAGCTACATTGCCATAGGTTTAACTATAGGAGCAAGTTTGAATTGGATTTTTGTCGCCAAGAGACTTCGCATTTATACGAGTGTTGTAGCTGATTCATTGACAATTCCCGATTATTTTGAGACACGCTTTAGCGATGATAAACATATTTTACGCGTGGTTTGCGCGGTGGTGATTCTTATTTTCTTTACTTTTTATGTTTCATCGGGGCTTGTAAGTGGTGCGAAACTTTTTGAGGAAGTCTTTGGGATTAAATATTCTTATGCACTCACTACAGGAACTTTGATTATTGTAGCCTATACCTTTTTTGGAGGTTATAAGGCGGTGTGTTGGACAGACATGATTCAGGGCTTACTAATGCTTTCTGCACTTGTCATCTTACCACTTGTAATGCTTTCACACATTGGGGGTTTGAGTGAAGCAAAGAAATATATTAGTCTCTCTGATGATTCGAGCAAAAAGATCGTAGAAATTCAAGGGCAAATCCCAAGCATACTCAGTAATCTCCAATCTACAGAATCTCAAGAAAAAATACAATCTTTAATTGCAGCGCTTAAAAATACTCAAGATCGTAATATTAGCGCTGCCAATCTCGATAAAAATCTTAAAAATGATACACAAATTTTGATGCTTTTTAATCAAGATTTAAACTCTTTAATTACTTCAAGCGATCTTGCTAAAAGACTTGAATTAGCAGTAGAAACCAATGATAGTGAAACTTTAACTTCGTTGCTTTTGGCATTCTCAAAAATACCTTTTGCAGCAAAAGAGAGATTACAATGGCTTAGTGGTGTGTCATTAATTAGTATTATTTCTGCCCTTGCTTGGGGGATTGGTTATTTTGGGCAACCTCATATCCTTGTGCGTTTTATGTCAATTCGATCAACCAAAGATGTATCAAAAGCAACTTTTATTGGTATAAGTTGGATGATTATTTGCCTTGCTGCATCTTGCTCTATTGGTGTACTAGGTATAGCCTACATCAATAAATTTAATCTCACCTTAGCAGATCCAGAAAGAATTTTTATTATGATGTCTCAATTATTATTTAACCCATGGATTGCTGGAATCCTATTGAGTGCAATTTTGGCAGCTATTATGAGCACAGCTAGCTCACAGCTACTTGTTTCTAGTTCCACGATTGCAGAGGATTTTTATAAAAAAATTTTCAAACAAGAGGCTTCTAGCGCCATGGTATTACGCCTAGGTAAAATCGGGGTGCTTATAGTCGCCTTGATTGCATTTGTTATTTCTACTGATAAAGATTCAAGTGTTTTAAGTATTGTAGCTTATGCTTGGGCGGGGTTTGGAGCGTCTTTTGGATCTGTGATGATTTTTTCACTCTTTTGGAGCAGAATGACAAGAATTGGTGCCATTGCAGGAATGATTAGTGGTGCGGCTGTAGTGGTGCTATGGAAGCAATTTTTTGGTTATACGGGTATCTATGAGATTATTCCGGGATTTTTGATAGCATCTCTAGCCATTGTTATTTTTAGTCTTATGAGTGATGTGCGTCCTGGAACTAAAGACGCTTATCAAAAAATGTTAAAGAACCTTTAGTCAGAAGTCCTCTACGCTTCTGACCCTCAAAACACTCTTCAAGATATAAACCTTATTAAAATTTAGCATTCTTTTATGCTTCCCAACGCCACATTTCTACACGCATAAAACCTATATGTATTAGAGAATGGATTCCTATTGTGTTTTTTTGTAACAAAAATAAATTTTTGTATACAAAAGAATTCTTTTTAATATTAAAAAAGAAAAATTTTTTTTACAATCATTACAGGTAGAGCAACATTGTTCTACAAAATTCAAAACAGAAAGGAGCATTTATGTCAAGAGCAAGAGAAGATGCTAAAGCGATTTTTCGCGTATCAAGTGGTAACTTTTTGGAAATGTATGATTTTGCGGTGTATGGATTCTATGCTGCTTTTATTGCAAAGATTTTCTTCCCTGCAGAAAATGAGTTTCTTTCCATTATGCAAAGCTTTTTAGCTTTTGGAGTGGGATTTTTAATGCGTCCGTTGGGTGCGATTGTGCTTGGTGGATATATGGACAAACATGGTCGTAAAAAAGGACTTTTGGTTACGCTTACTTTAATGGCAATAGGCACACTTACTATTGCGTTGTGTCCGGGTTATGAGAGTATTGGGGTTTTGGCACCAATTATTGTTGTGATTGGACGACTTTTGCAAGGTTTTAGTGCTGGAGCTGAAGTAGGTGGGGCAAGCGTGTATCTTGCTGAAATTGCACCAAAACACTTGCGAGGATTCTATGTTTCATGGCAAAGTGGTAGCCAACAAGTTGCCACCATTTTTGCAGGAGCTATTGGGGTTGGATTGCACTATTGGATTGGGGATGCCATTATGGAAGCGTGGGGTTGGAGGATACCTTTTATCATTGGTTGTCTTGTTGTGCCATTTATTTTTTATATTAGACGCACGTTAGAAGAAACACCTGAATTTGAGGCAAAAAAACATCATGCCCCTAAAACTTTTGCAGCAATCTTTGAGAATATGGCAGAAAATTTTCCTGTTATTATTGCTGGGGTATTTTTTGTAATGATGACAACGGTTACATTTTATTTTGTTACCTCCTTTACGCCACATTTTGCAAGCAATATTTTGAACTTTACTAAATTAGAGGCGTTTATTGTAACTGCGATTGTAGGGGTGAGCAATCTTTTTTGGTTGCCTGTCTCTGGATTTGTAGGTGATAAAATTGGTCGCAAAAAAGTCGCGTTGCTTATGACTTTTTTGGGTATGATTTCTGCTTATCCTATGTTGGGTTGGTTAGCAGGAATGGCAGAGAGTGGCACATTAACTTTTGGTAAATTTGTTTTGGTGGAGCTTTGGTTTAGCTTTATTTTTGGTGGATACAATGGAGCGATGGTGTGTGCATTATCTGAAATAATGCCAAAACACGTAAAAGCCTTAGGATTCTCCTTTTCATATTCTATTACGGTAGCAATTTTTGGAGGCTTTACTCCTGCGGTTTCAACTTTCCTTACTAAATATACAGGCAATCCAGCGTCTCCAGCGCTTTGGCTTACCTTTGCTGCGATTTGCTCTTTTATAGCCAGTGTGGTTATTTTTAGAAGAGGTGGTTTTTATGATAGACAACAACAAGGAGAACATCAATGAAATTAAAAGAATTTGATATTATTGTTATTGGCGGTGGTAATGCTGCATTGTGTGCGGCTATCAGCGCCAAAGAAGCAAATAATAATCTTAAAGTTGCTCTCTTAGAATCTTCGCCAAAAAAATGGCGAGGGGGCAACTCCCAACACACACGAAACTTGCGTTCTATGCACGATGCTCCAACTGATGTTTTGACTGATACATATAGTGAAGATGAATTTTTTGATGATGTCTTTAAGGTTACAAAAGGACAAACAAACGAAGAATATGCAAGATTTGTTATTTCTCACACACCAGAAGCGGTAGTGTGGGCGAAAAATCACGGCGTTAGATTCCAACCCTCTATGCGTGGGACTTTGCATTTGGGTCGGACAAATGCCTTTTTTCTTGGTGGTGGAAAGTCTTTAGTAAATGCGTATTTTGCCTGTGCAAATGAGCTAGGAATTGAGATTTTTTATGAACACGAGGCTTTAGACTTAATCATAGAAGACAAAACTTGCAAAGAAGTGATTGTTTTAGATAAGCAATCTAAAGAAGAATTGCGATTTGTTGCAAAAGCCTTTATTATTGCAAGCGGTGGGTTTGAATCAAACCTAGAATGGCTTGAAGAAGCGTGGGGTGAAAAAGCAAGAAACTTTATCATTCGTGGCACACGATTTAATCAAGGCAAAATGCTACAAGCACTGCAAAAAGGAAATGCGAAAATCATTGGAGATCCAACACAAGGACATATGGTGGCTATCGATGCAAGAACACCAAAATATGACGGAGGGATTGCCTCAAGGGTGGATTGCGTTTCTTTGGGGATTGTGGTTAATAAATATGCAAAAAGATTCTATGATGAGGGTGAGGATTTTTGGCCTAAGCGATATGCGATATGGGGAAGACTTGTTGCACAACAAGAAGATCAAATTGCTTTTTCTATCACAGATTCTAAAGTGCAAAAATGCTATATGCCTTCTCTTTTCCCTCCTATTGTTGCACAAAGTATCGAGGAGTTAGCCCAAAAAATTGGACTAGATTCTAAAGCCTTGCAACAAACCATAACCGAATATAACGCAAGTGTGGTTGATGGAGATTTTAATCATACAATTCAAGATAATTGTCATACTAAAGGCTTAGAAGTAGAAAAAACGCATTGGGCATTGAGAATTGATACCCCACCTTTTTATGCCTATCCATTGCGACCGGGCGTTACCTTTACATATATGGGTGTCAAAGTCAATAAAAATGCTCAAGTCTATGCGAGTGATGAGAATCTCTTTGCCAATCTCTTTGCTGCTGGAGAAATTATGGCAGGAAATATCTTGACACAAGGCTATGTAGCAGGTTTTGGTATGAGCATTGGAACGGTGTTTGGTAGATTAGCTGGACAAAATGCCGCCAAAAGTATATAAGGAGTAAGTATGCAAACAACACAACCTATTTGGACTATCAAAGAAACCAAAGATGATTCAAACATTTATACTATCGCGACAAAATCTTGCGTGATTTGCAATTCTTGTCGGTATTGCGAGGGGCTTTGTGCGGTATTTCCGGCAATGGAAAAATATCGAGAATTTTCAGATAGGCAAATTGATTATCTAGCAAACCTTTGTCATCAGTGCAGTGAGTGCTTTTATGATTGTCAATACGCTCCTCCGCATGAGTTTAATGTCTCTATTCCTACACAATTTGCACAAGTGCGCAAAGAAAGCTACAAAAAATACGCCTTTCCAAACTTTTTAGGTAGAGCGTTTGATAGCAGTGCGTGGCTGACAACGATTTTGCTTGTTGTAGCGCTATTTGCTGGATTTTTTGTAGCTTCTACGCAAACAATGGCAGGAGAACAAGCAAGAGGAGACTTTTTTGCCGTGATACCTTATGAATATATGGTAAGCACCTTTAGTATTGTTTCTATTTTTGTCTTGGTGGCTTTAATCACTGGATTTGTGAAATTTGCTAGGGCTATTGAATTAAGCGGTGTGAATGCTAGAGTGTTTGTGCGAAGTCTCAAAGATGCGCTCACGCTAAAATATCTTGGTGGGCATAAAAGCGAGGGCTGCACATATCCAAATGACAAAAGAAGCAACGCACGCAGAATCTTTCACCATTTTACGGCATATGGATTTGTATTTTGTTTTATCGCGACAAGCTTAGGAGCGTTTTATCATCATTTTTTACATCTCTCTGCGCCTTATGACATAACACAACTTCCCAAGATTTTTGGTAGCATTGGTGGGGTTGCGCTTTGTATTGGTGTTTTGGGATTGTTTGTGCTAAAGCTTATAGCTGATAGAGAAATTGTAGATGAAAAAAGTGTAAGTATGGATTATGCCTTTTTGTTTATGCTATTTATCGCAAGTTTTAGTGGATTGTTGTTGATGTTTGTCAAAGAAAGTGCTCTACTATCTTATGCATTGTGGTTTCACTTAAGCTGCATTATGGTCTTTTTCCTTATGATTCCATACTCGAAATTCGTGCATATTTTTTATCGCTTTATAGCATTGCTCAAATACAATGCACAAGAAGAAGCTTAAGGCTTCTTCTTAGGTTATCCATATCTTATATGCATAGCGTATTTGGATACACTTAAAAACATCGCCTAATATTTCAAGGGCTTTGGTTTAGAATCTTTTAAAAACATTACGATACAAGACAAAGGTATCATTTTGCCTCGCTTGTGGTGCAAATACACACTTACAAAAAATAAGAATATCCTAAATATATTCTTTAAAAAACTCATATAATCTTTGATAAATTTCTTTATTTCTAGATTCAATATCTTTTTTTTAGCTTATTCTTGGTGTAAGTATCTTTTTTAACTCCCTAATTTACCTCACTTTCTCGCCAAAATCCCATAAAACTAAATATTTTCTTAAGAGGCTTCAGAGAGATTTATACATTGCCCAAAATAGATTTTTGAATAAAATCTTTTGTTATGCTTAAATTTTATTTGCATTCATAATATTTATACACCTTTGATACACGCTTTTATTGTTTATAATGACAATTGTTAACTCTTTCTTGGTTCTTGTAATAGCTTGAAAAAGCGTTTCAATTGGAGGATAATGAGATGCTGCTTTATACTGAAGTTTGTTATCCTGTGTATAGTAAAAGTCTTGAGTGATTGCCACTACAACCCTATCATATTCTTGTCCTATAGCTTGATGTGCGCTTGTCTTAGAATTAAATCTTATGGCATCTAAGTTCTCTTCTGTAAATAAACTTGTTGAAAGATAAATATATTTCCAATCATTGCTTTCTAGATAATCTATGTATCTCCCTGCTTCTTGTATATCTTCTGTATAGAAAATAGATATATTTTTATAGTCCTGTCCTGTCAAATTATCACCTTTTAATTTATTAAAATCAAATAGCTTCCTGATAAAAGAATACAATTCTTTATTGTGTCTAATTTTGTTTGTTAATTCAGAGCGAATTTTTGCTTTTTGCTTAATTTTTCCGACCACTTCCTCAGCATTGTTCTTTTTATTAAGTCTTTGTCTCACATCATGTGAAAAAATAAGTATGCTTTCACTTAATTGCTCAAAAATATCATCAATTTCATTACCGATACGCTGTGCTTCATCAAAAATTACGACATCATATTTGACATTATTATTTTTTAATAGACTATTAAAATCTTTAATTGAAACGATATTCATGCCATTATCGTTTAATTTATGAACACCATCATTTATCAAGGCACAATGAACTACGATTACTTTATAATTCTCACGTATAAGTGTTCTTGCAATATCATAAGTTAGTAGTGTTTTCCCTGTTCCAGCACTGCCTGAAATTGAAAATATTTTATGTTTGTCTATATTTGTTATAATTCTCTTTTTAATCCCCTCTTGATGATCTGTAAGAAAGTATTGCTCATTTAAAAATTCAATAGTATTATTAAAAGGAGAAACTAAGTATCGTGTTGGCACAAACAACTGATCTAGATGCTTGTTTACATCATCCATGTTTGCTATAATGTCTAGCATCTTTTTTATAGTTATATCAACAATACTTTTTGATTGATTATTGTAATAGTAAAATTGTTGCTTACTAGCAATAAAAACATAACAATATACTTTATCTCTTATTGCTGATAAATAATAATAATTTCTTTGAAGCTGCTTTACAATCTTATCCTCTTTAATTTCTTCATGTTTTAATTCTATATTTACAACAGCATTGCTTCCAATTTTTAGCAAATCGAATTCTTTACCAATTTGTGGTATCTGATAGCCAACATAATAATTTTCAAAAATTTGTAATTCTGAAGAGCTCTTTTTCATAAGATTGCATAAAATATTAATATCTTCCAATTCATGTTTTTTGCACTTTGCAATATTCAAACAATGAGTCACATTTGCTTTATCTACCAAACCATATTTAATTATATTGGCAAGATTTAATAGGTTTTGTTTAGACATTTAATTGCTTTCTATCATTGGCAACCCAAGTTTTTGCAGTGGAATGTAATTAAAATAATACTGACATCGCACACTAATAATATAATCTAACACATCTTTATATTCAGGCTTTCTAAACCAATCATTTAAGAGATAAATATATTCCACCTCAACATTTGCTCTAGAAAATAACTTTTGGTATTGCTTTTTCTTAAAATCACAAGTTTGCAGTTTCTCGTCCGCAGATCCTTCTACACTTTGAAATTTACATTCAATAATATGCAAAGTATTATTAATGATTACATAAATACTATCATCAGGCAAAAGTTTTCTAGAAATGCACTCTTTCCAATTAATGTCTAATTCTTTTAAAAAATCATAAAGTTTGTGCTTTTTAAAAATCCTTGCTATTTTTTTATTGTTAAAAAATACCTCTTGCTTTTCGTTTATTGCATAGTCTTCTTGTTGTGATATAAACATTGCTAAATCAACTTGCCCCTCAAAAATTAATCCAGTTTGTGTATTGCCTCCACCCATTCCACCTTGTATCACAATAATCCTTTTATATTTAAATCTTTTATTTTTGAATATATGGTTTTAAAATTATTTTCTAACTCCATTTTTCTTTTTATAGATATATCTATAAATTCATTTTCTTTCTCTATACCTATAAATCTTCTTTTAAGCAAATTTGCTGCAATTCCAGTGGTAGAGCTCCCGCTAAATGGATCGCAAATTACAGAATCCCCATTGCTTGCCATTAAAATTAAACGTGCAAGCAAAGCAAGAGGTTTTTGCGTAGGATGCTTACCATTTACTTTTTCCCAAGGAGCGATAGCAGGAAAAGTCCAAACATCTCGCATTTGTTTATTGTCATTTAATTGCTTTAAAAGTTCATAATTAAAAATATGTTTATGTTTAGCACTTTTTCTAGCCCAAATAACCTGTTCTGTAGAATGCGTAAGATACCTACAACTAAAATTTGGCGGTGGATTAGTCTTTTGCCATGTAATGATATTTAGAATCTTAAAATCAAGCTTTTGCAAAATCCTACCAAGTGAAAAAATATTATGATAAGTTCCACTAATAAGAATGCTACCGGTATCTTTCAATGCAAGCTTTGCATTTTGTATCCAAGTAAGATTAAAAGCATCTATTTCATCTATATTGTCGCCCTTATCCCATTGCCCCTTATTTACGCTTACAATTTTTCCACTTTGAATACTCAAACCATCATTTGATAAAAAATAAGGTGGATCGGCAAATATCAAATCTATTTTGTCTCTAAAGCTTGGCAATATCTCATTGCAATCCCCTTGATAGAGAGAAAATAAAGCATCCTTACTAGCAAAAGTAGCATTAGACATTTTTTTTAACCTTTGATACAAATTCATCAATATTAGAGAGATTGTAAATTTCTACTTTTTTATAAGCCTCTGCTAGCTTATTTTTAGCTTCTAACCACCCCTTTCCATCTGTTATCCAGATAAATTCATATTCATCAAAAGTTTCAAATTTTACAACCAAATCTTGATAAGCTCTTGCAACTTCATTCAATTTACTTCCCCCACTTGTATAAAAATTACATTCTATACAATAAGTTTTATCAGGAGTAAAAATTACAAAATCAAATTTTTTTACATCATCACCAAAAGTTTTATAAAGCTTTGAAAATTCACCAATATAAACTTGCTCTTTAAAATCTAAGCCTGCCTTTGTAAAAATATTACTTATTATAGCCTCCATCACACTACCACCACGATTTTTTCGTGCATTTGTGTCAAGACCAACTTCTATCCCAAAAACAAAATCGTTTAAATCTTTTATTTTCCTATCGCTAAAAATTTTATCCAACCCACTTTCACAAATAAACTTATAAATTTTTTGCGGTTCTGTTAGATAAGAATTCATATCACACACTTTATTATTCTCATCCAACAATTGCTCATTACTAGACTTTCTAATAGCAATTAACAAAGGCAATACTTGAAAAGCTTTAGGATACTCATCAAACAACACTGTAATCTTTTCTTGCAATTCACATTGCTGCACACCGAGCAGAAAATTAAGATGATTGAGTGAAATTTTTACTTTATCTACATTTTGTATACATTTTTCCCAATCTACATAAAAATCAAGAGCTCTATTCGTGGGTTGCAAAGAACTGACAAAATCATCAAAACATAATACATTCTTCATTTTAAATCCTAAAATCCTTCCCTACTCCCACTCAATCGTGCCTGGTGGTTTGAGACAGAATTTGATTTGCAAGTTCTATGCTTTGATTTAGAAAGTGGTTCATTTGATAACTCTGTCCTCATCAATTAACTTTAAAATTCTATCAAATTCATTAAAAATATTACTGCCTTTTTCAAGATTGATTGGATATTCTTTTTCGTCAAAGTAAATCTTTGATTCCATACTATTGCATAAAACTTCCATATCATCTAAAGAAAAATGTGGTGACAAATCAAATTTATCTCCATATTGTTTATCACCACATTCATAATCTGAAACTTTTAAACCTTTATCTTCACAATAGCAGTAGAAACCATAATCAAGCAAATCTTTTACATTTGTTATATTTCTTAAACCGGGTAAAAGTTCAACCTTATTAACACTATACTCCAGATAGAAGTATCGGATTCTAGAATATCTTTGAAAAGTCTCTTTTCTCTCATTAAGGAAATCAAATAGTGCTGACTCTCCAATTAAAAGTTGCTCCCACCATTCTTTTTGTGATAAATCAGTTTTTTGTTCAATTATCTCTTGCATTTTATCGATTAAATTTTTACCTTTGCACTCTAGCAAAGTGTCTAAAAACTGCTTGAAATAAGGCCAATTTGAATCATTTTTATCTCCTTTAAGAATCCAATTTAAGGCTTCCCTATCTCTAAAAATATCATAGGGGGAATTGCCATAAAAGTAATTTGTATAAGAAAAACTAAAATCCCCTATACATAAAAAGGCTCTTTGAAAAAGCGTAAGATTCTTATCTAAAAATCCCTCCTTATCTAAAATTTGCATTGTTATATTCGCATATTGCTGAAATTTATATAGGTTTGGTTGTTTTAAAAATTCGGATTTTTTGCTATAAGATTCAAAATCAAACTCTTCATCACTAAAATCAAGGAGGAAATCCACCCAACCTTTTAAAATTTTATGCTCACTTGTCTGGTTGAGTATTTCCTCCCAATTTTCTCCTCCCTCACGACTAGCCAAAATCAGTTTTGCTTTTCTTGCTTCTAAATGGTAAATATTGGAATGAAAACTATGTGTAGGACTATTTGCTAAAAATTGATAAATATTTTGATGTCCTTGCGAGAGATGTTTAAATAATCTAAAAAATTGGGGTATATGCTCTTCTGGTTTATCAAGGCGATGATTTTCAATAAAATGCCTACACACTCTTAAATAATCATTAAATGCAGATTTATCAATATTCTCTACCTCTATATTTTCTTTCATAAAAAATAAAATAGAGAAAAAATAGCAAATATCTGGATAGCTCAATATTTTATCAAAAAAATAGGAATCCTTTATTTTTAAAGCTTCCTTAATTTCTAGAGTATCAAATAAAATACATAAATTGATTACCCTATTAAGTAATTTGATATTCTCGATATCCTGCAAAGGTTTATAAAATTCATTTACCTGCTGATTAGGATTTTCAATAGCTTTTTTAATATCTTTAGATTCTATTTCCTCCCTTTCTAATGCAAAAAAGAGAGTAGCATAATGAAGGAAATTACACCCTCGTGTATCAAACTTTTCTGGATTTTTACTATCAAAGAAATAATCACTCCAATTGGTATCTATATTCTTTAAAAGTTCTTGTTCTTTAGAGATTTTAGAATCTTTTTCAATAAAAGACTTAAGGTTTTCATATTTACTAAGCTGTTTGCCTCTTGCATTCATTTTGATATATAGCTCTTCACCAAGCTCAAACTTCCCCATATCAAATAAATCAAAGGTGATACTATCTAGATTTTCCACAAGTTTTTGAATATCTTTTTTATTCTCAACTATTTCAAAGATTAAATCAAGCATATTTAGCATTGCTTTAATAGTGGGGTCATTATTGAGATTTTCTGCTTTCTCAAACTCCCCACCTTTATTCCTAATAGCTTCACTTGGTTTTTTGTTTAAATCAAAGTCTTTTTGCAATAAATTTTTGCAAAAATTTGCAGAGCTTGTGCGCGTGTTGTAAGAAAACTTTTTCAACAAATCTTTTATTTGCTCCAAACAATCTGCTTTTTTATAAAGGTAAAAATGTAATAACCAAAGCGTTGTAATACGCTGTTGTCCATCAATGAGCAAAAATTTATCATTTTCTTGGTAGCCATAAATAAAATCGATATGTAAGGATTGCCTTTTGCCGTTTAATACATTAAAGATTGCAGATAAAAACTCATTGGCAATTTTACTTTGAGACTTTCTGCCCTGTGCGTAGTCTCTTTGTAATATAGGAATTTCAATTCTATATTTTTCTAGCAATTCTTTGAGATTCATTTATTCTCCTTTGTGTATCTTTTTAAAGACTCTTTGATAGCTGCAAGATAATCCTCTTGGTCTTTTTGCTCAAAAATATCAGGATTACTCTTGTTTTCAGAAAATACTTTTTCAAACACTTTTCTTGTAGCAATGGGAATGAGTTTGTCCTGTTCGCCGAGTTTCTGTATTGCTTTGCGTTTTTGACTAAATATTTGATTGCCAATTCGACTATTTGAATCTTTGTCAAGCAATGTGAGATTTTGGATTGTATGTAAAGTTTCATCGTTTTTAAAATTGTCATTAATTTCATTAAATAATTCATCGGCAAAATTAGATTCTTTGATGCTTTGTTTAATTTCTTGCTTGAGCTTATCATCATCAATGTATAATAAAGTTTCCTCAAGCCATTGAGTAATACTTTCATTGTCTTTGCCTTTTATACTTTTAGAATTTTGAGCGTAAATATGCTCTAAACTCCATTGCTCCAGCACAAAACGATTGAATTTAAAATATTCATTGGAACTTTCCTCACGAATAAGATATTCCAAATTAAAAAGTAAGAGAATCTCTTTTATTTTTGCATTATCTTTTTTATACCGTAGTTGCTCCATATTTTCAATCTTTGAAATTTTATTTTGAATTTTTGCTAAAAGCTTTTGCGAAAATAATTCTTTGTTGGTATAATTTTTCCATTCTTTATAGAGGGAATAAATATTTTCTCCACTTAAAATCAAAAATCCAAGATAGTGAAAAATTTCTCTATCTATTTTGTCATTCCCATCTCCACTTGCAAAGCCAGAGAGTGTACTGATTGCATTCTCTAACTCACTCCATTGGTCATTGAGTGTCCCATTTTTATAGCATTTGTAGAAATATTCAAACAAATAATACTTTT
Organism: Helicobacter sp. TUL; assembly: GCF_002287135.1. Taxonomy (GTDB): domain Bacteria; phylum Campylobacterota; class Campylobacteria; order Campylobacterales; family Helicobacteraceae; genus Helicobacter_F. The sequence goes on from NZ_NESU01000004.1 coordinate 45,407, forward strand.
CTTTAGAATAGGGAACAAGTGATTTTAAATATGCCTCAATTCGTTGAATATCATCTTTTAGAATTTTGTTCTCTATATCTTCTTTCTCATTAATTTTATTTAATACACAATATCTAAAATCCCTATTTTTTCTCGCTTCAATCTCGCTTTGATACCAAAGTTCTGCCCTACGTTTCAAATCATCGGAATCTAATTCATCATTTTTACTCAAAAATAAGGCTTTAATATTTTCTGCTTCTTCTAAAGGGATTTTTCCAATATTCAGGCGAATAAAGACTTCATTTTCATTTTCTTTGGGGGCTATTTCATACCAGAGAACTTTACATTTATTGAGCAATGTCTTTAAGAATTCATCTTTATCAATGTTTTCATCTTTGAAAAATTTTTGTATAACTTCATAGGCTTTATGAAAATGGTAAAAATCTATATTTTCAACTTCTTTTTTGCTTTTATCTTTGATATTTTTCAAAAAATCAGTGCTCTTGAGACGAGTTTTATAGGAAATATGAAAGAAATCTTTATTTTCAAGGAATTTTATGATTAAAAATATTGTCGTTAATCTTTGTTGCCCATCAATGATTTGATATTCTTCTTTATTGTTTTTCACAACCACAGGCTGTAGGCAATAAAAATCAGGTTGATTCTGCATTTGTGCGAAATCACAAATATCTTGCAACAAAGCTTGAACTTCTCTTTCACCCCAGCGATACCCTCTTTGATAGCTTGGAACAATAAAGCTTTTGTCTTTTAAATCCTCAATGGCTCTTAAAGATTGATTTTCTTGATTCATTTTTACCCTTTTATAATTTCTCTAAATTTTACAACAAAAATTGCAGCATATTACATTCCCTACTCCCACTCAATCGTGCCTGGTGGTTTGGAAGTAATGTCATACACCACGCGGTTTATGCCCTCTACTTCATTAATGATACGATTAGACACAGATTCTAAAAATTCGTGAGGCAAATGCGAAAAAGTCGCTGTCATTCCATCAAGCGCTTCTACTGCTCGCACACAAATTGTGTTATCATAGGTGCGGTTATCGCCCATTACCCCCACGCTTTTGACATTCAAAAGCACACAAAACGCTTGCCACACGCTATCATATAGATTCCACTTATGCAACTCTTCTATAAAAATGCAATCCGCTTCTTTCAAAAGATCCAAATCCGCTTGATTGACTTCTCCCATAATACGAATAGCAAGTCCTGGTCCTGGGAATGGGTGACGCATAAGCATAGATTCTGGCATACCAAGCTCTCGCCCCAAAGCCCTCACCTCATCTTTGAAAAGCTCCCTTAGTGGCTCGATTAGCTCAAATTTCATCCATTCAGGCAAGCCCCCTACATTGTGATGAGATTTTATCGTTTTGCTTGGTCCTTTTACGCTCACAGATTCGATTACATCAGGATACAGCGTGCCTTGTGCGAGGAATTTTATCTCGCCATTAGCATTATGTTTTTTTGCCTCTCTTTCAAAAACCTTGATAAAAGTCTCACCGATGATTTTACGCTTACTCTCAGGATCTCGCACACCTTTAAGCAATCCCAAAAACTCTTCACTTGCATCAATGGTGATAAGTGGCACATGCAAGTTTTCTCTAAACATTTTCTCCACCGCTTCTCTCTCGCCTTTACGCAGAAGCCCAGTATCCACAAAAATAGGGATAAGGTTTTCCCCAATCGCACGATAAAGCAAGGTAGCTACGACGCTAGAATCCACCCCACCACTCACCGCACATAGCACCTTGTGAGGTTTAGCTTTTGGCGATACATCGTGGAGCTTGTTTTTTGCTTCGTCAATAGATGCTTTAGCCTTATCTGTATGCCCAAATGCACAGCTTGTCAAATGATCGCACACAAGCCCCACAGACTGCATAAAGGCATAAATCCCTGTGCTTCCTACAAAGCTAAAGCCTCGCTTTTTGAGATCATTTGCGATCGTATCAGAAAGTGGCGTATGTGTGGGAATCTCCTCCAAACTCTCGAAATGATTGATAATTGGTGTATTATCTACATAATCCCAAAGAAACTTCGCAAAGCTCCCAAACTCACGCTCAATCTCTAAGAATCTTTTGGCATTGTTGATAGCAGATTCTATCTTGGCACGATTGCGGATAATATCTGGATTTTCCATAAGTTCTTGTATCTTTGCCTCATCATAAGTGGCTACAATATGAGGATCAAAGTCATCAAAGGCTGCCCTAAAAGCCTCACGTTTTTTAAGTATCGTGATCCACGAAAGCCCTGCTTGCATACCCTCTAGCACAAGTTGCTCAAAAAGTCGCTTATCATCGTGCTGTGGAATGCCCCACTCAAAGTCATGATAATCTTGATAAAGTTTTTGTGTGGCTTTATCAGAGGCATCATACCCTCGGTAAATCCAACCGCATCGTTGTAGTGGCTGTGTAGTCGTCGCTACATAATCCAAAGCTAACTCCACCATATCACCACATACCGCACCTTTTTCAAAACCAAGTTCGCTAAAAACCTTTAGCCCCTTTTTGTCGTGTGTATCCCATTGTGTGTGGAAGCTCTGTGCATTTTCAAATTGCATAAGCGTATCTAAAAAAGATTGCACTACTTCTTTTTGTGTTAGATTCCTATCGATGATATAACACTCAAAATTGCACCGATAGCCGCTTGTATCCTCTACATACACACAAAAGCCAAAGGCACTTACATTTCCTACATCATCTTTTCTAGCAAAAAAATGCTCTGAATTATGAATGCGTTGTTTTAGCGTCGTGGCAATATGCTCTAATAATTTTGCTCCCATAAATCCGTGTGCTTTTGTGAAGCTCTCTTGCCATAGGGCAAAAATTTGCTCTTGTTGCGCACAATCCTTGGTGCGTTGGAATGTGGGTGTTTGGGATAGTATCCCTGTGATTTTACGAATCTTATCTATCTCATAGGTGATAAAATTTTTCATATTCCAGCTTGTGTCTGCTCTGCAAATATTCACCGCGAAATTTTTGAGAATCTCCCCACCACACTCGCTATGCACGACTTCAGGGTGAAACTGCAAGGCATAGATTTGACGCTTTGTGTCTGCTATGGCGCAATAATGTGTATTGACACTTTTGGCTAATTCACTAAAGCCTTGCGGAATTTTTTCTACCTTATCAGCGTGACTCATCCACACAATAGAATTATTTTTGACATTTGCAAAAAGTGCTGTATCAGGAGCTAGAATCTCTAATTGTGCCTTGCCAAACTCCTGCTCTTTGGCTCGCACCACCGCACCGCCAAAATGATACGCGATATATTGCATACCATAACAAATCCCAAGCACAGGAATGCCAAGCTCAAAGACTTTGTTATCAGGCTTATACGCTCCCTCCTCATACACACTCGCAGGACCGCCACTTAAAATAATGCCCTTAGGATTCTTAGCCTTGATAGAATCTATGCTTTCAAAATAAGGCACGATCTCGGTATAAACGCCAAACTCCCGAAGTCTCCTAGCGATAAGCTGCGTGTATTGACTCCCAAAGTCAAGCACTAACATTTCAACATTATTCATTTTCTTTCCTTACTTAGTCTAAATATATGGTGTTTTTGAGATATTTTTCTAGGGCTTCTTCCTCTAGCACCTCATCAAAACAAGCTTGGATTTTTGTATCCGCTCCGACTTTGATTTGTTTGTTGATATCCGCTACAAACTCCCTAAAATTAGGATTTGAATCCACAAGTCTATCCATAGTTTGCAAATCAATCTCGCTTCTTTTTGCCGACAACAACACTCGAGAATCCAAAGGATTTGCCTCTAGCTTAATCACTCCTATCCCAAAACTTGCATTAAGTCGCCTTAATTCCTCTAGCACATCATCTTCTATGTCTTCAAAAATCACCAAATAGCCTTCATTTGCCCAACTAGAATTAGAAACTGCTTGGAAATAAGATTCTTTTAGATTCCCAAAATTTACCTTGACTTTTAATTCAAACGAAAAGAGGCTGTACACATTGTGATTGATATGTTTGAGGATTTCAAGGGTTTGGGGTTCATAATCATTAAAAGGTATATAAACGCCTGCAATATCGGGGTTTTCCCATTTGTCTTTGCCACTTATTTGTTTTTTGCTTTTTTCGTGATAGATTGTTTTGCATTGCAATCTAAATTCAGTTGCATTTGCGAGATAATACACAAGCAAAGGGTGCAAATCTCGCTCTTTGTATTTGGTGTTTTTTAGGCTTTCTGTTTCTTCTTTGGTGATGAGTTCTTGCACATCTTCTTTGAGTTCATCTTTGCGAGATTTGAGCCAAAAGGTGGTAGGTCGCTTGGTAGTAATGAAAAAGATAGAATCTTGCCTTTTAGTATTAAAATAAAGCTGACCTGCCAAGGTTTTCCAAGGTATTTTACTGGTGCTGTCTAAGAATTGTATAAGTCCCTTTTGCGTAGCCATATCCCATATTTGTTGGTAAGTCATAGGCTGCTTAGCTTCTTGCAAAATCTGCTTTGCTAACTCCAAAAATGTCATTTTTGCCATAGGATTCCCTGCTGTTAGGTTTTGATGTGGGGTATTATATTGTATTTTTACTTAAAGACATAAGGCTAGTGTATAAGCAATTTTGTTAAAATGCAAGTATTCTAGCTTAAAAAGTATAAAAAGATTTTTCACACAATATTTTTAGATAATAGGTAAATAACATTACAAAAAGCAAGGTAAAAATGAGCAAATTTAAACTTACTCAAATCCAAACTAAAAGCATTTTGAGCAAATCCAATCTTCCTGTGGCTGATTATTCGGTAAATCCTTGTAAATTATTTTTCACAAAGAAGTGAAGAAAAATCCCACAAAGCAGGACTCAATACATTAAAGCTTAATGGGATAAATCTTGTGATGAAAATATCACGCATTTTTAGTTCTTGTGTTAGCCCATTACCAAGCAAAATTTTGTGCTTGTTGGGGCTTTGTTGTTAGTAATTTTAATACAGATTCACAGGATAAGGATCTCTGTTATCTACCGTAAATCTCTGATGCCAATATGGATATGCCAATTTTGTTTGACTAGCCTTATCTAATCTTTTGATATGTTCTACATCAAGCTGTAACTCACTAGCTTGCAAATTTTCTTTTAATTGCTCAACTTTTGTAGCACCTATCACAAGGGAGCTAATTGTCGGTCTTGATAATACCCAAGCAAGTGCAATTTGTGCTATTGAATGACCAATTTCTTTGCTAATAGATTCTAACTCATCTACAATACTTAATAAATGCTCTCTATCCATATCCCAAGCACCGCCTCTTCCTAATCTAGAATCATCGATGTTTTGCTTACTTCTTGTGATTTTACCTGATAGCAGAGATCCACTCAAAGGACTCCAAACAAGTGTGCCTATTTTTTCTTCTATGCCAAGTGGCATTAACTCATTTTCAAATTCTCTCGCACCAAGCGAATAATACGCTTGATGCACCACGGGTCTTTGGAGATTATAGGCATCTGCAACACTAAGCATTTTCATCAAATGCCAACCTGAATAATTGCTCACTCCAAAATAGCGTATTTTGCCTGATTTGACTAAGTCATTAAGTGTTTGTAAGGCTTCTATATGTGGAGTTCTTGCATCATAGCAATGCAAATGATACAAATCAATATAATCTGTTTGCAATCTCTGCAAACTCGCTTCAACACTTTGTAAAATCTTTGATCTTGAAGTGCCGATGTCATTTGGATTATCGCTCATCCACATACCTGTTTTTGTAGAGATAAAAACTTCAGATCTTTTGTAGTCCTTAAGGGCTTGTCCCAAAATAATTTCAGAATCTCCAAGAGAATAACAATCTGCGGTATCAAAGGCATTAAACCCCAAATCCATACACACTTTAATCAAAGCCTTAGCCTCATCTACTTGAGTGCTACCCCATTTTTTAAAAACTTCTGTGCTGCCTCCAAATGTCGCAGTTCCTAGCATCATATTTGGGATAACTTGCCCACTATTGCCTAAATATCTGTATTTCATACATATCTCCTATAACAAATAATTAAACTTGGCATTATACACGCCATGCGATACATTTCAACAAACCCTAGATTCAAAAATGCACTTGTGCAAGATGTCTAAAAACAACCCAAGAAAAACTCCACACAATTAACCCAAGCAACGCTGCACTACCCAAAGCTATATATGCATAAAAATACCCAAAATACTGCGCTACAAAACCACCCAAACTTCCACTTAATGCACCACCGATACCACCCCAAGTCATCACAAAACTAAATCCGGCATTGATATGCCCACTACCACGCAAGACTATCGCCACCAAAATAGGCACAATCACACCTGTAATCCCAGCACCAACTCCATCTAGAATCTGTGTAGCGACCATACCGCCCAAGCCCTCATAATTTGCCGCAATCATCGCACGCACACAAAGTCCTAAAAGAGAAATTGCCATAAGAGCAAAAAGGGTTTTTGAGAGCTTGGAATTACTATCATCGTGCAAATCTCTATGAGAATCCCCCAAAGGATTTACAATAAGTTTGCCACATACAAGCGCGATAAGAATCATTGTGCTTTGAGCGATGATAATAGTAGCTGCTGCATACGCACCACTTGAATCTATCCCCAAAGTATGCGCGCGCTGACTTAAAAGCGGAAGCATAGCAGCATTGCTAAGATGAAAGCAAAACATTGCAAAACTTAGCGCCATAATGCGTTTATCCATAAAGCTTCTTTTAAGAGATTTTGGCTTAAGCATAGTGGCAGTAGATTCTTCATCACCCCTTGCTAAAGCGTGGTTTATAGAGACATTGCGTAACAATGCAAGACATAATAACGAAAAGACTCCCATAAGAATAGTGATGATAAAAATCGAGGTTATCCCATAATACCAAGCACACACGAGGCTTAATCCTGCGCTAAAAGCAGTCCCAGCGTGTTTGTAAGCTTCATTTTTGCTTGTTTGGAGTGCATATTGCTCTCTACCAACAATCCCAAGCGTTATCGCCGCAAAAGCAGGAGCGAGAAACACGCCACACAAAGCGATAGCAAGTTGTGCGATGAGTGTAAAAAGAAATGTTGGATACAAGAAGTTTAACAACACACTACCACTAATAGCACAAATACAAAATGCAATAAGTGTGCGTTTATAAGGTGTCTTATCGACTAAGATTCCAAGTGGCACACCAAAAAGCAACGCGCAAAGAGAAGTAATTGTGCCAATAAGCCCAATTTGCCCCTCTGAGAAATGATAGTTTTTTAAAAATACGCCTAGATAAGGACCTAAGCCATCACGCACATCAGCAATAAAGAAATTTAACCACGCTAAAGCGTTATAGGCACTCATCTATTTTCTTTGCACAAAGTTTAGTATTCAATGCCTATTGCTTTTAGCCTATCGCGTATGTAACGCATTTGAATATTTTTATCAAAACACCATTGTGGCGCAAGAAGAGTTTCATCGTGTGCTCCTGCGCTAATGCGTTGCACCACGACTTCAGGTGGTAGGCGACGCAAAGATTCTACGATAAGATCTCCAAACATTTCTAAGCTAATAGGTTTATATTCTCCATCTTTATAGAGTTTTGCTAATCGCGTTCCATTCACAACATACATAGGGTGAATCTTGATACTATCAATCCCCCATTCTATAACGCAATCTAGTGTATGCAACATCATTTCTTCAGTTTCTTGGGGCAATCCATAGATAATGTGTGCGCACACCTTTATCCCTCTAGCGCGAGTTTTGGCAAAGAGTTCCTTAGCACCATCTATGCTATGTCCTCTGTTGGTGAGCTCTAAGGTTTTGTTATATACTGATTGAATCCCATATTCAAGCCAAATCTCTTTCCCTGCCTTGACATAGCCCTCTAGTAAATCTAGCACCTCATCACTCACACAATCAATCCGAGTGCCAATGCTCATACCCACGACATTGGGCAACCCTAATGCGCAATCATACAAGGCTTTAAGCGTATCGATATGGGCATATGTGTTGGTATAAGATTGAAAATACACCATATATTTTGAAATGCCAAATTTTCGCTCGTGAAACTCCGCATGCCACGCAAATTGTTCTCTAAGTTGTGTAAGTTGTTTGTCTAAAAGTGGGTTATTTTTGAGTGTAAAATTCATTTTCACTTCACTACGCTTATCGATTTTCACAAGACTTGGCGAAAATGATTCGTTATCGCAATAAATACATCCTCCCTTTGCAACACTCCCATCGATATTTGGACATGTAAAGCCCTGTAAAGAAATGGGGATCTTGCGCACTCTACTCCCAAAACGCTTTTTAAAATACCGCCCAACAGTAAGGATCACACGCATATTTACTCCTTAAAATTTTTATCCCTATTTAGCACTTTGGAGTAAATATTCATCGACATACTGCCCATCAAAACACGCCTTGCAAAATTCTTGATTTCCTCCTATGCTACGCAACATACCATCAATAGACAAAAAGCCCAAAAAATCTGCCCCAATATACGATCGCACTTCCTCTATGCTTTTGTTTGCACAAATAAGCTGATCTTTATCAGGTGTATCCACACCATAATAGCACGGCGATATGGTAGGAGGCGCAGAAATAAGGAGATATACTTTTTTCGCCCCTGCCTTACGCAGAATCTGCACAATCTGCTTACTTGTCGTCCCACGCACTACAGAATCATCAATCACAATGATTTCTTTGCCTTGTATAACACTAGAAATAGGATTAAGCTTAAGTCGCACTTTTAATTCACGCATTCTTTGCAAAGGCTCGATAAATGTCCGTCCCACATAGTGATTTCTAATAATCCCAAGCTCAAAGTCTATGCCACTTTGCTTTGCGTATCCAAGTGCCGCTGCTACTCCAGAATCTGGGACAGGGATAACAATATCAGCATTGAGTTTATGCTCTTTGGCAAGTTCAATCCCCATATTTTTGCGAATCTCATACACATTTTTGCCATACACTTGACTATCAGGGCGAGAAAAATACATATACTCAAACACGCACGGCTTAGGTTTTGGTGCAAAAACCTGCACGCTTTTTGGCTCACACGCATTAAGTGGTGTATATGCTCCTTCAAAAATTAGCATTTCACCGGGTGCAACATCACGCACATACTCTGCCCCCACAAGATCAAAGGCACAAGTTTCGCTTGCCACGATATACCCCACGCTGCCATCATCATTATATATCTTGCCCAAACTCAATGGACGCAATCCATAGCGATCACGCACGACAAACATTTTGCTTCGTGAAAGAAACACAAAACAATACGCGCCATCAACATAACTTAGCGCATCAATAATGCGATCTATGAGATGTTCTTTTTGAGAGTGGGCAATAAGATGAATAAGATTCTCTGTATCAAGATGACTTTGAAATATCGCACCTTTATCTATGAGCATTTTACGCACTGCTTTGGCATTTGTGAGGTTGCCATTATGCACGATTGCCATTTCACCAAGTGAATAGCGTGCAAAAATAGGTTGTGCTTCATTAATAGAATCTTCTCCTGCAGTAGAATAGCGATTGTGTCCTATGCTTGATTTACCTTGAAGTTTTTTGAGATTTTCTTCATCAAAAACTTTTGTCACTAAACCATTGCCTTTAAGTGTCGTGATTTTTGTGCCATCAGAGGTGCTAATACCACTAGCTTCTTGCCCTCTGTGCTGCATTGCAAACAACGAATAATAGCTTAAAATCGCGGCATTATTCACATTATAAACACCTACTACCGCACACTCTTCATTCCAATCTTTCATTCTCTACTCCTATGTTCAAACTTTTCACATAAAAAATAACAAACATGCATCTATAGCCTAACGCCCTTTGTAATTTTGGCTACATATCTAATCCTCCTTGAATCGCTACGCACATTTGCGTTTTGGCAGGATAGATAAGATAACCCTTTGTAGGCTTACCACTTAGCATACCTAAAAAATCTACATATTCTTTGACCTGCATAAAATGCTCATCTTTTGGAAGATGAGAGCTTTTGTAATCTAGCACAATCAGCTCATTATCATCTTGCAAAATAGCATCTACCCTAAAAAATCTTCCATTATGCAAATATGATACCTCTGTATGCACCTTGCGAGATGTGTAAAGCTCCATAAATTCTTGATTATGGATTGCACGCAAAAATGTATCTTGCACTGCTTGTAGCGTATGTTGTGGAAGCACAAAACCATAGAGATTGCGCGCGATGTGTTGCATTTGCTCTGTATCTTGTGGTGTGCATTGTTTCCCCAACAAATACTCAAAATAACTATGCAATGCCTTTCCAAAGAGGATAGATTCTATAGAAAATTCTTGTGGCTCATTATCAGATTCTATACGCATAAAATCCCCTTGTCTTCCAAGCTTTGGAAGTGGTGTATAGGGATTTTTTAGCACCTGTGTTTGTTTGGGTGTGTGTGGCGTAATCTCATTAGATTCTAAGCTCCCTTGTGTGCAAGGCGTAAGATTTAGGCGTTCAAAACGCGATTTGGCACTTTTGGCTGCAACAATAAGGCTTTGTTTTGCACGTGTAAAAGCAACATAGAGTTGATTAAGGCTTTCTATCTCATCTAGTGCATTTTTGGCGTCCTTGGCGGTTTTATACGCACTATCAATATTCTCTCGCCCACCATATGCATAATACGCATTCACTAAATTAATGCCTTTATATTCATACACGATCTTGCTATATGATGTGCCAAGCTTTGTTTTTAGAGAATCACTAACAATAAGATGTTTAAACTCTAGTCCCTTAGATTTATGGATAGTCATAATCCTAATGCCATAAGAGCTTTCTTTTGGTGCATTGACTTCAAGTAACTCATAGGCTTGAAGAAAATCTTGTATGTTTTCATACTCACACGCCTGCTCCAAAAATCGCATACTTGCTACACACCCTAAATGCAAAGATTCTATAACTTCATACACATATTGTGCACAATTGGTTACAGAGGCAGGAAGTGGCGGATTCCAAAACAATTCCTTGCCCAAAAGTTTAGCTATATTGTATTTATAGAGTATATTTTGGGTATGGGCATAATACAAGGCATTGAGAATCACATTGCACGGAAACGTATCAAAGAAATTTTGTGAAGTCTCAACAATAATTTGCAAATTAGGATCACGAAATTTGAGAAAATCACGCAACATCTCAACTTCTTGATTTGTAAAAGTTACAATCGTAATTTCATCAAGTTTAGCGCCATGTTCTAATAACTCGCACACGCTTTGATAGATAATCTCACATACCTCATCACTCATTGCTTGTGAATCTTGTGTGTTTGTAAATCGCACCGACACATAGCCTTGTGAATCTTGGTTTTTGAGTTTTTGGGGGATATAACTTGCCCCATATTGTGCGCCAAAAATCGTATTAATAAACTCTAGCACATTATTACTTGAGCGATAATTATAGGCTAACTCATCAACTTTAAGTCTTTGTGCCATTGTGTCAAATACCTCGCTAAAGCCTCCTCTAAAGCCATAAATACTCTGTTTTGTATCGCCCACCATAAATACACTACGATCTTGGATTCTTCCACTACCAGAGAGAATCTCTTCAATCAATGGCAAGAGGATTTGGTATTGCACAACACTTGTGTCTTGAAACTCATCAAGCAAGATATGCATAATCTTATCATCAAGCCGAAAATAAAAAAACGCGCGATCGTGATGCGTGTATAACAACTCCAAAACCTTATATGTAATATCATGATAATTCAAAATATTTGTTTGACTAAGATAGGCATTTTTTATGGCTCTAAATCTTTCAATATATAAAAACACGCGCGAAAAAATCTCATTTTCCTTGCAAGAAAAATATTGTCTAAGTAACTCTCGCAATGCTTCAAATTCTGAATCTAGGGATTGAATCTTTAACTTTTTAAAATAATGATATTGTGAGCCATCAATCACCCATTTTTTGGTAGCAAGAGTTTCTATTTTTGTGTCTGCAAAAGCATTAATCCTGCTTTGGCTAATCCCCTCGATATTTGTAATTTTTGCTTGTAAAAAGGCGACTTTAGATTCTATGGCTTGTGTGATTTGCTTTAGTGGCGTGTTTGTGGTGAAATGCGAAAAAACTTCCTCTAACTCATCATAATGCCACAAGATATCCAAAAAATTCAGAATCTTTTGGTTTGTGCCAAAATATTGATCACAAAATCGCACAAAATCGCGTAATTCATTTGGACTAAAAGATTGCAAAAATCGCTCATAAATATCTTTTTGCGTATATCTACCAATCTTAAAATCACTTGCCACACCCACATACCAGCAAAACTTTTGCAAAATCGTATAAAAGAATGAATCTAGCGTCGTAATGCGCGTATGTGCTTGATTAAATTCATCATAAATGCGTGCGATGTGTTGCTGTATGAAGTCTTGGGTAATGCCATTTTTTTGGAGTTCTTTAAAAAATACATTCTCTGTAAGTGTGTTATTTTGTGTGTCTTGGAGGAGATTTTTTAGGCTTTGAGAGATTCTATGACGCATCTCGTGCGAGGCTTTGTTGGTGAATGTGAGCGTTAAAATCTCATAGGGCTTAGCACCCTTGCACAATAAATACACATAGCGCAACGCTAGAGCAAAAGTCTTGCCACTACCAGCAGAAGCCCTAAGCGCTAGATACTGCTCCACACTTATCCTTGTATGCTAACCTTAAATTTTTCAAGCAAAAACGCAGGTTGGTAGCTTTGCTTTGCTTTGCGCAATCCCTCTATACCCAAATCTTCTTCGCGATTGACCCACACACAATCACTAAAACAATGTTGCAACACTTGCTGATTGATAGCTTGATAGATTCCGCGGTATTGTGAATCTGCTTTTTCAATATGCATAACAGCAACCTTGCCAGATTTGTTTATATAAGATTCTCCACTTGATGGCTGTGTAAGATCACTTTGTTCATACGCCAAATTGCACGCAAGCACTTCACCAAAGCTAAATGCCCCAACTTTTCCATCAATAAAAATCACGCCACCCTGTAGCCCTAGATTCTCATACGAATTGAGTGCATCTTGTATCCCAAGGTATTCAAATTGTAAGCCATCACTTTTATTTAGATTTGCCTCAAACCACTTCTCATATGCCTCAAGAATCGCAGGGATATTATGCGCACTAATTTCCTCAAACACAAAATTACCATATTCTTGCAAAAAAGCATTTAAATGATTTTTTTTCTTGTGGTATTTACGCCCATTGAGCGCAATAAGCTCTGCTACATCATAGATATAATCAAATTTTTCTCGCACCGCCACACTCTGCACCCCAAAATGTGAATCTATCGCACTAGCTTGCTGTTTGCTAAGTGAAGCAAGGTGCAATCCAAAACCAAGTGCGCGATAATGCGTCTTTAATGCCTCTAAAACGCGCAATGCATGGGAAATAGAAGATGCACCTATAGGGAAGAATACAAAAGGCTCACTACCCTGATAGCAGGTTTGAATAATCAGCGTATCTTGCAGCACCGCATAATGTATCTCTCGCGCATGACGCCACATAAAACAATTTGTAAAATTCATATCAGAAAGTGCGATATTATCTCGCATCATATATTGCCCAAAAATCTTTTGCGCATCTAAAGTAATGGGTGAAAACTCAATCATTTCCTCACCTTTATCATCTCATTCAAAATCAAACCCTGCAACATAGCTCCCAAGCCACTTTAATTCTTCTTTGCGCTTTGCAAAAAGTGCTTGGACATTTTCATCAAGATAATGTCCCTTAAAATCGATAAAAAAGCCAAAGGCAAAGCTATGCTTAGACTTAATAGGGCGAGAATCTATCTTTGTTAAATTGATACCAAAATGTTTAAAATCCTCTAACAAGCCAAAGAGTGCAGCCGTTTCCTTATAATTTCGTAAAGTCGCAAACACAGAAGTTTTGTCATTACCGCTTGGTGCATTGACAAAATCACTCACCACCACAAAGCGTGTGCGATTATCGTGGGTATCCTCGATATTTTCAAACATTATAGGAATCTCATACAACTTAGCAGCAACCTTGGAGCAAATCGCCGCACTCTGTGGATCCTCACTTGCAATTTGCGCGGCTTTAGCTGTCGAATCTACAGAGATAAACTCCAATTCATCTAAATTATGTGATTTCAAAAATTCACTACATTGCCCAAATGCTATATCTTTGGAATAGATTCTACGAAGCTGGCTTAAATGCTCACATCTAGAAATAAAGCTATGATGAATAGGGAGCACCAACTCTGCAATAATCTTTAAATCAGAGTTATTTAAGTGATCTATGGTAGCACCAACTACGCCATTTGTGTTATTTTCAATAGGCACGACACCATATTTCACGCGTTTTTGCTCAAGTGCCTTAAAAACCGCAGGAATAGTATTTAGCGCGATATATTCACTCATCGCACCAAATCTCTCTCGTGCTGCTTGATGTGTGTAGCTCCCAATAGGACCCAAAAACGCGACTTTTTGGCGCATTTCAAGATTGCGAGAAATTGCAAAAATTTCTTGATAAATCGCACTTACTGCCTTTTTATCCAAAAAGTCCTCATCTCCAAGCTCTGCACTCAAGCGCTCAATAATCGCCCTCTCACGCTCTGGGCGATAGATAGAACTACCGCTTTGGTGCTTTTGCACTCCTACTTGATGCACAAGCTTCATACGATTTTTGAGTAATTGTAAAATTTGTGTATCAACCTCATCAATACTCTTGCGTAATGTCTGCAAATGCTTATCATCATTGATATTGTGCTGTGCCATGTTATCGCCCACTTTCTAGAGAATCTACTGCCAACCCGCGCCTCTTTTCTAAGATTTCTAGCTCATCAGCCACCATAGTTTCAAAACGATCGGCAGGTTTAATAAGAAAATCTTTGTTATCTAGCACCCCTACTTCTGGAGCTCGTGCCCTTGTGTTATAGGTGTGTGCCATACTATAGCCATATGCTCCAGCATTTGCAAATGCAATAATATCACCATGTGCCAAAGGTGGTAACTCGACATTTTTTGCTAAAAAATCACTAGATTCACAAATCGCTCCAACAACATCAGCTTGTGAAAAAGTCTGTGTAGAGGTGGATTGTGGCGATGTTTCTTGTGAATCTTGGCATATTACACCATCTTTTTGCACAATCTGTATGGTATGGATAGCATCATAAAGAGCTGGGCGCATAAGATCATTCATCGCGGCATCAATGATAACAAAGCGCTTGTGTCCATTATCTTTTTCATACAGCACACTACTCACAAGCACGCCACTTTTACCCACGATATATCTACCTGGCTCGCAAATAATAGTCACATCAAGTCCGCGTAACGCATCTAAAATCACTTGCGCATAATCATATAATGAAATCTCGCACTCATCTGTATAGCGGATACCTACGCCACCACCTACATCAAAAAAGCGAATATCAATCCTAAGCGCCAAAAGGCTATGGGTAAGCTCGGCAATTTTTTTAGCACCCTGCTTGATAGGATCTAAATCTGTGAGTTGTGAACCTATATGAAAATGTATGCCTATGGGCTCTATGTGGGGAGAATTTTTGGCAAAAATATACATTTGTTTAGCACTTTGAATATCTACGCCAAATTTATTTTCATGTAAGCCTGTGGAAATATAAGGATGTGTTTTAGCATCGATATTGGGATTAACGCGCACAGAGATTCTCGCCACAACACCCAAATCTTTGGCAATAGATTCTATACGCTCTAATTCTGCCCTGCTTTCGACATTTAAAAACAAAATATCACTCATCAATGCCTCGCGTATTTCATCATCACGCTTACCCACGCCGCTATAAATAATTTTATATTTAGGGATTCCTGCCATAATTGCGCGTCGCACTTCACCGATAGACACACAATCCGCACCTGAACCAAGCTTAGCGAGGTGATTAATAATACTAAGATTAGAGTTTGCCTTTAGGGCATAACAAATGAGAGACTTGCGCGCCTTAAAAGCATTCTTAAAGGCTTCAAATTGCGTGGTAATGGATTGAAAATCATATACATACAAAGGCGTGCCATATTGTTTTGCACAATGTGCAAGTAAGGCATTATCTAGGGAATTATCCATAATTGTTAAGGCTCCATAGGGGTTTTGATAAGCGGTTATTCTAACCACATAGCTTTAAAATAGCCTTAATCACAAAAAATACCTACTCATCATATATCCTTAAAAATCTCGTGTGTTTGGGAATGCCATTTTTACTAAAACCTGTGTATTGATAGGTGATAATAGCGCCTATTTTTGGAGGATTGGTGCGCAAAGTGTCAGTAAGTCCGCTACCAATTTTAAATGTTATGTGTTTATTATGCCACGCTTTGGGTAGTGGCGCATCTGCATTGCTTTGTAAAATCTGCTCACACACAAGCGCACCAATTTTTCCGTGTAATCGTCCATTTCCTTGTGTATAGCCCACCACCTTGCATTCACTATCGGTATGAGCTTTGAGTTTAAAGGCATTTTTGGCTCTACCAGCACGATACCCCAACTCATCAGGACGAATGATAAGCCCTTCTCCACCGCGCCCTAAAACTTCTTTTAACATAGTATGCACATATGTATCAAATGTGGTTTTGTCTTGGAGCTGTATAGTATGTTGTGTGATAAGATGTATATTTGGTGGCTTATGTGTGTCTATAAATTTTCTCACTTCTTCCAAACGCTCACTCAATGTGCAATCCCCTCCCTTAATTCCACAACTAGGAGAATCAAAGATAAGATACTGCACACTAGCCCATTGCTCACATATAGAATCTTTGGTATTGACAAGACCTTGAATCTCCTCAAACTTCCCATATCCTATCCATAATTCTCCATCAAGCCCAAAAGGTGGTAATTGTTGTAAAAAACACTGCGGTGCGGAAATGAGATTGCCTCTTTTGGTTTGTAAATGTTTTGAATCCCATACAGCACGAACTCCATCATATTTTTCACTCACCAAATAACGCACAGAATCTAACAATTGCTTTTGGTAGATTCTAAACTCTATAACCTCTAACCCAAAAGCATAACACGCACATATGCACATAATACCGACAACGCGACACATACCCTTGCTCCAAAATCCTAAACACATCGCAAGTTTCTTGTATCGCATCAAAACTTATGAGTGGGTGAGCACCTGTAAGTGTAGAGCTTGATGTTGTGTGGTAATTTTTACCTTGCCACCTTTTTTCAGTTTGCCAAAGAGAATTTCATCACTAAGTGGTAGTTTAATTTGCGTATCTATCAATCGTCGTATCTCACGAGCGCCTAAAGTATTATCCACACTTTGATTTGCTAAATATTGCAGTGCTTTAGAATCTGGCAACAATTCAATATTTTTACTTGCTAGATTCTCATTAAGATCCTCTAGATATTTTTGTGCGATCAAGCGATATTCTTCCACACCAAGAGCGCTAAAATGCACCACTCCATCAAGACGCGATCGAAATTCTGGAGAAAAAAGATGTTTAATCGCTCCTTCACTCCTGCCCTTATTATCAGCATTAAATCCTAGCGTATTGCCTTCCTTGCTTCCAGCGTTGCTTGTCATAATCACAATGACATTTTTAAAATCCGCACGATTACCTGCATTATCTGTCAAACTCGCAGAATCTAGCACCTGTAAAAGCACATTATAAATATCGCTATGTGCCTTTTCAATCTCATCAAGCAATAACACACAATAAGGATGTTTTCGTATAGAATCTACAAGCAATCCCCCTTGCTCAAATCCCACATAACCTGCCGGTGCTCCAATAAGCCGAGATATAGAATGTGGCTCCATATATTCACTCATATCAAATTTTACAAATGCAATCCCTAATGCCTTGGCAAGTTCTATGCTAAGCTCTGTTTTCCCTACACCGCTTGGTCCTGCAAATACAAAACTTCCAATAGGCTTATTAGATTCACCTAAACCGGCTTTATTTTTCTTGATGACGCGCACAACTTCTGTAATTGCTTTATCTTGTGAAAAAATGCGTTTTTTTAGCGTTTTTTCTAAATTTTTAAGCACTTTGCTTTCATCACGATTGACTTGCGTTTTTGGGATATGCACACTCTTTGAGATGATAAGTTCAATATCTTTTGGCTTGATGACAGGGATAGAATCTGTGGCATTTATCTTAAAATATGCACCACTTTCATCAAGTAAATCAATTGCTTTATCAGGCAAAAACCTATCTGTAATATAACGATGAGAGAGATCTACACAAGCGTGCAAGGCAGATTCTGTATATTTGACATTATGAAACTTTTCATAAATAGGCTTTAAACCCTCTAAAATCTTATAACAATCTTCTACACTAGGTTCTTTAACTTCTACCTTACAAAAACGCCTCAAAAGTGCTTTGTCTTTGTCAAAAGTCTGTTTAAATTCATTAAAGGTTGTCGCACCAATGCAACGCAAAGATCCATTAGCCAAAGCGGGTTTAAGGAGATTGGAGGCATCAAGACTTGAGCTATTTGCTGCACCAGCACCTACAATCGTGTGTATCTCATCAATAAATACAATACTATTTGGAATTGCTTCAAGTTCGGTTAGCACACCCTTAAGGCGTTTTTCAAAATCTCCGCGATATTTACTTCCAGACACCATAGCGGCAAGATCAAGCATAAAAATCTGTGCATTATGCAAGGCTTGTGGCACTCGTTTTTTGCTAATCTCTAATGCTAATCCTTCGGCTATCGCGCTCTTACCTACTCCAGATTCACCAATAAGCACGGGGTTATTTTTTTTGCGCCTACACAAAATCTCACTAATGCGCAAAATCTCCTCGCTACGCCCAATGATAGGATCAATTTTCCCATCAATAGCAGCTTGTGTGAGATTTTTGGCAAATTGCGCAAGATAACTTGCTTGTTTTTGTTCGTCATTAGCAGCTTTTTGCTCTTGTTCTTGTGTCAGATATGTCAACACAGAATATCGATCAATGCCTTGAGAATGCAGAATCTTAGCACTATAGCATTGCTTTTCTTCAAGCACTGCAGCGATAAAATCTCCGATATCAGGTTGTTTTTTTCTTCCTTGCGCTTGTAAATGCCCCATCATTAATCCAAAGATTCTCTCCAAAGATGGCGTATGCATAGGCATATCATCAAGTTTTTGAGCGCTTGGAATGTAGCGTTTGAGATATGTATAGGTGATACTTGCCATTTCACTCACATTGCCACCAAACTTCCCCAAAAACTCGCTACCTTCCTTGCTATATAAAAGTGCCAAAAAAATATGTTCTGTTGTCAAAATATTATGTTGCATTTCTTTTGCTATTTCTGTTGCTTCACTAATAATAAGAGGTAAATTATGTGTCATTGTATGCCTTTAAAGTTGTTTTGTTTCTACACGAAGTGGATAGCCACTTTGCTTTGCCAATTCAAGAGTAATCTTTGCTTTTAATTCAGCTATGTCATAAGGATATATGCCACATACTCCAGAACCTTCTTTGTGGATTTTTAGCATAATCTCTACTGCCTCATCGTTGCTTTTTTCAAAAATTTGCACCAATACACTCACAACAAAATCCATTGCGGTCCAATCATCATTTAATAGAATAACTTGATATAGCGTTGGCTCTTCGAGTGCAATATCTGTAGCGCTTTCTTGGATAGTTTGTGGCATGCTAGGCTATCTCCTAAATTTTTAGAGCATTTTACCAAACTTTGTATAATGTCGCATTCCCACATACATAGAAAGGAGATTATATGAAAAAAGTTATTGTGCCAATTGCAAAAGGATTTGAAGAAATTGAGCTTATAAGCATTGTGGATATTTTACGCCGAGTCCAAATCCCAGTAGAGATTCTCTCACTAGAATCTCACAAAGAAGTTGTAGGTGCGCATAACATTACGCTATATGCAGATGATATATTTGGAAGCAAAAGCTACCAAGATTATGCATGTATTGCGCTTGCAGGTGGCTATGAAAATATGCAACGCATGTGTCAGAATTATCAGCTAGGGGAGATTCTCACAGATTTTTACCAACGACATAAACTTATTGCTGCTCTATGTGCCTCTCCTATTGTTTTAGCACATTTTGGTGTGTTACAGAATAATTTTACCTGTTATCCATCATGCCAACACGAAGTGCTAGATAAAGCCAAAACTTCAAACTTTATGCATCAAAACGTATATTTTGAAGATCGCATTCTCACCTCTCAAGGACCAGCGACAGCTATGGAGTTTGCACTTAGACTTGCAGATATTGTATTAGCAGAGGATTTTGCTACATATCAAATAGATCAGACATTTCAAAATACACAAGTGCAAAAAGTAGCAGAGGGCTTGTTATATCATACATAATAAGTAACTAAAAGCAAGGATATTATCTCTAAGTCTTGTAAAAGACTTAGAGATATCATAAGTAAAGGATATGAGAGACAAAGAGAATCTATGAGTTGCGTTTCTCCATGATCTCTTTGGCAATGTTATTAGGAACTTCTCCATAATGGTCAAATTCCATTGTGTAAGTACCACGCCCTTGTGTTGCAGAACGCAAATCCGTAGAGTATCCAAACATTTCAGCCAATGGCACAAAGGCATTCACAATTTTAAGTCCCATGCGATCGTCCATAGAATTGATTTGTCCTCTTCTACGATTTAAATCGCCTATCACATCACCCATGTATTCTTCTGGAACTTCTACTTCTACTTTCATAAGTGGCTCTAACAACACCGCATTAGCCTTCCTACACGCATCTTTAAATGCCATAGATCCAGCAATCTTAAATGCCATTTCTGAAGAATCCACTTCGTGATAGCTTCCATCATATAGCGTAACTTTGAAATCCACCACAGGATACCCTGCCAAAACACCATTTTGCATAGCTTCTTGGATACCCTTATCCACAGCAGGGATATATTCTTTTGGAATCACACCACCACTAATATTATTCACAAATTCATATCCACTACCAGGCTCTTTTGGCTCCAAGCGGATAAAGACATGTCCATATTGTCCTCTACCACCGGATTGCTTAGCATATTTGCATTCTTGCTCTACCGCACTACGCACTGTCTCTCTAAATGCAACTTGAGGTTGTCCTACTTCTGCTTCAACTTTGAATTCTCTTTTTAATCTATCAACAATAATCTCTAGGTGCAATTCTCCCATACCACCGATGAGTGTTTGCCCTATTTCTTCTTGTGTGCTTACCCTAAAGCTCGGATCTTCTTCAGCAAGCTTCCCTAAAGCAATAGACATTTTTTCTTGGTCTGCCTTTGTCTTTGGTTCAACTGCAATTTGAATCACTGGCTCTGGAAATTCCATTCTCTCCAAAATAACCGGCTCTTTTTCATCACACAATGTATCCCCAGTAAGTGTATCTTTCAAACCTACAAAAGCACAAATCTCACCGGCATAAATTTCTTTAATGTCTTCTCGTTTATTTGAGTGCATTTTTAAAAGTCTACCAACACGCTCTTTTTTACCTTTGGTAGAGTTTAGCACATAGCTTCCAGATTCTAACATACCTCTATAAGCACGCACGAATGTAAGCTGCCCAACAAATGGGTCGGTCATAATCTTAAATGCTAGACCAGCAAACGCACCTTTGTCACTAGATTCTACGCTAATCTCACTCTCATCTTTTGGATTAATACCTCTAATTTCTGCAACCTCTGTAGGCGCAGGAAGAAAATCTACCACTGCATCTAAAAGTGTTTGCACACCTTTGTTTTTAAAGCTAGAACCACAAAGCATAGGAATAAGACTCATATTAAGACAACCAGCCTTGATACCTTTTTTAATTTCTTCAACACTAAGTTCTTCACCACCAAGATATTTTTCCATCAACACTTCATCTTGCTCTGCCACAGATTCAAGAAGTTTTTCGCGATACTCTTGCGCCTTATCCATAAGATCTGCTGGAATCTCTTCTATGTCATACTTAGCACCCATAGATTCATCATTCCAAACAATAGCCTTCATAGCAATAAGATCCACTACGCCCTTAAAGTTTTCTTCTGCTCCAATTGGGATATTAACCGGCACAGGATTAGCCTTTAGACGTTGTTTAATCTGTGCTTCAACATTATAGAAATTAGCTCCAATTCTATCCATTTTGTTGACAAACACCATTCTTGGCACGCCATATTTATTAGCTTGTCTCCAAACGGTTTCGCTTTGTGGTTGCACACCACCCACAGAACAAAACACTGCTACAGCGCCATCTAATACACGCATAGAGCGTTCTACTTCAATGGTAAAATCCACGTGTCCGGGAGTGTCGATAAGGTTTATTTGATAATCTTTCCAAAAACAAGTTGTCGCAGCAGAAGTAATTGTAATACCTCTTTCTTTTTCTTGCTCCATCCAGTCCATTGTCGCGGCACCATCATGCACTTCACCAATTTTGTGGCTAACCCCAGTATAAAACAAGATTCTTTCTGAAGTCGTTGTTTTACCGGCGTCAATATGCGCTGCAATACCTATATTTCTAATTCTATTTAGGGGAGTTTGTCTTGCCATATCTAGTCCTTAACTCATATTACCAACGATAATGCGCAAATGCTTTATTAGCTTCTGCCATTTTATGCACATCTTCTCTTTTCTTAAATGCAGCACCTCTATCATTAACTGCATCCATTAATTCGTTTGCCAATCTTTCTACCATAGTGCGTTCATTGCGCTTTCTTGTAGCTTCTAAAATCCATCGGATAGAAAGTGATTGTTGTCTAGCAGGGCGAACTTCTACTGGCACTTGATATGTAGCACCACCTACTCTACGACTGCGCACTTCTACAAGTGGCTTAACTTTTTCCAAAGCTTTTTCAAAAACCTCAATTCCTTTTTCACCACTTTTTTCTTCAATTTTATCAAAAGCGGCATAGATGATTTTTTCGCTTACACTTTTCTTGCCATCATACATCATTTTGTTAATAAACTTTGTTACTACTTTATTATTATAGATAGGATCCCCCAAAACCTCTCTAACAGGAGCTTTTCTTCTTCTCATACAAAACCTTCCTTAAATGATTTATTTCTTATCAGCGCCACTCTTGGCTTTTTTGGCACCATACTTACTGCGTGAAACAGTTCTCTTAGCAACACCCGCTGTATCCAAAGCCCCACGAACGATATGATACTTCACACCAGGCAAGTCTTTTACACGACCACCACGCACAAGCACGATAGAGTGTTCTTGAAGGTTATGTCCTTCCCCTGGTATATAACTAATGACTTCAAACTTAGATGTGAGTTTTACCTTTGCTACTTTTCTAAGCGCAGAGTTTGGTTTTTTTGGAGTAGTTGTATACACACGAGTGCAAACACCTCTTCTTTGTGGGCATTCTAACAACGCTGGTGACTTAGTTTTTTTAAGAACTTTTTTTCTCTCTTTCCGAATTAACTGATTGATAGTTGGCACGTATATCCTTTCCTAAAGTAATGTAAAAAATGGTGGAATTATAGCCCACCAAAACTTTTATTTATCTTAGAGAGAGCCAACATTAGCTCTCTTTTGCCTCATCGACGCTATATTTGAATTTTTTGTGGTGGTAAAGACCAGTTCCCACTGGAATCATTCTACCAAGCACAACATTTTCTTTTAGGTCATCAAGCGTATCTGTTTTTGCTGCAATACTTGCTTCTGTCAAGACTTTTGTAGTCTCTTGGAATGACGCCGCTGAAATCACAGAATCACTACCTATGGCTGCCCTTGTGATACCAAGCAATACTGGTTCCGCAATCGCTGGTTCTCCACCAAGTTTCAAAATTCGATCGTTTTCTTCTTTGAAATGGCGCTTACTAATCAAATCGCCATCGATAAACTTCGTATCACCACTATCGATAATCTTCACTTGTCGTAACATTTGTGAAACAATAATCTCAATGTGTTTATCAGCGATATTCACACCTTGTCGACGATAGACTTGTTGCACTTCGCTCACGATATATTTGTGCAAGGCTTTTTCACCAGAGATTCGCAAAATATCATGGCTTGAAACTACACCATCTGTCATAGCTTCGCCCGCATGGACAAATTCGCCAACACGCACGAGGATTCTCTTATTTTTATCCACAGGGTATTCGGCTACGCGACCATCATCTGCGGTAACGATGATTCTCTCTTTGCCTCTTATTGCCTTACCAAAGCTTACAACACCATCGATTTCTGAAAGTATCGCGATATCCTTTGGTTTTCTTGCCTCAAAGAGTTCTGAAACGCGCGGCAAACCACCGGTAATATCTTTGGATTTCACCAATGCCTTAGGTGTTTTTGCCAAAAGTTCTGCTTCCTCAACCATTGCGCCATCTTGGATAGTAATAGTTGTGTTAGATTCTAGCGGATAGAAATGCTCCTTACCAGCCTTATCAATTAGCACAATAGCAGGCTTTTTATCTGCAGGAATATACTCGCTCACAACAGAAATCTTTGTGCCTGTCATCGCATCTTCTTGTTCATTCACTGTGATACCAGAAATAATATCTCTATATTCTACCCTACCTGCTACCTCTGCAATCGTTGGGTTGATATAAGAATCCCATTTTGCCACCACAACATTTTCGTTATTAACAGGTTCAGCGATGATGCTATCTACATCTACAGCACTATTATCATCGATGAGAATCTTAGAATCTCGCGCGATATAATGGCGTGTAGATTCTCTATCGTTCTCATCTGCAATCACTGCAAACACACCTTTTTCATCAATCACCATACCTTTTTTGACATCTCGTTTGCGCTCCAAAGTATCAGAGTTAAGGAAATAATACTTCACAATTCCCTTCTCTTTGGCTTCTATTTTACAAGCAATTGGAGCATTATCAGCTACTTTAAGCTCACTACCATATGGGATCCTATGTGGCACATTCCAGCTATCTTTGATAATATCCACGATACTACCACCAGCGCTTACCTTGTAACCACTATCGTGTGGGATAAGGAGCTTACCATCAACCTTACCAGTAACACCTGCGAGCTCATTTTTCTTGGCAATATCATCTTTTCGCAAATTGTAATGCACTTTATCTTTATCACCAACGATTGTGATAACAACCTCATCATGAACATTTTCAATATGCACAACACCATCAAAAGGCACCTTAACCTTAGGTTCCACGAGCAATACCGCAGCGTTACGCCTATTAGCCACAATATGTCTGCCCTCTTTGTCTTTAAAGGTTTTGATATTGTAATACCGGATAAAACCTTCTTTATTTGCTATGATTGTGTCGTCTTCTTGACTTGTGCTCGCAGTCCCACCGATGTGGAAAGTCCTTAGTGTGAGCTGTGTTCCAGGCTCACCGATACTTTGTGCTGCCAATACCCCAACCGCATCGCCAGGTTTTGCCATTTTGGATTCTCCAAGGTTTAGCCCATAGCATTTAGCACAAACACCCTTTGGCGCTTTACATGTTACAGGGGTGCGAATGGTTACATTTTTTACACCTGCTTCATCTATACGCAATGCCATCTCTTCATCAATAAGCACACCCTCACTAAAGAGAATTTCATTTGTAATTGGATCAATCACATCTCGTGCTAACACTCTACCTTGCACACTCTCGCGCAAAGATTCTACAAGTGATCCACCAATGGTAATATCTGAAATTTCAACCCCTTCATGTGTGCCACAATCCTCAATTGTTACCTTAACATTTTGACTCACATCTATAAGCTTTCTTGTCAAATATCCAGCGTTTGCTGTCTTAAGCGCGGTATCCGCAAGACCTTTTCTCGCACCATGCGTAGAGTTAAAATACTCAAGAACATTTAGCCCCTCTTTAAAGTTTGAGGTAATAGGCGACTCGATAATTGTGCCATCTGGCTTAGTCATCAAGCCACGCATAGCTGAAAGCTGTCGTATCTGTGCTGCACTACCACGCGCACCAGAATCTGCCATCATATGAATAGAGTTAAAACCTTGCTTATCCTCTTTGATTTTTTGAGCTAGGATTTTACCCATTTCATCACTTGTGCGTGTCCAAATATTAACAATCCTATTATGGCGTTCTTGTGCGGTTATATTTCCTGTATCAAACACTCTTTGCACAGATTGAATACTTGCACGCGCCTCATCAATCATCGCTTGTTTTTTATCAGGTGTGATGATATCAGGTGCAGAAATCGAGATACCTGCTTTTGTCGCATACTTAAATCCAAGATTCTTTAAGTTATCAAGGAAAGTAGCGGTAATGCCTAATCCACCATATTTATGGACATAATCCACAAGCGCACCAATATCTTGCTTTTTAAGCACTTTATTCCAAAGATTAAGTGGCACAAAATCCGGCAAAATAGAGCTAATAATCATACGACCTGCGGTAGTTTCTATAATCCTTCGTTCATAAGAAACACGAATCTTAGCATTAATATCTAGCTCTCCTAAATCAATAGCAATCATCACATCTTGTGCAGTTGAGAATATTTTATGCTCACCCTTAGCGCCCTTTTTCTCCAAAGACAAATAATAAAGTCCCAAAACCATATCTTGGCTAGGAACGGTTACTGCCTTACCACTAGCAGGGAGCAAAATATTCATAGAGCTTAACATAAGCACCTTGCATTCTGCGATAGCTTCTTGAGAAAGAGGCACATGCACAGCCATTTGGTCACCATCAAAGTCCGCATTAAACGCTGAACACACAAGTGGATGAAGCTGAATAGCCTTACCATCAATAAGTTTTGGGTGGAAAGCTTGGATAGATTGCTTATGCAATGTCGGTGCGCGGTTTAAAAGCACTGGATAATCCTCGACAATCTCTTGCAAACACTCCCACACCTCATTATTTTTTTGTGCAATCATTTTGGTTGCTTGTTTAAGGTTAGTAGCGTAACCTTTTTCTTCAAGCTTTGCAAACAAATGCGGTTTAAACAATTCTAATGCCATATTTTTTGGCAAACCACACTGATCCATACGCAAGTTTGGACCTACGACAATAACACTTCGTCCAGAAAAGTCCACGCGTTTTCCAAGTAGATTCTGACGGAATCTTCCCTGTTTTCCTTTTATATTTTCTGAAAGCGATTTAAGCGGACGCTTATTTGCTCCTTTCACGGCATTTGCATTTCTACCATTGTCAAAGAGTGCATCTACTGCTTCTTGAAGCATACGCTTTTCATTGCGGATAATAATCTCTGGCGAATCTAGTTCGATAAGTCGCTTAAGGCGCTGATTTCTATTGATCACGCGACGATACAAATCATTCACATCACTTACCGCAAATTTTCCACCATCAAGTGCTACAAGTGGGCGCAAATCTGGTGGCAACACAGGAAGTGCGGTGAGAATCATCCACTCCGGACGATTGCCAGAATTGATGAAGCTTTCTACAACTTTAAGGCGTTTTACAATAGTTTTTTTCTTAGCCTCAGAGTTTGTAGATCTCGCCTCCTCACGTAATTTCTGTAACAAATCCACCAAATCTAATTGCTCTAGCAGATCTCGCACTGCCTCGGCACCCATTTGTGCTACAAAGCCCTTATCTCCAAAGCGTTGATAAATATTTTGGTATTGTTCTTCATTTAAAACATCATATTTCATGATAGGTTTTGTGCCTTCATTATCATATGATGCCTCACCAGGATCTTTTACGATATATGCTTCATAATACAACACACGCTCAAGATCTTTCATCTTGACACCAAGCAATGTGCCTATACGACTTGGCAATGAGCTTACATACCAAATATGTGCCACAGGTGCCACAAGTTCAATATGTCCCATTCTGTAGCGTCTTACTTTAGATTCTGTAACTTCAACACCACACTTTTCACACACCATGCCTTTATAGCGCATTTTTTTGTATTTTCCACAAAGACACTCATAATTTCTCACAGGACCAAAGATTTTTGCACAGAATAATCCATCGCGCTCTGGCTTTAGCGTGCGATAATTGATAGTTTCTGGTTTTTTAACTTCACCGCGACTCCATGATCGTATGCTCTCTGGACTTGCTAAAACAAGCTGGAATGCATTGAAATCTTTAGGGCGATCATCTTCTTTAATAACCAATGGCTTAGGCATACCACCTTCATCGACTTCATCACCATACACTTTTACATCAAGCACAAGCGATTGAAGCTCTTTTGCCAAAACATAAAATGTCTCTGGAATCTTTGATTCGCCTACGCGCTCGCCTCTTGTAATAGCCTTGTAAGCATCTTTTCTACCCTCTGTATCATCAGATTTGATAGTGAGCATTTCTTTAAGCGTATGAGCTGCACCATAAGCTTCCAATGCCCACACTTCCATTTCACCAAATCTTTGTCCACCAAAGAGTGCCTTACCACCCACTGGCTGTTGGGTTACGAGGCTATATGGTCCTGTGCTTCGCGCATGCACTTTTTCATCAACAAGATGGTGAAGTTTAAGCATATACATGTATCCCACATTAACGCGTTCAATCATCTTTTCGCCTGTTCTACCATCATATAGTTCAGTCTTACCATCCATATCAATTTTTGCAAGCTCAAAAAGCTTATTGAAGCGTTCTTGCTCAATGCCTTCAAAAACTGGAATAGCAAATTTTACGCCATTGCTCCAATCTTTGGCATAGAGCATTAACTCTTCATCAGAGAGTTTTTTCAAAAATTCCGTAGCAACTGGATTATCAGCATTTACGACCTCAGAGATTTCAAGCATTTTGTTGCGCAAATCTTTAATCCATGATTGACTTTGTTGCGTGAAAATATCCTCAATCTGTCTACCTAGATTCTTACCTACAAGTCCCAAATGCACCTCAAGAATCTGTCCGATATTCATACGGCTTGGCACACCAAGTGGGTTTAGAATAATATCCACAGGTTCGCCATCTTTGGTGTAAGGCATATCTACTAATGGCACGATATTAGAAACGATACCTTTATTTCCATGTCGCCCCGCCATTTTATCGCCCACTTTGAGCTTGCGTTTTGTTGCAATGTAGATTTTTACAAGCTTTACAACGCCACTTGGCAAAATATCATCTTTTTCTAAAATAGAAAGTTTCTCCTCGTGCTCCTCACCCAAGGCTTTCTTTTGCTCTAAGAAGTTTGCTTTGATTTGTTCATATTTTGCTTGCATCTCTTTAGAGTAGCTTTTAATCAATGTGTTGAGTGCAAAACGATTAATATTTGCAAGATCTTCTTTAGGAATATTTTGCCCTTTTTTGAATTGTTTATCGCCAATGCTTGCATCGCTCACAAGCTTTTGCTTAGAAAGCATTGTGGAGATTCTCACCATCTCTTCTTGGTTTAGCATTGTTAGTCTATCGTGATGTTCAATATCCAACACAGATTTTTCTTGTTCATAAGCACTAATAGCTCGTAAATCCTTTTCATAGCCTTTTTTGGTAAAGATTTTTACATCTACCACTACACCCTCTAAAGAAGGAGGACAATATAAAGATTTATTAACAACATGTCCGGCTTTTTCACCAAAAATAGCGCGTAATAATCGCTCCTCTGGCGTAGGTTTAACCTCACCTTTTGGTGAAACCTTACCCACCAAAATCATACCTTGAGAAACATATGTCCCAATGCGCACAATACCGCTTTCATCAAGATGTGCTATCTCACTTTCTTTGACACCCGGAATATCTGAAGTAATCTCCTCTGTTCCGTGTTTTAATTCACGCGCTTCAATCTCTTTTTCATAAATATGTACAGAAGTAAAGGTATCTTCTTTGATAAGACGCTCACTAACTACAATCGCGTCTTCAAAATTGTATCCATTCCAAGGCATAAAAGCCACGCGAATATTTTGTCCAAGTGCCAACTCACCGCTATCCATACTTGGACCATCAGCAATCACCTGCCCTGCTTGGACACTATCACCTTTTCGCACGATTGGGCGTTGAGAAAAAGATGTATTTTGGTTCGTGCGGAGATTCTTGCAAAGCGAATAGTAATCAATATACGCACCATTCTCGTCTTCTCCTAGAATATAAATACTTTTGGCATCGACTTTTTCAACAATTCCACCTCGTTTTGCCTTAATGGCTTCCCATGCATCTCTTGCAATCACTTTTTCAATACCAGTCCCCACAACAGGTGCATCAGGCTTAAGTAATGGCACTGCTTGGCGCTGCATGTTTGAACCCATCAATGCGCGGTTAGCGTCATCGTGCTCCAAAAATGGAATGAGCGATGCGGCTACACCAACAAGCATTCTTGGGCTTAAATCTATTAATTCTACTTTGGATTTTTCCACAAGAATAATTTCACCATCTTGTCTTGCTTCAATCAAATCCTCAATGATATTTCCATCTTTATCTACTTTTGTAGAAGCTGGAGCTATGATAAGCCCTTCTTCTTGAGCAGCTGTAATATAGGTGATTTCATTGCTTACTTTGCCATCTTTGACTTTTTTGTAAGGTGCTTCAATAAAGCCCAAATCATTGACATGCGTAAAGGTTGAAAGCGTATTAATCAAACCAATATTTTGCCCCTCTGGAGTCTCAATAGGGCAAATCCTACCATAATGCGTTGGGTGCACATCGCGTGCTTCAAAGCCCACACGCTCTTTGACAAGACCACCTTCTCCAAGCGCAGAAAGTCTGCGTTTATGCGTAATCTCCGCAAGAGGGTTTGTTTGATCCATAAATTGAGAAAGTTGCCCACCTGTAAAAAATTCCATAATTGTGCTTGTTATCATTTTGGAATTAATCAAGTCATGAGGCATAAGATTCTCAAATGAACCATTGAGGGAACTTAATTTATCACGAATAGCCTTTTGCATTTTCACAAGCCCCGTATGAAGCTCGTTTGCCAAAAGCTCACCAATAGATCGAATCCTTCTATTACCTAAGTGATCCCTATCATCAATATGTCCCTCGCCATTACGCACATTCATAAGGTATTTGATAGTTGCGATAATGTCATTATGCGTAAGCACTGTCACATAATCAGGCACATCTAAACCAAGTTTGTGATTCATTTTCATACGTCCAACGCGCGTAAGATCATAGCGCTCTGGATCAAAAAAGAGTTGATTTACAAAAGTCTTTGCCACATCCTTGGTAACAGGCTCTCCTGGACGCATAACCTTGTAGATTCTAATAGCCGAGAGATCGTTTTCATCTTCAATATTTTCTGTTTGCTTAAGGTTTCGCAGGGACTCCACATCACTTACAAAAGAATTCATCAAGGAATTATCCAAGCCCTTAGCGGTATCATTTGCAATTTTAAATTCTTTCACACCACTTTCTAGAATCTTTTGAATCTTGCTTTCATCAAGTTGTGTCAAAATATCAAAAAGCAATTCACCATTCTTATCATATATCGCTTCAGAAAGGTAGCGCTCATTCAATCTTTGGACTGGATATTCCATCCATTTTATATCTTTTTCAAGTTCTTTAAGTTCTTTAAGTTTTTTACTTCCTACTCTTTTCCCTGAAGCTAAAAGCAGATTGCCTTTAGAATCTTTAATATCAAATTCCGCCTTAGCGCCTATATTTTCCACACTAAAAGGAACAAAGCATTTGTCTTTTTCAAAATGGACATGCAATGAAGGATAAAAAATATTGACGATATCTTGTTTCGTATAACCAATAGCGCGTAAAATAACGGTTACAGGAATTTTTCTACGCTTATTAATCCGCGCATACAAAATGTCTTTTGCATCATATTCAAAATATAACCAAGCACCTCTATCAGGAATAATTTGCCCGGTATAAATAAGTTTATTTGACGCGGTATTAGATTCTTCTTCTTTGAAAATAACACCTGGACTTCTATGAAGCTGATTAACTACAACGCGCTCAACACCATTGATAATAAAGCTTGTCCTATCTGTCATCAATGGAATTTCACGGATAAAGATACTTTGTTCTTTCACATCTTTTACTGCAAGTTTTTCTCCGCTTTTTTCATCTTTTTCCCAAAAAATAAGTCGAATCTTTATTTTAAGCGGAATAGAATATGTAATCCCACGCTCCATAGCTTCTCTAGTTGTATATTTTGGCTTTCCAAACTCACAACCAGCATATTCTAAAGTAATACGATTTTGAGCATCTTGGATAGGGAAAATGGATTTAAAAACTTTTTCAATACCACTCTCTTTTGTCGCATTCGCAAACAAAAAATCATTATAACTATCTCGTTGCAAGGACAATAGATCAGGAACATCTAATAACTGAGGATTTTTCGTAAAATCTATGCGCAATCTTTTGTTTTGTTTTATTTGCTCTGACATTTGCTCAACCTTCATGACATGGATTTTTAAGAGTAGCACTCTATAGAAGCTTCACCCAAAAGCCTCTACAAAGTGCCAAAAACACAAAAAGCCCAAGCTCGCTTATACTAAGCAAGATTGGGCAACATCTCGTTAGGACCTAAAAGTGTGGGAAATTTATTTAACTTCCACTTTTGCACCTGCTTCCTCAAGTTTCTTTTTGAAGTTTTCAGCATCTTCTTTGCTAACACCTTCTTTAAGTGTACTTGGAGTATTTTCTGTGGCATCTTTAGCCTCTTTAAGACCAAGTCCTGTGATTTCTCTAACAGCTTTAATAACATTAATTTTGTTAGCACCTGCATCAACAAGTATAATATTAAATTCTGTTTTTTCTTCTGCACCACCTGCACCACCACCTGCTGCTACTGCTCCAGCTACCACGGTAGGAGCAGCACTCACACCAAACTTCTCTTCAAAAGCTTTTACAAGCTCTGAAAGTTCCAACACTGAAAGATTGCCAATATATTCCAACACTTCTTCTTTTGAAATAGCCATTTTTCGCTCCTTTTGCTTTTTTATGTTATTTTATGCTTCTTCTTTTTGCTTTCTTAGATTATCCATTCCTGTAACAAAATATCTTGCCGGCGCTGTCCAAACAGATAGCAACATACCAATAAGCTCTTCTTTGCTTGGTAGTTTTGAGACAGAAACAATATGATCTTTTTGGACCACACTGCCATCAAAATAACCAAACTTCACAACAAACTTATCTTCATTGGCATCTGCAAACTTACAAACTACTTTTGCAAGCTTAATTTGATCATTGCCCCACACGAAAATATTTGTTCCCTTAAGTTCTGACTGCGGATATTGTGCATTGCGCATAGCAATATTAGCAAGTGTATTTTTAATAACACGAACTTTAATATCTTCTTCCCTTGCTTTTAAACGCAAAGCTTCCAATTGCGCAACACTCAAACCTCTATAATCACAAACGATCATAGAATTCGCATTTTGAAATTCAGAAGTAAGGTCTTGTATAGCCTGAATCTTGTTTTGCTTAGTCATGCTTCTCTCCTTTCAGACCAAATCTCACATAGGGTGTAATTTTTAAGCACAAAGCCCCGATGATCTTCGATCTAAGATAAAAATAACAACTCTTTATTTTGTATCCATCAATTCTTGTGAATCTAACTTCACTCCCGGACTCATTGTCAAAGATAATGTGCTGCTTTTGATATATTTACCCTTTGCAGAAGAAGGTTTTAGTCTATTAATCGCACGCACAAGCTCAAGCATGTTTTCTTTGATCTTATCTTCTTGGAAACTTACCTTTCCAACAGGTGCATGAATAATACCTTTTTTATCTACACGAAAGTTTACCTGACCACTTTTTGCATTTGCCACAGCCTTACTGACATCAGCTGTCACTGTCCCTGTTTTAGGATTTGGCATCAAACCCTTAGGTCCCAAGATTCTACCAACTTTTCCTACTAATGCCATCATATCTGGTGTAGCAATGACCATATCAAAATCCATATTGCCATTTTTGATATCTTCAGCCAAATCATCAGCACCTACGACATCTGCTCCTGCGACCTTTGCTTCATCAGCTTTTATACCTTTTGCAAAAACAGCAACACGAACTTTTTTACCTGTTCCATGTGGCAATACCACTGCACCACGAATCATCTGATCGGCATGTCGAGGATCAACACCAAGTCTCAAAGCAATTTCTACGGTTTCATCAAACTTTGCTGATGCCAAAGATTTAACAAGACTAACCCCACTTGCAACATCATAAATCTTATTTGTGTCAATCTTTGCTTGTAAAGCTTGTAACCTTTTTGTTGTTTTCTTTCCCATCTCTAAACTCCGTAACAAATTTAATCTATTATTTCAACACCCATGCTTCTAGCACTACCGGCAACAATTTTCTTTGCGGCATCTATATCCACAGCATTTAGGTCTTCAAGTTTTTGTTCTGCAATCTCTTGTAATTGCTTTTGCGTGAGCTTACCTACCTTATTTTTGAGAGGATTATCAGAACCTTTAGTAAGATTGATAGCTTTTTTAATCAAATCCGTCACTGGAGGTTTCTTTGTGATAAAACTAAAGCTCTTGTCTTGATAAACGGTAATCAATACAGGTATATTAAAATTCCCCATATCTTTGGTTTTTTCATTAAAAGCTTTGCAAAACTCCATAATGTTAATACCTCTTTGTCCAAGTGCTGGACCAACAGGAGGAGATGGATTAGCCTTTCCTGCAGGTATTTGTAACTTAAGCTCACCAATAACTTTTTTTCCCATGATTCATATCCTCTCTTAGTAAAATAAATGTATCAGATGATTTTCTCTACCTGTGAATACAGGATTTCCACCAATGTGTTTCGACTAAAAATAGAAACATTAAGCTTCAATTTACGATGCTCAATGTCATATTCCTCGACAGTTCCAGTAAAGTTAGCAAAAGGACCATCGACAATACGCACAACTTCGCCATTTTCAAAGAAAACTTTAGGTTTTGGTTCTGCGGGATTTCTAATCTTGTCAAGTATCTTCTCAACATCAACTTCATTAAGCGGCGTAGGTTTCTTGCTCTCTCCGATGAAACGTCCAACTCTTGGTAGAGATTGTATCATATGCCACAATTTCGTATCAAGATCAACTTTCACAAACACATAACCAGGATATACACTTCTATGTGTTAGCTTCTTTTTATCTTCGTAAATAGCTTCTGTAGGAACAACAATCTGCTCGAATCTATCTTGTATCCTATTTTCAATTGCAAGATTCTCAATAGCTCTTTTTACAGATTGTTCACTGCCAGAATATGTTTGTATTGCATACCATTCCAAAGTCTACCCCTTTAAAAACTACAATCTAAACTTAAGATACTAGACTTGATACAGAAACAGATGAGATGAGATCAACTAATGCTAAAAACAAAGTGATGACAACGACAACGGTAATAACAGATATAGAAGCATTTCTCACCTGTTCTTTTGTAGGTTTTATAACCTTATCAAGTTCTTCTTTTGCATTCCTATAATATGCTACAAGTTTTTTCATCGCCACATCCACAATTTTAAATCTCTATACTCAACTTTAAAACACTCAAACTTAGCTTTATGGCAGGCCAGGAGGGACTCGAACCCCCAACACTCGGTTTTGGAGACCGACGCTCTACCATTGGAGCTACTGACCTACAAAGCTAGGTAAATACCTAGCTTTTTAGTTTTACTTCCTTATGAATAGTATGTTTATTCAAACGAGGAGAAAACTTCCTAAGCTCCAGTTTTTCTGTATGAGTCTTAGCATTCTTAGTGGTGCTATAGTTAATATCACCACACTCCGAACATTTAAGACCGATCTTTACCACATTTCCCTTAGCCATATCAAACCCTATTCAATAATCTTAGTTACCACACCAGCACCAACTGTTCTACCACCTTCTCGGATAGCAAAACGTGTTCCTTCTTCAAGGGCGATTGGGTTAATGAGTTCAACAGTAATTTTAATGTTATCACCTGGCATAACCATTTCTACACCATCAGGAAGCTGAATAGAACCTGTTACGTCAGTAGTGCGCACATAAAATTGTGGTCTATATCCATTAAAGAATGGTGTATGGCGTCCACCCTCATCTTTAGAAAGCACATAAATTTCGCCTTCAAATTTCTTATGAGGTGTAATAGAGCCTGGCTTACATAGCACCATACCTCTTTCTACTTCTTCTTTTTTTGTTCCTCTTAAAAGGATACCAACGTTATCCCCTGCTTCACCTTTGTCAAGCTCTTTTCTAAACATTTCAACGCCAGTTACAGTTGTTTTTTGTGTATCACGAATTCCCACAATTTCAACTTCATCACCAACTTTGATTTCACCTCTTTCAATTCTACCAGTTACCACAGTTCCACGACCTGCGATTGAGAATACATCTTCCACTGGCATAAGGAATGTTTTATCAACATCTCTTTGAGGAGTAGGAATGTATCTATCTACTTCATCCATAAGTTTAAGGATTTTTTCACCCCATTCACCAACTTTACCTTCTTTTGCTTCTTCTAGTGCTTTAAGCGCAGAACCTGCAACGATAGGTGTATCATCACCAGGGAATTCATAGCTAGAAAGCAATTCTCTTACTTCCATTTCCACAAGTTCCAAAAGCTCTGCATCATCAACCATATCTTGTTTATTCAAAAACACAACAATGTATGGAACACCCACTTGGCGAGATAGCAAAATGTGCTCTCTTGTTTGTGGCATAGGACCATCTGCAGCAGAAACAACCAAAATAGCTCCATCCATTTGCGCAGCACCAGTAATCATGTTTTTTACATAGTCTGCGTGTCCAGGACAATCAACATGCGCATAGTGGCGATTTTCTGTCTCATACTCAATGTGAGAAGTTGCGATAGTAATACCTCTTTCTTTTTCTTCAGGGGCATTATCGATATTGTCATAATCTTTAAGCTCTGCAAGTCCTTTTGTAGCCAAAACAGCAGAAATTGCAGCACTCAAAGTAGTCTTACCATGATCCACGTGTCCAATAGTTCCGACATTTACGTGTGGCTTACTTCTGTTAAACTTTTCCTTTGCCATAATCTCTCTCCTAAAAATTTTAGTAGTATTAAGAGCGCATCTCAAAAAAGCTTCAAGATTCTCTCTACAAGAAAAACTGGAGCCCATAAGCGGGATTGAACCGCCGACCTCTTCCTTACCAAGGAAGTGCTCTGCCACTGAGCTATATGGGCAACAAAAACAACGACATAAAAAGGGTTAGATTCTCTGAAGTATGTGGTGATACACTCGTATCCACATCTATATACTTGACAATGAAAGAATCAGCTCCCAGTAAATGGAGCGGGAAACGGGGCTCGAACCCGCGACCCTCAGCTTGGAAGGCTGATGCTCTAGCCAACTGAGCTATTCCCGCATCACTTATAATAACAAACTATCTCGACTACCATTCATCCCTAGCTAACACAAAGCCAATCTATGTAATGGTGGTGAGTCGTGGATTCGAACCACGGAAGACAAAGTCAGCAGATTTACAGTCTGCCCTCGTTGGCCACTTGAGTAACTCACCAAACATAGCTAACACTGGTCAAACACTGAAAGCAGAAAACTGCTAGAGTTTGAAAAATGGAGCTGGTTAAGGGACTTGAACCCCCGACCCTCTGCTTACAAGGCAGATGCTCTACCAACTGAGCTAAACCAGCATAAAAGATAAAACCATGAAAATAAAAGTCCGAATTATATACACAAAACCTATGTTTGTCAAGGTTTATTCGTGTTTTCTTATTTTTTCTTACCCAAAATTTTTAACGCCTCCTTGACGACATCTGCTACTTCCCCATCACCCACTTCTTTGAGTGCATTAGTAATATCCGCATTTTTAAAGCCCAAAGATTCTAAAGCTTGGGCTGCTTCATGCTTGATATTATTTGTAGTATTTTTCTCAACCCTATCTTCTATGAGCTCAGTAAAAAATCCCGCCAACTCCACCATAATCTTTCCAGCCCCTTTCGCACCTATGCCCGGCACGCGCTGCAAAGCTTGTATGTCCTTGTCTTCTAAAATCTTGGCAAAACTTTGTGGCGTATATGTGCTAAGAATTGCTAACGCAACTTTTGGACCAACGCCATTAATTTTTATTAAACGCTCAAAACTCAAGCGCTCTACTTCATCAAAAAATCCAAAAAGCGCTTGTGAATCTTCGCGAATAATCTGCACGCACAAAACTTTCACACATGTATCTAAACAATCCTTAAGACGCATACTTGTATGAATAGAAATCCCCAAACCATACACTACGCCCCCCACATCAAGCTCTACAAATGTAGGCTCTAATCTCTCAATATAACCCTTTAGCGCAACTATCATCGCTTTACCTTAATAAAATTTTCTATAAAATCTCTGCGTTGCTAATGCCAACATCTCATAATCTCCCTTAGAATCCCCATATGCATAAATTTCTGCATATTGCGAAAGATCATAGCTTTCTTGGATACGCACTGCCTTTTGCTTTCCATAACAATTTGGTGTCGCAAGATTCCCACTTAGCACGCCATTTACGACTTCTAGCTTGGTTGCAAGACATTCTAGCCCCATATTTTGACAAAATGGCTTCAAATATTCCTCAAACGTCGCACTCACCACCACAACAACATCGCCTCTATCTTTGTGCCACGCTATTTTTTCCATCGCTTGGATTCTTGTTATTCCACAAAGTGTGCTTTGAAAATTCGCGCACAAAAGTGCAAAATCCGCTGTGCTATAACCCTTAAAAAAATATCGCATAAGCGACTCTTTGGCGTAGGCATTGGAATACAAACCTACAACATAGCCAAGCAAAATCCAAAATCTTGCAATAAAACCTCTGTAAAATGCCCATTTGCCTACTGCAAACTTCACAAATACAAATAAGCTATCTTTGGTCGTTATCGTTTTATCAAAATCAAAAAATGCTATATTTTTCACGCTCTATTCCTACATAATCTTTAGAATCTACACACTAACTCGTGCGTTTATTAAGATGCACAAGTTGCGGTAGTTCCTCTGCTATATACTCTTGCCCAAAAAATTCCTCAATGCGCGCACGAGCCTCATTAGGATCACTCATTGCATTTACGATATTTCTAAATTCACTTGCGCCTGGATAATTCTTGCTATATGCATGGAGATTCTTACGAAACATCACCACGCCCCTTGGACCATAAAATTCCACCATTTTATCAAAATGCTCCAAAATCAAGTCTTTTCGGACAATGGGCGGAATCTCATTTGTATTATGTCGAATCTGCCAAAAAATCCAAGGTGCTTTAATCGCGGCTCTACCTATCATCACGCCATTAGCACCTGTCCTATCTAGCACCATTCTTGCATCAGCAGCACTTGCAATCTCGCCATTAGCAATCAATGGTATGTTAATACGTTGCTTAATGGCAGCGATGCTATCATAATCGATTTTATCTTTTTTATAACCATCGCAACGTGTGCGTCCATGTATCACGACATAATCCACATTACTTTCATTGATAGCCGCAGCAATTTCTAATGGAATCTTTTTATCAAAACCCAAACGAAGTTTGAGACTCACATAAGACTTTGTGCTTGTTTGCTTGATGAGATTTGCGATTTTTACAAGCAAAGACAAATCTTTTAATAACCCGCTACCATTGCCGTGATTAGCCACTTTTGGAGCTGGACAACCACAATTAAGATCTATTATGTCTATGCCTTCTTGTGCGTTGAGAATCTCTACTGCTGATCGCACAACTTCTGGTTTAGAACCTGCTATTTGCACAGCATATGGAGATTCTATAGGAGATTTTTCTAACATTTTGAGTGTTTTTTTGTTGGCATACACAAGAGCGTGTGAGCTTATCATTTCACTCACGGTAATATCCACACCAAATTTTTTTACCACAGAACGAAATGGTAAATCTGTGTAACCTGCGAGCGGAGCAAGCATAAGAAGATTTTCAAAAACGATAGGCTTAGTTACGTTGTTTGTAGTCAAAATAATCAAACTCCTTTAATGTGCGAAAATTACCATTTTCTATCACGCCCAAAGAAGGCAATGGCACACCATTAAATGTATTGTTTTTTACAATCGTATAATGCAACATATCTTCAAAAATAATCTTATCTCCAATCTGTAGTGGCGTATCAAAACTAAAATCCCCAAGCACATCACCAGCTAGACAAGTAGGTCCCCCAAGTCGATAGCGATATGCACCAACATTTTCCCCCTTATCAGATTCAAGAACTCCATTGCTAAGCTTTAGGGCACTTGGTCGATAAGGCATTTCAAGACAATCAGGCATATGCGCACTAGCGCTTGTATCAAGAATGGCGATGTTTCCTTGATTTTGCACTATATCCACAACTTCACTAATAAGAAATCCAACTTGCCACCCTACCGCCTCTCCAGGCTCCAAAAAGACCTCTACTCCATATGTTTGCCTAAAGTCTTGCACAAGTTTTACTAGCAACTCTACATCATAATCTTCACGCGTGATGTGATGCCCACCACCAAAATTTACCCATTTTCTACCATTCAAATATGCTCCAAAATATTGTAAAAAATGTAGCAAAGT
The DNA here is from genome assembly GCF_002287135.1 of Helicobacter sp. TUL. Lineage (GTDB taxonomy): Bacteria > Campylobacterota > Campylobacteria > Campylobacterales > Helicobacteraceae > Helicobacter_F. The sequence goes on from NZ_NESU01000004.1 coordinate 85,519, forward strand.
TCGTTGCAGTGCGTCAGCATTTTGCTCACAATGTGTATGAAAATGCAATCCATCAATGCCATCTAATCCGAATTCTTGCACACCCCTTTCAAACTCACTAGGAATAATACCAAGTCGAGAGTTTGGCGCGCAAGGATTATAAATTTCAGGGCTAACCTCGCTATATAGGGGATTTACACGCAACCCAACGCTAATATAGCGCGTCGGATTGGCGTGATTATGCGCTTGGATAGCAGGATAAAATTTTTGCCATTGCGCAAAAGAATTAAAAATAATGTGTGTGGCATAAGGTAAAAGAGAATCTACTTCTTTGTATGCAGGGCTAAATACGCATACTTCTTTATTTTGCTCTCTTCCACCTACTTCTTCATACGCTAAACGCGCCTCATATAATCCACTTGCGGTGCTTCCACTCAAAGCCTCACGCAATTCCTCAAAGCAACGCCAAAATGCATAGCCTTTAAGCGCAAGGAGAATCTTTGCGCCGCTTCGATGTTGCACAGATTCTAAAAGAGCAAGATTTGCAATCAATCTATCACGCTCTAGCACATAACAAGGCGTAGCAATCGCATTTAGGCAATCTGGCGACACACGCTTACTAGCTTCTTTCATTATAATGATATATACACAAAAACTATCGAAGCATAAGATGCTTGATAGCTGCTTCTATTTGCACAGGATTGGATTTGGAGATAAATTCATCAGCATTAAGACTGCGTGCCATATCTTCGTTACTGCTACCACTCATAGAGGAATTAACTACGATAGGAATATGTGCTGTTGCGGCATTTGCTTTGACTTGTTTAATCACCTCAAATCCGCTCACTTCTGGCATTTCTAAGTCTGTGATAATCATACCTATGCTACTAATATCTGTCGTAGGGGCAAACAGATAATCTAAAAGTTTTCGTCCATTCACAAAATCATAATGCACAACGCCTATGCGATTTAGAATTACTTGCATTGTGCGTAAAACACTTGGGCTATCATCTGCAAGTAACACGGACTTGGTCGCTTGGACTTGTGAAACTTTTTTCATTTCATCTTCTTTTTCTTTTTCTATCCATGGGAATACATCGGTGAGCATTTTTTCAATATCCACCACTTGCACCAAGCGTCCATCAAAATATCGTGTGCGACTTACTAGCTTGCCATTTTGTCCATTGCCCCCTACACCTACGCTTTGCTCAATTTCTGTCCATTTTTTATTGAGGATTCTATCAGCTTCATAGATTCTCACGCCTATTGTCCATCGTGAAAATTCACAAATCATAATAATGTCATCTTCACCTTTGTTGCGTTTAATAGAGTATTGGCGTAGATCTCTATCTCTCTGTCGAGGATCGTAATAAAACCATTTTTTCATATCAATAAGAGGGATAGTAAGATCCCTAATAGTAATCAACCCCTCCACAAGTGCATTTGGTTCGTGGCTTATGATTGTAAGCGCACCATTATATTTGATCACCTCACGAATCTTAAAAACATTCACCGCATACAAATCGCGGTCTTTCTCTAAACGAAAGCACAAAAGCTGCAATTCGTTATTTTTATGTAGGCTGGTTACTTGATCGATTTTAGACATACTAGCAGACATCTCTCACACGCCCCTTTCTAAAAAATTGCCTCGCATTGTAACACAACATCGACAAAAAATGGCTTATTTACTGACATAAATCAAGTGATTTAGCGTGTTTTAATAATTCTTCATCGCTAGAGAGACTTTCTTTTGGAATCTTTGCAAACACTTCTTTTGCCCTCTTGCAATGTTTTTGCTTATAATATCCCCACGCCAAAGAATCCAAATATGCTATGTTACCTGGTGCAATTTCTAAGGCTTTTTGCACATAAGAGATACCTTTTTCGACATCTAAATCCAAATCAATCAACAAAAATCCCATAAAATTATAAAACAATCCAAGATTCTCTTTTTGTAAGCTATCTGGCACACCATCTTTTTGAATAAGCTCGATTGCCTTATCCATATCTTGTAAGATAGGTAAAACTTTTTTAGAATCTGTTTTGTTTGTCAGAGTTTCAAACCTATAAAGCTGCGCAAACCCTAAATATATAGATTCTTTAGAATTTTTATATATATCCAAAGCTGTTTTATAGGCATTGTTATAATCTTTTGTTTCCACATATAAACCAAAAAGCATTTTTGGATCAAAAGGATACCTAGAGGCGATTTTTAATGCTTCATTGTATTTTTTGCGCAATGAATAAATATAAATAAGATTCTGTGCATTTGCTATAGTAGGATCTTCCTCATAGCGCTTTTTAAGAATAGATTCTAATTTATCCCCTTGCATAGCCTTAGCATAGATTTGTATCGCCATTGCGCATAATTCACCATCACACGCATTATCCCTAAAATATGTATCAAGCAACGCTATGCCCTTTTGGAATTGCTGTGTTTGTCCATACAACACTGCAAGTCTTTGCAAGGCTTCTGGTGCTTTTGTCTCTTCATAGAGTGCTTGAAACTCATTAATAGCGCTCTGTAAATCGCCAAGATTGGCATAAATCACGCCCAAAACATTATGTATCATTGGCGTATCTTCTTGTGTGGCTATCATTTGCGCGATAGGCAAGGCTTTGTTTAAATCATTTGTTTTAAGATATACATCAAGGAGTGTTTTATTAATCTCTATGTCCTCTTGTTGGGTTTGTTGTTTATAATCTTGGATATAGCTTAAAATAATATGTGGCTGCTCAAAGCGACTTGAAAGCAAGATGCTTTCTTTGAGGTATTCAAGTTTTTTTGTCTCATCATACAATACAAGATACATATCACGTGCTTCTTGAATTTTGCCCTGATCTTGCAAATCCAATGCCCTAAACATATAATCTTCTTCATCAAATGCCCCAAATGCTACGCTCATAGCACACAATAAGCCTAGCAAGATTCTCAAAAACTTATGACTCAAAACACACTCCTATACATTCTTTTTGCAAACTCTTAGAATCTTGTGATGTTAGATTCTCTTGTTTATAGCCCTCCCAAAATGGAAAATCTTTGCATTGCTTTGGGCGTTTGGCATAAATCCTACACTTTCCATTGTCATAAAACACACAAGCTAAGCCATCATCACAAGGCTTTTCAATAAATGAAAACTTATACCCAATCTTGCGCACAAATTTGTGTGTGAATTCCTCAAACTCCATTCCAAGCATATGGGCTATCTCAAGCATTTCTTGAATGCTCACAAAAACATATCCTTCGCTTCCTGTGCAGCATTTACCGCCACACACTTCGCACTTTTGTGTATCAAAAGAAAAATTAAATCCTTCCTTTTTAACGATACTCATCAAAACTCTTTCCAGAAAATTTATAGATTCTATTTGTATAATGCACCTGATTATCTAAAAATTGCTCACGAAAAAAACGCTCCTCATCAGAGAGTTGCGCCCCCAACAAAAGCTCTACGCCTATAGCAGTAGCATAACTCACCCAGTTATATTTCAAGTCTCTCCCCAACAAAGACGCATATTCCAAAAGTTGCGGATTAATATCAGAAATCACATTGATGACATATAATTCTTCTTTGCCACTATATTGCACAGAATTTAGCAATGCCCAATCATAATTTACTTGTGTAGAAAACATTTTTTTAGGCTTTATGGTGCTCACAAACATTTGCGAAAGCATAAGTCCTGTGCGTGCTCCAGAAGTATTAAATACTACGACATTGGATTGAAGGTAGGATTTTTGTTGTGCAAGTGTAGAGTTAAAACGCTTAGCTATCGTAGAATCTATATTTTGCTCATAAATAATATTTGTGTCTTTTACGCGCAAAAGCGATCCTAAATACTGCCCCATAGGAGAACTATCGTTATAAGCTACGATATTTTCACCTCGTGCAAGGTTTGCAATAAGCTCTATTTGACTTTCATAATCCACACCACCAAAATATAGATTCTTAGGAATCTTTATATCGCCTATTTGGTGAATGTTGATCGTAGGTAAATAGATTGGTATGCTAATTTTAATATTCTTTGCAAGCTCTATAGCACCTCTAGTGGTAAAGATTCCAATCACAAAGTCGCTTTGAGCATTGATAGCACGCTGATATGCTTGCTCAATCGCTTGTGTGTCTTCTGTATCAGTATTAAATACCTCAAAGCTAAAATCCACACCGCGTGTCATAAGATATGAGAGGATTATGTCAATACTTTCACTAAAATAACGCCCTATGACTTTTTTGGGCATTAAAAGCGCAAGTTTTACCTTTGCGATATTACCATTTGAGGCACTAGGTATATCAAGAATAGATAATTCTTGCAACGCCAAAGTAAGCTTAGATCGCAAATCAGAATCTTGCTCATCTTGGAATCTTCCAATAAATGAAAAATACAAGCCCTCTTCATAGAGTTTATTTAAGCATCGTTTATCGCACGAACGCACTTCAAAATCAATAATCTCTTGCTTAGGAAGAGGCAGAGGCGAGATAATATAACTCTTTGCCCACAACCCCATACACAACAAGCAACCTAAGACAAAAACCCTCATAATACTCCCTTAGCTACCAAAAGATGTTGCATAACTTGTGGCTTTAGTGATGGATTACGCACAATCTCACCTAACGAATAGGTAAGCAAAAACGAGCGATTATTATGCCACAAGATTCTACCATAATCTCTAAAATCCCTCACACCCTCTAGATTCTGTCCTAATATATATTGTGCACACTCTCGTCCAAAAAGCACAATCACCTTAGGCGCTATACATTCAAGCTGTTTATGCAAAAATTCCAAGCACATTGAGACTTCATCAATATGTGGGGTAGATTCTACAGGACATTTTAACAAAGAGAGAATCGAACAAGCTTGGGGCGACATTTTGAACACATGAGTAATCATATTTTGTAGCATAGTTGCACTTTTGTTAGGAGCAAAAACAAGTTGATTATGCGTAGATTCCACAAGAGGATTTGCTGTAATAAAACATATCAAGGCTCTAGGATTAACAAAACCACTCACTCTTTTTGTGGTAAGCTTAGAACGTGCGCATAGACTACAAGAAGCAATTAGAGAATCCAACTCATCACCGCGCCCATTCATGATAGAAGTCATTGAATGCGTTTTTTGTGGCATTTTTTCTTGGAGCTGTGTAAAATGCTCTCCGCACATTCTTTTGAGATATAGTCGCTTTAAAGCCAAAAGTTGCCAAATCCTCGCAGACATTACAATCCTTGTGTAAGGTAAAATTCATACTACATATTATAGTGTAAGTTTTTGATTCTACACACTTTTTGAGCATTAGAATCTATCAGAGATTTATCGCGATATATCGTGCAATATAATAATCGATACTACAATATGATACAATAGTCTTACACGAAAAACAAAAACACCAAATACATCTATTATCAGGAGTTTGTATGAAAAAGATTCTTTTATATGCTGTGGGTTGTGTGGTTATAGTGCTTTGTGTTGTGTGTTATTTTGCATTTACACAAACACGAGAGTTACAAGAGTGCAAAAATGAGCGAGATAAAATAAGTGGGTGTGTGGAAAAAGAGTATGTTGATGCATATGGTGCGAGATTATGGTTTGAGACTCCATACAAAAATGGTAAAAAACATGGTATTGCAAAAAGGTATTATGAAAATGGGAAACTAGCGTCCGAGATTCCATATAAAAATGGTGAGCCACATGGTGCCCTAAAATACTATGATGACAATGGGAAACTAATGAGTGAGGCATCATATGAAAATGGTAAGCCACATGGTATGTTAAAAAAATATTATGAAAATGGGAATTTAGTGCGTGAGACTCCATACGAAAATGATAAAAAACATGGTGTGGAAAAAGAGTATTATGAAAATGGGAATCTAAGGTCTGAGACTCCATTTGAAAATGGTGAATGGCATGGTGTTGCAAAAGAATACTATGAAAATGGGAATCTCAATTATGAGATTTCATTTGAAAATGGTGAGCGACATGGCGTAGAAAAGTGGTATTATGGAAATGGGAATCTAAAACATGAGGTTCCGTATGAAAATGGAAAGCGACATGGTGTGGAAAAAGAATACTATGAAAATGGGAATCTATGGTATGAGACTCCATATGAAAATGGTGTGCAACATGGTGTTACAAAAATATATTATAAAAATGGGAATCTAAAATATAAAACTCCATTTGAAAGTAATATGCGACATGGTGTGGAAGAAAGGTATTATGAAAATGGGAATCTACAAGCACAAATAACTTATGAAAATGGCAATATAGTCTCTGGTGTGTGTGGTGATGGTAAAAAGATTCCAAATATACAAGGGCTAGGATATTGGGGAGACATTCAAAACCAAATCTCTACAACCTGCAAGAAATAATCAAGGAGTTTGTATGAAAAAGATTCTTTTATATGCTGTGGGTTGTGTCGCGTTGTGTGCATGTATACAAGCACAAACATTACAAGAGTGCAAAAGTGAGCGAGATAAAATAAGCGGGTGTGTGGAAAAAGGATACTATGAAAATGGGAATGTATCGTATGAGGCTCCATATGAAAATGGTAAGCAGCATGGTGTTGCAAAAGAATATTATGAAAATGGGAAACTAGCATCCGAGATTCCATATGAAAATGGTAAATTACATGGTGTTGTAAAACAATATTATGAAAATGGAAGCTTACAAGCACAAGTAACTTATGAAAATGGTAATATAGTCTCTGGTGTGTGTGGTGATGGCAAAGAGATTCCAAATATACATGGGTTAGAAGAACAGAAAGACATTATACACAAAATCTTCGAAAGCTGTAGAGAGTAAATAAGGCATCTATCATATAATATTTTGTGAAATTATGACGCTTTTTATAAAAACTCCTATATAATAGTCTAGCCATGCAGTTTACAAATACACTTTGAGAGGTGAAACAATGATAAAAATTACAGAGAATTCCTTGCGTGATGGACATCAATCACTTTTGGCTACAAGAATGCGAACACAAGATATGGTAGAGGCAGCCAAACTCTTTGAAAAAGTGGGCTTTTATAGCGTGGAAGTATGGGGTGGAGCGACATATGATGCATGTTTACGCTATACAAAAGAGGATCCATTTGAACGCCTAGCAACATTTAAAGATATTTTCAAAACCACACCATTACAAATGCTCCTGCGTGGGCAAAACCTCATCGGATATCGACATTATGCCGATGATGTTGTTCGAGAATTTATCACATTAAGCGCACAAGCTGGTATGGATATTTTTAGAATCTTTGATGCATTTAATGATGCGCGAAATCTTAAAACAAGTATAGAATCTATCAAAAAAAATAATAAACACGCTCAAGGCGCTATCTGCTATACAACTTCACCCATCCATACAACACAAGGCTTTGTTGTGTATGCTAAAGAACTAGTCAATATGGGTTGTGATTCCATTGCTATTAAGGATATGGCGGGACTCATCACACCATTTAAGGCATATGAACTTGTCAAGGCACTTAAAGAAGAAGTAGGGGTTAGTATCAGCTTTCATACACACGCTACTGCTGGTTTTGCTTTTGGGGCACACCTAAAGGCTCTTGAAGCAGGAGTAGATGTATTGGATCTAGCTAACTCTGCCCTTGCTGAAGGCACAAGCCACCCATGCACACAATCTATGGTTGCCACACTCAAAGATACCCCTTATGATACTGGCTTAAAATTAGAACTTATGGAAGAGGCAAGTGAAATCTTGCGACGCAATCGCCGTAAATACGCAAAATTTGAATCTGTCTATAATCAAATCGATACGCGTGTGCTTCTCTCACAAATTCCGGGCGGCATGATTTCAAATATGGCAAATCAACTCAAAGAACAAAATGCCCTAGACAGAATGGATGAAGTGATGAAAGAGATTCCAAAAGTGCGTGAGGATTTTGGTTTTGTCCCACTTGTGACACCTTCTAGCCAAATTGTAGGCACGCAAGCTGTATTAAATGTGCTTATGGGTGAGCGTTACAAAACAATCACGACAGAAACACGCAATATTGTTAAAGGGCTATATGGCAAAACACCAGCGCCTATCTCAAAAACACTTAGCGCAAAAGTGCTTGGCGATGCACAGCCTATCGATGTGCGTCCTGCGGATTTGTTGAGCGATGAATTGCCACAAGCTCGCATAGATTCTAAAGACTTTGCCAAAAGCCCAACTGATGTCATTTCATATGCTATATTTGGCAATGTAGCCAAAACTTTTCTCCAAGAACGCAACCAAAATTGCCTACAACCTGAAGCACTAGAAAACTTTGAAGACAAAGGCGTGGATAAACTCCCAAAAGAATTCGCTATCACCGTTAATGGAGAACAATATGTCATAAAAATCGAAGGAAGCGGAGAGAAAAATGAGGGTGTGCGTCCATTTTTTATGCGTATTGACGGAGAGCTTAGGGAAGTGTATGTCGAAAATCTCGATACCACACAAGACAAAGATTCCACACAACCCAAACCCACACGCACAGGTTTGCCACAAGCTACAGGCGTAGGACATGCACAAAGTCCAATGCCCGGCACACTTACCAAAATCAAAGTCAAGCAAGGCGATAGCGTAAAAGTCGGCGATACATTAGCAATCGTTGAAGCAATGAAAATGGAAAATGAAGTGCTTGCCGCAGTTGATGGCGTAGTCAAAGAAATCTATGCCACCGAAGGTATGCAAGTAGGAACAGGCGCAGCGATTATGTTTATAGGCTAGATTCTAGGTATGCTGTTTCGTGGATATTGTATTTTTAAAAGCACGAGTGAGGCATTTGAAACTGGAAGAGTTTTGGGCAGTCCAAGTTTTAAGGAATTTGGGCTAGTCTTTGAATATTGCCCTGCACCAAGAGAATATTCAAACGATTGCACACTAGCGCTATATTTTGAAAGTATCGATGAAACCTACACACCCCAAGATATACAATCTCTACATACTCGCCTAGATTCACAACTAACAGCCAAAAACTGCACATGCAAACTAGTCATTTTATGAGATAACTCACTAATAGTTCATTGCTTAGCATATTGCCCTAAAAAATGTATAAAAATTTCATACAATCGTTGCACATCTTGAGGCACAACACGCTCATTAAGGGCGTGGATTGTATCATTTGGCACGCCCACTTCCACTACTGGTATGCTCCTAGCGCCAAAAAACCTTGCATCACTCGTGCCACCACTTGTGCTAAGCTCTGGTTCTCTCCCACACACAGAAGCGATACATGCACTCATCATATCCACAAGTATAGAATCTGTCAAAAATCCTACCGAACTTTGCTTAAGCTGCAAGTCAAACTCTAAGCCTTCTAGCACACTTCTTACATACGATTCCACATCTTTAATCGTAGTCTTGGGAGAATTACGCACATTAAAAAGAATCTTTAATTCATTTGGCGTTACATTCACAACCTCCATACCACCGCGTATATCAGTTATCACAAGTTTGCTTGGATCAAAATATGTATCGCCCTCATCAAGATTCACACCAGCAAGTTTGCCTAGCCTTGCTCCCAAAAGCTCTGTAGGGTTTATGCAATTTTGAGGATAGGCGACATGTCCTTGCTTGCCAAAAATAGTTATCTTGCCATTGATACTACCACGCCGCCCAACCTTTATCGTATCGCCACAGATTCTATGCGCAGTTGGCTCTGCTACTATAGCCATAGTAGGCAATAAGCCTTTAGATTCTAATTCTTGGAGCATATATTGTGTGCCATATGTCCCATCACCCTCCTCATCGCTTGTAAGCAAAAGAGAAAATCGCATTTTTTGTGTGATATGAGGGTTTTGTGCCAAAAAATCCCTAAAGGCACATATAAACGCACTCACGCCACTTTTCATATCCTGCACACCACGCCCATACAGATACCCACCCTCATAAGTAGGCATAAATGGATCACTACTCCAACCCTCACCCGGTGGCACGACATCAATATGCCCAGCAAAACATAAATGCTCATCTGCTTGATGTGGCGTGTAAATAAAAAGGTTTTTCACACCCTCTTTCTCTTGCGTGATAACCTCAAATGCTCCCTCACCCAAAGTTTGTGTCAAAATTTCTAACACAAACTCATATATACCACATTCCTTTGGGGTGATACTTGGGTATTGCACGAGCTTTTCTAACAACAAAAGGGGGTTAAGATTCATAAAATTCCTTTCATATATAGCGTGATTTGGATTGTATTTGGGGCATAGCCTTTGTTATACAGCTGATTGTAACATAAAAAGTGCAATCACTTATGCATAGCACAAGCGTTTGTATGCTAGAATACCGCCTTTTATTGTGATGCCTACACCCTAAGGAGAATATATGCGCGATATTACTACGCTAAACGCACCTATACAAGAAAGCGACAAAGAATCTATTTTGGATTCACACAAGCTAAGTCATGATGATTACAAAGCTATTGTAGAAATTTTGGGACGCGTGCCAAACCTCGTAGAAATAGGAATTTTTTCGGCTATGTGGAGCGAGCATTGTAGCTATAAATCAAGCAAAAAATATTTGCGTGGCTTTCCCACACAAGCTCCATGGGTCATACAAGGACCTGGTGAAAATGCCGGTGTGATAGACATTGGCGGAGGATATGCCGCAGTTTTTAAAATCGAATCTCACAACCACCCAAGCTTTATCGAGCCATGTGCCGGTGCAGCTACAGGTGTGGGCGGTATTATGCGCGATATATTTACAATGGGTGCGCGTCCAGTGGCTAGTCTTAACTCGATACGATTTGGAGATATAACCAATCAAGGCGAGATAGGCAAAAAACATCGTTATCTTTTGCGTGGCGTGGTTGAGGGCATAGGTGGTTATGGTAATTGTATGGGTGTGCCAACAATTGGCGGAGAAATGGACTTTGAATCTAGCTACAATGGCAATATTTTGGTTAATGCATTTTGTCTAGGTGTAGCCAAAAAAGAGGAAATTTTTTATGCAAAAGCCGAAGGTGTAGGCAATCCTGTGATGTATGTAGGAAGCAAAACTGGTCGAGATGGACTAGGTGGAGCGGTGATGAGTAGCGATAGCTTTACTTCAGATTCTAAAGCGTTGCGTCCCACCGTGCAAGTAGGCGATCCATTTGCCGAAAAACTACTGCTAGAGGCTTGTTTAGAATTATTCCAAAAAGATTATATTGTAGGGATTCAGGATATGGGTGCAGCAGGGCTTACAAGCTCTAGTTTTGAAATGGCGGCAAAAAGTGGAAGTGGTATGCGCCTAGATCTTGATAAAGTGCCTATGCGAGAAAATGGCATGAATCCCTATGAACTTATGCTAAGTGAATCTCAAGAACGCATGCTTATTTGTGCCAAAAAGGGCTATGAGCAAAAAGTCATAGAAATTTTTCAAAAATGGGAATTAGATGTCGCTGTGATTGGAGAAGTTACTAATAGCGGAGTTATGGAGCTGTATTGGTATGGGGAAAAATGTGCCCAAATCCCTATTGATAAACTCAGCGATAATGCGCCTATACTCTCTAAAGAACTAAAAGAATCTAAGCGCGAAACCCAAAAGGCGCAAACACTCCATACAAAGCTAAGTGCGCAAGAAGTTTTTGAGAAATTGTTAGGCAGTGTCGAGATTAGCGACAAAAAATGGGTGTATAGCCAATATGATAGCAGTGTGCAAACAAACACTATTATAGGTCCGGGAATGTGCGATGGTAGCGTAGTGCGCGTCAAAGAAAATGGCGTTGGCTTGGCGATGAATGTATGTTGCGATGTGCGTGCGTGTTACCTCAACCCAAAAGAAGGAGCAAAACTTAGCGTGGCAGCAGCAGGTCGCAAATGCGCAACAAGGGGCGTGCGTCCAAAAGCCATAAGTGATTGCCTTAATTTTGGTTCGCCAAATAATCCCGAAGTAATGTGGGAATTTAAAGAAGCGTGTGAAGGGATCAAAGAAGCGTGTGTGGCACTCAATACGCCGGTAGTAAGTGGTAATGTCTCACTCCATAACCAAAGCGATGGAGTTGATATTTATCCAAGTCCTAGTATTGTAAGCGTGGGTGTTGTGCAAGATGCCCAAAAAACTATCACAAGTGCTCTCAAAACGCAAGGCAATAGTTTGTTGTTAGTGGGTGAGATTACAGCAGATTTTGCCGGAAGTATCGCACAAAAGTTGTGTGAGGGCAAGATTTATGGTGAGGTTGCGCGCATAGATTTATCGCGTGAAGCACGTCTGTGGGATCTACTCTGCGAGGATAATGCCGCAATTGTAAGCGCCAAAGATGTAGGCAAAGGTGGATTAGCCATCGCCCTAACAAAAATGGCGCTTTTGGGCGACAAAGGCGTGCGTGTGCAAAGTGGGCTTGCATCTTGGGATCTACTCTTTGCACAAAGTCCTAGTTGTGTAGTGCTAGAAGTCGCGCCACAAGATCGTGCTTTTATAGAATCTAGAGCCAACAAGTTAGGATTATTGGTGCGGGAAATTGGCGTTGTGAGTGATACAGATATTTGCATAGATTCCCTACATCTCTCAAGCCAAAAGGCAAGAGAATTGTATTTTGAGAGTTTTGCAAAAAATGTGTGATTTACGTGTGTGTATTTCACATTTGTATCACACATATTTAAATATAATCGCGTAATCTTTAACTAAGGAGTGTGAGATGAAATTTGATAAATCTCTATGGATGAAAGTGCATTTGTATTTGAGTCTTTTTTTTCTCCCTGTTGCACTGATTTATGTTTTGACTGGAGCATTGTATATTCTTGGTGTGCGTGAAGATGTCGACGCAAAGATTCAAGAATTTACCCTGCCCTCCATGCCCCAACAAGGCGAAGAACAAGCGACAATCCTCTCTGTGCTACATGCCAATAATCTCAAAATCCCAAATAACACAGACATTCGCGTGCAAAAAGGCAATATAACAATGGGATCTATTACTTATAGTGCAAGTATCACAACAAACAAGCAAGGAGAGGCGATTGTGCGCGTTACTGATAGGGGCTTGTATGGAATCTTGGTGCTTATGCACAAAGCAAAGGGCAAATTTTATTTTGACATTATCGCCGTTGGCTTTGCCATCTCTCTTATGATATTTTATTTCTCTGGTCTCATCATAACCTCATTTTGCAAGAAAAAACGCAAAGAGGCGTTGCTGACATTTACCCTTGGCTTATTGCTCACTGCCCTTGCAATATGGGCTAGTGTCTAGCCATAATATCGCGTATAGAATCTAGTGCATCGTGTAAATTGCTAGATTCTATACGATACGCATATACTTCCTTTTTATACACCTTATCATAATAGTGTTCTAGCAGAATCTGAGCAACCATATATTTATCATCACGCATAAAAGCCTCTTTAGCCTCAAGCCAAAAATTCTTTTGCATAAAAGGTGCAATTTTTTGCATAGCATTGACAAAAAACTCCTCGCTAATATGCTGATAGTAGCCTAAGATTCTTTGTATGCGAAGCTCTATAGGTGTATGAAGATAGATTTTTGGCGCACTTTGATAGGCATTATAGAGGGCTTTTGGCACGATGAGATTTCCCAATTTTTTACTCTCACCCTCCACAAGCACTTTTTTACCCTCCAACTCCCCCAATCGCGTAAAAAGCATATTTTCAAACATTGCCACACTTGGTTGTGCTCCATAAATCGCTCCAAAACTCGATCCACAATGCTTTGCTAAAGATTCTATATCCAGCGCATACTCATACAAAGCAAGAAGCTCACTCTTGCCACTGCCAGTAGGACCTACAAGGGTAAAAAATTGCATATTTGGCGTGCGCGCAAGATCTGTAAGCACAGCATTTCTATATGCCTTGTATCCTCCTTGCAATCGAATAGTGCGATACCCAATATTATGCAAAATTGTCTGTAATGAAAGGCTACGCATACCGCCTCTAGCGCAATAGATTCTAATAATATGCGCGGGGGTAAGCCCTAAATTTGAGAGAAACGTTGGGAGAAAACTTGCGATATTTTGGCAAATCAGTCCAGCTCCAAGAAGTTTTGCCTCAAATGGATTATGTTTATACAATGTGCCTACCCTTGCACGCTCCTCATCATCTAAAACCGCTAAATTAATGGCATTTGGGATATGAGAATGCGCAAACTCACTAGGACTACGCACATCAATAATGGTTGTTGCATAAGATGCAGCGCTAGAACTTTTAGTCTGTAAAAACTCTAGCGCGCTAAGGGTTTGCATACTTTGTGTGATATTTAAGAGTTATTTTGATTTGAGGCTTTTGGCATTTTCCTCACGCATTTTTTTACGTTTGAGCGCCTCTTCATAACGCTTTATTTCAAGAGGAGTTTTTGGCTCAAAAGGTGGAATCGTCTTTTTTTCACCCGTTTTTGTGTCAATAGCTACCATTGTAAAATAACAAGTGTTGCAGTGCGTTACAAAATGGTTTTTGATATCCTCACTTACAACCTTAATCCCTACTTCACAACTTGTCTTTCCTACATAATTCACGCTCGCAAGAAATGTGATGAGCGATCCAATAGGAATGGGGTGCTTAAACATCAGATTATCTACGCTTAGCGTTACTACGCCGTGCCCACAATAACGCGTCGCACATGCATACGCCACCTGATCAAGAAGCTTCATCAATTCACCACCATGCACCACACCGCTAAAATTCGCCATACTTGGACTTGCTAGAATACTCATTGTCAAACATCGCGTGTCAAAAACATCTTCCATACTTTCCACCTTTTTAATGTAATGTAGCCCTTATTATGCACCCAAGAAAGTTAATATATGGGTTTTTTGTAGCGCTTTTATGGTGCAATGATACGATTTATATCATTAAAGATTCCAAGTGCCATAATTCCCAAAAGCAATGCCAATCCCACAGCCACAATCCCATTTATGATACTAATATGCAATGGTCTACGCATAATGGCTTGATACAATGTCAAAAGGATATGGCCGCCATCAAGTGGTGGAATGGGCAAGAGATTAAAGATTCCAAGATTGATAGAAATAAGCGCACTCAAAGTAAGAAAAGCTATCATATCGCTCTGTGCGACTGCGGACATCGTATGTGTGATACCCACAATGCTACTGACATTTTGCACCCCAACAACACCACTAAGAAGCTTTTGCAAAGACTGCATAATAAACCTTGAAGCCTCTATAGTTTTTTCCCAAGCCTTTGTGATTGCTTGCAAGCCTGTGTAGCGAATGATTTGAGTTTGTTGTGTCGCAAGAATCCCTATGGCATTATGTTCTATAACCTCACCAAATATATTACGTGATTGCATAACATGTGGCGTAAGAATAATGTCCATATGCTCCAAATCACGCTGCACACTTAGAGTAATCTCGCCCTTAGAATCTTGCACCCTTTTTGATAACTCATCCCAAGTGCGAATTTCTACGCCATTGATAGCTAAGATTCTATCTCCGGCTATTATTCTAGCTTCTTGTGCGGGGGTAGAATCTAGCACTTCCCCTACGATAGGTGGCACACTTTCAAGCCCATGTAAACACACATACAAATACAACAAAAACCCTAACAAGATATTAAAAAACGAACCTGCAAGAAGTATGGCAATGCGTTGTATGGGCGATTTGGCAAGATATGAATCTGCTGGTGCCAAAGTGCTATGCCTCATTGCTTGTAAATCCTCTGTAGAGTGTGAATGGATTATGCCTTTGTTTGTAGATTCTTTTTTAGGTTGTGTAGCTTGTGTAAATGCCTCTTGTTGTCCCTTTAGCTGGACATATCCACCCAATGGTATGGCAGAAATTGCATATTGTGTGCCTCTATATGTAAAGGTAAAGATTTTCTTACCAAATCCTATGCTAAAAACCTCGACCTTTACGCCACACAAACGCGCTACCAAAAAATGCCCAAGCTCATGAAACAAAATAAAAAATGCAAGAATAATGCAAGAGAGGATAAATCCCACGCGCTACGCCTTTAGAGTTTTATAATAACTTATTGTGTATTCTAATCCTGAATACAGCGTAAGAAATGTCGCAAACCAAAGCAATGCCTCCCCTCCGGGGAAAAAATCCGCCAACAAAAAGGCGATTGCAGCAATTTGTGCGCCTGTCTTGTATTTGCCAGCATTAGATGCTGCCACACTTTTACCGCTACCTGCCGCAACTACGCGCAATCCCGTGATAAAAAATTCTCTACTTAAGATTAAAAAAATAAGCCAAGGTGAGGCACGATGCAACACCAAAAGCGCAATAAACGCAGACAAAATAAGCATTTTATCAGCCAATGGATCAAAAACTTCGCCAAATAATGACTTGAGGTGATATTCCCTTGCAATATACCCATCAAAAAAATCAGTCAAAGACGCGATACAAAACGTTAGTGCAGCAAAGTAATTAATCCACGATGTATCCATATACGCAGGAAAAATCTTATCACTCTCAAGCACGATAAAAAGGAGCAATATGGCAAGCAAAATCCGAGAAATACTTAAAATATTGGGTATATGGCGCAAAGAAAATCCTTATGTTTTTGCCCCGCATTATAACAAAATAAGTGTATTTTCATGCATCATTTTTCACGCATTTAAGTCAAAATTTAACATTTGCATTATAGAATTTCGCTTTTATTTTTGCAACGCGGAAGTGGCGAAACTGGCAGACGCACCAGACTTAGGATCTGGCGCCGCAAGGCATGGAGGTTCAAGTCCTCTCTTCCGCACCACTACTTAAGTATTAAAAAATCAATTTTTCTCCCTGCTTGTTTTTTGCATTAGACACATTCTTTCTTGTATATCAATAATTTTTGGTTTCTCTATCACAATCTTCCCTGTCTAAAGAGCAAAAAAGAAAAACCATTAGAATTTATACGCTTACATTAAGATTCTAACGCTAGAATTACGCACTTTTTTTAAAAAAGGATGTTATCATGTTTAAATCACTCTATTTTCGTATGCGCATTATTCACATTCTAGGCATTATTATACTCGCAACCAATGCCTTGCTCTTTACTGAGAATCTCATAGGGCAAATTGTGCAATTTGTCATCGTAGTCGCACTTATCATACACGATATTGATGAAAAGACTTGGGGTGTGAATATGACAAAAATCATTGCTAAGGAATTAAAATCTATCACACTAGCTTCAAAAATCAAGGTTAATACTTCATATAGCACAGAAAATGGCAAGATTCTCGCACTTATCGATGACTTCAAGGCGCGCATACAAGCCGTAGTAGAAACTATACATGAAAAAGTCAAAAGTGGTCAAACAGATATCAACGGACTTGGCAATATCGCAGATTCTCTTAAAAGCCTCACGCAAGATATGAATACTATCGTAGAATCTACAAACACAAAAGCAGATTCTACAAGCACGCTTTTGCAAACCTTTAACGAAGAAATTTTGCAAACCAAATCCGAGCAAGAATCGATGTTTACTGCTATGCAAGAAATTAGGGCACTCCTTAAAGATGTATATAATCTGGTAGAAAATATCTTTAGCCAAAATGCCAATCTCATCTCGCACTTTGAATCTCTAGAAAACAATACCAATACAATTATCAATATCGTTGAAACCGTGCGCTCGATTGCTGATCAAACAAATCTTTTAGCACTTAATGCCGCTATTGAGGCTGCAAGAGCGGGAGAGCATGGAAGAGGCTTTGCCGTGGTAGCTGATGAAGTAAGAAAACTAGCAGAAAATACCCAACACAGCCTTGGTGAAATCGATAGTAATGTCAAAGCAATGACTCAAGATGTCAATGAAAGCAAGCAAGTCATCATAGAAAATAAAGAAAATGTAGAAAGTCTGCTTTCACGCACCAACGATGCAAACACCAAGATTGATACTTTTGAGAATATCTTTAATGAAAGCTTTGAAACTACCCAAAAGCTTATCGATCATAGCGATGTGATGAGCAAAGATCTCACAATCATCAATGAAGATATGAAAAAAATCCTAGATTTTGCCAAACATAATCTCACAACTTCTCAAAATGTGCATAGCATATCTTTATCTATCCAAAATAGCTTTGGGGAGCTCAAAAAAAGCGTAGAAAATCTCGCATAAACAAGCTTAAGTTTATGTGTGCTACAATTCCGCCTTTTAGAATCTAAATTCCTAAAGGAAATGTATGCGCGTAACGATTGTCGGTAGTGGCTATGTTGGACTTGTAGCTGGAGCGTGTTTTGCTCAAATGGGTAATGATGTCATCTGTCTTGATGTAGATTCTACAAAAATTGCAAATCTCCAAAAAGGTATTATTCCAATCTATGAACCAGGATTAGAATCCATGGTGCTAGAAAATCACAAAAAAGGCACTCTACGCTTTAGCACAGACAAAACAGAATCATTAAGCAATGCCGAAGTAATTTTTATTGCAGTAGGCACTCCTATGGGAGAAGATGGTAGCGCTGACCTACGCTATGTCTGTGCCGTGGCAGAAGACATAGGAGCACACCTTACAGATTATGCGGTAATCGTGGATAAATCCACCGTGCCTGTGGGCACTGCTAGAAAGGTGCGTCAAATCATTACACAAGAGCTACAAAAACGCGGAATGCAAGAAAATTTTGATGTAGTAAGCAACCCTGAATTCTTAAAAGAAGGCGTGGCAATAAAGGATTTTATGAGCCCTGATAGAGTTGTAGTAGGTGCGGATTCTCCTAAGGCTTTAGAGATTATGAAAGCTCTTTATGCACCATTTCTTGTAAAAAGTGATAGATTCATTGCCATGGGTATAGAATCTGCTGAAATGACAAAATATGCCGCAAATGCGATGCTTGCAACCAAAATTAGCTTTATCAATGAAATGAGTCAAATCTGTGAGCGAGTGGGTGCCAATATCAATGATGTGCGACTTGGCATAGGATCAGATTCACGCATTGGGTATAGCTTTATCTATCCAGGGTGCGGATATGGCGGAAGCTGTTTTCCCAAAGATGTCAAAGCCCTAGAAAAAGTTGCGCTAGATTTTGGCTACACACCACAAATATTACAAGCTATTGATTCGGTCAATACAGCACAAAAAATGCTTTTGGTAGAAAAGATATGTGCGCGTTTTGGCAAAGATTTATCGGCTAAAAAATTTGGTATATGGGGATTAGCCTTTAAGCCAGAAACCGATGATATGCGTGAAGCAAGTGCGTTGGTGCTTATACGAGAGCTTGTGAAGCGTGGTGCTCAGATACAGGCTTATGATCCAAAAGCCATAGAACAAGCGAAGTTTTATCTTAGCGACATACTAGAACATATTACATTTACGACAGGCAAATATGAGGCGCTTAAAGATTGTGATGCAATGGTGCTTGTCACAGAGTGGAGAGAGTTTAGAAGCCCAGATTTTGAAGAAATAGCAAAATTACTAAAAAGCCCTATTATCTTTGATGGACGCAATATCTACCACACGCTACATTTAGAATCTAAAGGCTTTGAGTATCACCAAATAGGAGTAAGAAATGCAAGCATTCAACCCTGATACAAAATTATTAGGAAACCGCCATAAAACAATTACGATCTATCAAATGTTAATGATATTCGCCTTATTTTCTAGTGTATGTACCAGAATCTACCAATACATATTTCATAAAGATTTATGGCTCGATGAAGCTTCCCTAACATTTTCTATTACACATACAACTTGGCAAGAAATATTTTTTGCTCCCCTACCTTTCACACAAAGTGTGCCTCTTGGATTCTTGCTTTGGACAAAATCCCTATATGAAATTTTTGGTGCAAATGAATATGTCTTATATTTTTTGCCATTTGTTTCTTCATTGGGCACATTATTTTTGGCTTTTAAAATTTCAAGAACACTTCATGATTCCTTTACACAAACATTTTTTATTTTACTTGTGTGTGGTTCTTTGGGACTCTTGCATTACAGCACAGAGTTTAAACAATATGGTATCGAGGCATTTTTAGGTTTTTTGCTCCTATATTTGTATATAAAATGTATTACTTTGTCAAGGTTTATATTCATAAGTCTCATAGCGATACTCTTTTCCCATACAAGTATGTTTGTCACATGTGCATGTGTGATTGGTTATATATGGCAAAATAAATCTAATTTAAAAACTTTTATCTATGTAAATTTTCCATATTTCTTAACACTTTTAATTTTCTTTGGGTTTTATTATATTTTTTATATACGATATCAAGCTGTTGGAGGATTTTACGAGTATTGGGCACGGTTTTTTCTACCACACAATCTCTTAGAGTATCCAACCTACATTAAAAATACCCTTTTAGACATCTACCTTGGGTTTACACCATTTGCTAGAGGTTTTGTAATACCCCTTTATATGTTTCTTTCTTGTGTAGGACTCTATGCCCTATACAAGATACGACAAGATCTTTTCGTAACTATTCTAAGTATGCTTGGTATCTATGTGGGACTTTCCCTAATGCGCGTATACCCATTTGGACATGATGGAATTATAGGTGGTAGGCTCTCACTTTATATGTCAAGTATGTTTTTTTTAATATGTGCCTTAGGGGGGGGGTATATCTATGCACGAATCAAACACATCAGAATATATAGAATTTTAAGCACACTATGTCTTATTATTATATTTTTACTCCCTATGCTCTATCGACACATACGAGTAATGAGTGCCAATACACATCACATACAGCAAACCCATGCTTTTATTAAACAAATTGCAACACAATTAAATCCGAAAGCTTGTGTGCTTGTATATAAGGCATCTGAACGAGCATTTAGCTATTATACACAACTTGACAATCTTGCAATCCCATATGCTGTATTTGATTCTGACCTCATATCTTTCCAACAACTTCTCCAAAATACTTCTAGCTGCGAAACCGTATGGATTCTTGCAAGTCATTTTCCAAAAGAACCTTGGGAGAATCAACTTAAGGATTTAGCACTCAATATCGATGAAAAAGCAACAATCTATACAGATACAGGATCCATACTTATAGTCCTATCACGCAAATAAGGGATCACAAACTAGTGATTTCTTATTTTTCGGGAGTACCATATCGATTCACACATAAATAACTCAACTCATATCCTTATATGGAAAAATATAAGTCTTATCTCGGAAGGAAATACAGAAGCGTTGGTTTTCTATTAAATTACAGGTCAGATATAATGGGAATTACAAAACTTTGAAGCAAATTACCTAATCCTTGGAAAGCTACCCAAGTTATGAGATTGCCAGAAAAATTAAAAAATAACTATCAAAGACACATGCATTAGAAACCAAATATAAGTTTCTAATGCACCAACATTAATTTATGCACAAAACTCACAATCTCATACACAAAAATTGCAAGCACCATAAGTGGAGCTAAAATCCTGATAGCAAAAAGCCAGAATGCAAACGTAACGGGACCAAAATAGTCCTTTGTCCATTCTCGCAAATGCTCTTTTTTGATCGCATAGCCCACAAATACACAAGCAGCAATTCCTCCAAATGTCATAATCACATTAGCACTAATCCAATCCACCCATTTAAACAGACTCTTGCCCATAATCTGTAGTTCCTTGTGACTTTCATTAAGAGAGAGTATCAACACACTTCCTACAATAAAAATAAGCACACTCAAGCTCCATGAAAGAAACACTCTGTTTTTACCTGTTTTATCCTCAAGCCACTTGATAGATGGCTCAAGAAGCGAGATTGTGCTAGAAAGACCCGCAAAACCCAAGCCTATCATAAACAATATACAAATTATAATCCCTGTCGTGCCCATTTTTTCAAACATTACAGGGAGTGTAATAAATACTAAGCCTGTTTCAGATCCTACATCGCTTGCACTACCATATTCAAACACAAAAGTAAAAATCGTAAGACCTGCAATGATAGAAATCACAATACCAGGGATAAGCACCCACAACGCAGCGTGAAAGAGGTTTTGATTTTTTTGTGTAAAGGCAGCATAGGTAATCACAATGCCAATACCAAGAGACAAGGAAAAAAATACCTGTCCCATAGAATCTACAAGCACACTTGGGGTAATCTTATTAAACAAAAAGCTAAAAAGTTGCTTACTAGATTCTATAAATCCCTGATCTTGTATGCTATTAAAATCAAAGCCTGAAGCAAACATAAAATTTACACTTTTCCCAAAGCTATCCATACTTATCGCATATATCAATAAGCCTATGAAAATGACAAACAATAAAGGCATAAGAATAAAGTTAAGCTTTTCTATACCACTTTTCACACCCTTTGCGACAAAATACGCTGTAAGCGCCATCACCACACCAAAACTTAGAATCTGTGCCCAAAAATTCTGTGTAAGCGCACCAAAAACTACTTTACTCTCTTCCATATTTGAGGGCAAATGAAAACTCACAGACGCCAAGTAATAACATACCCAACCTAAAACTACACCATAAAATGTAAGGATAAGAGGACCACCAATCACAGTAAGCCCAGCATAATGCCATCGCTTATGTTTAGTCTCATCAAGCTCATAAAATGCATCTTGTGCATTTTTGTGTGTGCGATTACCCATAAGCATTTCAGCCACTAGCATAGACACACCAATAGCCACAGAGATAAACACAAAAAGTATGATAAACACCGCACCACCATTTTGTCCAGCCATAGTAGGAAAGCGCCAAATATGCCCCAAACCAATAGAGCTACCAAGTGTCGCCATAATAAAACCGATTTTAGAAAATGTTGTCATGCTTCCCCTTGAAAGTTAGAGTGAGAAAATACGAAATGGCATTGTAACCAAGATTATATAATACGCTAAACCTTATGGGATAAAAGAGAGTGCTATTTGCGTGATATATTGTTTGTGCTTATCCTTGCTACTACAAACCTCAAAATAAGCCTATGGCTTATTGTGCGCCATACTGCTCTAATAATGCACGAATACTCTCGCAACTCTTTAGCGCATCAGAATCTTTATTATGCGTCAATGCATTGCATTTTTGTTTGATGCCTTCAAGAAGTGATGTATGTAGCGTGCATTTTCTGTCTCTAGGATCTAACTTGCCAACTTGCAATAAAATCTCAAGGCTTTGTGGGGAGAGATTCTCATAGCAAAAAGTATCTGCTATAAAGTTACTTCCCTGTTGTTCTTCTAATGTAGCTATATCCTCTCCCATAATATCTGGCATAGCTTGGATAATAGCCATAAGTCCGCTAGTATCTTCTGCTTGTATTATAGCGGATATTGCCATAGGTGTGTCATTTGTGAGCGTGGTATAATCACCATAAGCAGTGGTATTGGTAGATATAATCTTATTTTTGCACCACTCATAATCTTCGCTATTATTTATAAAAGTTTCACAAGATTCAGTAATAGCCTCTTGGCATCTCCTATCTTGCGGATTGGTGCATATCCCTGATACACTATTACTTTGTGCATCTTTAAGCCATTTTTGGTATATCTTAGAATCACTCAAAGTCGCATAATCCACTGCACCAAGCACACTACACAAACATATCAAAAAAGCAAATATTTTCATCATCATGTCCTTTTGTTTCGCCATTCTCTAAAATCACGCCTCTTACAGCCATTTACAGCCATGCACCATAATTAAAATATATCTTTGCTCCTAGAAAAATCACTTAAAGATTGTAGATATTATACATTATTTTGTCTCTAAAATTTTACATACATCTATATATCCAAACTAAATGCTGCATGAGTCCTACGATACATTACGAGATCAACCAAATTCGCTGCACAAAACAAAATTTATAAACAACCACTAATATTAAATACATAATACATTTAGAAATTCTCAAGATAAAAGAGATTCAGAATCTCCCCGCAATGAGTGGGGGTTGGGGAAACTTCCCCAAATATTAAAAGCCCATTATAAGTGCTATAGAATAGACACTTGAGGGATCAAGTTGGATACCATTTTGTTTTATGTCTCCATAAAAACCATATCCAAGTTTGATTGAAAGCCCTTCTGTATATGGAACTCTAACTCTTGCATACACTTCTGCTTTTTTATGAACTGTGCCTATTTCAGCACCAAGTCCTATAGCAAGTGCAGGGTTTTGTTTGTAAAGATAGAAATTTGAAGCTAATCCTATTTCTGCTTCAAGTGGGACATAAATTCCTCCAAATGATCCACCACTATTGCCACCAGGTGCAGAACTTGTCATTACACCTAAACCTATTCCTATTCCACCTCTTGCTACAAGATAGTCATTAATCATATACCAATATCCAGCTCGTATATCAAAGTTGAAATAAGAAGTGCTAAGTCCATTATCAAACGTAAAGCTTGTCAAACCAGGAATTGTCATAGTTGTGTAAATACCATTATCCCCAGTGGTAATTTCATGTCCTTTGTTAGGATCTGCTTGGGTATTGTGCTCTTTTTTCTCTAGTGCAACATTTTGTTTTGTGGTAGCTTCTTGTCCTGCCTCTTGTGCCAAGCATACCTGTCCTAATGTCAAGATTCCAAATAATGCCGCTAATGTAGTCTTTTTCATGTTTTTCTCCTTACAATGTAATTTATTATTGCCTACTCTCAAATTTTACTAGGCTTATCTTTTTTGTGTTATACGCCATATAGCCATAATTTCTATCATACTCCCCTACTTCATTGTCGCTCCTTTTTGAATCTAGTTAGTATGTATGATCCACACTATCCATACCAAAACACTGATTATATTTTATATGCCAACCACACGCTGCACTATAGGCATACTTCTGCAAATAAAGTCCTTTAAGCGCGAAAACACAAACTACCTGAACAACAAAATATTATTTGAAATAGAAAGAAAGTTTTAGTTATAATTGTATCGAGGTTGCTCCAAGAGGGTAGTGACCTCTTGAAGTAGCCTTAATCCAAAATAGGAGGTAAGGCTTATGGATAAGATTTCCAGAAAAATCTTAGTAGCCATTATACTAATATTTTTTGTATTAGTCAATGTGTGTTACTAAGATCACCAAACCACCAGCTCACAAGCGGTTGGTGGTATCTTATCCAACCCTCCCAGCTTGTTTGTATATATGCCATTAAAGAGGAAAAACTATACAGCAAGCTAAGCCACTACCTAGCTCATCAAACACCTTAGCATCAAATCACCACATCATTATCTAATGCTATCTAGTTTGCCAACCACTCTTAGCACTTCCAAGCATCACTTCAACTCTCTCTTTATAGGCAAGGTATTGGTCAGTCACGATTTATTTTGATATAATCTCAGTGTCTAAGAAATCCTTTTAAAGAAGCTTAAGGCTTTAGCGAAAGGAGGTAGATAATGCTAGATACGATAATAATATTTATCTTGTCAATGGCATTACTTATCCTAAGTATAAAACTTAGGTAAGCATAACTTTAAACTCTAGGATTAAATTATAAGAGTCCCACACTTAAAGTATCCTTAGACAATACAATCTGCTAAAGCATTGTGGGGCTTTAGCACCACTCCCCACCTTTTCTTTACTGGCACTATTCCACTTTTTCTTTATAATCTACTTGAGAACTTCCTATTTGAAACCACCTATATTTTCTGTTATAATCCACACAGAAATTAAAACTAAGGAGGACACTATGGCTAGCAATATAGCAAGTGCAGCAATGTGGGCAGCAGTATTCACACCCACTGCAGATGAAATCGCAAAAGAAATCGTAGCAGAAGAGGCTAGATTGAGAGAAATAGAGGAAAAGGCATATTGGGAAGCATATTGGAAGGCTTGGGATAGAGGCTGTAAAGAAAAAGTTATTGAGAGATTGAGAAATCATGAAGAGGGGCTTAGATTCCATAAAGCTATTTATCCAGATATGACCCAAGATGAGCAGGCTGACCTTATCGAAAGGGGAGAGTGGAAAATTGTAGCTCCTACAGGTGCAGAAGGCAATCTGTGTGCAATATGGGCTGATGAAACTAGAGAGGAAGCTCAGAATCCTCTATATTTAAAAAAGCTTAGAGAATATAAAAACAACATTATGTCACGAGGGGATAGGGTTATTGATTAATTAATCAAAACTTTTTACTCCCCCATTCATTCCTCCTCCCCCAAGCCCATTAGTATCTCCTAAGGCTGCTCCTTGTTCTTGCCTCATACCTTGTGTAGCCATTTGTTGGTTATACTTTCCTACACCCATACCATATCTACTATTAGAAGATATAAATCCTGTATTTGTGCCAAGCTTAGCAACACTTCCACCTGGAGCATAGAAAGCTACATTTTGGAAACTATTTTGCACAAAATTATTAGCAGTATTTATCACACCTACAGTTCTCATACCATTGACACCACCTGCTGCATAACCTGCTGCCGCACTTGCATCTCCCATATCAACTCTATAGCCACCATATACATTAAGGCTACTATCAA
>NZ_NESU01000040.1 GCF_002287135.1 Helicobacter sp. TUL
TTCTATAGATTCTATGTCGTTATCTTTTGATTCTTGTGTTGGTTGTGAATCTGTAGATTCTATGTCTAAGGCTGTAGAATCTAGTGCTTGTGAATCTATAGCCTCTGTAAGCTCTGTGTCTGTAGATTGTGTTTGTGTGTCTTCATCTATTGTATTTTCTGTAGATTTGGTTTCTTGTGTAGGAGACTTAGAATCTGCTTCATCTAAACTTATGTCTTCTAAGCCCACATCACCTAAATCAATGTCATCTAAATTAAGATCTCCCAAAATATCATCTAATTCCTTATTTTTCTCTGGCTCTACATCTTGTGTATCGCTTGTATCCGGTGCTTTTGGCTCTGTATTTTGTATCTCATCAAGCAGACTGCTCACCTCATTTATTTGCTCTGAATCTAGCACCTGTGCTTCCTCAATATTATGTTCTTTTTCCAAATCTTGTGTATTCTCCTCGTTTGCAAACTCACTAAGTTCTTGAATAGTGTCTAGTTCCTTGTTTTGTGTCTCCACATCCATTACATCTATATCCCCCAAATCCGCATTTTCCAAATCCACATCGCCTAAATCTATATCTTGTGTATCAAGCGCTAGATTCTCATCTTGTATATTCTCATCTTGAGATTGTGTAGATTCTATAGATTCTATGTCGTTATCTTTTGATTCTTGTGTTGGTTGTGAATCTGTAGATTCTATGTCTAAGGCTGTAGAATCTAGTGCTTGTGAATCTATAGCCTCTGTAAGCTCTGTGTCTGTAGATTGTGTTTGTGTGTCTTCATCTATTGTATTTTCTGTAGATTTGGTTTCTTGTG
>NZ_NESU01000041.1 GCF_002287135.1 Helicobacter sp. TUL
AAAAAGTTTTTCAGTCAAATACCCTGGATAACTTGAGTTTTCAAAACAAATATGAAATCTATAATTCCTAAGCCATTTGAGCTTAGAATCTCTAAAATTTGCATAGCGATCGCCTATGGGTCCACCAATATTATTTTTCCATCTCCCACCAGAATCTACGCGCTTATAAGCATTCAAAATTTCAAAAAAGTCATCTCTAATCTTTGTGTGTTCGCCACCACCATTTGTCGCCATAAAGGCACAAAACTTTTGGCGATCTAAGGGGGGGGGCAATGTGCAACGAATTTGGGATTGCTTATAGAGTTCTTGCACATGCGGTGCAGGTAAAAAATCTAATGGCAAGCGCAAATGCCTATCACCAAAATCCATATAATCAAAATCGATACCATAATCTGCAACATTCCAATTTGTGCGGACATTCTCGCCTGTAAAAAATATTCGCACACATTCATATCGCAAATGTGTGAAACCAAAGGGACCATAGAGCAAAAACTCCGGATCTTCACTATAACACACATCATATTTTTGAGATAGAATCTGCA
>NZ_NESU01000042.1 GCF_002287135.1 Helicobacter sp. TUL
TTATTTGCAGCAGGTATCATACTCTTTTTTGTTGTATTGGTGCGTCAAAAACACACACTAAACTTCTATGGATATAGTAATCTTGCTATTTTAATTTTTGGTGTGGTGCTTGTAGCGTTTTGTTCAAACATTCTTGCAAGTTCTGATCAATATTTTTCTGTGCGTTACACATTGTATGCTTTTGTATTTATTGTGTGGTGTGTAGAATGTATGTATAATTACATAACTTATGATGAGGAGTAGCCTCGGCTAAGTTTGGTATTTTTTTTGCTTTTTACGTGGGATATTATGCAAAGGAGTGGGCTATGAAAAAAATGATTATATGTATTATATGTGTGTTTGGTATCGCGTATGCAGAGCCAGAAAACTCTACAGATGCGACTATCAAGCAGGAATCTTCCCCTTCTAATAATGTAGTCCAAAATACAGATCCTATCAACACAGATTCTCAAAATACTGCAAGTATGCCCTATGATGATTTTACTGCCATGATGCAAAATGCTAATGCGTCATTAAACTCCGCTATGGCATTTGCAAAAATGGGAGATTATG
>NZ_NESU01000043.1 GCF_002287135.1 Helicobacter sp. TUL
TCAAAGGACCCACAATGAATCCCTTCTTTTATATCATCGTGCCAATCTATAATGTCCAAGCATATTTACACCAATGTCTAGATTCTCTTATTAATCAAACATACACACATTTTAAAGCGATTTTAATTAATGATGGTAGCACAGATTTAAGTGGGCAAATCGCACAAGAGTATTGTGATAAAGATTCACGTTTTGTGCTTATCACACAACAAAATGCAGGACAATCTATAGCAAGAAATGCCGGATTAGCATATATCAAAAATGACTTATTATCAATAAGGGGGGGGGATAATAGGTATATAGTTTTTGTAGATTCTGATGATTATATAGAGCTTGATGGGTTGCAAACATGTGCTGATATTTTTAGACAACATGATGTTGAACTTGTATCATTTAGTAAGATTATGGCAGTAAATCCTAGCGGTGGAGAACGAAAAGAGTATGGGTATCGAGTGTTTGCAAAAGAGCTTGTAGGCGTATATACACCGCTAGAGATTATTCGTGCTAAAACTCATATACCCATAGCTACAACTTGGGCGTTTATTGCAAAAAATAGCCTTATTTTTGATAA
>NZ_NESU01000005.1 GCF_002287135.1 Helicobacter sp. TUL
ATGCTTATCTTTTATTTCTTGCTTAGATGTCAAAGATCATTACCAAAATCTTGTTTCCATATTTCTAAATAATTCTAAAGACCCTATGTATCTTAAACGATATAGAGATTTTAAAGTATTTATATTATAGATAAAGTATTTTAAGTAAAAAGAACACCACAAATTGATTGCTAAAAGACATTAGAATATGTTGTGTTACATTTGGTAGTAATTACATAAGCTAGATGCTTTAGTATCTCAAAATTGGGAAACGAAATACTACACATACAAAGCTTAAAGTTTGCTTTTGGATATTTGAAATATTATAAAAAATCAAAAAAATCATAAATTAAAACACCTAATGCCATTTTTTTGTGTGTGTCTTTATCTTACCTCGCGTTACTTTACCTACTTCTAGCACACCAATTCGACATATTTTAAGGATTCTGTGTAAGGCGATTTTTTGCTTTGGAGAAATCGCAAAAAGAATTTCATATTCTTCACCACTTTGCAAACGCCACTTTTGTTTGCCCATAGACATGGATCGCAAAAAACTGCTATATCTCATACCATATCCACCCAAAAGCTTTATCACATCTTGCAAAAGTCCATCAGAAAGATCCATACTCGCCTTTATATTTTTGCCAAAACGCTTCATAAATGCCACGCGTAATGTTGGATACAAAAAACGATTAATATGCACTCTCATAGAATCTAGATTATCTCTATACAAAGTGTGTCGCTTAAAATTTGTGTTTGAAAAATCCTTGTTGGCGAGCAAATATTTGAGAGTTCGAAAAGATTCTCCAAGTCCATGGATTCTATCTTGTGTGCAAAAGATTGATAATCCTTTTTGCTTTACCACACGCGGAATCACACGTTTTGCTTGACCAAAAATACATATATGAAATTCCAATCTATTTCCACACATAGTATCGCCACCCACAATTTGTATGGCAAATTTTTGACACATTGTTTTTGTGGCATTAATAATCTCTTGGATATTCTCTGATGTGAAATCTCTTGGTATCACAAGGCTTAATAGCGCATATTTTGGCAAGGCATTTTTGGCAATAATATCTGAAATATTTACCAAAAATGCCTTTTGGGTCGCTTCATAAACACTAAACCATGAACGCTTAAAGTGAATATCCTCACAAAACCCATCAAGAGCAACTATCCAACGCCTAGAATCTCCAAAAGCATCAAAGCCAAATGTATGCACATCATCATCAAGCTTAGCACACACTCCGCTCTTTTGTAATCCTTTTATAAAAAATTCTTCTATACTTTGCATAACTACTTTTGCATTTTTAAGCTTACATCAAGCCATTTTGCCTGATGTATAAGCGCTCCTATACTTAAGGCATCAACGCCACTTCTAGCATATTCACTAATATTGTGCAATGTGATATTACCACTAGCTTCTAATGCAATATGTGGATAGCTCTCATTGCGTAACGCCACAACCTTTTTAATCTCATCAATCACCATATTATCGCACATCACAATATCAGCACCAGCCTCAAACGCTTTTTGTGCCATCGCATAATCATTGACTTCAATCTCAATCTTACATGTCCAAGGAATCTGCTTGCGTGCGTGTGCAATCGTAGATTCTAAATCTTGGATAAGCGCTAAATGCGTATCTTTTAGCATAAGTGCGTCATCTAGCCCGAATCTATGATTATCTGCGCCACCATTCCGCACAGAATATTTTTCAAATACACGCAATAGTGGGCGTGTTTTGCGCGTATCAAGAATCTTGATATGTGTTTTGGCACATTGCACAAAAGCGTGGGTATGTGTCGCTATTCCACTGCTGTGGGCAATAATATTAAGCAAAGTGCGCTCAATTTGAAGAATTGCGACATAGCTCCCGCGCAAAATTCCTAAAATCTTATGAGATTCAAAGGCTTGTGAATCTTGCACAAATAATTCTAGTGCAACATTATGCGCACTACATAAAGCCTCGATATATATTTGACCAGAAAAAATTCCCACCTCTTTGGCTACGATATGCGCACAAGCATCTCTATCTTGCACCACATATGCAAATAAATCTCCTCTCCCTAGATCTTCAGACAAAGCCTCTTTGACAAACTGCGCAATATCCATATGACATCCTCTATTTTTCTAACATAAGTTTTAGGGTATGTATTTGTGTGCCAACTCTTACATAAAGCTCTAAAACACCACTTTGTAATTCGCTAGGATCAATCACGATAAAACCTCCCCTTGGTGGATTGCCAACCTTAAGTGTATTTTTACGCAAATAGCTAGAAAGAATAACTGATCTTTCTCTTCTTTTTTCTTCAAGGCGTTCAGATTGTTCAAGGCGATCCCGCGCACTATATACCCAAGGTGTATACAGAAAAAATCCAGGGTGACCACGATAGATAAGGATAGGTGAAGGAATCAAAACAGATTGTAAAGAAGTTTGCTCTTTGGGCGTAAAGATACCAAAAGATTCTATAGCTTTACCAAAATTGAGATTTGATTGTTTAGCCGCTTCATAATCTAGAATCTCTACTTGTTTGCCATTTTGTAGTGCCCATATACAATCCACATCGAACATAACTTCATCGCCTTTTTTCATTTGGGCTACAATAAATATAGCTAAAGGTATATTGTTATTTCCTCCTATGAGGTGTTGAGCAACTTCAAAATGAACTAAAGATTGTGATGTTTGGGAGGTAAAAATCTCTACCCCACTATCAAATTCTCTCTGTAAAGAATCCTGTGGGAGTGCAGTAATGTGATAACTAGAACAACCAAGCGATAATAGACTACACATAAATACTATTACGCGTAGTCCTTTCATTATGCTTTAAATTATACAAACTCAATGATAGCCATTTGTGACGCATCACCTCTGCGAAGACGCGTTCTTTGAATCCTTGTGTAACCACCATTGCGATCTTTGTATTTTGGTGCTATTTGTGCGATAAGTTTTTTGGTGGTTTCCTTATCTTGCAAAGACGCAAATACAAAACGATGTGTATTAAAATCTTCAACTCGAGCAGCACTCACAAGTTTTTCAATATAAGACTGAAGCTCCTTTGCCTTAAACACGCTTGTCTCAATTTTTTCATATTTTATAAGTGCAATAGCAAGATTCTTAAGCAACGCCTTTCTATGTGCTGAAGTCCTACCAAGTTTTCTGTATCCATGATTGTGTCTCATTGTGCTCCCCTTAAGCTTTTAGTTTGGCAAGTTTGCGAGAGAATGTTGCTTTTAGATCTTCTGAGAGGTCTACACCTATAGGATAACCCAACTCCTGAAGTTTTTCAGCAATTTCATCAAAAGATTTCTTGCCCATATTCTTGATATTTTTTATATCATTTTCTTCCATACATGTGAGCTCGCCAACATACTTAAGTCCTGATCTATCAAGACAATTAAAACAACGTGCGCTCAAATCCAAAGAACTCAAAGTCATTAAAAGCGTCTTGAGCTCTCCACTATCCTCTGTATTTCTGCTTGGCGTATTAGTTTCTTGAAGCTCCACACCAAAAACAGCCATTTGTTTATACATTATGGCAATCGCATCTTTAAAAGCTTCCAATGGCTTAATCTGTCCATCTGTTTGAATATCAAATACAAGCTTTTCAAAGTTTGGATTATCCTCAACCAAGATATTGCTAATATCATACACAACACGCTTTACTGGAGTAAAATACGCATCAAGAGGTATATATCCTTCTGGTATATCAGCTCTAATCTCTTCACTAGGCACATATCCTATGCCTTTTTTAATCGTGAGAGAAAAACTTAATTCAAAATTTTCATTAATAGTCGCTAGATATACATCTGGATTCACTACATCTGTTAAATCATTGATAAGATCCTTGCCATTTAATACCATAGGACCCTTAAAGTTATAGCTAAGCTCCACAGAAGAATCATTTTCTTTATCTTTGATACTAAAACGAATATTCTTGAGGTTTGCTATAAATTGCGATACATCCTCAACAATTCCCCGAATAGAATCAAATTCATGTGTTACGCCATCAATTTTTAAAGCTATTGCTGCATATCCTACCGAACTCGAAAGCAACAAGCGTCGTAATGGATGAGCAAAAGTAATAGCATAGCCAGATTCAAAAGGTGAAACACTTATCGTAATGCGGTTTTCCCCCAATTCCTCTATTTTTATATCTTCAGGAATATAGGGCTGTGTTTTAATTGTTTTCATCCTAATTACCACCTTTATATATTATTTAGAATACAACTCAACGATAAGTCTCTCTTCGATAGGAATTACTACTTCTTCTCTCACAGGGAAGCGCGTAAAGATTCCAAAAGCTTTGTCTTTATCGACATCAACCCAAGGCACAATTCCTGTCTGTGCAGTAAGCTCAATAGCACGAATGACTTGAGGATTTTTTTTGCTTTTTTCTTTAAGCTCGATTTTTTGTCCAACACGCACAGAATATGAAGGTATATCTACTCTTTTACCATCTACCAAAATATGTCCGTGTGTTACCAATTGACGAGCAAATCTTCTTGTGGTAGCAAAACCCATACGATATACAACATTATCAAGCCTGCATTCAATAAGACGAATAAGATTCTCTCCTGTATTCCCTTCTTGTCTATTAGCTTCTCTAAAAAGCGCTCGGAATTGCTTTTCACTTGTGCCATACATAATTTTTGCTTTTTGTTTTTCTGCAAGTTGCAATCCATACTCTGAGATTTTACCTCGTTTTTGCCCATGCTGACCAGGACCATATGGGCGCTTTTCAAGTGCGCTTTTACCAGCTAAACGACGCTCACCCTTTAGTGCGAGAGACACACCAAAACGTCTTTCTAGTTTTTCTACCGGACCTCTATATCTTGCCATCTTTTCTCCTTACACTCTTCTTCTTTTTGGTGGTCTACAACCATTATGTGGCAATGGCGTTACATCTTTGAGCCACAATACCTTAATACCCTCTGTTGCACCTACACTTTTTACAGCAGTTTCACGCCCACTTCCTGGTCCTTGAACCTTAATACCAACTTCTTTGATGCCATGTTCTTTTGCTTTGGTTAATGCAGACTCGACTGCTTGTTGTGCCGCATAAGGAGTAGATTTCTTGCTCCCCTTAAAGCCTAAGCCACCCGCAGTAGCCCAACAAATAACATTACCCATCTCATCTGTGACGGTTACATTTGTATTGTTAAAGGTTGCAGAAATACACACAATCCCACGAGCGATATTTTTTTTCACCACTCTCTTTTTTGTTACATTGCGTTTTGCCATTCTCTACTCCTTATTTGCTTCCAACGGTTTTTTTCTTGCCCTTGCGTGTTCGGGCATTATTTTTTGTTGTTTGACCGCGGACAGGCAATCCTCTTCTATGACGCAAACCGCGATAACTTCCTAAATCCATAAGTGCCTTGATATCCATCGTAACTTTCTTACGCAAATCACCCTCGACCATATAGCTTTCTTGAATCTTTTTAGCTATAGTAGAAACTTCGTCCTCGCTGAGATCATGAACTCGCTTATCAAAAGAAATATTAACAGATGTGAGTATATCTCTGGAACTTTTCAAGCCTATTCCATAGATATAAGTCAATGCATACTCTACTCTTTTTTTCTTTGGCAAATCTACACCAGCAATTCTCGCCATTGTTTATCCTTGTCTTTGTTTGTGTTTTGGGGTTGAGCAAATCACTCTAACCACACCCTTACGTTTGATAATCTTACATTTATCGCACATTTTCTTGACCGAAGGTCTTACTTTCATACCTACTCCTTGCTTGAAATTTGCAAAATCTAGGCTCTATTAAAACAGAAACTCGATTTTAATAAAACTTGGGATTGTATGCAAAAAATCATTAAAAGCCACTTAGATCTCACTAAATTGCAAAATCTAGTTCTTAAACTTCTCATACAAAATCTAAGAGCTAGATTCTGAAAGCCTATATTATTTATTTCGATAGACAATCCGTCCTTTATCTACACTATAAGGTGTTAGCTCGATACGCACCTTATCACCGGGTAAAATCCTAATGTAATTCATACGCATCTTGCCTGCTATTCTACATAGCACAACCTTACCATTTGCAATTTCAACTTTAAAGGTAGCATTAGGCAATGCCTCTATAACTTTGCCATCAACCTCTATCATATCATCTTTTGCCATTTATACCTCCGTTAATATCTGCGCCTTACCACCAATAATTGCAACCGTATGTTCATAATGGCTTCCATTAAGTCCATCAGCAGAAACCACCGACCAATTATCACTTAACACTTTAGGTTCGCCACTTTTTTGACAAATCATAGGCTCTATGCAAAACACCATTCCCTCACGAATCTTAGGTCCTTGCTTAGGATTTGGTGTTTCCAAAAAATTTGGAATCTCTGGTTCCTCATGGGGTGCACGACCAATTCCATGCCCACAAAAGCCCTGCAGTGGCACAAATCCACTTGCTACAATACGATCTTGCAAAAACTTACTCAATTCCTTAAAATGCATATTGACACGTATAGAATCTATAGCATCATATAAAACATCTTTGGAGCATTGTATAAGCTGCTCATCTGTTTTGGTAATCTCACCTATACCAAAAGTAATAGCTCCATCACCAAACCATCCATTATATTCTGCTCCTATATCTACACCTACGATATCACCACTCTTTAGTCTATAATCAGTCGGAATACCATGAATAATGACTTCATTTACAGAAATACAAACAGCACAAGGAAAGCCATACAAACCCTTAAAAGAAGGCTTCGCACCACAAGAAAGAATAAAATCCTCTATGATAGAATCTAATTCTTTTAGACTCATGCCCTCTTTTGCGCTCTTTCGTGCTAGATCCAAAGATTGCGCAACAACGCGATTTGGAATCTGTAATGCTGAAATTTCTTTAGGATTCTTAATGCTTATCGCCATTACAATCCAACCGCACTAAGAGTTTTATACTTGTTCATATAAATCTGTGCTTCAATTTTTCGCATAGTATCTATAGCCACCTGCACTACAATAAGCACTGCTGTCCCACCGAAATAAAACTGAATGCCTGTAGCTTTGACAATAAGCCAAGGAAGTGTAGAAACAAGTGCCAAATATAAAGAACCCCACAATGTTAAATTGCTCGCAACATTATTTAAAAATGTTGACGTGCCCTCTCCAGGACGCATACCTGGTATAAATCCACCCTGTCGTTTGAGATTATCCGCTATATCCTTGGCATTAAAAACTATTGAAGAATAAAAATATGCAAAGAAAATAACCAATAAAAACATAAGAAGATTATAGGTATATCCAGTTGGGCTTAAAATATCAGCAATCTTACGCACTACTTCATTCGAAGAAGCTTGTAAAAGTGTCGAAGGAAAGACTAAAATCGCTGATGCAAAAATAGGAGGAATCACACCACTAAGGTTAATTTTGATAGGTATGTAATTCATAATGCGCTTATTTTGGTTTTGCATAATAACCTTGCGTGCATAAGAAACTTGGACTCTGCGTTCTGAAAGCTCCACTATGATAATAGCCAAAATAGTAAAAATCACTACAAGTAAGAGCCCTATAAACGCAATAATGCTAATTTGATCTGTATTTACCAAATCAAAGACTGTGGCAATTGCTTGTGGAATGCCTGACACAATACCAGCAAAGATAATAAGACTAATACCATTACCAACGCCTCTTTGCGTGATTTGCTCACCAATCCACATAAGCAACATAGTGCCTGTAAGCATAGAAAAAACCGCTATAGTTACAAAAACCGGTAAGTCAATTGTTACAGCAGAACGCGCACCTTCTTGAATGCTACCAAGACCTATACTTACGCTTATAGCTTGCACAATGGTAATAACAATAGTGACATAACGGATGATTTGCATATATTTTTGCATACCATCGCGCTCTTTTTTCATTTTTGCTAAACCTGGAAATGTAGCTGAAAGAAGTTCCATGATAATGGATGCAGTAATATAAGGCATAATACCTAAAGAAATAATACTAAAACGCTCAATGGCATTTCCGCTAAACATATTGAATAAGCCCAAAACGCCATCCGAATAATCACTAATAATGCTCTGAATTACTCCTACATCAACACCTGGAACAGTGACATACGCAAGAACTCTATAAACAAATAAAAATGCTAAAGTAATAAGAATTTTATTAAAAATCGCTCTATTCATTATTTATTTCCGCTAGTTGTAATAGACTCATCCTTAATTTTAGCAACAAGTGTTTTTGCCTTTGTCCCAATAATCTTGACACACGTTACATACGAAGGTATAGTAATTTTTTCTCTCAAGCTTACCATAGTAATTTCTGTAAGAGAATCTAACACGCTCACCTTATCCGCATTCACAACATAAGGTTTTGATACCCTAGAAGTAAACCCAACTTTAGGCAATCGTCTTTGTAGTGGTTGCTGACCACCCTCAAAACCTCTCTTTGCTTTATAACCCGTTCTAGCAGTTTGTCCTTTTCCACCTCTTGTAGAAGTTTTTCCCATACCACTGCCTTGACCACGACCAACTCTCTTTATATCTTTTACACTACCCTTTGCAGGTTTAATATTTTCTAATGCCACGAAAACTCCTTAATAATACTTAAGCTTTAATCCTAGATAATGCATCAACCGTAGCACGAACAATATTATAAGGATTGTTTGAGCCAAGAGATTTTGTCAAAATGTCTT
This sequence comes from Helicobacter sp. TUL, assembly GCF_002287135.1. Lineage (GTDB taxonomy): Bacteria > Campylobacterota > Campylobacteria > Campylobacterales > Helicobacteraceae > Helicobacter_F. The sequence continues at coordinate 8,644 of NZ_NESU01000005.1, forward strand.
TAATACCTGCTAATTCAATCACAGATCGTGCTGATCCACCAGCAATAACACCTGTTCCCTCGCTTGCAGGTTTTAACAAAATACGACTTGCATTATATTTACACTCAATGTCATGCGCTATAGTGGTGCCTTTAACATTGACTTTGATGATATTTTTAAACGCATCATCAATTGCCTTTTTAATTGCATCAGGGACTTCTTTAGCTTTTCCTAATCCAAAGCCTATAAGACCATTTTTGTTGCCAACCACAACTAATGCATTGAATCTAAAGCGACGACCACCTTTTACAACCTTTGTAACCCTACCAATGTTTACCACTACTTCACTAAATTCTTCTCTATTAATTTCCATAAGCTTCCTTTCACTTTACACTAAAATGCGATACCATTTTTTCGCAAAGTATCCGCAAACACTGCAACCACGCCATGATACAAATAGCCATTTCTATCAAACACTATCTTAGAAATACCTTTCTTAGCAAGTTCTTGTGCAAAGCTTTGAGCAATTTTGGCAACATTTTCTTTATTATTGCCAAGCCCCATTTTTTTGCCATCAACTGCCACTAATGTTCTAGATTCTGTGTCATTAATCGCCTGTGCATAGAAATACTTATTCGATCGAAAAATCGTTACTCTAGGCATATCTGCAACACCAAAAACCTTGCCCCTTGTTCTAAGCTTGCGCTTAGTGCGCAATACTTTTTTTCTTTCCAATATATTTTCTCTCATTGCTCACACCTTATTTTTTAGAAGTTTTACCAGCTTTGCGGATAATCACTTCATCAGAATATTTAATGCCTTTACCCTTATAAGGCTCTGGTGGTCTAAATTTTCTAATTTCAGCGGCAATCTGCCCTATCTGTTGTTTATCGCTACCCTTAATAGTAATGGTATTTTTTTCTACACTCATCTCAACACCTTGAGGTATTGGATACACTACAGGGTGAGAAAAACCAAGTGCAAGTTCTAGATTCTTGCCATTAACATTTGCCTTGTATCCCACACCATTAATTTCCAAAACTTTTGTAAAACCACTGCTCAAGCCTATCACTATATTATTGGCTAATGCGCGATATGTTCCCCAATATGCTCGAGATTGTGGAGTGTCATCACTTTTAGCAAACCAAATATTGCCATCTTTTATTTCAATATTGACACGTCCAAAAGTTTCTAGTTCTTGTTGAGATTTAGCACCTTTAAAGAGTAATTTACTCCCTTCCAATACTACTTCTACACCATTTGGAATACTAATTGGTCTTTTTCCAACTCTTGACATCGCTATTCCTCCCCTTACCATATACTGCAAAGTGCTTCGCCACCGACATTAGCCTTATATGCCTCATCATTTGCGATCACACCTTTACTTGTGCTTACCACGATAGTTCCATAACCATTTTTGAATCGTTTTAATTCGTTATGTCCCTTATATACGCGTCTACCAGGCTTACTAATTCTTTTAATTTCATTAATGGCACTTTTACCTTGTTCATCATATTCAAGCTGCACACTAATAGATTGTTTACCATCTTTATCAATCACCTTATAGTCTTTGATAAAGCCTTTTGTTTTAAAAACTTCCAAAATAGAAACAACAATTTTTGCATAATACAAATTTGTAACTTCTAGTCTTCTCATGGAAGCATTGCGAATGCGTGTCAAAGAATCTGCAATAATATCATTTACCATCACTCACTCCTTACCAGCTTGCTTTTCTAAGTCCTGGGATCAATCCCTCATTGCCCATTTTACGTAGGCATACACGACATAACCCAAAATCTCTATATACAGAATGTGGTCTACCACATACTTGACATCTTGTATAGGCTCTTGCACTAAATTTTGCTTTTCTCTTAGCTTTTGCTATCATAGATTTTTTTGCCATTTTATCGTCCTTTTGCAAAAGGCATACCAAACATTTCAAGTAGTTTGAAAGCCTCTTTATCGCTATTAGTTGATGTTACGATCGTGATATTCATACCATGTGTCACCATAATATCATCATACACTACTTCTGGGAACATAAGCTGCTCATTAAGACCAAAACTATAATTTCCTCTCCCATCAAAACCATTGCGTTTAATACCCCTAAAGTCTTTCACTCTAGGTAATGCAATAACAATAAGTTTTTCCAAGAAGTTATACATCATATTGCCTCTAAGTGTAACTTTCACACCCATTGGCATACCTTCACGCATCTTAAATCCTGCTACAGATTTTTTAGCTTTCGTAACAATCGCCTTTTGTCCAGCAATAAGCGAGATTGTATCGGCAATATTTTGCATAATTTTGCTATCTTTTGCATAATCTCCCGCACCAACGCTAATCACAATTTTTTCTAGTCTTGGGACAAGCATTGCATTTGTAATTTGCAATTCTTCTTTAAGCTTTGAGACAAGCTCTTCTTTATACTTTCTACGTAACTCAAACATTATTTATCTCCCTCCGCTTTTTTCACATTAGAGATATCTATTGGCATCTCTTTGTTTGCAAAGCCACCTTTGGGATCTTTGTCGCTAGGTTTGATTGATTTTTTAGCTACTCTCAAACCCTCAACTATAACTTGTCCCTTTTTTGGTAATACCTTAATCACCTTACCACTTTTACCTTTATCATCACCAGCGATAGCTACAACTACATCGCCCTTTTTAATTTTGCATTTCACTATAACACCTCCGGAGCTAACGATACTATTTTCATAAAATTTGCATATCGCACTTCTCTACTAACTGGTCCAAAAATCCTTGTGCCAATAGGTTCCCTTTTTGCATCAAGGATTACAGCAGCGTTTTCATCAAATCGAACCAAGGATCCATTTTCTCTATGAATCTCCTTTTTTGTTCTCACAATCACTGCTTTAACTACTTGCCCTTTTTTAACTTTTCCATTTGGAATTGCTTTTTTTACAGATGCAACAATCACATCACCAACACGTGCGTAGCGTCTATGACTACCACCAAGAACCTTGATACACATAATCTCTTTAGCGCCACTATTATCAGCGACATTCAATCTTGTAAAACTTTGTATCATAGCTCTACTCCTTTCACCACAATATCTTTTAATCTAAAAGATTTGCTCTTAGAAATTGGTCTACACTCAATTGCACTCACCACATCGCCAACCTTGGCTTGATTGTTTTCATCGTGGATTGTATATTTCTTAAATCTCTTAACGATTTTTCTATACTTTGGGTGGAGAACTTTTCTCTCTAAAAGCACCACCACACTTTTATCGCCTGCTTTACTTACAATTCTTCCTTGTATCACTCTTTTGTGTGCTTGTTTTTCACTCATTTGACATCCTTTTTGGCATTAATCGCTGTATTAATCCGTGCTATGTCTTTACGCACAAATTTAAGCTCACTAGGATTTGTTGATTGCATAGTCTTTAATTTAAGCCTAGTTTCAAACAACAATGACTTCTTTTCTTTAAGCAACTTTTGTAATTCGACAATATCTTTGTCTTTCAATTCAGTAAATTTCATTTTCGCTCTCGCTTGTTATGATTTTTGTTTTAAATGGGAGTTTGCTTTGTGCCAATGCCAAAGCTTCACGTGCCAATCCTTCATCAATACCTATCATTTCATAAATAATACGACCAGGTTTAATGTTCATAACCCATTTTTCGACACCGCCTTTACCTTTACCCATTCTCACTTCAAGAGGTTTTGCTGTCAATGGCTTATCTGGAAAAACTCGTATCCACACCTTACCAGCTCTCTTGATGTGACGTGTCATCGCAATACGTGCAGATTCTATTTGTCTAGAATCTATGCGTCCGTGTTCTAATGCTTTAATACCTATATTGCCAAATGCAAGAGAGCAACCGCGAAATGACTTGCCACGATTGCGACCTTTCATCTGCTTTCTATATTTTGTCTTTTTTGGCATCAACATAATTATTGCCTCCCTCTTCTTGTTCTAGTTCTTGGCTCTTTCTCGCCTCTTTCAGCATGTGGTTCTCTCGTAGATTCTCTCTCGCTTCTTTCTTGCTGAATCCCTTTATGTAGCACTTCACCTTTAAAAATCCACACCTTTACGCCAATGATTCCATATGTTGTCATTGCTTCTGCAAAGCCATAATCAATCTTTGCGCGTAGTGTATGTAGAGGCACTCTACCTTCCATATACCATTCAGTTCGCGCCATTTCAGCACCAGCTAGACGACCAGAAACTTTAACTTTAATACCTTTAGCCCCAGACTTAAGCGCTGATTGCATAACTTTCTTCATCGCGCGTCTAAATGCTACGCGTTTTTCAAGTTGTGTAGCAATATTTTCTGCAGCTAATTGTGCGTTTGTTTGTGGGCGCTTAGCTTCTTTGATATTGATACTAACCTCTTTTTTAAGGAGCTTTTTTAAAGCTTCTTTATGTTTGTCAATATCAACACCTTTTTTACCTATAATAAGTCCGGGTTTGGAAGCCACCACAGTTACACGCACTTTGTGTGCAGCACGCTCAATAATAATCTCACTCACACCAGCGTAATACATCTCGCTCTTTAAGAACTTGCGTATCATATGATCTTCTAAGATATTTGAAGGAGTCGCCTGTGTAGCAGGAAACCAACGAGAAGACCAATTCCTATTAATTCCTAATCTTAAACCTATTGGATTGACTTTTTGACCCATACTTACTTGCCCTCACCTTCTGTTGTTTTGCTTGTTTTTGCCGCAGTTGATTTCGTAGCTGCTTTTTTTGCTGGCTTAGATTCTGTTACCTTAGCTTTTTCTTGCTTAGGTTTAGATTCTGAAGTTTCAGATTTTGTGCTTGTCGCCTTAGATGTTTTTTGGGCACTAGCAGCTTTTTTAGCACTTTCAGTCTTTTTCACAGAATCTTTTGGAGTGCCTACCTCTACAAACACATGAGATGTAGGTTTTCTAATAGGTGTAGCACGACCCTTGGCTCTTGGCATAAAGCGTCGCAAAACAGGACCAGCATCAACTCTACAAGATAACACTACAACTTCTTGTGCGTCATAGCCACCATTTGCTACTGCAGAAGCAAGCACTTTGGAAATAATCCTTGCCGCTTTGTTTGGTGTGAATTCCAAGCTTGCAATTGCAAGTTCAGCATTCATGCCTTGAATCTCCCTAGCAATTAGACGAGCTTTTGTAGGAGAAAGTCTAATATATCGTAATAATGCCTTGCTCATACTTCCTCCTTATTTACCAATTTTCTTTTGGACACTACCTTTGTGTCCTTTAAAAGTTCTAGTGGGAGCAAATTCACCCAATTTATATCCAACATGATTCTCTGTGATATATACAGGAACAAATGCTCTGCCATTATGCACATTAAAAGTTAAACCTATCATATCAGGTAAGATCGTGCTACGTCTTGACCATGTTTTGATTGGTTTATTATCTTTAGAATCTCTTGCTTTCAAAACTTTTTTTAACAAAGAGTTATCGATGAATGGACCCTTTTTAATTGATCGTGACATATTACTTCCTTATTTTTTCTTTCTTGAAATAATGAGCTTATCACTCGCTTTTTTCTTACGAGTTTTAAAGCCCTTCGCAGGCGTTCCCCAAGGAGATACAGGATGCCCACTTGATCCAGTCTTACCTTCACCACCACCATGTGGGTGATCTACAGGGTTCATCGCACTACCTCTAGTCTGTGGTCGAATACCTCTATGGCGGTTTCGTCCAGCTTTACCAATAGAAATATTGATAAAATCTTCATTCCCTACAACACCAATAGTTGCCATACATTCTTCTAAAATGTAGCGCATCTCACCACTTGGCATTCTCAAAATGATATATTTTCCCTCACGCCCCATGATTTGCGCACTAGCTCCCGCACTTCTAGCAAGCTGACCGCCAGCACCAGGATGCATCTCAATATTATGCACGATAGTTCCTATAGGAATTGCTTTAAGTTTCATTGCAAAACCTACTTTGATATCTAATCCTGATTCTGCAGACATAACACTATCGCCTACTTTCAAACCGGATGGTTGAATGATATAGCGCTTTTCTCCATCAGGATATGTAATAAGTGCAATGCGACAATTTCTGTATGGATCGTATTCAATAGCACTTACCTTACCTTCAAGACCAAATTTGTTGCGCTTAAAATCAATAATGCGATAGAGTTTTTTTGCTCCTCCCTCTTTATGACGACTTGTAATTCGTCCATTATTATTACGTCCAGCAGACACAGGAAGCTTTACAAGCAAACTTCTCACGCTTGGCTTTGCGGTAATATCTTTGGAGCTCAACCCACTCATAAATCTCCTGCTAGGAGTGTAGGGCTTATATGTTTTAATTGCCATTTCTATTCTCCTTTATCATTACACCGAAAGAGCGTCAATCTTGGCGCCTTCAGGAACTTTTACATAAAATTTTTTGAAAGATGCTCTTTTACCTTCTCTGCCTCTGAAACGCTTTACCTTGCCCTCTTGCTTAAGAGAGTTAATCTTAAGAGGAGTGAAGCCAAAATACTCTTGAAACACTGCTTTTAATTGATTTTTAGTGACACCACTTGCGGTTTGCACTACAAGCATTCCTTTTTCTTGCAAAGCCAAAGACTTTTCTGTGTAAAGGATTGATTTAATATCTGTTATATCTGCCATTGTCTCTCCTCCACTTATTTGCTAACTTTTTTAGTCGCTATAATCTCATCAAATACCGCTTTTTCAATCACCACACAACGGAATGTAGCAACTAAGTAGGCATTTAACTCATTAGAATCCACAACATAACATTCTCGCAAATTTCTGTATGCTAAAAATGTTTTTTCATCACTAAATTGCCCCACAAAAAGTGCATTTTTATCACCAAGTGCGCAAAATTTTGCATACGCATCTTTTGTCTTACCACTTTGTATTGCTACAGAATCTACAACAAAAAGCTTATTCATCTGTGCTTTTTGTGCCAACGCATACTCAAGTGCTAAGCGTTTTTGTTTTTTATTGATTTTCAAGTCATAATTGCGTTTTGTAGGCCCATGAGAAACACCACCACCCACAAAAATAGGAGAAGTAATACTCCCTGCACGCGCGCGACCATTTTTCTTTTGTCTCCATGGTTTTTTACCACCACCGCTGACTTCACCACGATTTTTGGCATATGCATTATTTGCACGCAAAGATGCCAAATAGGACTTTACATACAAATACAAGTTATGTTCATTAACTTGCTCATATTCCTTTGGTAATTCAATCTCGCTACTTTTTTTAAGATTATTATCTAATACAATTGCCTTACTCATACACCGCACCTTATTGTGTAATTTGGATTCTGCCATAAGCTCCATTGTAGCCTGCTACAGAACCTTTCAATACCAAAATATTGCTTTCCTTATCAAAAGAAAGCACGGTATTTCTTGTATTCACACGCTCATCACCATAATGCCCTGCCATTTTTTTACCTGGCTGCACCCTTCCTGGCCATTCACGATTTCCGATAGATCCAAGTCGTCTGTGAAATCTACTACCATGCGCAGCAGGACCACCTTGAAAATTCCATCGCTTCATCGCACCACTAAAACCTCGACCTTTAGAGTTAAAAATGCTTTTCACACTCTTTGCGCTTTCTAGAATCTCTGTATTAAGATCCCCTTGCTCTGTGTTGGCAACTTTGAGTGTAGCAAATCTATTAAATTCTTTGCTTAAGCTATATTTTTTCTGAATCCCTGCAATAGCCTTATTCATAGCCTTACCTTTTGAATAAGCTACCAACGCCTTTCCATTGTCATATACTTCACACACTTTCATATTAAGCACACGAAGTAGCGTCACTGCTTCACTCTTGGTGCCAATGGTTCGGCTCATACCAATCTTTTCAACGATAAATTCCATAACTCTTTCCTTGTGTAATTTCTAAAATTCCCTACTTACTCATGGAAGTAACTTCTACATCTACTTCTGGAGCTAAATCAAGTTTCATAAGGCTATCCACAGTATCAGGCGTCGCAGACATAATGTCAATGATACGATGATGCACTCTGATCTCAAATTGTTCGCGTGAATCTTTGTTGATATGTGGGGATTTAAGCACTGTATAGCGACGCTTTTTAGTAGGAAGTGGGATAGGTCCCCTAATCTCTGATCCAGTGCGTTTCACAGCCTCAACGATTGCAGCTACCGAACGATCCAAAACCCTATAATCATAGGCTTTCAACTTTAATCTAATTTTTTCCATTTGCTATCCTTTTTTATGAAAGAACTCATCACATTTGGCTCAAAATCCATTCAAAAACACAAATGTAATGCAATTTAAAAGCGTGAATTGTAGTCAAAAAAAACTTTTTTTGCAAGACTTTTCCCTATTTTTCGCAAAGAAAGAAAAATTTATTTCCTTTTTATAAGGACAATATTTCCATAGCGTAATCACATTTATTCTAGAATAATGCGATTTTATACACAATCCTCAAAAAATATCTTGTATAAACTTTATATTTAGTGTAAGATTACGGAATTTTAAAAAACTCCAACTCAAAGGAATATCCCAATGTTTGCAAAAATTGCCACCTTTATTTATCAACAAATTCTCGCCTCAAATCAAAAGATAAGTTTCAAGTTTTATGTGAAGCTTCGTTCCTTGATTTTAAGATTTACTGATCCTCTCATTACCTTAAGTTTTCGTGGTTATACATTGAGTATGCCATTTTCTCATACAATATTTCTCAATCAAAAAATTTATCCAACATATGATATGCAACTCCACAAAATAGCTAATTATATAACTCAAAAAATGGACTTTATACACATTATAGATGTAGGTGCAAACATTGGTGATACTGCTGTTTTTATGGATATGCCCAAAGCACAATTTCTACTTGTAGAAGGTGAAACACGCTACAATGACCTCATTGAGGAAAATTTTTATAGACATTATGGTCAGGCTACTAGGGGGGGGGGATAAGCTTATCATAGAAAATACTTTCATTACCGACAAACAAAGTACCTATACAATTACACGTTATGATGGAAGTGCTAGACTCCAGCAAACCCAAGATTCTGAGGATACTCAAAACAGCATTGTTTTTCACACATTAGACTTTCTTGTTGACAAACATAATTTTAAACCAAACTTTATCAAAGTTGATACAGATGGTTTTGATTTTAAAGTCATTCGCAGTGCCGAAAATACCCTAAAAACTTACAAAAGCACACTCTTTTTTGAATGGGATCTTTTCTTTCTTCAAGCTCAAAACGAAAATCCCACAAGTATTTTTACATATCTCAACTCTTTAGGTTATACACAATTACTCATCTTTGATAACTTTGGAAATCTCCTTGTTATCTTGCATTCAGATGACATCCAAAATCTTTCTTTAATTCTAGATTATACACGCAAAAGCAACAAACACATCTACTATTATGATGTATTGGCATTACATAAAGACACTCCACTTGATGCATGGGAGTGCGCAAAGTTATTATAACTAAACAGCCTAAGCCTCTACTTCACACACTGCTATGCGTTGCACTGCGCCTTTGAGATATACGACATTGCGAGAATCTATACGCACTTCCAAAAGCTCTTTGCTCGGTGGTGTGATAGTGGTTTGTGAATCTACTAATCCAAATCTATATGCCAATGCCATCACTGCTGCAGCACCTGTGCCACACGCTAAAGTGATATCTTCCACACCACGCTCATAGGTTGCATATACGATATGTTTCCTATCTTGGATATAGGCAATATTCACATTTGCATTATATTTCTGACGCAATCCTCGTAAAAATGTGTTGTGCGGGCTATTAGATTCTGGTATATGAGATTGTGTATCTGTTAGACATACCAAATGTGGCACTCCAGTATCCAAAAGATACCATTTCTCACCCCACAAGCTAGGTTCTTGCACTTGTTGTATAAAGGTATATTCCCCCAACATACTCTCGACCAAAAGTGGATTTTGAGAATCCACAACAATCCCAATCTCACCTGCCAAACTCAAAAATGTATGTTCTTTTGGTGCTATGCCTTCAACATAAGCAAAGCTCCCCACACACCGACTCGCGTTACCACACATTTCTGCTATGCTACCATCAGCATTCAAAAAAATCCATTCATAAGCAATATGCTCTTTTTGGCTTGGTGTTAGCACCACAAAGCCATCAGCTCCTATACCGCTATGTCTTGCGCACCATTTTTGCGCATATTGTCTATAGTCTGCCTTTGGCGTATCAGCAAACGCATTATAGAGCAAAAAATCATTCCCATTAGCACAATATTTTACAAGTCTCATCATTACTTCCCTATTTGCATAGAATCTTCTAATTTTTCCAAAGCCTCTTCTACAAGGGCTTTTAAAGCCATTTTGTCGCCTACATTTTTAATCACATAATCACTCATTGCGCATTTTTGCTCTATGTCCATTTGGGCATCAATGCGTGCCTGTGCAGATTCTTTGCTTAGAGAATCACGTGCGATAATTCGCTCCAAACATTGATCTTTTGGTGCATATACCAAAAGAATCTTGCATACAGGATATTTTTCTCGCCCTCCAGATTCAAAAAACAACGGAATATCCAAAAAATAGCATTTTTGTTGAGATTCTAGTTCTCGTGCAGTATGTAAAATCGCTTGGTGAATCTTGGGGTGCAAAAGAGATTCTAACTTCTTGCGTGCGTTTTTGTCGCCAAAAACAAGTGCACCCAATGCTTTTCTATCCACGATACCCTCTCGCACAAATTCCGCTCCAAAAGTGAGTATCACCTCATTAGCACTTGCTTGCAATATCATATGCGCAATTTCATCAGCACACAAAACAACATAGCCTTTATCCCTAAGTATCGCTGACACACTACTTTTGCCACTGCCAATACAACCTGTAAGCGCTACTCCATACTCCAAAGGTGCAAGATTCATAGAATCTAGATTCTCTCCATGAGACAAAGACCCAGACATAACGCGCCTTAGTTAATCATATGCGAAACAAATTTTGCATAATTATCCAAAATATCGCCACCCTTGCGGAATCCCAAACCACAAGATTCATACGCAAAAAAGACATTTGCTTGATAATATGAAGCATTATGACTATTTAGCTCATAAAATTCCTGATACACGCGCTTTTGCACACCATATATCCCATCTTTTACATGTATTGCCTTGCCTTGTGCATCGCAAATCTCTACATTCTCACCTTCTCTACCAAATGATGGCTTACTTACTTGTTTGCGTCCAAGTGGCTCAAAGCTAGATTCTAAGAGCAATGGATGTCGTGGAAAAAGATCCCACAAAATCTTTAGCATTCTTTTACTTTGAAACATCAATGTATATGCGGGATTAAGAAAAATTGTGTTTTTATTGCTCATCATCTCACGCATTAATGCCAACATTTCAGGCTCATCAATAGCAATAAATTCCCAAGGTATTAGCTTAAACAAAAATTCATATTGCATATTATCATATATCACGCCATCTTGCGGACTAAAGCTCACTTCATCTATAGGTGCATATGCACTTTCAAATCCTGCTTCTTTGGCTAATTGGCACAAAAATCGCGTAGTAATTTCTTCTTCAATATTGCCCCTAATACTAGAAAAAAGAATTTTCCAACCCTCATACAGATCATCAAAAAAGCTTGTATCTGAACTCAAAGTAACAAGACGCTTAAAGTTTTGACGCAAAGCTTGGGAAATGTCATTAAATTGTAAATTTTCATCAAAGCCATTTGCCTTTAGTAACGCCCATTGAATGAGTGCACTTTCATAAAGCATTGTTGGTGTATCAGCGTTGAATTCCAAAAGTTTTATAGGTTTGCCATCAAGCCCACCAGCAAGATCAAATCGCCCGTATAAATGCCAATGTATGTCCTCTTCCCAACTCTGTCTAATCATATCATGCAAACTTGGCGGTATATCAAGCTCAAAGAGTAAATTATTCTCCAAAACATATTCTCCAGCCTCCACATACATATCATATAATTCATTGCCTGCATTATAAAATGCCTCTGCCTCATCTTGCGAAATACATACGACTTCATCAGCAATATATGCCGAATTATCCAAATCCGTATGCCACTCTAACCCAATTTCCTCTAGTGTTTGTGAATCCAAGGGATTAACATGTAAAATTTCCATCGTGTGTCCTTGATATGTAAGTTTCTACCTAAAGTAAATATTATTATACAAAAGTCGATAATACTTTTGCATTAATTTATTTTAAACACTAACAAACAAGGAGTAGTGATGAAAAAACTTTCTGTTTCACTTGCTTTGGTGGCAAGTTTAGGTTCAAGTGCAATGGCAGCGGAAGTCAATCCATTTGGATTTATCGGTGGATATTATTCCCAAGGGTTTAGTAATATGCCCACCCAAAATAGCACTCCAAATGGCAAAGAAGTAGGAGAATCTTATGCTTCTGTAGCTGCACATCTTGGGCTTGATATAGGACTTACTTCTAATGTAAGCTTTGGTTTAGGTTTTTGGGGCGGATTACCACTCTATGAGACCTATTATGGTAATGTCCCAGTGGGTGATAAATTCTATCCACAAAATTGGGATGTATCTGATGCGTATCTAAAGTTTGACAACAAATCAACTTCTATTGTTGGTGGTCGTTTTGATGTTGGTAGTTTTTATCATGGTCAAGATGGCAAGGAATACACTGGTATGGATTGGTTGTGGGGTAATATCCAAGGTGCAGCTCTCAACACAAAATCCAAGAATGTTGGTTTTTGGGCATTATGGATGAATTCAAAACTTGGTGTCAATGGCAATTACAACAGAATGGCTTATGATATGGCATCATTTGGCACATTCTCTGCGTTTAAACATATTCACGCTGGTGAAGTGTTTATGGGAGGTATTGACTTTGATTATGATGTATTTAAATTTAGTCCATTTGTGATGTATGATACTAATTATCAACACAGCAATACTCCAGGATCGCGAAGTGTCTTAAGTGCAGGTGCTAAAATCGTGCTTGATGTAAAAGGCAATGGTGTAGAATCTATCACAACACTCCGAGGATTATGGCAACAATACCAAGTAGGAAATCGTGATGTAAGCCCACTTGTGCTTTGGGTTGATGAAGAATTAGTCTTTAATGAAATCTTTAAAATCGGAGCTGGATACATTAAGACAAATGATTATGGTGCATTACTCTATGGTCATGATAAAAGTAGATTCTATGGGTATAGATCTATTGGTATGAGTAGTGGTGGTATATATAGCTCAGGTAATCCGTTGTATTATGGTGGAAACTCTGGCACATATTATGTGTTTGCTGGACTAAAACCAGATTCTCGCCTAGAACTTGATCTACTCTTTGCTGGTGGTTCCTATTCCGAGCTTTCTGCGGTTGCTCAATATCGCCTACTTGGAAAAGCTGATAAAACAAACCTTAAAATCGGTGCAGGATTTGTAAGTACAAAAGGTCGAAATTGGGATGCAAACAATTCACTTGATTTTGACAAACGACGAAACAACGCTATTGCTTTCTTACGCCTCTCTCTCTAACATAGCTTCACAGAGATTCTCATACAATGAGAATCTCTTATCTTACAATCCTTAATCACAAAGCAAACACATCTTAATGATGTGCGTGCTTTGTGTGTCCTTTTGCTTCTATCACATCAATATCTTTAAGCTCGATAGTATTGCCATTGCTAAATTGCAAAGAAAAAGAAACCTTCTGTCCTTCTTTCAAAGGCTCTATGAGGTTAATAAACATTACATGATACCCGCCTGGTTCCAAATCTACCTCACTATAAGCTTTTACAAGAATCTCTGGCACTTGCACCATTGTTTTCATACCATTTTTATGTATATGCGTATGAAGCTCTGTGTTTTCAGAGATTGGACTTTTTCCACCAACAAGTGCGATGTCTTTGTCTGTATGGTTCTCAATCCGCATAAATGCTGCGGCTGCCTTGTTATTGTGTGGCACAACCTGCACAAACGCGTCTGCCACTTCTATATCAGCAGCATTAGCACCCAAACACGACAACATACCAACACACAACAAAATCTTTTTTATAACCTTCATATATGCCTCCTTTATGTAGCTTAGATTCTGCATTATAATCAAGCTAATCCAAAGCTTAGCTTAAGCTTACCTCCTCACCTTTTAAGATAGTATTCATTGTATTCATCGCACACATTTTGCCACACATCGAACAAGAATGTAACTCTTCAGGTTTGCGTTCATTAAACATTGCGCGGGCTTTTTTGCCATCTATAGCATACCCAAACATCTTACCCCAATCTATTGCTTGGCGTGCCATACTCATCTTATCATCTATATCTCGCTCTTTTGGTAATTTGGCAATATCTCCGGCGTGCGCAGCAATTTTGGTCGCTACAATCCCATCACGCACATCAGCAAGATTAGGAAGTCGCAAATGTTCTGCGGGTGTTACATAACAAAGCATATCTGCTCCGGCTGCAGCTGCTACTGCACCCCCTATCGCACCGCTAATGTGGTCATAACCCGCACCAATATCTACCACAAGTGGTCCTAATACATAAAATGGCGCGCCCTTACACACACGCTTTTGTAGCTTGACATTAGATTCTATTTCATCAATACACATATGCCCAGGACCCTCAATCATCACTTGCACATTGGCTTGCCACGCTCTTTGTGTAAGGAGTGAAAGCTCCAAAAGTTCGGCGAGTTGCGCACTATCGCTTGCATCATGCGTAGATCCTGGACGCAATGCATCACCCAAAGAAAGTGTTACATCAAATCGCGCACAAATCTCTAATAAATCATCAAAATATTCATAAAACGGATTTTCAGCTTCTTTCATTTTCATCCACGCATACAGCACGCTCCCACCGCGAGACACAATATTTGTGAGTCTATGGGATTGCTCAAACATAAATGCAGCGCGTGAGTTTATCCCCGCATGGATTGTCATAAAATCCACGCCGCTTTTGGCATGATGATATACGACATCAATAAAATCTCTAGCATTAATATCTTTTAAATCCTTTTCCAAAAACCCAACTGCATCATACACAGGGACTGTGCCTATCATTGCCTTAGATACCTTGATTAGCTCATCGCGAAAATGGCTAGTTTTGCCATAATTGCTAAGATCCATTATAGATTCTATGCCAAAATCATGAGAGAGTGTAACTTTTTGCATTTCTTCAGTGTAATCCACGCAGTCATTCGATACGCCAAGATTCACATTAACTTTTGTGCGTAACCCTGCACCTATGCCGTGTGGATCAAGATTTGTATGATTGCAATTGGCAGGAATAATAATCGTGCCTTGTGCTATAGATTCTAACAAAAATGCCTCGCTCACACCTTCTTTTTGTGCTACAGCTTGCATTTGTGTAGTAAAAACGCCCTCTTTTGCATACGCCATTTGTGTTTTCATATTCCATTCCTTAAAAGTAGATAATGATAAACACGGGGTGCAAGAGATACTACAATAAGTATCATAAGTATAGAAAGTAGAAATTAGGTAGATAAACATTCCCGCCGCTAGCATTATCTAGGTCCGGTTCGGTCTAAGCTCTCTAGCTTACTCTCAGCCTGTCTTACAAGCTCCCGTCATTTATGCAAATCCATTATAACCTGATTTAGGTAAATCACATTTTAAGCGCGTTTTAGATACAATATGACATTTGCAAATTTTTCCGTATCTCAAAGATTTTAAAGGACAGGCAATGCCAAAACGCACAGATATTCATACTATTTTACTCATCGGTTCAGGACCCATTGTCATTGGACAAGCGTGTGAGTTTGATTATTCTGGCACACAAGCAGCCAAAACACTCAAAAAGCTTGGCTATCGCGTGGTGCTTATAAACTCTAATCCTGCAACCATTATGACTGATCCAAATCTTGCTGATCGCACCTATATCGAACCTATTACCGAAGAAGTGATTGCCAATATTATCAAACAAGAAAAAGTTGATGCTATTTTACCTACTATGGGTGGGCAAACCGCACTAAATGTCGCGATGAGTATGTATGAAAAAGGTATGCTAGAGGGTGTAAAATTTTTGGGTGCAAATCCTAGTGCGATTAAAAAAGGCGAAGATAGACAAGCTTTCAAAGAAGCAATGCTAAAAATCGGTATGGATTTACCAAAATCTCGCTATGCCTACACTATAGAAGAAGCACTTGAAGCAGCCAAAGAAATAGGATTCCCACTTATTATTCGTGCAAGTTTTACCCTTGCTGGTGGTGGTAGTGGTGTGGCATATAATATTGATGAATTTAAAACACTCGCGCAAAATGGCTTAGATACAAGTCCAATTAGTGAAATTTTGATTGAAGAATCGCTACTTGGTTGGAAAGAGTTTGAAATGGAAGTAATACGCGATAAAAGCGATAATTGCATTATCGTGTGTAGCATAGAAAATTTAGATCCTATGGGTGTGCATACGGGAGATTCTATCACGATCGCCCCTGCTCTTACACTCACAGACAAAGAATACCAACGAATGCGCGATGCAAGTTTTAAAATCTTGCGAGAAATTGGAGTAGATACAGGCGGAAGCAATGTGCAATTTGCTATCAATCCAAAAACCGGTAGAATGACGGTTATTGAGATGAATCCACGCGTTTCTAGAAGCTCTGCTCTAGCCTCCAAAGCCACAGGCTATCCAATTGCCAAAGTTGCGACATTGCTTGCGGTAGGCTATACGCTTGATGAAATCAAAAACGACATCACAGGCACACCTGCGAGTTTTGAACCTAGCATTGATTATATTGTAACAAAAATTCCACGCTTTACCTTTGAAAAATTCCCACAAGCAGATTCAACACTCACCACCTCTATGAAATCCATTGGGGAAGTTATGGCAATTGGCGTGAGTTTCAAAGAATCCTTGCAAAAAGCCCTCTGTAGCTTAGAGACAGGAATCTTTGGATTTAATCCAATCAGTAATGATCTAAGCGAGATTCAAAGGGAAGTGCGTCGCCCAAATGCTCATAGACTTTTGTATATTGCAGAGGCATTGCGCAATGATATAAGCGTGGAAGAAATTCATGAATGGTGCAAAATCGATCCATATTTCTTACACCAAATTGCAGAAATTATTGCATTAGAGAAGCAAATCTCTTTTGAATCCTTGCAAGATTCAAAGTTTTTAAGACTTGCTAAGCAATATGGCTTTAGCGATAAAATGTTGGCATTCCTCACCAATAAAAACGAGGGCTTAGAATTACGAGAAGAAGACATATATGCATTGCGACAAAAACTACATGTGCAGCTACAATACAATGAAGTAGATACTTGTGCGGCAGAATTTAGCACCCAAACAGCGTATTTGTATGGCACAACGCCTTTTAACGCACAATCCTTTGTAGATTCTAACCCACAAGACAATCCAGACCAAAACGCACAAAAAAAAGTTTTAATCATCGGTGGTGGACCAAACCGAATCGGTCAAGGCATTGAGTTTGATTATTGTTGTGTGCATGCAAGTTTTGCCCTCAAAGATATGGGCATACAAAGCATTATGTATAACTGCAATCCAGAGACGGTAAGCACGGACTATGACACAAGTGATGTCTTGTATTTTGAACCCATTACCTTTGAATGTGTGCGCAGTGTGATTGAGAGAGAAAAACCCGATGGCGTGATTGTGCATTTTGGCGGACAAACACCACTCAAACTCGCCAAATCTCTAAACCTCATCGGTGCGCATATCATTGGCACAAGTGCCAAAGTTATTGATACAGCCGAAGATAGAGAAAAGTTTGCTGCATTTGTGGAAAAGCATAATCTCTTGCAACCAAAAAATGGCATAGCACGCACCAAAGATGAAGCATATAGCATTGCCAATGCGCTTGGATTCCCTGTGCTTGTCCGCCCAAGCTATGTGCTTGGTGGGCGTGCAATGCGGATTGTGGATAGCGTAGAAGAGTTACGCACATATATGGAAGAAGCCGTCAAAGTTAGTGAAGATTCACCAGTGCTTATTGATAAATTCTTAGATTCTGCGCTAGAACTTGATGTGGATTGCATTAGCGATGGAACTAGTGTGTATATTGGTGGCATTATGCAGCATATCGAAGAAGCAGGGATTCATAGTGGAGATAGCGCAAGTTGCCTACCACCATTTGGGCTTAGCGCTAGTATGCTACAAAACATAGAATCTACCACAGCCCAAATTGCGCTAAATCTCGGTGTCATAGGACTTATGAATGTGCAGTATGCTATCTATAAAGATGAACTATATCTCATTGAAGTGAATCCTAGAGCCTCACGCACCGTGCCTTTTGTCTCTAAAGCTACAGGAATTCCATTAGCCAAAGTTGCTACAAGAGTAATGTGGCAGGGCGATCTACGAGAAGCGTTGGCATATTATGATAGCTTTGATAATGTCGATTACACAGGTGAGATTCTCAAACACAAAACCCTAAAATCTGTAGCTATCAAAGAATCTATATTCCCATTTAACAAACTAAGTGGCGCGGATATGTCGCTAGGTCCTGAAATGAAAAGCACTGGCGAAGTAATGGGAATCTCTAAAAATGTAGGTGTGAGTTTTGCCAAATCACAGATTGCGTGTAAAAACGCCATTCCAACAAAGGGCAAAGTCTTTATTTCACTAAGCCAACGAGACAAACAAGCTGGATGTGTGCTTGCTAAAAAACTTCTTGCGCTAGGATTCCAACTCTGTGCGACAGGCGGCACACATAAAGCATTTGCAGCTGAAGGCATAGAATCTGAATTGGTGCTAAAAATCTCTGAAGGACGCCCAAATATCACGGATCTAATGACAAACAATGATATTGCTATGGCAATAAATACAAGCGATATGCAATCACACAAAGGGGATACAATCCTTATTCGTGCGCAGATTCTAAAAGACAATATCCCATATTTTACAACGCTTAGCGCAGCAAATATGGCAATCTTGGCTCTTGAAGCAATGGTGGATACAGATATTAATCAAGCCACCGCACTACAAGACTTTCTGTAAATGCAAGGAGACATAATGCAAGATGTAGAAAACCAAAGCTTTGAAGAACTCATAGAAAATGCCAAAAACATCATTGCGCGTTTGGGACAAAGCGATGTGAATCTCAAAGAAGGCGTAGAGTTATATAAAAATGGTATGGCAACTCTCCAAAAAGCTCAAGAAATGCTAGAATCTGCCAAGCTAGAGTTTGAGGAGATTCAAAAGCAATCCTATGATGAAAATACAACAAGAGCGTAAGCAATGATACAAGAAGCCATTATACAACTCTCACACAGAAAAGATCTTAGCTTTGAACAAGCCCAAGAAGTCATGCACGAGATTATGCGTGGTGAAGCAAGTGCGGTGCAAATGTCTGCATATCTCACTGCCCTAGCACTCAAAGGTGAAAGTATCGAGGAAATCACTGCTTCGGCAAAAAGTATGCGTGCGCATTGCATAAAATTACTCCATGATATGGATGTGCTAGAAATCGTAGGCACAGGTGGCGATGGATCAAATTCCTTTAATATCTCCACAACTGCTGCACTTGTAGTTTCTAGCGCAGGTGTATCAGTCGCCAAGCATGGCAATCGCGCAGCCTCATCTAAAAGTGGTGCGGCGGATATGCTAGAGGCTTTGGGCGTGAATATTTCTCTTTCGCCTGAACAATCTCAAGCCCTTTTGCATAAGATTCATATATGTTTTTTGTTTGCACAAAACTATCATATCTCAATGAAATATGTAGCGCCAATTCGCAAAGAATTAGGCATAAAGACAATTTTTAATGTTTTGGGACCATTGTGTAATCCTGCTGGAGCAAATATGGAGCTTATGGGCGTATATGATGAAAGCCTTGTAGAGCCATTAGCCAAAGTTATGTGTAATTTGGGAGTTAAGCGTGGTATGGTTGTGTATGGCAAAGACAAGCTTGATGAAATCTCAATGAGTGCGCCCACAAAAATATGTGAAGTGGATAATGGCAAATTTAGTATGTATGAGATAAATCCAAGTGATGTGGGTTATACATATTGCGACAAAGAGGATTTAAAAGGTGGAGATGCCCAAGAAAATGCACAAATCACCAAAGACATTCTCTATGGCATACAAAAAGGTGCAAAACGCCAAGCTGTGTGTTTTAATGCTGGAGCTGCATTATATATAGCAAACAAAGCACAAAGCATAAAAGAAGGCGTAAGAATGGCAGAGAATCTCATTGATGAGGGTATGGCAAGCAAACAATTAGAACGCTTTATTGCAGAGAGTAACAAATGACTATCCTTGATACCATAGCACAAGACACAAAAGATCGCATAGCACACAAAAAAGCACAACTATCACTAGAACATATACGCGCACAAGCCTTAGCACTAGATACATGCTATGGGAGATTCGAACAAGCCCTCTCCCACAAAGGCATGAGCTTTATTTGTGAAGTCAAAAAAGCCTCGCCTTCGCAAGGTATCATCGCTAAAGACTTTGATCCTGTGCAAATTGCTATGACCTATCAAGAATCTGGAGCGGATTGTATCTCGTGCTTAACTGAACCAAAGCACTTTTTGGGTGATGATAAATACCTACAAGACATAGCAAAATGTGTAAATATCCCTATATTACGAAAAGATTTCATACTAGATTCATATATGATTTATGAAGCCAAAGTGCTTGGTGCAAGTGCTATCCTTTTGATAGTAGCAATGCTCCAACCACAACAAATCCAAGAATATTTAGAAATAGCCCATACTCTAGGGCTTTGTGTGCTTACAGAAGTGCATGATGAGGAGCAGCTACGCATTGCATTAGATTCTAAAGCGCGCATTATTGGGATTAATAATCGTGATTTGCGAGATTTTAGCGTTGATATTCATACTAGCACAAAACTTGCAAAGCTTGTGCCAAATGATGTCATACTTGTCAGTGAGAGTGGGATAAAAACTGCCGATGATATTTGTCTCTTAGAATCTTGTGGTTTTGATGCGGTGCTGATAGGACAAACACTTATGAGCACACAAGACAAAGGTGCTACACTCACAAAATTACGCACCAAGGATACACATCAGTGAAAATAAAAACTTGTGGGCTTTTTAGGCAAGAAGATATTACTTTTGTCAACATACTACAACCTGATTTTATAGGTTTTGTTTTTGCTCCAAGCAAGAGAGAAATACACATTTCTCAAGCCTATGAATACAAAAAACATCTTGTAGATTCTATCCAAGTAGTGGGGGTTTTTGTTGATAGCCCAAAAGAGAGAATCCTTGAGATTATCCAAGCAGGATTGATTGACATCATACAGCTTCACGGAAATGAGAGCGAGGAATACATAGCGGAGCTTAAAGCATTGTGCAATGCACCTATTATCAAAGCAGTGCGCGTGCAAAACATACACGATATACACACCACAACCCTTGCAGACTATATACTCTATGATAGTAGCAGTGGCGGTAGTGGCTTATGTTTTGATTGGAGATTCTTAGATGAAATACACAACACAAAACCATATTTTTTGGCAGGTGGCATTAATGCAAATAACCTTGCACAAGCCATATCACACAAGCCTTATGCGATTGATGTTTCAAGTGGCATAGAATCGCAAGGGATAAAAGACTTTGAAAAAATGGCACACATTATACACACCATACGAGGAAATGCCCATGAATAAAGCATATTTTGGAGAATTTGGAGGCACATTTGTGCCAGAGATACTTATGCAAGCGCTCTTTGAGCTACAAGAAGCCTATACGCACTACAAACACGATACTACATTCCAGAGGCAACTAAAAACTTTATTGCAAGATTATGTTAATCGCCCATCGCCATTATATTTTGCTAAGGCAATGAGTGAGAATCTAGGTGGTGCAAAAATCTATCTCAAACGCGAGGATTTAAACCACACAGGCTCACATAAAATAAATAATGCACTAGGACAAGCCCTATTGGCAAAACAAATGGGAAAAACACGCCTTATCGCCGAAACAGGCGCAGGACAACATGGCGTAGCAACTGCAACTGCCGCAGCTCTTTTGGGTATGGAGTGTGAAATCTTTATGGGCAAAGAAGACACCATACGCCAAGCACTCAATGTCTATCGTATGAATCTCTTAGGCGCTAAAGTCAATGCGGTAGAAAGTGGCACCGCTACACTCAAAGACGCAGTGTCTGAAACGCTCAAAGAATGGACACGCAACATAGCAAACACGCATTATGTGCTTGGTTCTGTCATGGGTCCCCACCCTTTTCCTACCATTGTGCGTGATTTTCAGGCAATCATTTCACAAGAGATTAAAGAACAAATCCTACATCTTGAGGGACGCTTGCCAGATATGGTTATTGCTTGTGTGGGTGGTGGTTCTAATGCCATTGGAGCCTTTTATCATTTTCTAGAAGATTCACACATAAAGCTTGTAGGGTGTGAGGGCGCGGGTGAAGGCATAACAACGCCAAAAAGTGCTGCAACACTTAGTGTGGGAAAAGTAGGCATTTTTCATGGCATGAAATCATATTTTTGTCAGGACCAATACGGACAAATCGCACCCGTAGAGTGCATATCTGCGGGGCTTGATTATCCAGGCATTGGACCAGAGCACGCATTTTTGCGAGATAGTGGTCGCGCTACATATGTCCCTATCACAGATATACAAGCCGTAGAGGCATTTGAATATCTTGCAAAAGTTGAGGGCATAATCCCAGCTATTGAAAGCGCACACGCATTAGCCTACGCAATACAAATTGCCCCCACCATGTCCAAAAACCATATCATAGTCGTGAATCTCTCTGGTAGAGGCGATAAGGATTGTGCGGCTATAGCACGATATAGAGGAGCAAAAATCTATGAATGATATTTTTACGCATAAAGCATTTATTCCTTTTATTACTTGTGGTTATCCAAACCTAGACATAAGCGAAGAAATCATCTATGCCCTTGCAGAAAATGGCGCAGATCTTATCGAGCTTGGTATCCCTTTTTCAGATCCAGTGGCGGAGGGAGCAGTCATACAAAAAGCAAGTGAAGAAGCGCTTAAAAATGGTGTAAGCACAGATGCAATATTTGATATGGTAGCACGTGTGCGTCGCAAATGCAATGTGCCTTTAGCCTTTATGACATACGCTAATGTAGTATTTTCCTATGGAAGTAAAAAGTTTATGCAAAAAGCCAACGCTCTAGGCATACAAGCTCTTTTGTTGCCTGATGTGCCATTTGAAGAAAAGCAAGAATTTGAGGGGGTGTGCGATGAGTTTGGCATTAACCTTATCTCTTTTGTTGCACCCACATCAGCCAAAAGACTCACACAAATCATACAAGAAGCCAAAGGATTTGTATATTGCGTGTCCTCATATGGCGTTACAGGTGTGCGTGAGAATATCAGCAATGATGTTAAAGCTATGGTAGATTCTATAAAAAGCATTTGTGATATACCAGTAGCTGTAGGGTTTGGTATTTCTACACCAGAACAAGCCAAAACCATTAGCCGCTATGCCGATGGCGTAGTCATAGGTAGCGCGATTGTCAAGCTCTGCGCACAATATGGCAAGGACGCTCCAAGGCACATAGGAGCATACGCCAAAAGTATCAAACAAGCAATGCAAGAAGCATAGAATTAGCTAACGCGCCAAGTCTATAACTTCGGTTTTTTGTTCATAAATAATCTTTTTCTTATCCCATTCTCTAGCATTTTGCATTTTGTTATTTGTAGATTGAGGTTTAGCTGTAGGAGAAGGGCTTTGCTGTTTTATTGATTGAGATTGTTGTGGTGTGGGTGAATTTTTTGGCGCGACATACGAAGGCTGCGAGGTAGGGTTATTGCTCACATCACTAGATTCAAAGTCTTGATTTTTTTGGTAAATTGTCGTAGTGCTAGAACCTATGGTAGTCTTTGTCTCTGTATAATCAGAATATGTCTTAAGCCTTGAGGCATGATCTTCATTTTTGCTAAGCCATTTTTTTGGAATAGGCAACCGCTTCATCGTGCCATCATCAAGAGTTTCTAAAATCCCAAGTAATGCTTTTGTTTGATGATTTATAATCAAAGTTTGATTAGGCTTAAGAAGCAATTCAAAATCTTTGAGAGAATATGAATCTATAATAAAATTATCGCTCCACAACACTCCGCACATCACATATATACAACACCATATCTTCTTCACGCCACACTCCATAATTATCGTTACCTTGAATTATAACGATTTTCAGATAAAAAGCAAGTGCCGCTATGCTATAATGCACACTCAATTCACATGAAAGGAAAATTATGCAAGCTATCTTTACACCAAACGCCCCTGAAGCCATAGGACCATATTCACAAGCTATCGTGCATAATGGACTTGTCTACACGTCAGGTCAAATCGCACTCAATCCTCAAGGCATAATGAATGAGGGTGATATACAAGCGCAAACTACACAGGTATTTGAGAATCTAAAAGCCATTTTAGAACAAGCAGGAAGCTCACTCCAAAAAGTCATAAAAACAAGTGTGTTTTTATCAGATATGGAAAACTTTGGCGCAATGAATGCCGTATATGCCACATACTTTGGCGATCACAAACCTGCACGAAGCACAATAGCGGTAAAAACTCTACCAAAAAATGCTCTTGTAGAGATTGAATGTATAGCAGCTATCTAACCTTACTAGCACACCACAAGTAATCTAGATTCTAGCGATTGTTACTAAGTGGGTGCTTATACGCGTATTCTTGATTTCAGCCTTTTTTAAAGTCTCTCAAACTATAATACGCGTTTTATTTTTTAGTCGGGGCGTAGCGCAGTCTGGTTAGCGCACTTGGTTTGGGACCAAGGGGTCGAAGGTTCGAATCCTTTCGCCCCGACCATTTTTTGTGCTTATGGTGGGCGTAGCTCAGTTGGTTAGAGCATCAGTTTGTGGCACTGAGGGTCGTGGGTTCGAGCCCCATCACCCACCCCATTCTCTCCAAACATCAATCATATGTATTTGCGTTCGTAGCTCAATTGGATAGAGCATCAGACTTCGGATCTGAGGGTTGGGGGTTCGACTCCCTCCGAGCGTACCACCCTTAGAAAGCATAATCCGATGATATCACACTCCTATACAAAATCAACACCATATCTTCTATCAAATAACACAAGCATTTTTATAACTTCAAACCAAAATCCCTTTTGTATCGTGCATACTCTACACGGGACTTAAGCCTAGTTTTATAAACCTAGAGAAATATACAAATTAGACAAAACATAGTATCATAAAGCGTTAGGGCATTTTGATACAAATTGGATACGATGTCAAATACACAAACATAACAAGCAGATTCAAAGCTTGTATCGTCTATCCTAAGATAGAAAATTTTAAGGAGATAACCTATGGCATACATATTACTTCTTATTACAATTTCTACTATTCTTTCTTATCTAATTCTTAAGTGTGTATATGCAATCATCTTTAAATCTACAAAAAGTGTTTCAAAGTTTTTAGTCTTTCTTGGAAGCATAGGTTTAATTATGTTTTATTACACACCATATTCTTTTTATTTAGAGCCTAGTTATTGGCAGTTTAGAAATATGTGTAAGCTTAATGAACTTCCAAATAATGAAGAGAAGTATAATAAGATTCTAAGGTATTTTGATAAAAAGTTAGGTGACATAGATGACTTTCCACATACCAAGAAGTATTCGGGTGGGATAGACTATATCACTCTAGTTGTTTATTATCATCAATATTTTAAAGAGCAAGAAGAAAATTCATTGGAAGGAAAAATTGCATTACATAAAATGGCAAGTGAAACTCCCAAAGAAAAATATAGGTTAGATTCTTATAATATAAAGAGTATGTTTTTATCAATGTCGTGGAAATCTAACCGCTATTATATAGATGGTAATGAAGGGAGTGGGTTTTATTGGAATCAAGAAATATTGCAGTGTACTGATGTAAAAAGAGAAAAATGATGAACAATAAAGAACAGGTTAAAAAACTAAGAGACAATGCAGAGTTAGCAATGGCAAGTTATGGGTATTTTGATTTGATAGGTAAGAAGTTTGCATACAAAAAGGAATAGAAAAAATACAAAAAATCACTCTCCACGACATATCAGATTCTACCTACAAAGATTATGTAACTTCTAACCACACTACACTTATTGATCCCAAAAAGCTTACAGGCGACTTCTCCCCACTCCAAACACAAAGATTCTTTTCTCGTTATGATTTATTCATTCATCAGCCAAATACTGAAAGTGCATTCTCTGCTACTTTATTTGGAGAAAAAAGAAAACAAAAGAATGCAGAATCTAAAGCAATACAATATACAAGTGAATATGGCTATATGAATTATATTTTAGCCATTCGTGGCACAGAATCCAAACTAAAGCAAATCAAAGATATAATAAATGATTACTACGTAGGAATAAATAATGATAGCAATAGAAAAACGGCTTCAAAGAAAAAAGAATCTTATTAAGACAAAAAAGATTCTAAAAAAATTTACAATCTTATTTCTTATTGGGATTATCTATCTTATAGGAATCCCTTTATATGTAGTTTTTATTATTATTCCTTTGGTTTTGTTTATTCGCTTTAATATAACATAGGCAGTGTTTTAGTAATACTATTTTTTCTCTTTATCTTTTATTACACACCTTATTCATTTTATTTAGAGCCTAGTTATTGGCAGTTTAGAAATATGTGTAAGCTTAATGAATTACCTAATACCGAAGAGAAGTATAATAAGATTCTAAGGTATTTTGATTTGAGTTTAGATACGCTAGATTGGGATGAGTTGAATAAGAAAACTTGGAAAATTCCAGAAGATAATGGAAACTATAAAAAAAGGAGTATTTGAATATAGAACTACATTAAAAAGCAAAGAAATAAATTCTCGTTTGGGAATAGAGGGAGCTCTTTTAAGCAATGAACCAAAAATAAATAGGCATAATATCAATGCTATGGGTATACTTGCTACTTGGCAAACAAGACGCTATTTTCCAGATGGTAATGAGGGGAGTGGGTTTTATTGGAGTGAGGAAGAGTTATGGTGTAGAAAGGTAATAACAAATAATATGACATCAAAAGGAGCAAATAATGAGTAATAAAGAACAGATTAAAAAACTAAGAGACAATGCTGAATTAGCTATGGTTGGGTTGTATCTTGTGCGCGTTGGGAAACACAAAGCCAAATAACACGGAATCTCGATTACATAAATAGAAAATATTTACAACACTCTTATATGTTGTCAAACAAAACTTTCGCCGACTAGATGAGTTTATACTATTCTTTTAAGGTTTTTATAGTATAATCCCACCTTTGTATTTTGGTATGCTTCTTTGGTAACCACTATTAGATTATGCGCTCATAGCTCAGCTGGATAGAGCAACGGCCTTCTAAGCCGTAGGTCAGAGGTTCGAATCCTCTTGGGCGTACCACTCTCATATGATACTTGCTTCTTACTTTTTTACTAAGGTGTATTTTGAATATCTTTAAAGACAAAGCTTTTAGCAATCCTATTGACACTATATGTATCTTTGACACAAGCAATCTTAAAGAAGCCTTGCTAAAGATTGAATCTTATGCAAAACAATATTATCTCCTTGGGTATCTTAGATACAATCTCAAAGATGTTGTATTGGGCAAAGATATCTCTTCTCATAAACCGCTGCTCTATTTTGAAGTCTATGACGCATATTCGATGTATAACCCTCCCAAAAATCCACTAATACAGGATATAGAAGTTACGCCTAGTCTTTCGTATGAGGAATATTGTGCTGCAATCTCGTATATTAAAAATGAGATAGCCAAAGGCAATACCTATCAAGTGAATTACACGATGCATTTTGATGTCCGATACAATGGCACAGATCTTGGGTTGTTTGAGTATTTGTTGCAGATGCAAGCCACGCCATATAGTGCTTTTATCACAAATAAATATGAAAGTATCGCGTCCTTTTCACCAGAATTATTTTTTGAAAAAAAAGATAATGTCATTATTGCAAAACCTATGAAAGGGACAATTGCTAGAGGCGTGAATCCACAAGATGATTTGCACAAGATTCAATTTTTACAACATGATCCAAAAAATATGGCTGAAAATGTGATGATAGTCGATCTTTTGAGAAATGATTTGAGTAAAATCGCACACAAAGTAGAGACAACAAAACTCTTTTGCGTAGAAACACACAAAACACTTCATCAAATGACTTCAGAGATTCAGGCTCATCTCATGCCACATATTACTTTGTTTGATATATTTTGTGCTTTGTTTCCCTGTGGTTCGGTAACTGGAGCACCAAAACTTAGCACAATGAACATCATAGATGACATAGAAACACATGATAGAGGCGTGTATTGTGGTGCTATCGGATATATGTCTCCAAGTGAAATGGTGTTTAGTGTCCCTATTAGAATCTTGCAAAAAGATCACAAAAATAATCAATGGTGTTATAAAAGTGGTGGTGGGATAACTTGGGATTCTAATCCTTTTGATGAGTGGCAGGAAGTTTTGCTAAAGGCAAAGTTTTTGACACTAGAGTATCAACTCATAGAGACAATGCGCGTGCTAAATGGTAAGATTTTGTATCTACAAGAGCATTTAGAGAGATTGCGAAATTCTGCATCACACTTGGGTTTTGCATACAAAGAAATTGCTTTTCCCAAAATAGAAAATGGCATTATAAGAGTGCTTTTGTATAAAGATGGTAGTTATAAGATTGCTATACATGATTTTAGAGAACATCAAAACAACAAAGTTTGTATCGCGCAACACGCGGTGCATTCTCAAGAAAGATTCTTATACCACAAAACAACTATTCGCCCTTGGTATGACGCCACAAAAACAAAAATTGAGCGCAATGAACTTTATGATGAAATATTTCTCAATGAACGCAATGAAATCACAGAGGGATCTCGAAGTAATGTAGTGATTGAAAAAAATGGGATATTATACACGCCACCATTGCATAGTGGAGTGCTAAATGGAATCTTGCGCAGTGTATTGGTTGCAAACAAACAATGCATTGAACAAACACTTTATGTGCAAGATCTCTTGGAGGCGGATAAGATTTTTTGTATCAATTCTGTTCGCGGTATGGTAGAGGTGGAGCTTGAAAGACAATAACAATTCTCCTATTCTCATAGATAATTATGATTCATTTACATACAATATAGTCCATTACTTAAGGGATCTTGGTTGCACACCGCTTGTGTTTAAAAATGATGAGATAGATATATGCTCACTATCAAAGATGAATTTTCATCACATCATACTTTCTCCTGGACCTAGCAATCCAAAGAATGCCGGAATATCCTTGCAAGTTATAAAATCTTTTTACAAAACAAAAAATATTCTTGGAATCTGCTTGGGACATCAATGTATTGGGCATTACTTTGGCGCTAATGTGCGAGAAGCCAAAATGCCTATGCACGGAAAGGTTAGCCGCATTAGATTCGATCCTCATAGCAAAATCTATGCACATATGAAGCAAGATTTTTTGGCGACTAGATACCATTCACTCATAGTCGATGATGTTATTGCGCCATTGCGCGTTAATGCTGTGAGTGAAGATGGAGTTATAATGGGAATTGAGCATAATACATACAATGTCTTTGGCGTGCAATTCCACCCAGAATCTATACTAAGCGAGTTTGGCAACCAATTGCTATATAACTTTCTGTATGCTCTTTAGAATCTTGTTTGTCATACTTATTGGCTATAAGATTCTCATACAATACTTTAGATGACATACTCACAATCCATTTTTGTAAATTTCTCTAAAAACTGCTTGGCTCTTTGTGTTTGGGGCTTGGTAAAAAACTCTTGGGGTGTTGTGTTTTCCAAAATTTCTCCATCAGCCATAAATAAGATTCTATCTGCTATTTTTCTTGCAAAGTTTAATTCATGGGTTACCAAAATCATTGTTTTATCTTTGATCATTTTTATGACATGCAACACTTCATTGACAAGCTCTGGATCAAGCGCAGAAGTTGGCTCATCAAAAAGCATAACCTTGGGATTAAACGCCAAAGCCCTAGCTATACCTATGCGTTGCTGTTGTCCTCCACTTAGCATACTTGGATAATGATTTGCCTTGTCTTTTAGTCCAACCATTTCTAAATATGTATAAGCAATATCTTGAGCTTCTTTTTTGTTATATTTATACACCGTGATAAGGGATTGGGTGATATTTTGTAGTGCGGTTTTGTTGGCAAAAAGATTATAATTTTGAAAAACCATTCCCGTGCTTTTGCGAATCTGCATTAATTCTCGCCTTTTTAGCTTGGAAGAAAAATCAATTTCTACGCCATCTACATTCATAATCCCACTATCGGCATATTCAAGGAGATTCATACATCGTAAAAGTGTGCTTTTACCAGATCCACTTGGACCCAAGATAACATAGGTTTTATTTTTTTGTATATGTAATGCAATATCTTTTAAAACCATGTGATTATGAAAACTTTTAGATAGGTGTTGTATTGTTATCATGCTTTGCCCACAATCTTTTTATAAGAATGAAGTTTTTTCTCAAACATTGCAAACCCTTTTTCTAACGCAATACTAATAACCCAATAAATGAGTGCCGCCATAATATAGACTTCTAAAAATTTAGAACTTCTATCGGCTTCTAATGTCGCTATTCCCATTATTTCTGGAACAGAAGCAGCAAAAACAAGCGAGGTTTCTTTGATGAGTATGATGAAAAAATTTAAAATATTTGGCAGGGCGACAAGCATACTTTGTGGCAAAATGATAATGAGTAAAGCTTGTGTGGTATTCATGCCAACACTATAAGCAGCCTCTAGCTGTCCTTTGTCAATGCTTAGAATTGCACTTCTAAAAATCTCACTCAAATAAGCCGAACAATATAAAGAATACACAAGATACATAAAATATATGGCATCAATGCCTGAAATATCAATATTAAAGCCATATGCATAATTCAAATATCTAAACACTAATGGTATCCCATAATATGCCAAAAAAATCTGCACCAAAACAGGAATGCCCCTAAAAAAAGAAATATATATCGTAGCAAGTTGGAAAATAATAGGGATTTTATAAATCCTTACTAAGCTTAAAACTAATCCCAATAAGGCACCAACACAAAACCCAACAACGGCAATGACTAGAGAGATTGGGACACCTTTAAGCAAAGTAGGAAGAGCACTAAAGGCATAGCTAAAATCAAAAAGTTGCATTATTTGCTTTGATCTACCCCAAAGTATTTCATAGAAAGTTCGCTTAATTTGCCTGATTCTTTGGCTTGAAGGATTGCTGAATCTATCTTTGTAATCAATGCCTTTGCAGAATCTTCTTTTCTAAAAACCAAATATACAGGGCTTTGTGAAATACGTTCATCAAGCACTTTTAAGCTTAGATTCTGTTCTTTGATAATATCAGCAATGGAGGCAGGATCATTTAGATGCACATCAATTCTTTTATTGACCAAATCTTGCAATAGTGGGATTAAATCCTTGTAATAGCGTATCTCTAGGATATTGCCATTTTTAGCATTCCAATCTTCCAGTATTTTTGTATGTGCTGAACCTACAACACAACCAGCCACCTTACCTGATAAATCTGCTACACTTTTGATAGTCTCATCATCAGACCTTGCTACAAATTGCGAAGTGCTCACAAAATAACTTTGTGTTGTAAAAAGATATTTCTCTTCTCTCTCTTGTGTTTTTATAATTTGATTGGCTAACAAATCAAATCTCCCAGAATCTAACCCCAAAAACAGAGCATTCCAAGGTGCATTTTTAAACTCAAAATCCAAATTTGAATCGATCTCTTGCAAGATTCTAAGGACATCGACATCATAACCCATCATTTCTCCATCTTTGCCTACATAGGAAAATGGTTTATACGCACCTTCACTACCTACTTTGATACTTGTATTGTTTGAATCAGAACAAGCACTAACAATAATCAACAAAAATAGCACAAAAGACAATTTTATAACTTTCATAGTAATCCTTGTATGTGTTCTTTGGAGGGTTTTTGGTTTTACAATAAGCCATTAACGCGTGTTTTACCTTTGTAAACATTTGTGGGATTATAATATGAAAACAATAAATAAAACATAAGTTAACCTTATAAGATTCTAAATTTTAAAAAATCAAAAAACTTGTATTTTTTGTAAGAAAAGTATTACCTTAATAACACGCTTTTTATTTATAATTATGCCCAACTCAAATCATAGAGAATCTCTAAAATCTCTATGAATTGAGAATCTATACACAAAGGATAATATATGATAACAAAATCACTTAAAAGCTTCGTGCTTGCAGGGATTGTTTCAAGTGGGCTTACTATGAGTGCAAATGCTGCACAACCTCAACATATCGATGGATTCTCACATCCAGAAAGTGTCTTTGTCAATAAAGATGAAGTATATGTAAGCAACATCGGTGAAAAACTTGAGCCAATGGCAAAAGACAATGATGGCTTTATCTCTAAGCTTGATAAGAATGGTAATGTTGTAGAACTCAAATGGATCACAAATCTTAATGCCCCAAAAGGTATGAATGTGATTAATGACACATTGTATGTCGTGGATATTGATACACTCAAAGGCTTTGATCTTAAAAGCAAAAAAGAAGTGCTAAATATTCCTGTAGATGGCGCGGTATTTTTGAATGATATCGTAGTGCTTGATAACAATACACTTCTAGTAAGCGACACTGGCACAGGCATCATTCATCAATTTAATCTTGCCAAAAAACAATACCAAACTTTTGCTAAGCTAGATTCTCAATATGCCGGACCAAATGGGCTTTTGCTTGATCCTAAGAAAAAAGCGCTTATTGTAGTAGGGTATGATCCAGCAGGCAAACAACAAGGAAGTGTTGTAAGCATTGATCTTAAAAGCAAAAAAGTGCGTGCAATCACAAAACCACTAGGTGCGCTTGATGGCGTCGCAGTAGCTAAAAATGGTGATTTGCTTGTGAGTGATTGGGGCACAGATCTCCAAGGCGTTATTTATCGCATAGATTCTAAAGGGCAAGTAAGCACTATTAAAATAGAATCTATGGGCGGACCTGCGGATATGTATAGCGATGGAGTGAGCCTTTGGATACCAAGAATGGTAGATAAAAAGGTAAGTAAAATCGATTTACCATAACCTCTAAAAACCTAGCGGAAGTTTTCCGCTAGTGATATGCGTATTATATAAGTAATTATTTTTGTTTAATAATCTCAACTCTGCGTTCACACCGCTCGATAGTATTAAGCCTATGCGCAATAACAAGCAATGTTTTATTTTGCGCCACATCATAAATCTCATCCATAATCTTTTCTTCTGTTGCCGTATCTAGCGCACTTGTAGCTTCATCAAGCACCAAAATTTCAGGATTATCATAAATAGCACGCGCAATGCCTATGCGTTGCTTTTGCCCACCACTTAGTAACAAACCACCTTCACCTACACGCGTATAAATCCCACCATGTTCTTGTAAAAATTCATAAATATTTGCCTTTTTACATGCCTCTATCACGCGATCTTCATTCATCTCACTTCCAAATGCCACATTTTCTGCCACACTACCATCAAATAGATAAATAGTTTGGGGAATATAGCCAATTTTCTTACGCCAAGATCGGAGATTATGGTTGTTTAGCTCCTTACCATCGATATAAATCATACCTTGTTGTGGTTTATAAATCCCAATGATAAGATCTACCAATGTGCTTTTACCAGCACCGCTTTCGCCACAAAAGGCAATCTTATCGCCTTTGTGTATTGTAAGACTAAAATCGCGCAAAATTGCTTTGTTTGGCTCATAACCAAAGGTAACGCCCTTAAGCTCAATGCTTTTTTCAAATGCACAAGGCTCGTTATCCTCATAATCTGTATGATATAACAAATCTTCATACACAAGTGCTACAGAATGTGCACAATACCCCATGAGATTATATGTCGACAATATTCTACTTACAGCAGGTAAGATTCTATATAAGGCAAGAGCATACATCGAGATAATAGGCAACACTGCATCAACATCTCTATAGGCTACAAGGATATATGCCACACAGCCAATAAGTATGCTAAACCCTAGAGATTCAAGTAAAAAGCGTGGAGTGGTGAGTATAGTTTGAGTGAGGATCTCTGCATTTGTGCGCTTCATACTTGCTTCTTCAAATTCTTCAAAAACTTGTTTTTGGTTGCCTTTTAATTTAATAATCTTAAAATTTCCAAAGGTTTTAGAAATAATCTCATTAAACCTTGTATTCATGGCGCTACGTACCTGTCCCATTATTTCAATCTTTTTACCTAAGATCTTTATCACTAAAAACACTTGCAATCCCACAATAATGGTGAGTGCTAAGGTCATTTTCCAACTTGTGATAAGTAGCAAAACATACAAAATACCAATGGTAAAAAACTCCCCAAACATTTGCAAAAGACTTTGCACATACATAGAAGCTCTTGAGGATTCTTGAGCAATATTAGCACGGACTCTATCAAGCTTGCGTTTAACAAAATCATCATAATTAATCTCTACTGCCTTACTAAATAATCGATATGCAAAAAAATGAAATTTTTTATATGCAAAGCGATTTTGTGCGTATGTAAATGCAATGCTATAGAGCATTCTAAAAATATAAAAAACAATAAGTGCCACGCTAAAGGCAATCATAAACTCAAAAGTATCCTTAAATCCAAAAAATGTATAAATCCCATGAGAAATAGAGTGACTGGTAATGAGATTAGGGTTACTCGCAAAGCTAATAAAAGGCATAATAATACTAACACTAAAGGTTTCAATCACAGAATACGCAATCGTGGCAAAAAACAATCCAAGTAAAATTATTTTATCACGCCTTGTAAGCAAAGAGCGCAATTTATTGATAGTTGTTAAGGTTGTTTGTTTTTTATGCTTCATGAAAACTCCTTATCTTAAAGTTAGAGCATATTGTTTAAATACATCTCCGCGCTCCTTGTAAGAGCTAAATTGATCAAGGCTCGCAGCAGCTGGGGAAAGCAAGGCAACGTCACATTCTTTATAAGAATCTTTAGCATATCGTGCTTTTTTGATTGCCTCCACCGCTACATCAAGCGTATTGCAAACTTCACAAGATATGCCATATTCCATACTTAATTCTAAAAGCCTAGAGGCATTGCTACCAATGGCAAAAATACTAATAGATTTA
This sequence comes from Helicobacter sp. TUL, assembly GCF_002287135.1. Lineage (GTDB taxonomy): Bacteria > Campylobacterota > Campylobacteria > Campylobacterales > Helicobacteraceae > Helicobacter_F. The sequence continues at coordinate 43,600 of NZ_NESU01000005.1, forward strand.
CCTTGCATGAATCTAAAAAGTGGGCGTAAATCCGCACCCTTATCATCGCCTCCCAAAATAAGCCATATATGCTTATCCTGATACCGACGCACTGCTTCAATAGTAGCATCGACATTAGTGCCCTTGCTATCATCAACCCATAAATAATTTTGTGAATCTCTAAACTCTTCTATCCTGTGCGCACCAATCTTAAAGGCATTAAGCGCCTCTATATCACACACACCATACAAAATCTTGGCAATCCCAAGCGCAATGAGACCATCAAGCAAAAATGGTTCTTTGATATGCACAGATGTAATCTCTATCCCAAGCTGCGATGCCAAATCTTGTGAATCTTTATAAAAATACGCCCTACCCTTAAATGCCCTAGATACAGGGTGCTCTGCAAGCTCAAAAGGCAAAATAGCGCTTGTATCCTCACGCATACGCCCTAGCACACTAAGTTTATCTGCCACATATGCCTCAAAACTTCCATGCCAAGTGATATGATCCTCTCGCACTGGTAAAAGTGCATACACATCTGGCGTGGCGTGCGTAGCATAATGCAGACTAAAAGAACTTGTTTCTAAAATCCAAAGTGGTGTATGACTGACATACAGCTCACTTAGCGGAGTGCCTATGTTGCCGCCACTTTTTGCGCCAAAAGATTCTAAGAGTGTGGTTGTCATCTGTGTAGTGGTTGTCTTGCCATTAGTGCCACTAATCCACACGCTTTTTGGTGGAATCTGCCAATGCTGCAATAAAAAATAAAAAAAATCATATTCACCAATAAGATTACGAGCCTTATGCACAAGCATATGCGTAGGTGGAATACCTGGTGAGATGATAGATATATCACATGTTTGTAATGAATCTTGTGTAAGATTCACAATAGGCGTAGGTGCGCCATCATCGCTAAAAAGTGCAGAATCTAACAAAGTATTGCCAAATTCATCACTGCGTGTGCCCTCAAATGTATCATCATAAATTGCAACGCGTATCCCAAGAGAATTCAAAAATCGCACAAGAGGCTTTGTTGTAACGCCATAACCAAAAATACGTATCATAGAATCTACCTAAGTTTAAGTGTAAGAAGCGCAATGAGATTTGCTAGCAAGGCAACAATCCAAAAACGCACAATAATTTTATTCTCCGCCCAACCCTTTTTCTCAAAGTGATGATGTATAGGCGCCATAAGAAAAATCCGCTTTTGTCTGTATTTATAACTCCCAATTTGGAGCATTACAGAAAGTGTTTCAAACACAAACACAATGCCAATGAGTATAAGCAAAATTTCATTATGTGAAATAATTGCCATATATGCGATAAATCCGCCAAGCGCTAGACTGCCACTATCTCCCATAAACACTTGTGCGGGGTGGCAGTTATACCACAAAAAGCCAAAAAGCGCACCTATAAGCGCACAACTCATCACAATAAGCTCTCCGCTATGAATGACTTTAGGCCAATACAAATATGATGATAACCCAATGTGTCCGCCAATATACACAAATACAGAAAGACTAAAGAGCGCAAATATACTTGGTGCAGTCGCCAAACCATCAAGTCCATCGGTAATATTGACAGCATTTGCACTTGCCACAAATACAAGCATCCAAAACACAATACTCACAATAGGGATATGTATAGAATCTATGCGGATATTTGCAAAAGCATTCATATCAAAAAGTGGCTCTTTCATAAAAGGGAGATAAAAATTCCCAGTATGTCCAAGATTTGCAAGACATAAGGCAATGCAACACGATAGCACAACAAGCAAAAGCATTTTGACTTTGGCACTCATACCGGCATTGGAGTTAGCCGAGATTTTCATAAAATCATCTCTTGCACCAATGAGACTAAAGCCCACAAGCCCAACAATGCCCAATATAATATATGAGTTTGTCATATCTGCACACAAAAATGTCGCAACAAGGGTGCAAAATACAAATACTACGCCACCCATAGTTGGGGTATTTTTTTTCTCCTCGTGGGGGACAAAATGCGAGATAGGCTGATTGGCTTTTTTGGCTTTTGCCCAACGGATAAAATAGGGAAATATTGCGATACTTAGAATAAAAGCGAGAAAAAAACTTACACCTGCACGAAATGTGATATATTGAAACAAATTAATATGTGTCGTGCTCCACAGCCAATATAGCATATCCACCCCCATAAACTTACACAAAATAAAGCAGGGATTGTATCTCTAATTTTGTAAAACTAGGCTAAATTTTAATGTTTTTAGACTAAAATCCTTACCAACAAACTTTACCTCTCTTAAGGAGCAAGTATGCATAAAAAAGCTGTTTTAGTTATCACAGATGGTATTGGCTATAGCCAACATACTACATATAATGCCTTTTATCACGCCAAAAAACCTACTTATGATTATCTCTTTGAAAATGTCCCTTATGCAATGATTCATACATATGGACTAAGTGTAGGATTGCCAGAAGAACAAATGGGTAATTCTGAAGTGGGGCATATGTGCATAGGATCTGGGCGTGTGCTTTATCAAGATCTTGTCAAAATATCACTTGCCTTAGAAAATGGTGAGATACAACACAACAAAGCGTTTTTGCATGTCGCAGATTCATGTGAAGATATACATCTATGTGGGCTTATGAGCGATGGCGGTGTGCATTCTCATCTCTCGCACTTACTAGGTCTTGCTACTATCTGTGCGACAAAAAATAAACGCGTATGGCTTCATCTTATTACCGATGGGCGAGATGTTTTGCCTCAAAGTGCCTTAGAATATCTTAATAAAGTGCAACATGCCATTAATGCGTATCCAAATATTCACATTGCCACACTTAGTGGGAGATTCTATGCAATGGATAGAGATAAACGCTGGGATCGTATAGAATCTGCATATAATGCCATTGTGTGTGCGGATAATACAACGACCAAAACACCACAAGAATATATCCAATCCCAATACAAACAAGAAATTTTTGATGAATTTATTCCGCCTGTGAGTTTTGCTCCATATCAGGGTATGCACGATAATGATGGATTTATCTTTGTCAATTTCCGATCAGATAGAGCAAGGCAAATTGTTGATGCGATTGGCAATACATCATTTGATGGATTTGTGCGAAAACGCGTGCCAAAACTCCATATTGCAACAATGTGTGAATACGATAGTAGTTTTGAGTTTCCTATTATGTTCCCCAAAGACAAGGTCCAAAACACTCTAGCCGAAGTAATCTCAAACGCATCGCTAAGGCAATTTCACACCGCAGAGACAGAAAAATATGCGCATGTTACATTCTTTTTAAATGGTGGGCGTGAGGAAGAGTTTGAGAGCGAAAAGCGTGTGCTTATCCCTTCACCAAAGGTTACGACATATGATTTACAACCACAAATGAGCGCAGAAGCGGTGGGTGATGCCGTGCTTGAAGCTATGCAAGAAGGTTATGATTTTGTTGTGGTTAATTTTGCAAATGGGGATATGGTAGGACACACTGGGAATTTTCAAGCCGCTATCAAGGCTGTAGAAGCAGTTGATACACAATTAGGCAGGATTATTGAATCTGCAAAAAAATTGGGTTATGCGGTTGTGATTACAAGTGATCATGGTAATTGCGAGGAAATGAAAGATTCACAAGGCAACACACTAACAAACCATACCGTAGGTGATGTATGGGCTTTTGTGCTTGATGAAAATGTCAAAGAAGTGGCAAAAGAGGGTGGGCTAAATAATATCGCTCCAACAATCCTTAAACTTATGAATCTACCAAAACCACAAGAAATGGATAATGCTCTTTTTTAGTGTAATGTCTTATGAGTGCGTGGTATGAAGCCACGATGCACTAAAGGCGCGCACTTCAGAATCTAAAGCCCGAATGTCTTGAATATCTGTAAGTGCGTGTGTCTTGATACTATCAAAATATCGCATACTTTCCAAAATACACGCGCTAATACTCCCAAAATCAATGCGTGAATCCAAAAATGCACCCACCGCGATTTCATTACTAGCATTTAGCACAATACCAAGCTTTGGATACGCTAAAAGTGTTGATTTGAGATCCCATACAGGATAGCGTTTAGAATCTATGGGTTTAAGATGTATATTTGTAAGCGCACTCATATCAAAGCGTGGGATAAGGCGCATAGACTTTGCCTTTTGCTCATCAAGCGCATAGGCTATGGGAAGTTGCATATCAGCGTGAGAAATATGTGCGGTGATAGATCCATCTACAAACTCCACAAGTGCGTGTATTGCGGAGCACTCCTCGATATATGCGTCAATATGTTGTATGCCAAACAGCCAATATGCTTCCAAAACCTCAAAAAGCTTATTTACCATTGTTGCGCTATCTATTGTAATTTTTTGCCCCATAGACCAATTTGGGTGCTTAAGTGCTTCAGCGGGTGTGGCAAAAGGCAGTTTGTCTAATGGCATATCACGCAATGCCCCACCACTAGCAGTAATACAAAGCCTATATATTGCTCGCGCAGTATGCAGATACCACAATCCAAAATGCTCACTATCAATAGGCGTAATTGGATAATCAGCAAAAAGCCACCCAGCATTCACAAGACTTTCTTTGTTTGCAAGGGCAAGTTTTTTGCCACATTGCTTAATCACAAGACTTGGAGCAAGCCCAGCATAACCCACCAAGGCATTAACCGCAAGTGTGCTTTGAGAAGCTTTGATCATATCCAAAAGCCCCTCTTCACCAAAGAAAACGCGTATATTCTGCGCCTTGATATATGCCATATCAAGCTTTGTTGCGTCATTTATATCCGCTATGCAGATATTTTTTGGGCGATATTGATGAATTTGTGTATTAAAAAGTGCAATATTCTTACCTGCGCTAAGAGATTCTATAGGAAGCCCAAAGGCATTTGCGACCTTAAGGGTATTTGTCCCAATAGAACCAGTGCTACCTAAAAGAATCATAGACTAAAAGCAATGTTTATGAAAAATATATTTCGCTATAAAGCGGTAAAGCAGAAAGTGCAAAAAGCATTATAACAGCACCAAACAATAATGCATCAACTCTATCTAGCACACCACCATGACCGGGAAAAATCGAGCCACTATCCTTGAGATTTACTTCACGCTTGAGATAGCTCTCAAACAAATCCCCAAAAACAGAACTAAGCGCGATACAAAATGCTACCAACACCGCTACAAAAAAGCTATGTGTGATACCAAGACACAATACAGAGCCTAAAGCAGTGCCACAAGCAACCCCTATGATGACACCCTCGATAGTTTTCTTTGGTGATGTGGGTGAAAATGGGGTTTTGCCAAAAAGTCTCCCACCAAAATATGCCCCTATATCGGTGCAAGCTACTACCACGATAAGACAAATAAGCCCCAATCTACCAAATGACTCATACACAGACCAAATACACAAAAATGGTAAGGTAGGATACAAAAAGGGTAGCAACACTTTTAAAGGAAGTTTTTTGTTATATGCAATATAAGAAGCATACACGATAAGCACACACAAGCCATTATACAAAGGGGTTTTGGTAAAATACACGCTAATCCACAATAACACGCTCCACGCATAAAAATGCCACGCAGATTCTAAAGAATAAAAAGCTAGAGATTCTCTAAGCGCAATCACAAAAAGCGCACCCAATACAAACCAAATAAGCAATGTGCTATTAAGCAACAAAATCAATGCAAGTGCCACAACAAGCAAGGCACCTGTGATATAGCGCTGTTTATCCGCACCCAAACTCTTTATTCTATCTTTCATATTATTCCTTATTTGAAATGTGCTATGTTTTTGGATTATAGCAAAAAAATGAGTATTTACTGAAAAATAGAGAATTTTTGGTAGAATCCGAAGTCTAAATTTTTAAAATCTTTAGGTTACAAAACAAACATAGAGGTGGGGATTAGATGAAATACCAAAAAATACTATTGCTTTGTGTGTGCTGTGTGCTTGGATTTGGGATTGTATTTGGCGCGGATAATAAAGAGCAAAATAGACTTGATGCACATAAAAAACTACGCAAAGTTATCAATGTCATAGAAGAAAACTATGTTGATGAAGTGCAAATCGATGAAATTATTAATAAAGCCATAGATGGGCTTTTAAGCAACCTTGATGCACATTCTGCCTACCTCGATAAGAAAAAATTTGATGATTTACGATCACAAACTGAGGGAGAATTTGGCGGGATAGGTATCACACTTGGTATGAAAGATGGAGCCCTAACCGTCATCGCCCCTATTGATGATACTCCAGCATTCAAAGCAGGTATAAAAAGCGGTGATGTAATCCTAAAAATCAATAATGAAACCACACTAAATATGAGTATTGATGATGCAGTGAATCTTATGCGTGGTAAGCCAAAAACAAAACTTGAACTTACGCTTGTAAGAAGTGGTGAGCCAAAACCTATAGTCGTCCAGCTTACAAGAGATATTATTCGCGTAGAATCTGTCAAGGTGCGCGGTATTGATGATACAAATTTTGCCTATGTGCGCGTCAATTCATTTGATAAAAATGTAACCCTTGAAGTGAAAAATGGCTTAAAATCACTAGGCAAAGTTGATGGCATTGTGCTAGATTTACGCTCTAATCCCGGAGGTTTGCTCGATCAAGCCGTAGATCTCTCAAAACTCTTTATCAAAAATGGCGTTATTGTCTCACAAAAAGGGCGCAATAAAGGTGAAAACATAGAGTTTAAAGCCAATGGTAGTGCGCCTTATGCTGATGTGCCACTTGTTGTGCTTGTCAATGGTGGAAGTGCAAGTGCTAGTGAGATTGTCGCAGGAGCATTGCAAGATCACAAAAGAGCGGTGCTTGTAGGTGAGCAAACATTTGGCAAAGGTAGTGTGCAAATGGTTATCAAACTTGATAATGATGAGGGTATAAAACTCACAATCGCAAAATATTATCTCCCAAGTGGCAGAACGATTCAAGCTGTTGGAATCCAACCAGATGTCGTCGTATATCCGGGCAATGTGCCAGAAAATGACAATAATTTCTCGCTCAAAGAAGCCGATCTCAAGCGACATTTAAAAGGTGAATTAGAAAAAATCCAAGAAAAAGCACCACTAGATTCTAAAAATACAACAAAAAATGCAAACTTCACACAAGAAGACATATACAAAGATATTCAGCTTAAAACCGCAATAGATATTCTCAAAGCTTGGAATATCTTTAAACCAAAACAATAACATAACCAAAAGGAGCACATTATGGACACACAACAAATGCTTTATGAGGGTAAGGGCAAGAAACTTTTTCTTACAAACAATCCTCAAGAGGTGCTTGTAGAATTTAAAGATGATTTAACCGCATTTAACGCTGAAAAAAAAGGTTCTGAACAAGGCAAGGGTGCGCTTAATTGTGAGATTAGCACCGCGATTTTTGAACTTTTAATCCAAAATGGCATACAAACACATTTCATCAAAAAGCTAGATTCTACACATATGCTTTGCAAAAAAGTGCAAATTATTCCTATAGAAGTTGTAGTGCGCAATGTCGCCACAGGTTCGCTAACAAAGCGTCTAGGCATAGAAGATGGAAAAATCTTGCCTTTTGCCCTTGTAGAGTTTTATTACAAAGACGATGCGCTTGGTGATCCTATCATCAATGATGAGCATTGCAAGATTTTAGGTATCACACAAGACACAACAGAGCTAGATTTTTTGCGCACACAAGCACGCAAGATTAATCAAATACTAAGTGAATTTTTCATCACACGCAACCTCCGCCTTATTGACTTCAAGCTTGAATTTGGCAAAGACAGCGAGGGTAATATTTTACTTGCCGATGAGATTAGCCCTGATAGTTGTAGATTCTGGGATAAAGATACAAATGACAAACTTGATAAAGATAGATTCCGTCAAAATCTCGGTAGCGTAAAAGTAGCGTATGAGGAAGTTTTAAAACGAATTTTGCAAAAGTAAGGATTATATATGGAAATAAAAGCCCTCATTACTTTAAAAAATGGTGTCTTAGATCCACAGGCTAAAGCCATTCATCACGCGCTTTTGGCTCATAATTTTAGTGATGTAAAAAGTGTCAAAATGGCTAAAGAAATCGTGCTAGACATAGATTCTCAAGATGAATCGTATGCGATTGCACAAGTAGAAAAAATGTGTCAAGAACTCTTGGCAAACACGGTTATAGAAGACTTTGAAGTGATGAGAAAATAAATGAGCGTCGCAATACTTCAATTTCCTGGGACAAATTGTGAAATGGATATGGCGTATGCCTACAAATGTATAGGAGCACCCTATACAATCGTATGGCATCAAGAGCAGGTATTACCCAAAGATACAAAACTAGTCATTGTGCCTGGTGGCTTTAGCTATGGAGATTATTTGCGGAGTGGGGCTATAGCAAGATTTTCTCCTATCATGCAGGCAGTGCGTGAGTTTGCTATGCAAGGTGGCTATGTGCTTGGAATCTGTAATGGCTTTCAGATTCTATGCGAAGCAAGACTTCTACCCGGAGTGCTCAAACGCAATAATTCACTACATTTTATTAGCCAAAACCAAAAACTTTGTGTAAAAAATACCAACAACGCATTTTTATCTCATTACAAAAAAGAAAGTGTCATTTCTCTACCAATCGCACATGCCGATGGTTGCTATTTCATTGATGAGCAGTCTTTGCGTGCATTACAAAAAAACGATCAGATTCTGCTTACATATGTTGATAATCCAAATGGCTCTGTGGCAGATATAGCAGGAATCTGCAATGAACAAAAAAATGTCTTTGGGCTTATGCCCCACCCAGAGCGCGCGATAGAGAATCTCTTGGGTGGAGTTGATGGCTTGGAGATGCTTGCAAGTCTTTATCACACAGCATTGCAACATTAAAAACATTAGGAAGGTAAATGACGCGATTATTTTCTAAAGCCTTACTAAGCTTTTGTTTTGTCACAGGCATTATTGTAGCCACAGACACACAAGCAGACCAAGAACTCACGACATCTCCAAAAATTGTTTATGCAAAAGCCCTTAGCACCACTCAAACCCTCCAAGATCAGACATTTTATGTTGGACAAGAAGTCTCCATAGTATATGAGGCTTCACTTTTTGCCGGTGCAAGTCTCAAGGGAAGCAATTTTGAAAAAAGCCCCAAAGACAAAGTTGAGCTCAAAAACAAAAATGCGACTTGGAAAAATGTAGATTCTCAACATCTACAAACTACCTATGTTTTCAAGCTAAAAGCCTCATCTGCAACAATACCTGCACTCAATGTAGTAGCCCTATCCGCAGATGGAAGCTATGAAGAGCAAGTGCGCGTAGATTCTATCGCGCTTAATGTGATTGATTTGGGAAGCAATGCCCAATACGCAGGAGTTTTGGGCAAAGACTTCAAACTCTTACGAAACAAAAGCCAAAGCTATGATGAATTGCACAACATCATAGTCTTTGAATTTGAAATGCAATCCCAAAACCTAAAAGATATGAATATCAAAGGCTTTGAAACGCAAGGCTTTGAAGAGCTAAGCCAACGCAACGGCGGTATGTATGGGGTGTATTATGTGATAGTCCCAAAAAGTTTGCGTGAGCTTTCATTTGAATATTTTAATCCCGATGTGCGTCGCTTTGAAAATGTGAATATCCCTATTGTTGTGGTAAATTCCGAGCTTGTAAGCACACAAAGCGATCTCAATCCCAAGGCAAGTTACGCATTTTTTAAGCTTGTGATTATTGGTATATTGATTATCCTCTTTTTGGGGCTATTTCTTTGGAAACGCTATAAGATCTTTTTGTTTATTGTGGCATTGTTGTGTGGGATTTTAATCTATAGCCTTGCATTTAGCAATAGCTATGGCACACTTAAAGCTGGGGCATCGGTGAGCATATTACCAATGAAAGGCTCAACAATTGTGCGCGTAGTAGAATCTGATATACCCATACAAATTGTAGGAGAGCGAAAAATGGATCTCCAAGGGCAAAGCGTATTATTATATAAAGTGCTTATAGGAGATTCTCAAATTGGTTGGGTAAGGAGTGAATATGTTAGCAAAAATTAAAGGTCTTTTCGCCACAGCGCTTATTGCCCTCTATCTTCCAATAATCATTTTACAAATCTATTGGACACGCCATCATCAAAATGGGAGAAAAGCCCGATTACAATGCCGTTATTTTTACACTCTCAATGGCTTTCATATGGATTGCATAGGAGAATTTGACACAAGCGCGCAACTTATTGTATTAAATCACCAAAGCGTCAATGATATTATGTTTTTGGAGGGCTTCCACCCAAGCAATATTTGTTGGGTGGCAAAAAAACAATTAGGCGAGATTCCACTCTATGGACTTGCACTTACCCTACCTGAAATGATCTTGATAGATAGAGAAGATAAAAATGGCATTATTTTTCTCCTCAAACAAGCCAAAGAAAAACTAGCCCAAAATCGCCCTATTGTTATATTCCCAGAAGGCACGAGAGGCAGAGGCAATGAAAAACTACTCCCATTCAAGCCCGGAGCAAAGATTCTCGCCCAAAAACTTAACTTAAAGATTCAGCCTATCTTGCTTATCAACACACGCAAAATGTATGACACATCACCCATTTCCTCACACACAAATAAGGCGCGTATGGTTATACTTGAAGCTTTTACGCCAGATTTTAACGATCCGCAATGGTATGAAAAACTAGAATCTCTCATGCAAGAAACATATGCCAAACACTATGCACAATGCAATCCAAACCCTTAATATGTCTTTAAAGTCTTTATGGTTATAATCACCTTTTGTTTGGGGTGTTAGCTCAGTTGGGAGAGCGCAACGCTGGCAGCGTTGAGGTCAGGGGTTCGAACCCCCTACACTCCACCAAACAAATAAAACTTCACAAATTTTGCATAGAGACAAAACAATCATATTTAGCATATTCGCACCAAGTGGGTTATTCTTGACAGTTTTTGTGGTGGAAAAATCATAAGTTTCATACAGTATATGAAAGGATAGAGTTATGATTGAGAGTTTTGAGTTGGGGGCTTTCTGGAACTCAAAATTTTATTAAAAGAAAATGTCATTATATATCGCTACAATCGACATTTTATGAGTGTCACTTTGGGTTTATTTTTTAAATTTTTATTAAGGTTTTTGCATAGAAAAAATGATATAAGTTTCAAAGTAGCAATTTTTTTACATGAGTGATCCACACAAACTCTGAAAGATTTCTGCTTTTGAAACCTTACATTCTCTTTCCAACCTGCCAACATAAATATAAAACTGCTTGTTTTGACCAAATGTTTTACTACAATGCTACATTATTGTATAATACCTTGATGTCATAAATTTTCACCATATAATAAGAATACTTCAATGCCACAGGCAAATATCTATGAGATTATCAAAGTCAAGTTACAAAACGTCTCAGAAGAGATTTTATAATCCAACTCAAAAGAGTAGCAGAATATAGCTATAGAGTATATAAGGGGGAGAGAGTGATAAATAGTGATTCTATAAAGGAGATAAGGACTAAAGATTCTGTGAATGAAACCATACTTAGTAACTTTGTTTATAATGAGACTTTTATCCCAACAAAAATAGATATACACAAGGAGTTATAATGCAAGGTGTGATATTTGAGCTAGAAGAAGTGAACTTATGGGAAGAGATTTTAAAAGAATTAGAAGAAATGCGAATAAATATTTCTAGCAAAGAGAGTCTTCAACAATATTTTTGGGATTCAACCCTCCACATCCTCAAATCCTATCGCCCATCTCCAAATGGTAATGGTATCAAATGGAGCAAAGAAGAAAAAGAGGCTTTTATAAAGCTAAGCCTTAAAGAACAAAGAAAAATGATAGTAAGAAAATCTGAATTACAATCAACCCTCTTTCCTTATGTTAATGTAGATTATGAACCCTATACATATAGTGAGAGAATAAGTGATATGGCTAAAAAGACTTATACTAAAGCTAATAAGCTTTTAGAGAAACATAGCAATACAGATTTTAATTTACTAGATTCTAAGATTCAACAAGAAATATTACAGAATCTAAGGATAGCCTATAAAGAACAATACATCAAAGCAGGAGTAAAACTCTCTACATTACTTTTTAAAAAAGCTTCTCTCAAAGGAGGAGATGAAAGCAAAAAAGAAATACTTGAATGTGTAAAAATTACAAAAGATTTGCTAAATAAAAAGATACCAGAGATGAGCTATATGTATTATCAACTCTATAAGTGGAGTAGTGATAATGAGAGATTATTTCACACAGAACTAACACCTTATAGTTTAGGACTAGTAAGAGAAGAAGCAAGAGAGTGTTATAACCATGCACTAGAGTGTGTTGTATGGGAGGCTATAGATGAGGAGGCACAAAGGGAAAGTCTACAAAAAAGTTGCTTTGCAGCCGAACTCTATCTTGCAGCAGCTATTAAATACCAAAGTCCATTAGCATTCTATCTTGCAGCACTTAATTATGCACCTAGTGGGACCACAAATGAATCTTTAAAATATGCTCTTATTCCCTATAATGCATGTTTGCGTTGCTCAATTGCTTTAGGAAATCTTGATGCTCTTATGACGCTAATGGATAATTATAAGTATGGCATAAGAATGATGAGAAAATCTCCACTCACACTAAAACTCCTAGAAACATATATGACAAACAGATCTAAAGACCTAATCAATGGGCTAGATCCCTACTTTGATGAGAAATTTAGCCCTGAGCTTATCATTGATTTAGGAGGATATACTGTAGCAGCAGCCTATGGAGGATCGATTATGCAACCTGGTCTTTCTCGTCTTGTGAAAGGGTGGAATTATTATAGAATCACCATTAAAGATCCAAGAGATAGAGATTCTACACCAGAGAGTATTAAAGAGTATTATCTAAGAATGTGGGAAATGTTGGTGTCCGTGGGTAATGACTTGATGATATTTAAAAATATTAGTGCTAGACAGATTCTTGCTCAAAAAATCTACTCCAACCTCACCTATGGACTGCCATCTGCTCGTCCTTATATCTTTCCTAAAGAAGTGCTTGACTTAAAGATTGATTTTACTAAGGGTTTAGATGGATATGGAAAAGAAATGGATGAAGAATCACTGAATAAACTTATAGCAGAGGATGAAGAATGAAACAAACAACATATAACTTACACATACACAATATAGAGCGAAGAGAGGCTCTCAAAACATTTATGAATTTGGGTTTGGTGAGTATAGCAGGAAGCTTAGGTTTATCATATGTATGGAATAATCATAAAGATTCTAGTGTGATAGAATCTAGTCTTGCAAATAATGAAGCAATAAAGCATTCTATACATGCAGAATCTGTGCCATATTTTATAGCATATCCATACACTACATTACTACTGAGTTCATCTTTGATATACAACCCATCATATCTTTTTACATTACTTAAGTTAAATACATCTTTTATCATATTACTAGATTCTTTGCATACTCCATTACTAGAAACATTACAAAATATAAAAGCTAATTTAGAATACATCAATCAAAAATATATATCCAACAATCTAGAATCTAAGCTAGATTCTATTATACAATCATTGCAACATAGTGATGCGTTATTGTATATTCATAACCAAACATTATCTTACAAGAACATAGGAGCATATACAAAGAATGAGGATGTAGCACAAAAGCATTTTAAGGATATGATAAGAAATAATCTTTATACCTATAACTTATCTTATTTTGCTCATGCACAAGAAAACGAATCTACACAAATCTATAAAGAAGCTCATATCAAAGTTCATTCATATATAGACAATATACAATCTCAAAACACACATACAACACAACAAACACAAACAAATTTCCAAAACCTTATCAACAAGAAACTTACACAAACAAAGCTGAAATACCAAAATCCACAAAACAATATAGCATATCAACAGGTGGGAGAAACAACTAATAGCCAAAGAGATTTTATAATCCAACTCAAAAGAGTAGCAGAATATAGCTATAGAGTATATAAGGGGGAGAGAGTGATAAATAGTGATTCTATAAAGGAGATAAGGACTAAAGATTCTGTGAATGAAACCATACTTAGTAACTTTGTTTATAATGAGACTTTTATCCCAACAAAAATAGATATACACAAGGAGTTATAATGCAAGGTGCAATATTTCGTGATGATATAGCTTTTTGGACACAGATTCTTCAAGAATATGTATATAAAATGTTTGCTTCTTAGATTCCACACTCTCCATATAGCCTTTCATCACCAAAATATCGCTCCTCATTTTTTCCCTTTTAACACAGCATAACCTCCCTCATTGAGTTCAAAATCATAGGTTATAGAATCTAGCTTGACTTTACCTGTGATAACACAAGGATAAGTGCAATATTGAGCCACTGGAATATGGCTATACTCTTTGGCTTGCTTGAAAAATTTGATAATATTTGCTTTGTGAAAATATTGCACAATTTCAGCATTGCAAGTTTCTTTTATGGCATTGATATAGGATTCTCCGCTTTCCTTATCTGCTTTACCAAGCTTAACGCTAGGTTGGTCTAATTCTACGATTGTAATACCTTTGAAATTATCCGCATATACAAATATGGGATACTAACAATATGATACAAAATCCACAACAATCGAATACACAAACCTTGAAGCATTGTGAAGCCACAAACTCTCATACAATAAGCACAAAGGATCTACGCATATTTCTTGCAATATGGGCAGGAATCTTTATACTCCTAGCCATATTTCCGCTTTTTAGAGATCCTCAAACAACCCCTAGATTATGGGCAATTATTGCTTGTATTGTAAGTATTGTGCTTATGTGCATACCGCGTGTTATTGTGCCCTTTTATAGACTTTGGATTCTTTTAGGCGAAGCGATAGGGTTTGTGATTTCACGAACCATTTTAGCAATTTTATTTTTTGGGATTTTTACCCCCATAGCATTATTTTTTAGACTCATTAAGCGTGATGTTTTACACCAAAAGCCAAACAAGGCAATACAGAGTTATTTTATACAACGCACACAACAACCACAAAGTATGAAAAATCAATTTTAGGAGTGATATAATGAATATTATTAAAGAACTTTGGCAATTTTTAAAAACAAGAAAGAAATTTTGGCTTTTTCCTGTGATTTTAGTGATGGTATTTCTAGGGGTGCTTATAGTGCTATCACAAGGAAGTGCGATAGCACCATTTATCTATACGATTTTTTAATCCACTAGACACAAGGAAATTTGTGGGACATAGGCGACAAGCGCAAGTCCAAAGACCATAACCCCAAGCCAAGGCAGGATAGAAACAACAACATTCTTAAGGTCCATGCCTGTAAGCGAACTTGCAACAAAGAGATTAAGCCCCACAGGTGGGGTTATCATACCTATTTCCATATTAATCACCATAATGATTCCAAAATGCACAGGATCAATCCCCAAAGACACAGCAATAGGTAACAAAAGCGGAGTCATAATCATCACAACCGAACTAGGCTCCATAAACTGCCCCATAATAAAAAGCAAGATATTAACCACGATAAGAAACACCCACCAACTCATATTTTGAGAGATAAGATATTCGGCGATATGATGTGGTATGCGCTCACTTGTGAGAAAATGCGCAAATACAACTGCTGATCCAATGATAGCAAAAATCATAGCAGTAGTAATCGCCGCATCTAAGCACACGCTATATAAATCTTTTAGCTTCAAATCCCTATACACAAAGACAGAAATAATAAACGCATACACCGCTGCTATTGCGGCAGCTTCTGTGGCTGTAAAGATTCCTCCATAAATCCCACCAATCACAACAACAATAATAAGCAATGCCCAAAAAGCTCTCATAAAGTGCTTTATGCGCACACTTAGGGGCTCGGGTTTTGTGGCTTTGTGTCCTAAGCGTTTTGCTCCTATGTAAGTCCAAATCATCATCATAACGCCAATCAAAATACCAGGCACAATCCCAGCCTTAAATAAAGCTTCGATAGACACAACAATTTCTTTGCCATCAAGTCCGCTAAGTCCGCTTGCCGTTACTCCATAGACAATCATCACCACAGAAGGTGGGATCAAAATCCCCAAACTCCCTGCACTTGTGATAGCTCCCACGGCATAAGATTTGGGGTATCCTGCTTGTTGGATTGCCAAAAACATCACCGAACCAATCGCTACCACCGTGGCAGGTGAGCTACCACTCACAGCAGCAAAAATAATACAAGCCAAAATAGCACTCATTGGCAGACCACCGGGCAAATGTCCCACCATTGATTTAGCAAAATCTATAATCCTTTGAGCCGCACTGCCCTTACTCAAAAGCGAACCTGCCAAGATAAACATCGGAATCGCCATAAGCGTAGGCTTAAATGCCGAAATAAAAATTTCTGGAATCCCTGTAATATCGTGCGAGGTGAATGCTATCATCGCTACCATAGCACTTATCCCTAAAGACACGGCGATAGGCACACCAAAAAGGATCAATGCAAAAAGGACGATAAACAAAACTACAATACTCATATTACTCCTTAATCGCACTATCGTGGATAATTTCTTCTTGTGTGATTTTTACTACATCTTTGGCTTCCATCCACGACACCTCATAGATTTTTTCTATCACGCGATATGTCGCACCCAAAAATGCCGCGGGCAAACACACAAGAAATATCCACAAAGGCACATTATGCAATGCCTCTGAATAACGCCCAAGCTCATAGTTAAGCTCACACACAAGATACCCAGCATACGCCATAAACGCCAAAAAACACGCGCTAAGAATATATGAAACAATCACACAAGTCTTTGCCAACGTAGGCGGAAAACGCTCAACAAGAATCATCACTGATATATGCACCCCCTTACGGAATCCATATGCTGCTCCAAAAAGTGCACTCCAAATAAAGCAATATGTCGAAACTTCCTCGCCCCATGTTAGCGAATGAATATCAGAGAAAAAAGTGGCTAAAAAACGCGTAAAGACATTAATCGCCACTATCAGCACACCAGCTACTAGCCCAAAAACTGCAATATTCTTATTGATACCTGCAATAACACTATCCAAAATCCTAAAAACTCTATTGACACTCGGACTTAAATGTGCCCATTTAAAGGGCTTTTGCAATAAAAGTAAAAACGATTTCAAACAAAAACCTTATTTTGTCTCAAGTGTCTTTTTGATCAAATCTTCCCCGACAAGATCATAAAACTTCGGATAAATAGCCACCATCACTTCTTGCCATTGCTTTTTCTGATCATCATCAAGCGTGTAAATCGTGAGTTTATCTGCATTATCTTGTGCGTATTTTTGTAGATTTGCCAAAAGCACTGCCTCATCACGCGCACTTTCTTCACGCTCAAATTTTGTAGCTTCATCAAGCGCTTGTTTTACGACAGACTTAAGATCATCTGGCAACTCATTCCAAAATTTTTCACTCGCAACCACAAGATACCCCAAATATCCGTGGTTAGTTATAGTAACCGATTTTTGCACCTCATAGAATCTAGAATTATAGAGATTTGAAAGTGGATTTTCTGCACCATCAACCACACCTGTTTGCAATGCCGAATACACCTCACCAAAATTGATATTTTGTGGATTTGCACCAATAGCTTTCATTTGCTCTTCAAGCACTTTAGAGCTCATAATGCGGATTTTTTGCCCCTTGGCATCGCTTGGCAAAATAATAGGATTTTTGTTTGTGCTAAATTGCTTAAACCCAGCATCCCAATAATCTAGTGCAATAAACCCTTTTTGAGCTATTTTGTCTTTGAGAATCTGCCCTACTTCACCATCCATCACATTATGCAAATGCTCATTGTCGCGGAAAATAAATGGCACATCCCAAAGATTAAATTCTTTCACAATAGGGGTAAATTTCGAAAAGCTTGGTGCTGCCATTTGGATATTGTTACGCTTAAGCTCTTGAAATACTTTGTCATCATCAACAAGCTGTGCAGAAGGGAATACTTCAACTTTAATCTTGCCATTACTTAGCTCCTCTGCTCTCTTAGCAAACAAATCTGCTGCTTTACCCTTTGGGCTGCCTGCACTTACCACATGTGCAAACTTAATCGTATATACTTTCTCGCCATTATTAGATTCTGTTTTAGAATCTCCACACGCTACAAAAAACCCTACGATACCAACGCTCATCAATAAGGCTAATATCTTTTTCATATCTCGCTCCTTCAAACTAGAATATAACTTCTCATTCTAACCAAAAAAGCTCTATAAAAAACCATAAATGCCTTAAACTTAGCGGTGTGTATTTTCATTTTTACACAAAGTTATACGACACCACCAAGAAGACTCTGCTTAGTAATACTAAGAAAACTTATGATAAAATCTTTAAAAAGCACCATATATAAAGGCACTTCTATGACACAACCAAAACTTCCTATTAGTGTTACGATTCTTGTCAAAAATGCCCAAGCCACACTAAAAGAATGTTTAGATTCTTTGCAAAGCTTTGATGAGATTATTCTTCTTGATAATGGTAGCAGTGATACTACACTACAAATAGCGCAAGATTTTCAAGCCTCATATCAGAATCTAAAAATCTACACAAGCGAATTTATCGGATTTGGCGCATTAAAAAATCTTGCCCTAAGCCACACAAGCAATGCGTGGATTTTTAGCATAGATTCTGATGAAGTCTTAGAATCTAGCACATTGGCACTTCTTAGGCAGCTTTTTTCCAAAGACAATCTGCCCACACCAAATACACTCTTTGCGCTACCACGCAAAAATCTCTATAATGGCAAATGGATAAAGGCTTGTGGGTGGTATCCTGATTTTGTAACACGAATCTTTCACAAAGAATATACGCGTTTTAATGATAATGTCGTGCATGAAAGTATCATCGTGCCAAAAGACGCGCGACTTATCAAGCTAGATTCTGGACTTACACATTATGCGTTTAGAGATATCACGCATTTGCTTGAAAAGCTGCAACGCTACTCTAGCCTGTGGGCAGAGCAACACACACACAAAAGTGCAAGTCCGCTTAAGGCTATCATGCGCGGAAGTTGGAGTTTTGTAAGAAACTATGTGCTAAAAAAAGGATTTTTGTATGGATATAGAGGCTTTATTATTTCTGTGTGTAACGCGCTTGGCGTGTTTTTTAAATACATGAAACTTTATGAAAACCAAATAACCCCACCGCGTAGCGTTTCGCTTATTGTTACTACCTATAACCAAAAAGAACGCCTAGCTTTAGTGCTAGATTCTATAAAGCATCTACACACATTGCCTACTGAAGTGCTTGTCGCAGATGACGGAAGCAAAGAGGATACAAGAGAACTGATACAATCTTATGCGCACACCTTTCCTTGTGTGCTTAGGCATATTTGGCAGGAAGATAGGGGCTTTCGTTTAAGTCAAATCCGCAATCGCGCAATCAATGCAGCACAAGGTGAATACATCATTATCATCGATGGAGATATGATTGTGCATCCATCGTTTGTGCGCGATCACATAGCCTTTGCCAAACCAAAAGTTTTTTTGCAAGGCTCGCGTGTGATTTTGGATTCTCATACCTCACAAACAATCCTCCAAAACAAACAACAGAATCAAAACGACGCATACGCATATGCCTTTGGGCATGGAGGATTCAAAGCAAAATCTTGCAAAATCCTAGCACAATGTGTGTATCAAAACTCAAAAGTAGATTCTAAATTTTTTGCCAAAAAGGACTTTATCAAGGGTATTCGTGGGTGTAATATGAGCTTTTATAAACGCGATTGTGAGGCTATCAACGGATTTAATCAAGATTTTATTGGGTGGGGACGCGAGGATAGCGAGTTTGTGGCACGATTTTTATTTAATGGCGGAGTTTTGAGGCGTTTAAAATTTGCAGGGATAGCATATCATCTCTATCATGAAGAAAACGCGCGGGATATGCTAGAATCTAATCATCAAATCTATCTTGATACAATCCAAACACAAGCAAAATACTGCCAAAATGGCTTAAGGAGCATATAATGAATCCCTTCTTTTATATCATCGTGCCAATCTATAATGTCCAAGCATATTTACACCAATGCTTAGATTCTCTTATCAATCAAACATACACACACTTTAAAGCAATTTTAATTAATGATGGTAGCACAGACTTAAGTGGGCAAATCGCACAAGAGTATTGTGATAAAGATTCACGCTTTGTGCTTATCACACAACAAAATGCAGGATTATCAATGGCAAGAAATGCTGGATTAGCATATATCAAAAATGACTTATTATCAATAAGGGGGGGGGATAATAGGTATATAGTTTTTGTAGATTCTGATGATTATATAGAGCTTGATGGATTGCAATGTCTTGCCACAATTATTTCTAGTAACCCATCTCTTGATACAATTATTTGCAATAGAGCATATCATGATACAACATTGCGCGATGCAATCTTTTTCCCAACAAGCGATGAAAATAAAACATTCAATTACGCAGATATCTTGCAGCAATATCCACATATTTGCGTATATTCGGTCTGGCTTTTTGTGTATCAATGTGATTTTTTATTTCATACAACACATATGTTTGAGCCATACATCTATCACGAGGATAATTTGTTTATTAGCTACCTCCTAACACTTACACAACGTGCATATATTGCAGACACTCCGATATATCATTATCGTGTGTCAAGGCAAGGTTCCATTATGAATACAAAAACAAAAGTTAGATTCTGTGATGGAGTATATAGTTATTTTATACTCACAAAACGATTTTATGAGCTTAGTCATGACGCACAACATGAAATACAGAGGGATTACCTATGGTATTGGGCTTCCTTTTTTCTCAAAGAAACACTACGAGGATTACAAAAATATGGCTACACAAAAGAATTACGATTTAATAAATCCGACTTAAAAACATTTTACCCATTTATGGATAAAAAATATAGATTCTGCTACCACTTTCCTAGAATCTATGGATTTCCAAAGAAAGTGCGATTGTGGTTTATGCGATACTTTAGTGCCAAACAATAATCCTAAGAGCACTTCTAAAATCCATAAGGATTTCTTTGCTACAATCCACACAAAGCCAAACATTGTCTAAAGTGGTTTTTGTGTTGGATCTTTTAATACAAAATAGGATTAGAAGGTTTGTCGCAACACAATTATAACTCTTATATGACAAATCTCATAGTGCATATGTAATGCCAAATATGAATAGGAATTGTACTTGTGTTATGACACAGATTGGCTGCAAACAAAGAGAATGTTATGAGCTTTTGCTTGTAGATAGATTGTTATAATATTCCATAAAGCTGATCATACAAAAGTTTTGCTGCCATTAAAAAAGAAACTACGACAACAAGGGGTTTTATGATATAAATCCCATAGCGGATTGCCATTTTAGATCCAAGATTTGCTCCAATGAATTGTCCCAAAGCCATGAGAAGTCCAACGCCCCAAAGCATATGCCCACCAATTGCAAAAAAGATCAACGACGCGAGATTTGTAGAGAAATTATAAAGTTTTGCTTCACCCAAGCTTTGCGTAATTCCAAAACCACCAATCACAATCAATGCAAGCATAAAAAATGATCCTGTCCCAGGTCCGAAAAATCCATCATAAAAACCAACAGCAGCGATTGTGAGACTTAAATATACAGGATTAAATTTTTTTGTTTGTTTTGCTTCTTTAATGCTTGGCGAAAATAAAAAATATAATCCAAAGATGAGAATCAAAAAAGGTAGGATTTTTGAGAGAAAATCTGCCTGAAGAAATTGCACAGCCGTTGTGCCTATTGCTGCAAAACAGAAAGCAGTAGCTGCAAAAGGAATTTTAGATTTTATATTAATATATCCCTTTTTGTAAAACTGCAAAGTTGCCGAAAAACTCCCAAAAGAGCTTTGAAGTTTGTTTGTTGCTAAGGCTTGCAAGGGTGATATTCCAGCAAGTAAAAGTGCTGGGATTGTAATCATGCCACCACCTCCTGCAATCGAGTCGACAAAACCCGCCACAAAAGCCGCAAAAAATAGTAACAAAAGCATGTATATATCAAGGTTTGCGATGAATTCTTGCATATAAATTCCTATAATAAAAAGCGTAATTATAGTGCAAAAATCAAAAAAGTATAAAATTTGTGCCTCTTGGCAATGAGTGATATATAGAGATACAATAGATTGTTAGAGATATTGCACGAAAATCTTGCCCATAGCTAAAGCACCTTGAGATTTAATAACAAAGCTCCCACAGCCCTTGCACACGGATTAGGGATTACTAAACTTATTTTAAGAATTATTCTTATAAAATTCCGCCTAATTCGTAGGGATTATGGAAGTCATTATCATAAGGAGTGTGTAAGGCTATGGAGCTACTCAAGGAATACATCGATCATATTATCTTTGCTATTTTGGGGCTTATGAGCTTTTTAGTTGTGTGGTTGAGTATTGAGCGCACTCTATTTTATGCCAAACTCAAAATCGAGCATTACGCGACAAAAGAAGAGCTAGAAGAAGCATTGAGTAAAAATCTTACAGCGCTCTATATTATCTATTCCAATGCCCCTTATATCGGACTTTTGGGCACGGTTGTGGGGATTATGATTACCTTTTATGATATGGGTGTGAGTGGTGGGCTTGATGCCAAAAGTATTATGATAGGGCTTTCTACTGCGCTTAAAGCGACTGCATTAGGGCTTTTGGTTGCTATTCCTACGCTTATTATTTATAATGTTTTTTTGCGTAAGGTTGATGTGTATCTCAATAGATTCCAAGTTTTTTGCACAAAAACCAAGCATACGCATAATGGAGATAATGCGCAATGAGGCTTCCTAAAAAAGATGGCTTAAATGTGATTCCGCTTATTGATGTGATGCTTGTATTGCTCGCAATTGTGCTAAGCGTTTCGACTTTTATCGCACAAGGGCAAATCAAAGTGGAATTGCCAAACTCCAATCAACAATCAATGCCAAGCGATGCGCCCACAAGTTTGCTTAGTATCGATAAAGAAGGGAATATCTTTTTTGAAAATATGCCCGTGGATATACCCACGCTTAGGGATAAGATTTTTGCGCTAGATTCCAAGGTCTTATTAAAGCTTGAAATTGATAAGGATTCTAAGTTTGATATATTTGTGCAAGTTGCAGATATACTAAAGGAGAAAGGACATGAAAATGTTAGTATTGCCACATCACAACAACGATAAGATTCTCACTCCAAGTAAGATAGGCTTTTTTGCGTCCTTGTTGTTGCATGTACTGTTTGTGTATCTAATCCTTGAAAAATTCCAGCCTACACAAGTTGCCCAAAATGGTATCGATACTATCACACTCGCGCTTGCTACGATACAAACTCCTAGCCAACAAGATACCCAACCAAAGCCTACCCCAAAACCAAGCAAGATTCAAAAAAAGCAACAACCAAAACCTTTGGCACAAAAAGCCCATAATCCAGTGCCCCAAGAAGTTGTGGAGCAGACTTCAGAATCTATAAATGCTAAACAAGCCAATGAGCAAAATTCCGGCGACGTTGTGCAGCGCACTGCTAAAAATAACGGAGAATATAATGAGTTGTATGACAAGATTCAAAGTGCGATCACCCAAAAACAAGAACACCCATTTATGCTACGCAAACGCGGTATTGAGGGCAAAGTAACGGTGGAATTTGATGTTTATACAGATGGTAAAGTGGATAACATCAATGTGGTGCAACCCTCACAATATGAAGCATTTAATGAAAATTCAATTAAAGCTATCAAAGATGCCTCAAAGAATTTCCCACGATTACAACACAATCAAAAATTTGTTGTAGTGCTTGAATACAACCTCGCTACATAAAGCTTATTGATAGAAATCCTAAATTTTAGAGACAAGGCGTTGTGTATTTGTAGATTCTGCCTTGCTCTCTTTTGTTTGTTTTTAGAATTTTAATTCTTAGCTTTTTATCTTTTGTTTATTCTTAACTCTTTTGCTAACTCTCGCCCATCATACGCTTAATAAGCTTTAGGGCTTTGACACTTCTTTCATTTTTGTATAGCATATTTGTCATTTCTTCAAAAACTTCCTGCGCATTAATAGGATCTTGCGTTGGGGTGAGTTTTGTATATTCACCATTGCTTTGAAGCTCGTGGGCTTGGAGATTATCTTTTAGTTGGATAGTGATGATCTCAAGCAATTTATGCGCAATTTTTTCATTAATAGCAGGCGTGAGAATCTCTATCCTGCGTTCAAGGTTACGCGGCATAATGTCTGCTGAAGCAAAATAAATAGGCGTTGGCGCATTTTTGAAATAATAGATTCTAGCGTGTTCTAGGTATTTACCCACAATAGAAATGACACGGATATTCTCGCTCACGCCTTTTACCTTAGGTCTTAGGCAACATATCCCACGCACGATAAGATCAATTTTTACCCCTGCTTGTGAGGCTCTATAAAGTTCTCGGATAATATCCACATCAACAAAGGCATTAGCTTTCATTATGATTCGCCCTTGTTCGCCATTTTGGCGTTCATTATCAATGAGACGAAGCAATTCGGTTTTTATTTGTGTAGGAGCTATTTTTAGTTTGCTAAGCTCGGTTTTGTAAGCATTGCCTGTGGAGAGTGCATGGAAAAGCTTTAGAGCATCGTTGGCGATGTCTGTATTACTTGTGAGCAAAGAAAGGTCGGTATAGATTTTGGCAGTCCCTGGATTGTAGTTACCTGTGCTAAGATGGACATATTCTTTAAGGGCGTTATTGACACGCTTTATGACAAGCGCGATTTTTGCATGGACTTTTAATCCTGGAATCCCATAAATCACATGCGCCCCCGCAGATTCTAGACTTTTAGCCCAATGGAGATTGTTTTCTTCATCAAAACGTGCTTTAAGTTCGACAAGCGCAGTGACTTGCTTGTTGTTTTCGGCTGCCTCGATGAGAGCCTGCACAATGGGTGAATTTTTGCCCACGCGATAGAGTGTCATACGAATACTCACAACATCAGGATCTTTTGCTGCGCTTTGAATAAAATTCACCACAGAATCAAAACTCTCATACGGGTGAAATAAGAGTGTGTCGTTATTGTTTAGCGTGGTAAAAATATCGGTGCTGCTTTCTAGTGGTGGTAAAATCTTTGGATTTATTGGTGGTAGTGTGAGGTGGGCAAAATCCTTACTTACCACGATTTGCCACAAACCACTAAGATTGAGTAAATATGTTGTTTTATACACATAAATATCTTGTGAATCCACCTTAATATTGGCATTAACAAATGTTATCAAATCCGCATCATTATCGCCAATCTCTAAACGCACGATTTCACCCTTTCGGCGCGTTTTAATCCCCTCACTCATAATTTGGAAAAAGTCATCAGCTTCCTCCTCCTCGATTTCCATATCCGCATTTCGTGTTATCCTAAAAGGTGTATAGCTAAGAATCTTGTAATCATTAAAAAATTCTTGTGCAAATTCACCGACTATATCCTCCACAGGCACAAATACGCCGCTTTGGATTTCAAAAAATCGTGGCAAAATGCGAGGAATTCGGATAATGCCATAACGCAACGCATCATCTTGGGATTTAAATTTGAGCGCTATAGCAAATGAGAGGTTATTAAGGTGTGGGAATGGATGCGTAGAATCCACAAGCACAGGGACAATAACTGGATAAAGTTGGGTGAGAAAATATTCTTTTAGGAGTTTTTTCTCTTGCGCGCTTAAATCTTTGACTTGTTTAATGTGAAGATTTTCTTTGCTTAGCGCATCTTTTATGGTATGAAATATTTTCTCTAGCGTGTCTTGCTCTGCATGGAGGTATTCTCGTATGCTTGTTAGTTGTTGTAAGGGAGTGAGTTTATCAGCCGCTGTTTCGGTAATGCCACTTGCATATAGGCGCTTTAATCCAGCCACGCGTATCATATAAAATTCATCAAGATTTGTGCCATAAATTGCTACAAATTTGAGTTGCTCCAAAAGTGGCATACGCGGATTTGTTGCTTCATTGAGCACACGCGTATTAAAGCGAAGCCACGATAATTCGCGGTTAAAATACATTTTGCTATCTTGAATTGTCATCTTACCCTCCTTGCTTTTGTCTTTATTGTAGCCAAATTTCTATACAATCTCACTCAATTACTAGGTATTCTTAAGGGATATGTTGCTTTTTATTACTTTTGTGCTATTATTGCGAACTTTCACCACAAATTTCATCGGTGAAGATCTTAGGTTTAGAGGAGTTTATGTTATGAAAAAGTTATTTTTAGCATTAGGTTTAAGTGCTAGTTTGGCTTCTGCAGTGGAAATTGCAAGTTTTGAGATAAGCCCAGAAATTGGTGTTAGTGCTGGAAAAGTTGTGTCTAGCAAATGGGATAATTACACACCAATGAATTATGGTGCATACGCGCGTGTATGGCTTGGTGCATTTGGTTGGGTAGTGGCTCCTCAAGTGAAATGGGATTCCTATGAGAAAGCAAATGGGAATAGTGCTTACACCAATACACAGATAGGGGCTTCACTTGGTCATAATTTTGGTTTAGTTGTATTACGTCTTACGCCTTATATTGGGATAAATCAATCAACATTTAGCAAAATCTTTAGCGATACGACATCATATAATGTGGGTATCAAACTAAAACCAGCACTTATCCCTCTTGCAGTGAGCCTTCAATACACATACCAAAATCCAGATATTGTTGGCACAAACACAAGTTTTGCAATGCATAATGTGCAAGTTTTGTTAGGTTTGCATTTTTAAGGTCGCTTTGTTACAATGCCTCCAAAAATTTTGGGGGCATGTATGCAAAATTTTCACGACACACACGAACTTATCAAATATCTACAGGCACACGATGCATTGCGTATCATCGATACACCCTTGGATATTTATTTAGAAATTCCACATCTTGCGTATTTAGAAGTTAAAAAATCAGATTCTAAAGCCCTCCTTTTTACACATCCAGTCGATAAAAAAGCAAATAAGACGTTTGATATTCCTGTGCTAATGAATGTTTTTGGATCTCATAGATTGCTTACTCTTCTTATCCAAAAAGATCCAAATGCCATAGCCAAAAATATCGCTGCGTTATTGAAATTTACTCCGCCAAAGGGTGCTATGCAAATTTTGCAAAAAGCCAAAGAACTTTTTGCATTGCGTCATGTCTTTCCCAAAAAAACATCACGCACACCGCCATTTCAAGAGAGAATCCAACAAGAGATTAATCTCTATGAGTTGCCAATCCTCACGACTTGGGAACACGATGGCGGACCATTTATTACTATGGGGCAGGTTTATACCCAAAGCCTTGATGGCAAGAAAAAAAACCTCGGTATGTATCGCTTGCAAATTTATGACAAAAATCATCTTGGATTGCATTGGCAGATTCATAAAGATTCGCATCATTTTTTTCACGAATACAAAAAGGCTGGACAAAAAATGCCTGTTAGCATTGCATTGGGTGGTGATCCGCTATATATTTGGTGTGGTCAAGCACCGCTACCTATGGGTATGTATGAGCTTATGCTTTATGGATTTATACGAGGCAAAAAACCAAAGGTGGGTAAATGTCTAACAAATGATTTATATGTGCCTTGTGATGTAGATATTGTGATTGAGGGTTGGGTGGATACTAATATTATGCGTGATGAGGGACCATTTGGTGATCATACGGGTTTTTATACACCTATAGAATCTTATCCTGTGCTTGAAGTAAGTGCTATTACGATGAAAAAAAATCCTATTTTCCCAGCCACGGTTGTTGGCAAACCGCCACTTGAAGATAAATATATGGGGTATCTTACAGAGCGCATTTTCTTGCCATTGTTGCAGATGACTACGCATGGCTTAGAGGATTATCATATGCCTGAAAATGGCGTGTTTCATAATCTCATATTTGCCAAACTTGCACCGCAGTATCCAGCTCACGCTATGCAGCTTATGCACGCTTTTTGGGGTGTGGGACAAATGAGTTTTGTTAAACATGCTATTTTTGTTGATGAAAATGCCCCAGATTTGCAAGATTATGAGGCATTTGGAGAGTATGTGTTAAATCGTTTTAGCACAGATTGTATGCTTATTAGTGAGGGGGTTTGTGATGCACTTGATCACTCAAGCCCAAATTTTGCTAGAGGTGGCAAGCTCGGCGTGCAGGCTATGGGAGAAGAAATAGATTCTAAGATTGTGTTTATGCAAGATGTGCCTTTGTGCCATAAGATTCAAGATCTTTTCCCATTTGTAGAGGGGATTAAGCAGTATTTTCCACACACATATAATCCGCTTTGTATATGGAGTGTGCAAAAACAATCTAGTAGCTTCAAGACACTTATTAGCGCTACTGCTTTGGGAACACTTGCACAAAATGTGCGTATAGTCTTTTTGGTAGATTGCCGCAAAAATAACCTCTCAAATCCTTATATGCTCGTGTGGAGAATCACAAACAATATCGATGCAAAACGCGATATTTGGGTGCAAGAAGGCGTGGTATTTATCGATGCTACCGACAAAAATGCGCTAGATGGGTATCATAGGGATTGGCCAAAAGAAACTGATTGCAACAAGGAAGTCATACAAGGTTTGCAAGACAAAGGCTTGTTAGAGGGCGTGGATCTTGCGTTTTTGCGACATTATCAAATCTGTGGTGAATGCTAGATTGCCATTCGCACAGATTCTGCAAGTAAGCCTCCATCGTGCGCAGGCACAAAAAACTGCACACCCAAATCTCGCGCCTTTAGCATAAAATCAGAATCTTTAGATTCTGGCATAAGGATAATAAATTCTATTTTCGCATCTTTTTTGGTTATTTTGAATTTACGAATAAAATCTAGTGCACTCACATTTTCATTGCGCCAATCCATCACAACAATGTCATATTTGTTTGCGCATAATTCATTAAATGCGGGGATCATCTTTTGTTCGGTAGCTATGGAGAGACAAGAATCCACTTTTTCGATAATCTGTTTATCTCGGTGCAAGTCCGCGCTAGATTCTCTAATAATAAGAATATTTCTTTTGCTAACTTCTTCTAAATAGCGCAAAAGATTAAAAAGCTCTTTGCTACGCGGCGAGAGTTTGCTTTTGTCAAGTCCGCGTAAAAAATAATGCAAGAAAGTTTTTGAGCTATAGCCACCCTCAATCCCTGCGTCACGGAAAAATCGCTTAATCACCTCGCTGCGTTTTGCTCTCTGCCACAACACAGAATCTAAATCATAGGCTTTGGTATCAAGAAGCATTATAAAATGATCTTTTATGTCTTGTTTCATTGGAGTAAAAACTTCAGAAAATTCTTGGAGATGTTGTTGTCTAAAGTTTTTTAGACGATCTGTAGTTTTTACCAAGAGATCTTTTTGCACCGCAATAAAATTCACCAAATCCACATAGCGTTTTCGCATAGCTTTGACATCTTTTTCTAACTCTTGAAAATCCTTAGAATGTTTGTTGCTAGAGTTTTTGAGTGCAAATTCAGATTCTTCGAGTTCTTTACTCAAAGGGCGGACTTGGGCTTGTGCGTTATTGAGAGAAGCTTTGGTTGCTTCTATAAGGTTTTGTGCTTTGAGATAGGCACTTTGGCGATTTAAAAAAATCTTTTCAAACGAATATTCAAGCGAATACTCTGTTTTTTTGACATAGTTTTCAAATTCTTTATAAAGCGCTAAGATTTCTTGACGCAGTTTTTTTAGGGCAGGATTGGCGAGTGTGCCATCCATTTCACATAAATCATTGTATGCTGTGAGAATAAAGCGTTGTGATCGCAAAAAATCAAGGCGTGGATGATTTTCCATAAAATCTTTATAGTTTTGCAAAATAGTATTTTCTCGCTCAAAAAATTCGGTGATACATTCTTGTGCAGATTTGGTTACAGGGATTTCATTGGGATCTATGGGTTTTGGTTTGGGGCGTATTTTGATAACACGTGCTTTTTCTACATCAAACTCTATTTCAGCATTTTTGCAAAGCTCATTTGCTTTGCCCTCCCATAAATCAAGATTAAAAAGATATTGTCGCCTATTGACTGCTTGTTCGATTTTGCCCTGTTTATTTTCTGTGTCTATTTCTAAAAGTATGCCTTGTAACATATATTTATCCACCCATTACGCTAGAGCCACCCGCGCGCCCACTGCTACTAGAATTATTACCAAAAAACCCACTGCGACCGCTAGTGCTTTTTAACCCACTGCTTGAAGTGCTTTTGTTAGAAAAGCTATTTTTGCTTCTCTCATAAGCTTGTGGGGATTTATAATTGCGTTGTGCATTGGCTTGGAAGTTTGGATTATTAAAAAGTTTGTTGCCGATATAACTTCCCAAGATCGCTCCAGCTGCTGATGCGAGAATTGCCCCACCAAGTCCAAGTCCTCCGGAATTTGGGTTAGTAAGTTCGCTTGTTCCAGCATCAATCTTGCGCTCCTCTTGGGCGATGAGTTGGGATATTTCCTCATCACTTAGCATACGCTCTTGACCATCTAATGTTTTTAGAAGCACCCGTGTAGTATCGCTTGGATATTCTTCAAGGATCTTGTAACTTCCATCTTGTTGTTCTTCTATGATGACAAATGCACCATTTTTTTGTGCATTTTGGAGTATTGAAGAATCCTTAGTATTAGAATCTTCGCACCCATACATTGCAAACGCTACTGCCACACCTATGCCACCAACCATCGCATAATCTTTGATTTTGCTAAATTTCATCATCACTCCCATATGTAATGGATTCTAAGCGTTTGCATTATATTTTTTTTCACTCTTAAAAGTCAATAAGCGTATTAAACTTGATTGCATAATACTAAAGTTTTATGATATACTTTCACTAAATTTTATAGTTTATCTTTTTATGTAGATTCATTATTAAGGAGTTTTTATGGCAAAAAGTTTATATCAAACATTAGAAATATCAGAGAATGCAAGTGCTGATGAGATTAAAAAAGCATATAGAAAACTTGCAAGAAAATATCACCCCGATATTAATAAAGAACCCGGTGCAGAGGATAAGTTTAAAGAAATCAATGCAGCATATGAAGTATTGAGTGATGAGAATAAAAAAGCCCAATATGATAGATTCGGAGATTCTATGTTTGGGGGGCAAAGCTTTCACGATTTTAGAAGCGCACAGGGCAATATGGACATTAATGATATTTTGTCGCATATCTTTGGGCAAGGGGGCTTTGGGGCTGGGACAAGTCAAAATTTCCATAGCTCATTTGGTGGAGGTTTTGGCGGTTTTGGTGATTTTGGCGGCTTTGGTGGCGGAGTGGATAATGATATTTTAGATTCTATCACAATCCCTTTTAAGAGTGCTTTGCTTGGTGGTAGCTATCATTATAGCGGTAAAGGTGGGGAATTTACCATTAAGATTCCATCTGGTATTCGAGATAATGAGACTATTAGGCTAAAGGGCAAAGGTGCAAAAACGCGCTATGGCACAGGAGATTTGCTTCTTAAAGTGCGTGTCGCACCAAACCCAGAATACAGCATAGATGGCGATGATTTGCTAAAAGACATAGAAGTCCCACTCAAGCTTGCGTTATTTGGTGGCAAGATGAAAGTAAGCACCTTACAAAAAGACATCACTATCACTATTCCACAAAATACCAAAAATGGACAAAAACTCCGTATCAAAGAGCTTGGGTTAAAAAACAGAAAAACACAGCATGTGGGGAATTTGTATTTGCGTATCAAGGTGGTATTGCCTAAAGTGGAGGATTTAAGTCCAGAACTTAAAGAAATGCTCCAAACTCAACTTACAGACTAGGAGATATCAATGTATAGCTATGATGAACCTGTGTATCTTATTAGCGTTGTGGCAAAGATTTTAGAGATTCATCCACAAACCTTGCGCCAATATGAAAAAGAAGGATTGATTGCGCCAGGACGCACCGATGGGAAAATGCGTCTATACTCCCAACGCGATATTGACAAAATTAAAACGATTTTACGACTTACGCGAGATCTTGGTGTGAATCTTGCGGGTGTGGATATTATCTTGCGTTTAAAAGAGCGACTTGATGAGCTTGATAGTATCATTGAAGAATTACGCGAAAGTAGCAAAACCCCTTCCCAAAAAGAACTCAAAATCAAAGAGAGTTCTTATGAAGTGATTTTATTTAAAAAGTAGCGTGTATGAAAAATATTGCCAATGCCTTGCGCCCTAAGAATCTTGATGAATTTATAGGACAGGCACATATCATTGGCAAAGATACACCTTTGTATAAAAACATTCTTTCTCAAACCCCACCTCATTGTATTTTTTATGGACCCCCTGGTTGTGGCAAAACGACATTAGCACGCCTTATTTGCGAAATGCTTGAATATGAGATAGGCTATTTTAATGCCACCGCTTTTAAGCTAGAGAATCTCAAAGCCTTTGTGCTTCAGTATCAAAATTCTTTGTATAAATGCGCGGTGTTTATTGATGAGATTCACCGCCTCAATAAAGCACAGCAAGAATTTTTGCTACCCATTATGGAAGAAGGTCAGGTGTTGGTGCTTGGGGCTAGCACGACTAATCCTTTTTATACTCTCACAAATGCTATACGATCGCGGTGTTTTTTGTTTGAATTTATGCCTCTTTCGCGTTTGGATTTAAAAAAACTTCTTGATAGAGCGCTTAGTCTTTATCCGTGTGCGCTAGATTCACAAAGTTATGAGTATCTTATAGAATCTAGTGGGGGCGATGGGCGCGCAATGCTAAATCTACTTGATGCCGTGCTTGATGTAAAGCCTATCACTATAGACACCCTAAAAGCTATGCGTCCTTTTAGCCTCAATGACGGAAGTAGCGAGGATAGCACACATTACAATCTTATATCCGCAATGATTAAATCCATACGTGGCAGTGATGTGCATGCGAGTATCTATTATCTTGCGCGTCTTATAGCTGGTGGCGAAAACCCTGAATTTATTGCGCGTCGTCTCGTGATTTTAGCAAGTGAAGATATAGGCAATGCCAATCCAAATGCGTTAAACCTCGCAACTTCCACTATGCAGGCAGTAAGCAAGATTGGCTACCCAGAATCTCGCATTATTCTTGCGCAATGTGTGATTTACCTCGCTTCTTCGCCCAAATCTAATACCGCATATAAGGCAATAAATGCTGCGCTAGATTCTATTGCAAAAGGCAATCTTTTACCGATTGTGCCTAATATCCTCCCTGATAGCAAGGAATATTTATATCCGCATGATTTTGGTGGTTATGTTACACAAACATATCTTGCGACACCACAACATTTTGTTGAGCGCGCGGATAAGGGATTTGAAAAAACACTCAATGAATGGCTTGATAAGATTCACGCTATACACACTGCCAAAGATTCACACAGCAAATGATACGATTTATTGCACTTTTTCTTATCGCTTTAATAGCGTATCAGGCTTTGCTTTTTGGTGAGGAGGAAGAAGCAATTTACAAAGAGCAAAAAATCGGTTGGCAAGTTGATTTGCGGCGTATTTCGCTTAATTTCTCCTCGACTTCTTTGCGTAATCAAGAGCTTTATAGCGTATCTGCGGACACGCGTTTGCAGGGCGATTCACAAATGATTGCACAGGGATATTTGAATCTTGGTATGGATTATTACACGCCAAATTTTGTCATCTTTAATACACTTTTGGCAGAATATGGACAAACAATCATCTTTCCAGCAAATTCCCCAAGCGTTAGCAATAAAAACCTTGATCGTATTTTATTGAGTTCGGATTATACACAAAGGATTTGGGAGTTTGAAGAATTTTTGGGCATACCAAGTTTGTATTTTGAGCTTGGTCCTCACAGCAAGGTTTCTTATCAGACAGAATTTGTGGCTTCTAATGAATTTGGTAGGCGACAGATTGTGCGTGCCAATGCGGGAGTGAAAATTTTTAGTGGTATGGTGCTTAAGGATTTTGCGCTTACGATGTTTGGAGAAAAAGATTTTAATACTGGCACGAATGCACAAAGCTTTGGCTTGGAATTGGGTTTTGCATTAGAAAAACAATTTAAAAATGGTGGCAAACTCTATTATGAAATGCATGCGCGCGATTATCTGTATTCCGCCACTTCTAATGACTATGATCCTAAATATTACCTAGAGCTTGAAGTGCGCTATGATCTTAATCTTTACAAAAAAATTACCATAGCGCCATTTTTCAAACTCTATATGTTGCAAGGCAAATATTTTGATCGTAGCGGAAGCAATATTATGACAGGACTTGTATTTTCCTTTGGACAGATGTTGCGGGAAGCGCCATTTCAGATTGTTTCAAAACAAAATTAGCGTAATGAGAATTTTAAGGTATAATGCCTATCTTTAACAAAACCCCAAGGATTACCTTATGCATCTCTATCAAGCCATACAATTTTTAGAATCTAAACAGATTCACGCTACACATCATTACAAGGGAGAGGATTTTATCATAAGCGGTATTGCTCCTTTAGAATCTGCGTCTTCAACGCACATAAGCTACATTGATCAGGATAAATACATTCCTAAACTTGCTACTTCTAAGGCAGGTGCGGTGCTAGTGCGCACGAGCTTTATGCAGGATTTGGAGGGCAATGTCCCACCTTCTATGCAGATTTTAGAAGTAGAAAATCCACATTTAGCTTTTGCATATCTCTCTGCGTGCTTTGCAAAGCCCGAATTTGCAAATCCTATGCAAAATTATGCCTCCACTTATGAATCTAGTATAAAAATCGCGCCCAATGCCTTCATCGGAGCAAATGTGCACATTGGTGCACGTAGTGAGATTTTGGCTGGTGTGGTGATTAGCGATAATGTGGAGATTGGTGAAGATTGCGTTGTGTTTCCTAATGTTGTCATTTATCGTGATACCAAGATTGGAAATCGTGTGAGAATCCACGCCGGAAGCGTCATAGGAAGTGATGGCTTTGGTTATGCACATACCAAAAATGGTGAACATATCAAGATTGAGCATAATGGGTGCGTGGTGCTAGAAGATGATGTAGAGATTGGCGCAAACAACACTATCGATCGTGCGGTTTTTGGCGAGACTATCATCAAAAAAGGGAGCAAAATTGATAACCTTGTCCAAATTGGTCATAATTGCGAGGTGGGAGAGTATACTTTGCTTGTCTCTCAAGTAGGTTTGGCTGGTTCTACCACCACAGGACGCAATGTCGTAATGGGAGGTCAGGCTGGCACTGGGGGGCATATTCACATTGGTGATTTTGTGCAAGTCGCAGGACGCGGTGCAGTGGGTAAAAATCTCCCACCAAATACAAAATGGGGTGGTCACCCACTTATGGAGCTTGATGAGTGGATGAAATTTTATGTCAAACTGCGTCGTTTAGTCAAATCCAAATAAATATAAAATGGCTAATGTGTTAGCACACAAGGAGAAAGGAATGAAAAAAAAGACAATTTTTATTATTATCGGTGTGAGCGTGATTATTATCGTGGGACTTTTTGTCGCTACCAAAATTTTGAGCTCACAAATGAGTCGTGTGATGGAGCACGAGCTTAACGCATTTTTGCAATCCCAAAATACACAGGATATACAACTTGAATATGATCCTTTTGTATGTGAAGGAAGCACGACAATCGTGTGTAAAACAACACAACTTACTATAAATAAAAATCTTGAAATACTAGGCACAGAATCTTTGGATAAACAATTCGCTCCTAAAATTCTACATTTTAGTGATCTTGTAGTGAGTTTTGGCGGTAGCAAAACACAAGCAAATATTGAGATAGAATCCGACATAGCTGTGCTTGGGAAGCAATTTCATGCAAAATGTATGAATACAATCAATTTTGTAGATTCTATGCTTGATACAAATATAACATGCAATGCCCAAGCAGGTGATATGCAATCTGTAGCAGATACGCACCTTGCTTTTATTCACCCTAGTTTTAAATCAAGCACCCTTCATGAAATTATCAAAATGTTTAAAGACACACAACAGCGTAATGTAGTGCTACAAGATCTTGAAGTAATGCCTATTTCAGATCATATTTCTCTCAAATCTCCAAGCCTCAAAGAATCTCTACGCGCCTTTTATGGAGCTTCTGAAGAAGATATGCAGTTTTATAGTGTGATGTTTGCTATTATAGAATCTAGCTATCAACAAACACAAAACTCCCAAACAAAAGAATTAGATAATGCTATAGCCAATATGGCAAGAATTCTTAGTGATGTGTGTATAGATGATAAAATTCAAGAAATTTGGTATGACATGCATACCAAAACCCCACAAGTATCTTTTAAATGGAAAGATATTCTTCAAATGAGCCCTGTTGATATGCAGACACATTTTAGTTTAGATTTTGGGAAGCGCTAATGCAAGAACACTACACAAATAATGAAACATCAAAGAGTCATCGTGAGACTTATTTGCATGATACATGTACCCAAAATACTCGCAATGCCAAAAAAGGCAAAAAGGGGCTAAAGCGTATTTGGAATGCATTTTTGTATTCACTAGATGGCTTTAGAGCCGCTTGGAGTGATGAGGCAGCATTTCGTCAAATCGTGGGATTGTGTGTAATTTTTATCCCATTAGCTTTGTGGATAGCGCGAGATTGGCAAGAGGGCGTATTACTTTTATTGCCTTGTTTTTTTGCGCTTATGGCTGAACTTATCAATTCTGCGATCGAAAATGCGGTGGATTATACTGGGATAGAGATTCACCCACTTGCCAAAAAAGCCAAAGATATGGGTAGCGCTGTGCAGTTTTTGGCACTCACATTTTGGGTTTGTGTGTGGGTGTGGTATGGCGTTATGCGATTTTTGGAATAATGCGTTATAATGTAGGC
Organism: Helicobacter sp. TUL; assembly: GCF_002287135.1. Classification (GTDB taxonomy): domain Bacteria; phylum Campylobacterota; class Campylobacteria; order Campylobacterales; family Helicobacteraceae; genus Helicobacter_F. The sequence goes on from NZ_NESU01000005.1 coordinate 80,141, forward strand.
GTGAATCTTAAGATAGATTCTCATTAAACTTGAAGGAGATTTCAATGAAGGCTTTTGTGATAGCTTTGGCAGTGGCTTTTGGGAGTATGAGTGCAGCACCTTATATGATAGATTCTACACATTCATCAGTGGGATTTGAAGTAAAGCATTTGATGGTGAGCAAGGTTAAAGGGAATTTTAAAAAATTTAGTGGTGAGATTGAATTTGATGGCAAAGCCCTTACTAAACTCAATGGTAAGGTAGCGATTGCAGATATCAATACCGATAACAATACGCGGGATAAACACCTCAACGCACCAGATTTTTTTGATTCTAAAAAGTTTCCAGATGCAACCTTGAGTATGACAAAGTTTGAAAAAGGTAAAGTGTATGCTGATCTAAAAATTCGTGATGTGGTAAAAAATGTCGTATTTGATACAGAAATAGGTGGACCGATTAAACACCCAAAAACAGGCAAAGATATAATTTCTGTATCACTTAAAGGTGAAATTAATCGTAAAGATTTCAATGTTGGTGAAGATACTGCTGATAGCTCTGTAAGCGATAAAGTAATTATTACTATCGAGTTAGAAGCAAGTGCACAATAACTATATGCCTAATAAGTCTCTTGGGACTTATTAGGGTAATGTAATCTTCCATTACATCTCATACGATTCTTTTTTATAAACATTATTTTTCTCTATGTTACTTTTTTTCTATTTTTCTTTACAAGATCGTTACTTGTGTAGATTCTGCATATGTTAAAAAAATATATCTTTTGCAAAATGAGTAAAAATTTCCATTTTGATAGATTCTATTTTTGTAAATAAGAAAGTTATTAATTTAGCTGTCTTAGTATGTAAATGAGAACTACATAAAGGGAGGTTAGATATGAGTTTTATTGAAGGCATTAAACAAAAAGCAAAAGCTGATAAAAAAACAATTGTCTTACCAGAGACAAGTGATATTCGCACCTTACAGGCAGCGCATAAGATTTTAGAAGAAGGCTTTGCTGATATTATTTTGCTTGGTGATGAAGAGCAGATAAAGGCTGTGGATTCTACTCTTAACCTGCAAAAGGCACAATTCATCAATCCAAATAACACATCACTACTTGAGGAATTTGTTGAGCTTTTTGTCGAACTTCGTGGACATAAAGGTATGGACGCACAAAAAGCTAGAGAATTACTCACCAAAGATTGGCTATATTTTGGTGTGGCATTGGTAAAAGCAAAAAAAGCTGATGGTATGGTAGCAGGAGCTTTGCACGCTACATCTGATGTTTTGCGTCCATCATTGCAAATTATTGGGACTGCAAAAGATTCTAAGATTGTTTCATCGTGTTTTGTGATGATTGTGCCAGATTGCGCATATGGACTAGATGGGACATTTGTGTTTGCGGATTGCGCACTTTGTCAAGATCCAACACCAGAGGAGCTTGCAAATATTGCCGTAGCATCTGCACGCACATTTAGAGCGCTTACAAAAAACGAACCTTTTGTGGGAATGCTAAGCCATTCTACCTATGGTAGTGCGAATCACCCACATATCGATAAAGTAAGGGAAGCGACTAAAATTGCTCAAAACCTTGCACCAGATCTTGCTATTGATGGAGAATTGCAACTTGATGCAGCCATTGTGCCAAGCATTGGTGCCTCTAAAGCAAAGGGTTCAAAAGTGGCAGGAAAAGCAAATGTGCTTGTGTTTCCGGATTTGGATTCAGGCAATATCGGCTACAAGCTTGTGCAAAGACTTGCAAAAGCAGAGGCATATGGTCCTATTTCACAGGGAATGGCAGCGCCGGTTAATGATTTGTCACGCGGTTGCAGTAGCGATGATATCGTGGGTGTTGTGGCACTTACGGCATTACAAGCACAAGCTTAGATACATACGACAATACACATAAAGGAGAAAATATGAAGGTTTTAGTTATTAATTGCGGAAGTTCTTCACTCAAGTTTCAGCTTATTGATATGCAGACAGAAAAAACGATTGTTTCTGGTATGTGCGATAGAATCGGACTTGATGGTAGTGTGCTAAATTACAAGAAAAATGGTGAAAAAATAGAGAAAAAAGAGGTGATACCAAATCATCAAAAAGCAGTATCTATGGTGCTTGAAGCACTCACGGATAAAAAACATGGTGTCATTAGCTCCCTTCAAGAAATAGCAGCTGTTGGGCATAGAGCCGTGCATGGTGGAGAATATTTTAAAGAATCTGTGCTGATTGATGAAAATGTGATTAAGCATGTTGAAGATTGCTCGGCACTAGCACCATTGCATAATCCAGCAAATATCACAGGTATTAGAGCATGTCAAAAACTTATGCCAAATACGCCTATGGTGGCAGTTTTTGATACAGCATTCCACCAAACTATGCCTGCCAAAGCCTTTATGTATGGTGTGCCATATGAATGGTATGAAAAGCACAAAGTTCGCCGATATGGGTTTCATGGGACTAGCCATAAGTTTGTTTCACAACGCACCGCGGAGTTTTTGGGGCTTGATTATCATGATTCAAAGATTATTACTTGTCACCTTGGCAATGGCTCATCAATTGCTGCAATCAAAAATGGTAAATGTATCGATACAAGTATGGGACTTACACCGCTTGAGGGACTTATCATGGGGACAAGAAGTGGGGACTTAGATCCTGCCATTTTGGATTATATCGCTGATAGAGAGGGGCTTAATACCAAAGCTATTGTGAATATTCTTAACAAAAAATCCGGTGTGCTTGGAATCTCTGGACTTTCAAGTGATTTTAGGGATTTGCTTGATGCAGATCTCAAAGGCGATGAGCGTGCAAAACTTGCGCGTGCAGCCTTTGCGTATCGCGTAGTGAAATACATCGGATCGTATTGCGCGGTGCTTATTGGTGTTGATGCTATTAGTTTTTGCGCAGGTGTGGGTGAAAACGCCAACTTCATACGCGGTATGATTGTAGATCATTTGGAGTTTTTGGGTGTGAAACTTGATACAGAAGCAAACAAAGTATGCGGAAAAGAGGCGATTATCTCTACATCAGATTCTAAAGTCAAAGTATGCGTGATACCAACTAACGAGGAGCTTGTAATTGCGCGTGATACACAAGCTATTGTCTCACAGCTTTAGGATTGTGTGATGAAACCTTTCACACAAGCGCTTTTAGATCCTGTAGATTCGCTTTTTGTATGCATTGACATACAGGAGCGACTTTTGCCTGTCATGGCACGAAAGTCTGAAGTGGTAAAAAATACTAATACTCTTTTGCAGGGTGCGCAGATTCTAGGGAGTAAGATTCTTGTTACCGAGCAGTATCCAAAGGGATTGGGTGCGACGGATTCTAGTATTGTCTTTACACGCATAGAATCTTTTGACTCGCGCGATATGCAATCCCAAACTCCTCAATGTGTGCTAAAAGAAAAAAGCACATTTAGTATTTTTGGTGATGAGGCAATCACTTCGTGTATTGCACAAACTGCATGCAAAAATCTTGTGATTTTTGGGATTGAGAGTCACGTATGCATTTTGCAAAGTGTCTTGCACGCGCGTATGCTTAATTTTAATGTGTGGGTTGTCCAAGATGCCTTAAGCTCTCGCAGTGATGCCAATCATCATAATGCAATCTCGCTAATGGCAACTCAAGGTGCAAAAATCACCAATACAGAATCTGTGCTTTTTGGTAGTATGCTAGATTCTAAAGATCCACATTTCAAAGCTATTAGTGCGCTTGTGAAGTGATGTGCTTCTTATGAAAATGCTCTTAAATCTCAATGAAGTCATTGTAGTTGAGATTCTAAACAAGGGTTTGTGATTTTGTGCTAATTTTTGATATTTAAAAATCAGCACAAAATACAAGGAGTTTAGAATTGATACATCAAGAAGAAGAATTAGAAAAATTTATCGCTCAAAGTTTTGACTTTGCTCGCAACAATGACAAACATTCACTCGAAATAATGTTAAATGCCGGCTTAAATGTAAATCTAGCAAACCATAAAGGAAATACCTTGCTTATGTTAGCCGCATACAATAATAGTTTTGAAGTTGCAGAAATGTTGTTGCAAAGAGGGGCAGAAGTCGATAAAAAAAATGACAAAGCCCAAACACCTTTAGCTGGAGTGTGTTTTAAGGGTTACAAAGAAATGGCAGAGTTGTTGCTCGCATATGGTGCAAACCCTGATGAAGATAATGGATTGGGCTTGACGCCTATTAATTGTGCCATAATGTTTCGTCGTAAAGAGATTCTTACACTTTTGTTGGCACATTCTCGCAAAAAACTTTCATTGTGGCAAAAAATTGGTTTGAAATTGCTAGGAAAATTTCCAAAAATATCAAAAAATACTATTTAATAAAAATTATTATTTACAAATTTATACTACTATTAATGTCTACTTACATTTATTAAAGGAGACATTATGAAAACTTTAACAACTGCTACGGGCACACCTATAGGTGATAATCAAAATTCCATGACAGCGGGTAAAAGAGGTCCTACACTCTTGCAAGATACTTGGCTTTTAGAAAAACTTGCACACTTTGATCGAGAGAGAATTCCAGAGCGTGTCGTGCATGCTAAGGGCAGTGCGGCTTATGGAGAATTAACAATCACAAATGATATTACGCAATATTCTAAAGCAGATTTGTTTTCACAAGTAGGCAAGAAAACAAAAGTGTTTTTGCGTTTTTCCACTGTGGCAGGAGAGCGAGGCGCAGCTGATGCAGAGCGTGATGTTCGTGGTTTTGCACTTAAGCTTTATACACAAGAAGGGAATTGGGATATTGTTGGCAATAATACTCCAGTGTTTTTCATCAAAGATGCGATGAAGTTTCCAGATTTTATTCATTCACAAAAACGAGATCCCAAAACAAATCTTAGAAGTAATGTAGCAGCGTGGGATTTTTGGAGTTTGCATCCAGAATCTTTACACCAAGTAACAATCCTTATGAGTGATAGGGGTATCCCTCGTAGCTATCGTGAAATGCATGGATTTGGTAGCCACACATATAGCTTTATTAATGCTAAAGGAGAGCGATTTTGGGTGAAATTTCACTTTAAATCATTGCAGGGAATTGCCAATTTAACCAATAAAGAAGCCGCAAACATCATAGCCAATGATAGAGAATCTCATCAAAGAGATTTGTTTGAAAATATTGAAAAAGGGAATTTCCCTAAATGGCGTTTCTGTGTGCAAATTATGCCAGAAGCTGAAGCCATAAACTACAAGGTGAATCCTTTTGACCTTACAAAAACATGGAGTCACAAAGATTATCCGCTTATTGAAGTAGGAATTTTAGAACTTAACAAAAATCCACAAAATTATTTTGCAGAAGTAGAGCAAGCTGCTTTTAATCCCGCAAATATCGTGCCAGGTGTTGGATATAGTCCTGATAAAATGCTTCAAGGGCGACTCTTTAGCTATGGTGATACGCAACGCTATCGCTTGGGGATTAATCACACCCAACTTCCAGTTAATGCTCCAATAAATCCCGTAAATAATACACATCGTGATGGTTTTATGCAAATGGGAAGTTTTGGAGGGGATCGCAACTATAATCCAAGTTATTATAATGATTATACAGAATCTGCTGAAGCAAATGAGCCACCTTTGCATATTGCAGAAAGCGAGATTATGGCTAGATACGATCATAGAAAATATGAGGAAGATCATTTTAGTCAAGCTGGGGATCTCTATCGTTTGATGAGTGATGAACAAAAAGAAGTGTTGTGTCAAAATATCAAAGAGGCAATGGATGGCGTTCCTGTAGAAATTAAAAAGCGTCAAATCGAACACTTCAAAAAAGCCGATGCACAATATGGCAAACGCGTAGAAGAGTTAGTCCTCTAAAAATATACTCTCTAGTTTAGATAACCCTAAACTAGAGTAATCATTATAGCTTTACTTATGTGATAATTTGCACCTCACATTCTAATTCTATGCCACTAGATTCAAAAACGCGTTTTTTAGCTATGCCAATAAGTTTGATGGCTTCTTCAAATGTCCCATTTCCTAGATTCACTAAAAAATTTGCGTGTTCTTGTGCAAAACCCATATTACCAACCCTAAAGCCTCTAAGCCCTACAGATTCTAAAAGTCTCCCAGCATAATCTCCTAGGGGATTTTTAAAGCAGCTTCCGCAACTTGGTTTCTTGGGGTGATGAGCACGCAATGACAAAAAATCCTGTGTGAGCTCATGCCTAAAGCCCTCGATTTTGTGAATCTTTGCTGCACAAATCACACCTTCAATGGCGCTTTTACGATACCCAAAGCCTAATGTATCGCTTGGTATCCATATGCCATTTATATTGACTTCCAAAAGTCTTTTATCTATTTCGTGCATACCACCGCGCTTATCCTTTAATCCGGCATTCATCTTGATAATCCCACCAAGCGATCCGGGCAAGCCTTGCAAAAATTCCATACCACCAAGGTCGTGTTTTTTAAAAAAGCTACAAATTTGCCCAGAACTCATCGCAGCACCGATATGCACACATGTAGATTCTATATGGATAAAAGAAAAATGCTTATCTAGCATATAAAGATTTGAGGCGTGTGGAGAAACAAGGAGATTATTTGCTTTGCCGATGATATGCCCACATACTTGCGAGCATTCGTGCGGAGATTCTAAAACTTGCACCTCTATGGGTGCGCCCACACGCAAACTTGAATATTTAGAAAAATCAATAATGCGCGTATGCATTAAAACTTAATATCTGCAATCATATTAAAAAGCATAGTCGTATAATCCGTAATCATGCCAATCATCCACGGCATAGTAAAGATAATGACTGCCACAACTACCAAGATTTTTGGGACAAAGCTTAGAGTCATCTCATTAATTTGGGTAGTGGCTTGAAAAATACTTACCAAAAGCCCTACGATAAGTCCAGCCAAAAGCATAGGCAATGAAAGAATAAGTGTGATTTTATATGTTTGTATTGCTAAACTCATAAGTTGAGATTCCATAGGCTTCCTTGCTAGAGAATATTGTATGCAAATCTTTGGCGAGAAGGCGAGAGAATCGAACTCCCCAAGAGCTAGACACCTAGCCCTTCTTTGGGTTTGAAGCCCAAGGCGCACACCAGCACACTTGCCTCCCTTAAAGTTTTGCATTATAAACTTTTCTAGCTTAAAGCTAAAGAGAATACTATAAAAAATGCTACAATACGATTTTATATACAGAATTCTTAAGGAGATACCATGCCATTATTAGATAGTTTTAAAGTTGATCATACCATTATGCCGGCTCCAGCGGTGCGTTTGGCAAAGACAATGCAAACACCAAAGGGCGATAAGGTGAGTGTTTTTGATTTGCGTTTTTGTGTGCCAAATGAAGAGATTTTGAGCGAAAAAGGGATTCATACGCTTGAGCATCTTTTTGCAGGATTTATGCGTGATCACCTCAATGACGCCAATACAGAGATTATCGATATATCGCCTATGGGTTGTCGCACAGGGTTTTATATGAGCGTCATAGGTGCGCCTAGTGATGAAAGCGTCAAAGATGCGTGGGAAGCAAGTATGAGAGATATTCTCAAGGTTGATACAATCCCTGAAGCCAACAAATATCAATGCGGCACATATGCAATGCATTCTCTCAAAGAAGCTCAAGATATTGCTACAAATGTGCTAAATAGAGGCGTTGGGATTATGGATACACAAAAGATTCTTCTTAAAGACATATCATAAACTTTGTGAGAATCTAGCCCAGCTACAGAATCTCCCATATAGAAGATTCTGTAGTTTCATATTCTAAAAATTCACACTTACTCCTATTTGCAATGCCCCATATTTTTCACCCTTTATTGTAGCTTTTATAAATTGCTTTAGGTATATATTCCATAAATATTTGCAAAATCATTCATATAGCTCTTGACTTAGAGTAACTCTCATTTTGTTCTTTATATTGAAGCGCTTAGGTGTCTTAAGGAGCTAGTCTATTTTGCACACAAAGATATATTCTGCATGGTTTTTGAAATCTGTTTTTCCTGCACTAAAAGCTTTGTATGGAATTTTATGCAAAGTAGTTTTGCCAAAAGATTCTAAAATCTTTCTAAGGGTTTCAAGGCTTATTTTGTTTTCACTTGAATTTGATTTTGAAGTATATGTATTATTATAGGTAACCACCAAAAATTTAGCAATCTTACTTAAATCCTTGCATAGCTCTGTAAATACAGATTCTGCTCCTACTTTGCAATACTCACTCATATTCTCAGGCTCTCTTTTTAGCGCTATCCCATGAAGTTTTGGTTTGTCATTGAGAGTTATAGTCTCTAGCAAGTGGTAGAATCTACTATATTGTCTTGAGTTGTAGGGTGGGTCGATAAAGGCTACATCTATGCTTCTTTTTTGCTCTATAAAATCTTTTACAAGGATATTCGAATCCTCTCTAAAAATCTCTATCTTAGATTCTGTAAAAATTGGATTTATGAGCTTAAAAACAAATTTATCTTTTAAGATTACATTTTTACGATAAGCATCATAATGACCACAAGTATTTGCCACTCTATCAAGGCTATACAAAAGACTAGAGAGCAAAATGTAATATTCTTTAGTAGTTATTGCTTTTGTCTTTTGTAAATTCTCTATGTTCTCTCTTATTGTGCCTATTTTTATAGAATCTTTTAGACTAAAAAACTTTTCTCCAAAATTCAGCGAGTAATAATTTTGTTCTTCACAATCTATCGCATTGAACTCGTATGCTAAATTCTCTAACCTATCTTTACTAAAAGATTCTTGATTGAAGAATCCTTGATAAATCGCATAATTAGAATGTAAAAAATCATTGATAACAATATTCGTGAAATTTCTTTTTTTTGTAAAAAATTCACTCACAACTCCAGTGCCACCAAACACATCAAAAAGGCTTAACTCATTATGTTTTGTGTAATCAAAATCTTGTTTTAGTGCAAAATCTATAGAATCTAAAAGTTTACTTTTAGCGCCTGTATAACGGCGAGATGAGAGATTAAGCATTGGCAATTTCGCTTAGAGAATCTGTATTTTTAAGTTTTTGAATAAATTCTGGAATATCAAAATTATAAATATTCAAATGTTTTTTGTCTTCCAAAAATTCGACATATAGCTTAGAGTCTTCAAAAATTTTTGGTGCAATAAATACGGCAAAATTATTGACATTATCCAACATAGATTCCCTTAAGTGTCTTGTAATGGGTATAAGCTCTAATTCTAGTTGTTTTCTACCTACAATAAGGCTAACTTCAAAAATAGCATTATTTTTGCTATCTTTACAAATAATATCTGTCATATTCCCACTAGCATGATTTTTAGGTAACCCCTCATCATCAATACTATAATTTGGCAAAACCTCCACATTATCTAAGTTTTGCTTTAGTGCAATGGCTGTTAGAAATTCAAATCTTGTAGGTTCTGGGATAAATTTAAATACCAAATCATTACTTTTTGAATTTTTGTCTTTTAATTTTTCTAGTTCATTATAAATTTGTTCTTTAGTATAGGAGTTGGCAAATTTTTGTAGAGCACTTAGTTTTAAATCTATCTTATCTTCTATGGGGATATTTTCTTTTAAGTCCAAAATATGAGTATCAATTTGCCCCATTGACTTAAAATATTCTTCTTTATTAGCAATCTTTGCTTGCTTTGAATAATTTTTTAAAATATAGTCAATTTTGTCTTTCTCAAATGTGTTAAAATCTATGTATCTACCAGCCCCACGCAGTGAAATAATACCTGTTATTCTCATCTTTCGTATATATTCATCAACGCTTTCGACACAAATTTGAGAAATTTTAAAACGCGTTGTATTTGTAGATTCCAAAAGTTCTAGGCACTTTTCATAAACAATCTCATTGCTAGGATTGCTATACATTGCTCTAAAATTAATTATAAAAGCTGCTAAGCTCTTATAATCAGAATCTCTCCAGCACAATAAAAATGGGATTTCATTGCGAGAGATTTTAGAATGTCCTACTTTTTCTTTTAATTCACTCATTGTTTGAAGCAACAAAACAAGTGGAACATTATCGTTTTTGACTTTTCTAAATGGGTTATTTCTTTGATATTTCATCAAAGCATTTAAAAACACATTATTGATTTTTGCATCATTGGTTGGTATTTCATTAAAAGCATCAATAAGTAAATGACCCGTATTTGATATTAAAAGTGGTTTATCTTTCTCATAAAAACAAAATCCAAATTCCATAGAAAGTTTATAAAGTGTATCAAAGCGAGATTCCCAACCTTTATCAAATCCTGCTTCTTTATGGTTTTGTGGCGAATTTTCTATAATACTCTGCACTTCCATTGAATTTAAAATCCTATCAGAATCCAATAAAATTTCTTTAAAATTTTCCCTCTCATAATTGGTAATATACAGCTTATTTTTTATCACACCAGCTATAATTTGCATAATAACTTCATTACTTAAAGTATGATTTTCATAAGGTAACAAAACTTTTAAAAATTCTACTATCCTTTGTGGATTTCTCATTGTTGTGCTAAAAGATAAGATTTTATATTCCACTTCTTTAATTTTTGACATTACTTATGTACACCTCTCTAGAATCTCTTTTGATAGAATTATCATTAAAGCTTATATAATTGCTCTTTATTTCATAGATTCTATAATTTTTCATAAATTCAGATAGAATTTTATTTTCCTTTCCTTTGTGAGTTAGTAAATTGCTAAGTCCCCATTTTACACCATTTACATCTAGCTCTTTCAGAATCTTATAGAGCTTTCTCTCTTCTTTCTCGCTCCATAGCTTATTATACTCACTGCTACTTATAAGATATGGTGGATCAAGATAGATAAAGTCATTTTGCCCTAGCTCTAGCGTGTTTAAAAACACGGCAAAATCACAATTATAAAACTCTATATTTGTATGCTTTTGCATAAAATTAAAATAATTATTTAAAGCATTAAAAACATTACTATTAAAATCCACATTGCCAACAGGCAAATTAAACTCTCCTTTAGAGTTAAAGCGCAAGGTGCGATTAAATCCATAAATTAAAAGCACATAAAGCTTGTTCATATCATCTTTGTTCTTATTGAAATCCGATCTTAATTTGTGATAATTTTCTTTATTAAACTTAGCAAAATATGTCTTTTTATATGTTTCTCTTAATACTTTTGGTGGAATCTTTTGTAAAAAAGAACAGGACAAATTGTAAGATTCTATTATTTCAAACAATGTTGTAAAAAAAGTTTTTGTATCCTTGCTTTGTGAACACAAAAATCTATGCAGATTGATTAAATGGGAATCTAAATCATTAAGTAGATACTTTTTGGCACTGATATTTAAAAACGAACTCCCACCACCACAAAATGGCTCAATGTAGGTCTTTATATTATTTGGGAAATAACTTTTGAGTTGTGAGATGAGCTTGTGTTTATCTCCTACATAAAAAAGCGGAGAGCGAATAAAATTGTCATTTGTTTCAAATAAGCTCTTTGCGTAAGTCAAATACTGCCCTTTTAGTTTCTTGTTATTGTATAGCAAAAATGTTGATAGACTTGTTAAAGGCTTCTTTTTTATCACTTTTTGTCTTTTTACTCTTGACTTAGAGTAACTCTCATCTTTTAGAATCCACTTTTTAAAATCTGCAATAAGGTTTTATGCTGTTTATATAAGGAGATCGTATGAATGTTATAAAGGCATTTGTAGCATATATTTGTATTTTTGGAGGTGTGATTATGGCACAGAGTGTGGATTCTTGGGATAAGACTTTTGCAAAAAGCCAAAAGGTGCAAACACAAAAGGTGCATTTTACAAATCGCTATGGGATTACGCTAGTTGGGGATTTGTATATCCCTAAGGGCGCAGATTCTAAAAAACTTCCTGCTATCGCAATTAGCGGTCCTTTTGGCGCGGTAAAAGAACAGGCTTCAGGGTTGTATGCGCAGACTTTGGTAGAATCTGGTTTTATTACATTGGCTTTTGATCCATCATTTACCGGAGAGAGTGGTGGAGAACCTAGAAATGTCGCGAGTCCGGATTTGAATACCGAGGATTTTAGTGCAGCGGTTGATTTTTTGAGTAATTTTGCACAAGTGGATTCTACAAAAATCGGTATTTTGGGAATCTGTGGTTTTGGTGGGTTTGCTCTCAATGCAGGCTCTATGGATACGCGTATAAAAGCGATTGTAACCTCTACAATGTATGATATGAGTAGGGTTAATGCCTATGGATATAATGATAGTATGGACAAAGAGGCGAGATATAAACTCAAAGAAGAATTAAATGCCACGCGCACAAAGGATTTTGCAAACAAAACCTTTAGCAAGGCTGCTGGATTGCCCCAAACACTAAGCGGTAATGAACCTCAATTTATCAAAGAGTATTGGGAATATTACAAAACCAAAAGAGGATTCCATAAACGCTCTATCAATTCAAATGGGGCTTGGAATGCTACTTCTTCACTTGGCTTTATCAATGCGCCATTGCTTAGCTTTAGCAACGAGATTAAGGCTCCCGTGCTTATGATCCATGGAGAAAAGGCGCATAGTCGGTATTTTAGTGAAGATGCGTATAAGAAACTAGAGGGCGATAATAAGAAATTATTGATTATACAAGGCGCTAATCATGTGGATTTGTATGACAATTTGGAGAAGATTCCTTTTACAAAAATCGCGGAATTTTTTACAACGAATTTGCGATAAGGGAATGTTATGAAAAAGTGTATATTTGTGGTGTTAGTTAGTAGTGTTTTGGGTTTTGCAAATCAAGGAGAAACAATGCAAGTAATAGAGAAAGTAGGAAGTTTAGGAAGCTTTAAGGGAGATTCTAAGATTTTTAGTGGCGATGTGCAAGTGCATATGATGTTTAAGGCAAATGATTTTAGAGATTTTAGCGGTGCTTTGGTGGAGTTTTCCAAAGGTGCTAGAAGTGCTTGGCATACCCATCCAAAAGGGCAAACTCTCATCGTTACAGAAGGTGAAATCATCACAAAAATGCCTGGGCAAAAGGCGAGTATAGCCAAAAAGGGCGATGTGATTAGTTGCCCTGTGGGCGTGGAGCATTTCCATGGTGCTACAGATTCTATGCACGGCAGTCATATTGCACTTACAGGCGAGATTGATGGCAAAAATGTAGAATGGCATCAAAAAGTAAGTGATACAGAATACAAAGAGGCACTAAAAGAAGCTAGGGAGTGATTGGGCGCTTATATGAAGTGGTCGTAGTTATGGAAGTATCAAAGGCAATCTATAAAAGGGCTAAAATGCTACATAGAAGGGATTTTATACATTTTTTACTCAAGGGTATTGCGCTCTTTGGCGTGAGTTTTACTGCTCTTGTAGCACATACACAAAGCATAAAGGATACAATGATGAATCTAACGCATAAAGCAAGAGAAATTTTTGAGAGGTTTTTTACAAAGCCAGAGACATTACCACTTGCACAAAGTGATAGCGAGTATTTTGCAAATTATATTAATTTTGCTTTTGGTGAAAGCTTTGTGCGTTCAAAAATAGGCGAGCGAGAATATTTTTTGATCGTGTTGGCTTCATTGATTGCTGCTGGCGGCAGAGAAGAGTTTAGGATATATATCAAGGGGGCGTTAAATAATGGCGTGAATGCCATTGAGATTAAAGAAATTATCTATCAAGCGACTGCGTATGTCGGATTTGCGAAGGTATATGATTTTTTGGTAATTGCAAATGAGACTTTTGGCAAACTTGGTGTGTCAATGCCCCTTCAACCACAAGGCACAACGACACAAGAAAATCGCCAACACAAAGGCAGGGCTGTGCAAAATATGATTTTTGGGGAAGCAAATATCACCAAAATGATAGAATCTACACCGACAGACAAAGCTTTTATCAATGACTTTTTAAGTGCAAATTGCTTTGGTGATTATTACACAAGAAATGGTGTAGATATAAAAACTAGAGAGCTTATAACACTTGTGTATCTTATTGCACTTGGTGGCGTGGATTCTCAAGTCAAAGCACATATACAAGGAAATCTAAATATGGGACAAACCAGAGAGAGCTTGCTAGGTGTGATTATGGCGCTTGTGCCGTATATTGGCTACCCTAAAAGCCTTAATGCCCTTTTTGCCTTAGATGAAATAACCAAGACTTCATAGATTCTAAAGATGAGGGTATACAGTGCAAAATGCAATATATGATATGACAAAAGGTGGTATTTATGAAAGTAGCAAGCGCATTAGTGATATTTGCAATGTTGCTAGAATTTTTGTTTGCAGGAGAGAATATGAGATTAGAGATGAAATATAATGGAGCAAGGTTTGCGGTGCTATTAGAGGATAATCCTGCCTCAAGGGAATTAATCGCGCAATTGCCTTTGGAATTAGAATTTAGCGATTATGCACAAAAAGAAAAGATAGCGCATTTACCAAAACCCCTAAGCGTCAAAAATACTCCAAATTATAATCCACAAATTGGTGATGTATTTTATTTTTCTCCTTGGGGAAATATAGGGATTTTTTATGGCAAGCAACCGCCATTTAATGGGCTTGTGTATCTTGGCAAAATTTTGCACACTAACAATAGCGATGATATAGAAACCTTAAAGAATATAAAGGGGAATTTTGTAATGCGTTTATACACACAAGAACTTTGAGATTCTATGTATTTCCATAGAATCTCAAAGGTTTATCAAAAGTCGTATGAGAGCGTTGCCCAATATCTGCGTCCTTCTTGGATTACGGGACCATAATAATTGATATTTGTGGTGCCTGTGATATGCCTAAAGTCTGCGAAGTTTGTATCAAGGAGGTTATACACACCAGCATTTAGGCGTAGATTATCAGTTAGCTTATACCCAACTCCCAAATTTAACACAAACGAAGGTTTATAATAAATCCCATCAAACTTATCGCGTATGAGCTGTGCATTTGCGCTATTTCCTAAGGCATTTGTATTGACTATACCTGCCTTATATTGTCCTTGTACATAGGTGCTAAAATGTTTGTATTGATAAGAAATTTTGCTAAAGAGATTATGTTTTGGTGTGGTAGATAAAGGATTTCCTTTTTCTTCACCAGAAGTGATTTTGGTTTGTATGAAAGTGTAGCTTACATCAAAACTTACGCCATAGATTGGCTTAATTCCAAAGTTTGCTTCAATCCCTTGTGAGTAGGCACTATCGGCATTGTAGGCGATGTTGCAAACATTATCCCTATTACTTCCACCATAAAGCGCACAGGTTTGGCTATAGTTTGGATTACTCGGAGTTTGACTCACTCTTCTAGAATCTATCTTGTCTTTGAAGTTTGATCTAAAAAATGTAAGCGAGAAATCAAGGTATTGGTTATCAAATACCGTGCCTATTTCATAGTTTATGGAGCTTTCTGCCTTTAGGTTTGGATTACCCAAAAAGGCTAATGTGCCCTGTGATCCATAGCCATACACAGCATCGATAAGTTGGTTTGCGTATGGGGCTTTGTATCCTGTAGAAACCCCACCTTTTAGCGACCAATTGTTGGTAAGCATATACACAAGATAAGCTCTTGGGCTAACATTTGATCCAAACTTGTCATTATAGTTATATCTTGCTCCAAAAGTAAAGGTTAGTGGATCAAGGATATTCCACTCATCTTCAGCAAACAAGGCAAGAGTGTTGCGATTGTGGTCAGCTGGAGTGGCAGCTAGATCGTGATAATGCTCGTTTCTATATTCTGCACCGATATTGAGATTATTGCGATCTCCTAGATAGAAAAGTGCTCTAGAATCTACAATAATATCATTACTTGCAATGCCGCGATTTTTGCCAAGATTTGGAGAATCTGTCTTACCAGCAACAAGCCTTCCTGTGTTTTCTGTGCGTAAGAATTGGATAGAGTTTTTCCAATTCCCAAAATTATATGTCCCTTGATGTGCGGCAGAAACGATAAGTTTATTGACACCTACCCACTTTTCATAACCGCCTCTTCCTTGATCGTTTACACCGACTGTGCCTACTTCATTGTTTCTATTATCGTATTTTGAATATGTATAGTCTATATCTGCGTAATAGAGATTATTTTTGTTTGGCATATAAGTAAGCCTAGAACCTATATTATAAAGCTGATATTTTGTGCCAAAAAAACTATTGACAATATCACCCCTATCGTTTGTTGGTCTTTGGCTTGCTTCTCTATCAATTTGACGCATACGCAATGTAAATCCTAATTTGTCTGTTAATGGACCCGTGAGATAGAGAGAATTTTGGTATGTGTTGCCAAATTTACTAGATTCTGGGATAATCACTTGCGTTTGGAAACTACCCGTCCATGTCTTTGTGACTGGTTTTGTGATGACATTTACCACGCCACCTATGGCATCACTTCCCCAAAGTGTGCTCATAGGACCTCTGATAACTTCAATCCTTTCGATAGCTGATAATGGTGGTATAAAGGTATTATACACACCAACACCAAGATTGGCTGTAGCAACATCGCCGCTCGGATTTTGACGCAAACCATCTACCAAAAATAATGTATATCCTGCAGGCATGCCACGAATAGAAATAGCACTTGCCCCTAATTTATTACTTGTTTCATCAAGACTAACACCTGGCACTTCTTTTATCGCTTCTCCAAGATCGCGATAAGGCTTTTTCTCCAATTCTTCTTTGCTTACGACACTTACAGATGCGGGTGCAGCAATTTGATTTTTTTCTTCTCCTGATGCAGTTGTAACAACAGACCGAAGATTGACTTTTTGATCATCTGTTTGGGCATACAGGGCTGTAAGACACATTGTTAGCATAATGGAGATTTTTGTGTAATGATTCATGTTCTACTCCTTAATATAAAAAATAAGAATGGTTATTGTAATTAAACAAAAATAAAAAGAACCTTAAGATTATATATTATGTTGCAGTGATTACAGATATGGGTTTTGAATGTGATTGGTTACATTAGTGTTTGTGAATATTGTGAGAATATGCGATTTTAAGATACATAGACCACTTCATAGGTGATACATTTTGGTAAAGCTATACATATTGATGATAGCAATATGTATAGAGATATTGGGAAAGATAAATGGCAAGGTGCAATTAGAGCAAAATAAATAAAAGCAAGAATGGGCTTAGCCATAAGAAAGCCTTGAGCGCACTTTGTCGCCTTTTGCAACTTGTCGCTTCCTATAAGTTGGCTCCTTGCGATCGGTGCTTATTTTTGAAACAAAATCTCTTCAAAGGCTTTACGTGCTTTTGTTACATCAAAGTTTTTGGCAATCGCCAAAGCCTTAGATTCTAATTCTTGCTTATAGCGCGTATCTGTATAAAGCCTACGCATCGAATCTGCCAAACTCCTTGCGTCTTTGGACACAAAAAATTCTGCACACTCACCAAGCTTGGAATCTATAAGCATTTCTCTGCTAGTAGGAATATCACTAGCTATAATCGCCTTGCCAAGCACGCAAGATTCTGCCAAGACAAGTCCATAGCCCTCATAATAACTCGCCAACACAAAAACATCACAAGCCTTAATGTATGCGTAAGGATTCTCCTTAAAGCCCAAAAATTTGACATTTCTAACGCCGCTAGATTCTATATATGCAAGTAGTTCTTTTTTGTAGCGATCACCCTCACCAACAAGCCATAAATCATATTCTAAGCCTTCTTGTTGCAAGATTGTATTAGCCTCTAAAAGCGTTGCTAAGCCCTTTTGGTATGTGAGTCTCTCTACCTGCAAAAAGCTAAAGCGATTGCGTTGTATCTGCTCGATTTGCTGTATGTGTTCTTGTGCTTTTAGGGTGATTGCTTGTGTATTGATAGGATTATGAATGACAACTATATGCTTATGTGCCAATTCCGGATAAAGTTTTAAAAGAGAATCTTTGACATAATGTGATACACAAATGATTGAATCTAGTGCAAGATAGGCTTTAAGTTCGGCTTCATCACGCGTATTATCGCGTATTTCTGAAAGCGAAGTATGGATATAGCCAATTTTTTTGCCCCCATGTTTTTGAGAAATATATATGGTGCTAATCCCCTCCAAAAAGCCAATATTGACATCATATTGCTCTTTGATAAAATAGTTAATCCATTGAGGATTTCGCAACACACGCCTTTTCCAAAACTTATTTAAAAAGCGTATTTTGCCAAAAATATGAGGAAAACTAAAGACTTTGTGCAAATGCTCCTCACACCACCCAAGATATGTATCTTGTGGTTTTTTCTCTATCAAAAATAAATCAATATCTTGTTTAGGATTTATTATTCTTGATTCTTCCGTAAAGCCCTCTGTTGCTGAATTTTTTTGCCAATTTTTTGCATGCTCCTCCCAAGCTTGAAAAAAATCTACTAGCACTCTTTCTGCACCACCACCGCCAATACCAAGCATACAGATTAAAATTTTCATACATTCCCTTGTCGTAGTAACTAAGCGAATATTTCCCAAAAATGCTTTAAGAATCCCTAAAGCTATAAGCAAACCTTACTCAAAGTTTAGCTACAATACCGCCCATTTTGCAATGATGTATTATGTCAAAAGGGTGTATATGCAAAAAGATTCTAAGATTTTTGTCGCAGGGCATAGAGGGCTTGTAGGTTCTAGTATTGTGGAGGTTTTGCAAGATCGTGGTTATAGTAATCTCATCACACACACACACCAAGAATTAGACTTGAGTGATTTTAGAGCAGTGGGGGATTTTTTTGAGATACATAAGCCAGAGTATATTATTTTGGCAGCTGCCAAAGTTGGGGGCATAGCTGCCAACAATGAATACAGGGCGGATTTTATTTATGAGAATCTTGCTATACAAAATAATGTCATCTTTCACGCATACAAACACAATGCCAAAAAACTACTTTTTTTAGGAAGCTCTTGTATTTATCCCAAAAATGCTCCACAACCCATTACAGAATCTTCCCTTCTCACAAGCGCATTAGAATATACTAATGAGCCTTATGCTATCGCAAAAATTGCGGGGTTAAAAATGTGTGAGAGTTTTGCCCTGCAGTATGGGTGCAATTTTTTAAGCGTAATGCCTACTAATTTGTATGGGAATAATGATAATTTTGATCTCCACACTTCCCATGTCCTCCCCGCACTTTTGCGTAAGATTCACCTTGCCAAGCTTCTTTGGCTAGGCGATAGAGAATCTGTGCAAAAAGATACTAATTTATCGGGTGAGCAATTAGATGCGTTTTTGAAACGCTTTGGCATTAGCGCCCAAAGTGTGCAAATTTGGGGTAGCGGAAAGCCACGCAGAGAATTTTTACATGCCATTGATATGGCAAAGGCGTGTGTGTATGTGATGGAACATATAGATTTTAAAGATGTGCGTGGCAATCAAGATGAGGTGCGCAATACACACATCAACATAGGCTATGGTAGCGATATAAGTATCGCTGATCTTGCGCGTATGATACAACATATCGTAGGGTTTAATGGGGAGCTTGTATTTGATACCTCTAAGCCTGATGGCACATACCAAAAACTTATGGATTCAAGCAAGATACAAACATTAGGGTGGCAACCTACAATTGACTTAGAATCTGGCATAGCAAGTGTTTATGCGCACTATCTCAAAACCTATGGAGCTAAGTAATGAAACCAAGAATCGTCCTAAAAGTAGGAAGTTCAAACATTTCTAATGGCGAAATGATTGATGAAAATAAGCTTGAGGCTATTGCGAAACTTATTTGTGAATTACGCACACATTATGATATTTTGCTTGTAAGCTCTGGTGCGGTGGCAAGTGGCTATACGCGACTAAAAATTGATAAATCGCTTTTATCAAACAAACAAGCTCTTGCAAGTATCGGACAGCCACTGCTTATGCAAACATACCGCACAACATTTCAGCATTATGGCATAGAGGTTGCACAAATTTTGGTTACCAAAAACAACTTTGATTCACGCACACAAACTAAATGCGCTAAAGATTGCATAGATACGCTTTTGGCACATCAGATTCTGCCTATCATCAACGAAAATGATTCAACAGCGCTTACAGAATTTGTGGGTGATAATGATCGTTTGAGTGCGTATGTAGCGCATTATTTTGATGCACAACTCTTAGTAATTTTAAGTGATATTGATGGGTATTTTGACAAAAATCCCACGCTAGATCCTCATGCCAAAATCCTCCCACGCGTTACGCACATACAACCTCAAGAGCTAGAAGCACCACACACACCAAATGCAAAATTTGCCACCGGTGGCATTGTAACTAAGCTTATGGCTGCGCATTTTTTGCTAGATCGTCAAAAATCGATGTTTCTTACCAATGGCAACAAGCTTGATGTGCTTCGCGCACTTTTGATAGAGGGCAAACAAACAAGCGGCACGCTTTTTGGGACATTGCCTACTTTGCCTTGCATAACAGATTCTAAATAATTGTTATGGACTTTACATAATTAGGGAGCATACAAGAACTATGAGAATCTTACTTGCTGGGACACCTGCCTTTGCCAAAATTGCTTTTGAAAATCTCTTGCATTGTGCGCATACAGATACAGAGTCTTTGACACTTGAAATTATTGGTTTGCTTACCCAACCTGATCGAATCTTTGGGCGCAAAAAAGAGCTAAAAGCTCCTGAAACTAAAGAATTTGTGCGCTCATTGTTTCCAGATATTCCTATTTTTCAACCCCAACGCATAGACACACACACGATAGAATCTATCAAAGCCCTACAGCCTGATATGATACTTGTCGTTGCCTTTGGACAAATCTTGCCACAAGCATTTTTGGATATAGCGCCATGTCTTAATCTCCACGCATCTATTTTGCCAAATTTACGCGGAGCAAGTCCGATTCAAGAAATGATCCTTGCACAACCAAAATTTTTTGGTGTGAGTGTGATGCAAATGGAATTGGGGTTAGATTGTGGTGCGATATTGGGTGTGGGCTATGTAGAAAATTGTGGAGAGAATCTCTACACTCTTAGCACACGCTTAGCCCAAAGAGGCGCACAAGTGCTTTGGGGGGTATTAAAGCGTTTGCGCACACATTCTCTTGTGCCATTAGAGCAAAATAATGCAGATTCTAGTTATTGCACCAAAATCACACGCCAAGATGGATTAATCACATTAAAAAATGCGCAAGAAGTGTATTATAAATACCTTGCGTATTATGGGTGGCCTAGTGTTTTTGTAGAATCTGGCTTGAAATTTACACACATTGTGGGCTTTGAAGCGCAGGGATTCTATAAAGAGGGAGAAATTATAAAAATCCTTGCACATAGCGCACTTATAGGGTGTAGGCAGGGGTATTTAGAAATTGCTAGTGTGCAACCACCAAACAAAAAAGAAATGCCTATTAATGCTTATCTTGTCGGAGCACGACTTCAAGAGGGAGCATGTTTGTTGTAAGAATTTATGAGATTTAAAGCTTTTTTTGCTACAATCGCGCTTTATTTGCACATTTTGGAGAGATAATGGCGACTACTTTACTCGTGATTCAAATTGTTTTGACATTACTTATTACTATCGTAGTTTTATTACAAAAAAGTTCAAGTATCGGACTTGGCGCATACGGCGGAAGCAATGAAAGTATGTTTGGGGCGAAAGGTCCTGCAGGGTTTTTGGCAAAAGCGACAATGTTTTTGGGATTTTTGTTTCTCATCAATACAATCGCACTTGGTTACATGTATAATCGTCAAACAAGTGTTGTTGATAGAATCTCCCCTAAAAGCACTTCTAATCTCGCGCCATTACCAACTGATGAGTCACAAGATGCATCAGATTCTAAAGCCTCTACATTGCAAGTGCAAGAAGGAGATAATCCTTTTGAAAATGCTTCACCTAGTGCGCCAAATGCACCAACTAGCATACCGCAAACAAAATAAGATTTTTAAGGGAATGTAATGAACGAAGAGATTACTAAGATTTTACAACATACACAAGAAAATATGGAAAAATCCCTGCAAGTGTTAAAGAAAGATTTTTCTTTGCTACGCAGTGGGAGAGTTTCGAGCGCTATGATAGATTCTATCAAGGCAGATTATTATGGCACACCAACGCCTATTAGCCAAATGGCATCAATTATGGTGCAAGATGCTTCTACAATTCTTGTAACTCCTTGGGATAAGACACTTTTAAAAGACATTGAGCGTGCGTTGCAAGAAGCGAATGTAGGTGCTACACCAAATAACGACGGAGAAGCAATCCGTTTGCATTTCCCTCCAATGACAAAAGAGCAACGCTTAGAAATTGCCAAAGAAGCGAAGGCTATGGCGGAAAAAAGTCGTGTGGCAATACGCAATATCCGACAAGACGCAAACAATCATCTTAAAAAACTTGAAAAAGCTAAAACTATTACAGAAGATGAGAGCAAAAAATCTCAAGATAATGTCCAAAAACTCACCGATGAATTTGTCAAAAAGATTGATGAAGTTTTGAAAAACAAAGAACATGAAATCCTAAAGGTATAGGCTTTATGAGTAAAACACTAATAGGTAAAAAAATCAATAATCACATTTATGATCTTTGCACAATCGAGCAAAATGCGCTTAGTGGCGGAGAGCCTATTTATTTTGATAATAGCGAAGATTCTTTAGAGATTATACGCCATTCTTGCGCACACCTTATGGCTCAAGCTATCAAAGCCATTTATCCAGAAGCACAATTTTTTGTCGGTCCTGTGGTAGAAGAGGGGTTTTATTATGACTTTAAGGTTGCGCATAAAATCGGTGAGGAAGATCTCCCAGCTATAGAATCTAAAATGAGGGAAATAGCCCAAAAAGCCTACCCTATAGAAAAATACACAACTACTCGTCTTTTGGCACAAGAAAAATTTGCCAATGATGAATTAAAGCTTGCAGTGATGAGTAAAATAGAGGGAGATAGCTTTAGTTTCTATACACAGGGAGATTTTGAAGATTTATGTCGAGGACCACATCTCCCAAACACTAAATTTTTGGAGCATTTTAAACTGACAAAAATTGCAGGGGCATATTTGGGTGGAGATGAAAATGCTCAAATGCTTACTAGAATCTATGGCATAGCCTTTAGCACCAAAGAAGCCCTAAAAGAGTATCTTTTCCAAATCCAAGAAGCAAAAAAACGCGACCATAGAAAAATAGGTCAAGAAATGGGTCTTTTTAGCTTTGATGAGGAAATAGGTGCTGGTTTGCCTTTGTGGTTGCCAAAGGGGGCGCGTTTGCGTCGCAATATCGAGAATCTACTTACCAAAGCCCTTATAGAGCGCGAATATGAGCCTGTGCGTGGTCCAGAGATTCTCAAAAGTGATGTGTGGAAAAAAAGCGGTCATTATGAAAACTACAAAGAAAATATGTATTTTACGACCATTGATGATCAAGAATATGGCATAAAACCTATGAATTGTGTGGGGCATATCAAAGTGTATCAAAGTAGCCCAAGAAGCTATCGTGAGTTGCCATTACGATTTTATGAATATGGTGTCGTGCATAGACATGAAAAAAGTGGTGTGTTACACGGGCTTTTGCGTGTGCGGGAATTCACACAAGATGATGCGCATATATTTTGCACACCAGCACAGATAAAAGATGAAGTGCATAATATCATTGCCTTTACAAAAAATATTATGGAGCTTTTTGGTTTTAGCTACGAAATGGAATTATCCACACGCCCTAAAAAATCTATCGGAAGCGATGAGGTTTGGGAGAGCGCGACAGATTCACTGAAACAATCTTTGGATCAAAACCACATAAATTATCGCATTGATGAAGGTGGTGGGGCATTTTATGGACCAAAAATTGATATTAAAATCACCGATGCACTCAAACGCAAATGGCAATGTGGCACCATACAAATTGATATGAATCTTCCAAGTCGCTTTGAATTGAGCTATACTGATGAGCATAACAGCGCACAAATGCCTGTGATGATTCATAGAGCAATTTTGGGAAGTTTTGAGCGATTTATTGCCATTTTGACAGAGCATTTTGCCGGAGAATTTCCGCTTTTTGTCGCACCTACGCAAGTGTGCCTCATACCTATTGGAGATTCACAAATACCATATGCACAGGCTTTGCGTGAGAAAATTATCCAACAAAGCGGAGCATATGCCGAGATTTTGGACAAAAATGAGACATTAGGCAAAAAGATTAGAATCGCTGAAAAACAGCATACACCTTTGATTGTGGTTTTGGGTGAAAAAGAAGTGGAGAGTAAAATCCTAGCCATTAGAGATAGAACTACGCGAGAACAATACACATTGAGCGAGGAAGAATTTATCGCAATGCTATATACCAAAATAAGTGAGGTTCGTATTTGAGCAAAGAAGAAGTATTACTAAATGAGGAGATAAACCTCAAAGAAGTGCGTTGTGTGGGTGATGATGGTCATGTGTATGGTGTGATGAGCTCAAGAGAAGCATTAGAGATAGCTGTAAGAGAGGATTTGGATCTTGTGCTTATATCACCCAATGCTAATCCTCCTGTATGCAAGATTATGGATTATGGTAAATTCCGCTATCATCAGGAAAAACGCCAAAAAGAAGCCAAAAAGAAGCAAAAACAAATTGAGATTAAAGAAATTAAGCTTTCTACACAGATTGCACAAAATGACATTAATTATAAGGTAAAACACGCTATACAATTTTTAGAATCTGGTAAGCATGTGCGTTTTAAAGTGTTCTTGAAACAACGAGAGTTAAGTATCCCAGATGCAGGTAAAGAAACTCTCAATAAAATCGCACCAATGCTTGAAGAGGTTGCCATAGCAGAAAAAGAACCAAAACTTGAGGGACGCTATCTCAATGTTTTGTATGTCCCTAAAAAATAGTAATTAATCTTATGAAAGGAGAATGTAATGCCAAAGATGAAAACAAATCGTGGTGCCGCCAAGCGTTTTAAGCTCAAAAAAAATGCTATCAAGCGTGGTAGTGCTTTTAAAAGTCATATCTTGACAAAAAAAAGCCCAAAACGAAAGGCGAATCTCAACGCACCACACTATGTGCATAAGACCAATGTTGATTCTGTAAAAAACCTACTTTGTATGGCATAACACAGAATCTGTAGCTCCCCTAAGCATATGTATGCAATAGGGCAAGGCGAGCCAAAGGCTCACACCTAAAATAATAAGGTAAAGGAGAATACTATGAGAGTAAAGACAGGTGTCGTTAGAAGAAGACGACATAAAAAGATTCTAAAACTAGCGCGAGGCTTTTATAGTGGTCGTCGCAAACATTTCAGAAAGGCAAAAGAGCAACTAGAACGCAGTATGTATTATGCTTTCCGTGATAGAAAGCGTAAAAAGCGAGACTTTAGGCGTTTATGGATTACTCGTATCAACGCAGCTTGCAGAAGCAATGGCGTAAGCTATTCTAAATTTATGCATGCACTCAAACTTGCTAATATCGAGCTTGATAGAAAAGTTTTGGCTGATATGGCAATGAATGATACACAAAGCTTCCAAGCAATTCTCAAAAGCACAAAACTTATCTAGTATCACATCGCGGATTTTAGAATCCGCAGTGTGCTTCTATCCGCAGTAGTTACATGTCCTTTATGGCTGATTGTATCATAGCGGCTAAAATTCCTATAGGTGCAATAAATCTTATCACAAAATACCATATTTCAAAGGCTATCGTGCGTAGATATCCCTCACACATTGCATATACTTGTGATTTTGGAAGTATCCACCCTACAAAGACACACAAAAATACACCAGCCAATGGTAACATATATGACGCACTGATATACCCAAACCACTTAAAAAGTGTCTTGCCAAAAAAGCTTAATGTTTCATGATAGTTTGCTGTATTACTAAGCAACAATAACACACCCAAGCCATACGCAACGCTGATAGTAAGAATATTTGCTTTGGTGCGAGAAAAGTAAAAACGATCAATAAGCCATGTATTGAGTGGTTCTAGCATAGAGACAGCTGAAGTAATGCCAGCAAAAATAAGGGCGACAAAAAACAAAAAAGCGATAATCTGACCACTTACACCCATATTGGCAAAAATGAGTGGTAGCGAAATAAATACAAGCCCAGGACCACCATCTGGTGTTGCGCCATATCCAAAGATAAAGGTAAAAATTACAAGACCAGCTACAAGACAAAATACAAAGTTAAGAAGTGCAACAATGAGCGCAGATTTGATAAAATTCCCCTCTTTTGGCATAGATCCTGAATATGTCAAAATCACCCCAACCCCTAGAGATAGGGAAAAAAATGCCTGTCCTATTGCATCGACAATCACTTGAGGCGTGAGTTTGCCAAAATTTGGAGTAAATAAAAATTTACAAGAAGCCAAAAAAGAGTCTTGATACATCGAATATACCAAAAGCCCCAAAAAAATGATAAGCAACAAAGGCATAAGGATAAGGTTTAGGCGCTCTATGCCCTTTTTGACACCTTGCTGCAACACATATGCACACAATACCACAATCACAAAATGCCACCATAGCTGAAGTCCTATTTGATCATTGGTAAAATGCTCCCAAAGATTTTTTGTCGATTTAAGTGTTGTTGGTAAGCCTATGAGACTTAATGCCATATAATGCATAAGCCACCCTAACACAACGACATAAAAAGAAAAAATTACCAAACCAGAAAAGACCATTAAGCCGCCATATTTATAGTATTTTTTTCCTTTTGGTGCTAGAGATTCAAAGGTGCTAAAACTATCTTGCCTACTTGCTCTACCCAAAATCATTTCTATAATAAATACGCTAAGACCAAATACCAAAAATGCTACAATAAATACCAAGACAAATGCGCCACCGCCACTTTCGCCCACCACATAAGGAAACTTCCAAACACCGCCTAATCCTATGGCGCTTCCTGCTGCTGCTAAAATAAAACCAATTCTTGAAAAATATGTCATTGCTGCCTCACTTTATTTTAGCAAGATTCTAAAAGATTGCTAAGTATTGTTTTTCCATAAGGTGTCAAGACAGATTCTGGGTGGAATTGCACGCCATAGATAGGATATGTTTTATGGGCTAATGCCATAATCTCGCCATCATCGCTACTTGCCAATACTTCCAAATATGCAGGGAGTGAATCTCGCACACTTGCTAAGGAATGGTATCGCGCCACTTGGATTTGTGAGGGCAATCCTTTAAACAAAGTATCTTCTTTGTGAATGCTGATGAGTGAAGATTTTCCGTGCATAATGCTTTTGGCATAACTCACTTCACCTCCAAAAGCGAGAGTGATTGCTTGGTGTCCCAAACACACGCCAAAAATAGGTATAGTCCCTGCACAAAGTTTGATTGCCTCAACGCACACACCTGCATCTTGAGGCTTACCAGGACCCGGAGAAATAACAAGGAGTTTAGGGTTTAGATCCTTAATTGCATTTGCACTTAACTCATCGTTTCGCACCACACGCACATTATCATAGAGACTTCCCAAGAGTTGATAGAGGTTGTAAGAAAAACTATCATAATTATCAATAAGTATAATCATAAAACACCACCTTGTGCCTTATTGGCTGCTTCTACAATCGCTTTGGCTTTGTTGAGCGTTTCTAAAAATTCACTTTTTGGATCGCTATCAATGACAATCCCCGCTCCAGATCGTATACATACCTCATCATCTTTTTTGTATATGAGGCGTATCGCAATACATGTATCCATATTGCCTGAAAAATCCAAATACCCAATGGCTCCACCATAGATTCCGCGAGGACTTTTTTCTAACTCATAGATAATCTCACACGCACGAATCTTTGGCGCACCCGATAATGTCCCTGCTGGCAAAACAGCGCGTATTGCATCAAGGGCTTCTTTGCGTTCATCAAGGATTCCGCTTACTATGGAGCTTATGTGCATAATGTGAGAGTATTTGACCACATCCATATACGATCGCACTTCCACACTGCCTATCTTTGCAACCTTGCCTATGTCATTGCGACCCAAATCTACAAGCATATTATGTTCGCTTAATTCCTTTTCATCTTGCAATAATTCTTCTTGTAGTGCCATATCCTCATCTACATTTTTGCCTCTAGGACGACTTCCTGCCAATGGATATGTGCAAAGCTCTTGGTTTAGTAATCTCACAAGTGTTTCTGGCGAGGCTCCAGCTATTTCTATATCATCACTTGCAAAATAAAACATATATGGCGAGGGATTGCTTGTGCGCAAAACTCTATACACATCAAATAAGCTACCACTTGCACGCGCACGCAGTGGATTTGAAAGCACGACTTGGAATATATCACCCTCATAAATATATTCTTTTGCTTTTTGCACCATAGCACAAAACTCCTCTTGGGAAAATTTTGCTTGTGGCGGAGTAAGTAAGCAAAAAGGCGGAATTTCTGCCTTTATCCCGCTACGCAAAAGCACTTCTAAATCTTTGAGATATTCATTGGCTTTGGCATAGGAATGTGCGAGATTCTCTAGTGTGATATTGGTGATGAGAAATAGCTTTTGTTGTAAATTATCAAAAGCAATGATCGTATCAAAAAGCATCAAATCCACATCATTACTATCACTTTTGCCAAATAAATAAGAGAGTTTTGGCTCGACATAGCCAATGTATTCATACGAAAAGTAACCCACAAGTCCCCCGGTAAATGGAGGAAGATTCTCCACTTTTGGGCTTTTGTAGTTTTTTAGAATCTCTCTAATGGCATCTTGGTGGTTTTCATAACTCACACTAGAGCGATCGCATAAATTGCGAATGTGTGTTTTGCCTGCATTGCACACAATCTCTAGTTTGGGATCAAACCCTATAAAACTATAGCGTCCCCATTGCTTCCTATCTTCTACGCTTTCGAGTAAAAAGACATGTTTAGATTGTTTTTTGAGAATCCGCACTACTTCTATAGGCGTGATAAAATCCGCGTAAATCTCTCTTGCAACCGGCACATACGCATATTCAGTCTTTGAAATTTGCTCTATCATTTCCAAACTTGGATACATCTATTCTCCTTGCATACATTGCTCTTTGTGTGGATTTCATCATATTGTTTCTTAAAGTATGTGAATTCCATGTGATATTAGGGATACAATCTTATAAAGATCCAACACAAAAACCACTTTAGGCAATGTTTAGCTTTGCGTGGATTGTAGCAAAGAAATCCTGATGGATTTTAGAAGTGCTCTTAGGATTATTGTTTGGCACTAAAGTATCGCATAAACCACAATCGCAATTTCTTTGGAAATCCATAGATTCTAGGAAAGTGATAGCATAAGATTCTATGTTTAGAGGACATATATTTGCGCATTGGTGCAATATCTTGTTTGCTAAATCCAAGATCCTTTGCATAGCCAATAAATCCTAAACTTTTCATCATATCTTTAGCATAGAAAGCACAATTTTGTCTGTAAAACTCTTTAAATTCTGGATTTTCTTCTGTATCATGCAAGGCACTAAAATAACAAAGTGTCATAAAATAGCTATAGACTTGTTTGATGCGTTTAGCTCTTGTGAATCTTCCACGTATTGTAGAATCTGGCGAGAGGACATAATTATAATATGGTTTATCACTAATATAAATATGCTTACATTTCATGGTAAGAGTGGTGCAAAATGCTATGTCTTCATAAAAAATATATGGAATAAAGCTAATATCATTATCAAAAATAAGGCTATTTTTTGCAATAAACGCCCAAGTTGTAGCTATGGGTATATGAGTTTTAGCACGAATAATCTCTAGCGGTGTATATACGCCTACAAGCTCTTTTGCAAACACTCGATACCCATACTCTTTTCGTTCTCCACCGCTAGGATTTACTGCCATAATCTTACTAAATGATACAAGTTCAACATCATGTTGTCTAAAAATATCAGCACATGTTTGCAACCCATCAAGCTCTATATAATCATCAGAATCTACAAAAACTATATACCTA
>NZ_NESU01000006.1 GCF_002287135.1 Helicobacter sp. TUL
ATACCCACCCTGATGAGTTAGATAAACAAGATAAAAAAATAAGACAAGAAAAACTTAAAAATGCTGATTGGAAAGATTTTGATAAAAGTAGGATTCTATGAAAAAAGAAAAATTTGATTTTGGGATTTTTATCTTAGATTGCTTTATGTGTATTGGATTGATAGTGGTGTCTGTTATATTTGTTATACCATTAGGGTTGGTTTTTTCTGTCTTTATTGATGGATTCCATCTTATAAAATTTGAAGGTTTTTATGATTATTCTACACTTCTTACTCTCTCCCATACTCTAATGTTCGCACTATATTTCTTTTTAGAAAAGACAAATATCATACAATACAGAATCTACAAGCCAAGTCTTTGGTTTGTTTTTATAAGCATAAATAGTTTTTGGTGGTATGTCGCTTATTGGTTAAGTCATAATTTTAAAGTATATTCATAAAGAGATTCTCTATGCAATATTTTGTAACACTATACATTCACCCAATGCAAGGTGCCAATATCCCTCACGCATTTTTAGGTTTAACACATACGCACCCTGATGAATTAGATTCACAAAGTGATATTGAGCTAGAGAAATATTCTAATCTGCAATCCTTGTATGGAGGTATCATTTGAATATCCCCATATACTCAAGCCTAAAAGCAAAGCTAGAATCTAAAGGACTAGATTCTACCACAAGTGGACAGATTGCGTGGTTTGTGTGTAGTATAGTATTTTCTTGGACAATTGTGTTTTTTATTAATACCATTAATCTTAGTTTAGATAGCTTTATATACAATCTATTTCAAAACAATATAATACATACAATAAAAATAACAATACTATTTGCCTTTGTTTTTAGTTTTTTATATTACAAAAGTGCAATTCCTTTGGGTTTGTCCTTTTTTATAAGTATGTGTATATTTTTCTTGTCATATGATATGTGGTATATTATCGGTTATGTTACAATGGCTGTATTGTTCGTGGTGTGTTTTTTGAATAGAAAATTTATTGCAAGCTCCTTATTGATTTTATGGGGATATTACTATTTTTATGTTTGCATTACCGTTATTGCATCATATCACTAGAGGAGGTTTTATAAATGAAACATTATGTAACTCTTTATATTGACCCATTGTTTGGAGAAATAACAAGAAGTGTTGATATAAAAAATCCAAGCACTTATCTTAATTTAGACGCCACCCACGCCTTTTTAGGTTTGACCAAAGACAAAAGCCCCGATGAGTTAGACAAAATAGATAATGAAATAAAAATGCAAAAGTTAAATAATGCAGATTAGAAAGATTGTGATAAAAAATGGTATGAGAGTTTAGAGACAAATGAATATAATGATGGCTTTTGGGGATTTGGCACAGGGACAGATTCTATCTATAATGCAGCTGGAAAAGTCTTCCAAAACAATCAATATGTAATGGATAATAATGTAAAAACAAACACTTATGAGATTAAAAAACTAAGAAGCGAACAAACTTTTAAAAATCGTTGCACTTTAGAAATCTCACAAGAGCAATATGAAAAGCTCTTGCAAGAAATAAAAAATGACTATGAAGCTACAAAGACAATCACTCCAAAAAGTGAGGTGGGCATAAGTGGGGATTTGACTTATAATGTATTAAACAACAACTGCGTTACTTGGGTGCTTAATAAACTCGATTCCATAGGTATAGAGATTATTGACAATGAGGAGTGGCTGCCTGATAATATTTCTACTAGAGATTCTTTGCTTAGAAAATTTCATTATTTACAATATCTTTATGCAGTGTTTCGCAAATTCCAAAGTATAGATTCTAACTTAGAATCTATTGCTGGAGCAAAAGCCTTTAGGACTTGGGCTAGAAGTATGACACAAAATAAAATATTTTGTGCTTTAAAGATTGAGGGGGACATCACAAAAGGGCTTAATATAAGCACAGAATGCAAAAGGACTATCACACAAAATCAAAAGTATTATGAAAATAAGCTTAAAGATTTTATTACTAAAAGCTCTGATTTTATGCGAGTATATAATCGTATCAATGAGCAATTAGAGAGACTCCTCACAAAAGTTAAGAATCTAGGATACACAAATATACAAGGGGATTTTACTTTTATTATGTGGAATGATGAGCTTCAGACAAGAATGCTTTTAGATTCTAAACATAGAGATGAAAACACAAAAGACTATATCGCTTACCCCATAGAGCAGATAGACCCAAATATTCCAGCTTGTAATTGGACACTTAATCATAATGCCTCGTTTATATTAATCTTGCGTGATGAGATGTTGTGCAGGGCTGTATATAAAAATTACCATTATTCCAATATGTCAGAAAGCTTTATAGATTCTATCAACAAAAGCCATATAGCTATCCTAAGTGGCAACGATGATTTGAGCTATTGGAGTAAATCTCTACACGCATTACGAAAATCAGTAGTATGTGAGGAGTAATATATGAGCAATAAAGATACAAAACATATAGAGGAAATACGAGCTTATCCCAACCAAATCATAGATTGCAAAGTCTTAGAATCTAAAGGCATAGATTCTCTAAACTCTACAATATACTTTATGGGAGTAGAACTCACAGGCGGCACAGAATCTAACAAACCCTATAACGAATGCTTTTTTGGTGAGTTAGATTCTAAAGATAGTAATCTAGGCTTAGATGAATCTAAACCCATCTATCACTTAATCGGTGAAGTAGATTCTAGCTCCATAGAATCTACAAGCAACAATAGAGATTCTAACAATTCCCTAAGCACCCTCCAAGTATTTTTAGGTAGCAATACCCTAACCCTCTTAAACTACTCCCTCTTAGATTCTAGCCTCAATATCAAACTAGAATGTAGCTCATCTGAATCTAAAGAAATAGCAGAGAGAGAACAAACACAAAGAGAGCAGATACAAAGAGATTCTAACTCCATAGATTCTCTAACAAACACTGCAATGCTCCACCCAATACTAGAGGATAATGAAATCAAATGTCCTCATAATGGAGTAGTAAAGCTTAAGAGTAATATATGTTACAATATATTCGGATTAGAGAGTTAGGAGATTTTAAAATGTTTTTGTATAAAAAATGCGAAGTATGTGGGAATAACATTAATAAATTACAGAGTATTTGGAATATTTACACACTAAAAATAGGCGAAACTCTGCATTGTAGTCATTGTGGCACATATTATCAGACAAACAAAACTATTCAAGCTTTTGCTTCCTTTTATGTGAATCTAGGGCTAGGTATTATACTTTGGCTTATTCTTGGAATATGTATAAATGTCTGTATTCATACGCTAGACATTAGTATCAATAAAAATATTTCTCTTATTCTATCTTTGGTATTATCTTTTGTATTGTTAGGTTGTATAAATTGCATAATAGCCTGCGTAATCCCATTGCATAAGACACAAACTCCCAAAGAAAAACGCAAAAAGCCATTGCTTTATTGGCTGTGTCTTGGGTTATTGGCTATTGTGCTGATAGTATTTGTTGTTGGATTCTTAGGAGTTACATTATGATAAGGAGTAAAAATGGAAAAAGATGAAAGACAAGATCTTATTGAATATCTTAATGAGAAGTATAGGAAACAATAATGTCTAGCATAAAGATCATTATTTTGTTATTCATTTTTTGCAATATGCTTTGTGCGAGGCAGGAGTTTAATCCTGTTATCGATATGAAGCGTTTTATTAGTGAGTTACCCTACAAAACACGCATTTTAGAGTTGCAAGCAAATAGTGAAATACAAGAGATTCTGCAAGAAATTATAGAATCTACTCCCTTGCAGACACTGGAATACATTGCTTTGGGTAAAAATAAAATATATCCTTATAGTATAAAAGATGAATATGAGTATAGTCAATATGTCTATAATTGGATTTTATACTTGCTCAAATATAACCAACAATTTTTAGAACGAGATTCTGACATTTGCGAGGAGTATAAAAAAGCATATTTAGACTTGGGATATAATTACCCCTTAGTTGCCATAAAGGCTATAATGGCGTATATTGGCAATGATTATAGACAAGATGTGCAGTATATACAGGCGTTGCAACGAGATAAAGTGCTCTCAAATCTTTATATTGTGTTGTTTAAGAATGTTACAAGAGTTGTTTCTACAATAGAAAACAATCATTGTTTGGAAAAATAAAACTTAAGGAGAAAAAATGGGAAAAAGTTTAGAAGAAGAGTTTGTAGAGTTAGCTAAGAATATTCAAAATATCGCAGGGGCGACAATAGAATATTTACCAGATACAAATGATTTAAAGAGAATTGGTAAGGGAATTTTGAAGCGAACAAATCCTATTATAAACATTTGTGATTCTTATGCGGAATACAAAAAAAGTGGGGAAATTAAAAAAGGTGTGGCAAGGTTTGTTGCGAATACCGCTAGTGGGGCCATAACGGCTATCATAGTTGTGAGTGGCACTACAACTGCACAGCCAGAACTTGTTGTTATGGCTTTTGTAATAGGGGATATTTCACAAAAAGTTATTGAGGACTTTGCCAATTGTTGCCTCACTTTCCTCGACACCCATATCCTAACTCCGATGCAAGAAACAATTTATAACTTTCTCATACGCACATTTATTGAGCCTGTTGTCCATCAAATAATGCAGTGGACTCCAAACCCATTAGCTCCCTTTAGTCCCTTCGGATACAATACAAGTGATGATATATCTTTTGTGTATGCGTATGCTGTCTTTAAAGATTCTCACTATAAACATAACGCATATAGTCATGGCACCCCTACTTACGCGTATAATACCTATACACAAGAAAGGGTTAATGCTCTATCACAAGGCTTTAGCTCTCTAGCAAGTGATGTTTCTACACATAATATTGTCATATCAGATTCTGATATATCGCATTGCTTTGATACTTTGCTTTATAGAGAATTAGAATCTCTTTATAAAGACTATATGGCATATACACCTATTGCACTAGATAATGGATATAAAATTGGAAACATCAAAGCCTCCTACCTCCAACGCATACCACAAGAGGATATAGAATCTCTCACACCAAATTCTCCCTTACACCTCCTTAAAGCTCTCTTTTTCTGTGAGGATTATATACTTTTAGATTCTAATAAAGAGCCATTATTAAGAGAATCTAATTGGAGAGAATTTTATAACTACAAATCCGACTTTTATACTATCTTTATTGCTGACAAACAAACCCTTACCCAAGACTACCTCAATAAAAGAAAATCCCTCTATAAAGCCATAATGCAAATAAGAAAAGAACAACAAGAAAAAGAAATGCAAGAATTACAAAGACAACAACAAGAGTTAGAGCAACAATTACAAGGATTAGATTCTAGGGAGAGAGAATCTAAATTGCAAGAATTACAAAGAGAGCAGGAAAGAAAGCAAAGAGAAAAAGAGAGGCAAGAACAACGACAAGCAAGATTCTCTAAGAATCTAAATACAAGCACTACACAGAATCTAACCATAAACAATAATGCTTATATCACAAAAGATTCGTATCTTGTATTAGAATCTAATGATAAAAATACAAAAATCATATTCCTAGATTCTCTAAAACATACTTATACTCATTCTAAAGCTTATGCCAATAATTATCCTGACAACACACCCATTAGTTTTTCTAATCTCATATTGCAATACAATAATCAAGTAACTATCTTTGCCAAAGACAATAGCATTATAGATTCTAAGCAAATAGAGCAAGACTTTGACATAGATGTGAGTAATATGTCTTGTGATGTGTATTTTTATTCTTTACTTCTTAGAGGAGGTAAAGAGGATAGAGATAATCCTAGATTTTTCTATGGAGAAAAGGGAGAAGTGTATATGAGTGATGAAAGTGATAATATAGAAGTCTTTTATAATGATGCAAGATTATCTATGACAAATTATTACTATCACGCATATAGCTGATAGAAAATAAGCATTAAGAGATTATAATAAAGACTATCTACCTATAAAAAGCAATATGAGATTCTAACAATACATATAAAGGATTGCTATGCCAATAAATAAGACTAGACAAGCAATACAACCACAAGACATACAATCAATAGAGATAAAACCAATAGACACTCGCTTCACTATCAATCTCTCTACACAAACTCCCCCTACAAAGCATACAGAACTACAACACAGACAAGCCCTGCAACAAAAGCAAGATTCTAAAGCTAAAGATTCTACATCTCAATCCACCTCTATGCTCCACCCAATACTAGAGGATAATGAGATTAAATGTCCTCATAATGGAGTAGTGAGACTAAAAGCTAATAGGGGTAAGTCTTTTACTTCTAAAGGTATTCCTATGGTATTAGAATCTGATTTATTAAATGCTTCTATCATAGGCTGCACAAACAATATAGCAGGTGTCCCTACGCCTTGCACTTCTGTCTCTGTCATCTTACCTAGCTCTCGTGGATTAAAAAAGTTTAATGATGACTATCCTATCATGCAAGATTTAGTAGCTAGTGGTTGTTTAACTGATAAAGGCTTCCCATTAACTTGCACTCCTAAAGAAAATACTTTTAGGATAAATTCACCTAATCCTGCAAATGCTAATACACAAGATAAAGAAGCTTTAGCTTCTAGTATATCATTTAGCAAACCAATCCTAAGACTCCATTATAAAATCCATTCTCATCAAAAAGACAATCTCCCCATATATAGAATAAAGTGTAATGATAGCATTATAGAATCTAATAATGATACTCCACTAGATTCACTAAGTATTGATATAGCTAAAGATACAAAAATATTAGATGATACACAAAGCTTAGATTCTAATCTGCAAGATATACTCTCTACACTCTATGCTAACCTAAAAGATACTTATACTAAACATTATGCCTATCACTATCTATCTTTACAGCTAGATTCTA
This sequence comes from Helicobacter sp. TUL, assembly GCF_002287135.1. Classification (GTDB taxonomy): domain Bacteria; phylum Campylobacterota; class Campylobacteria; order Campylobacterales; family Helicobacteraceae; genus Helicobacter_F. The sequence goes on from NZ_NESU01000006.1 coordinate 6,855, forward strand.
ATGCCCTTATTCTCATACTCCTTATCCCTCAAAGTATTCCTAAAGTATATAAAGAACTCTATAAAGACTATACATACAAAGACTATGGCATAGGCAAATACCACTATCTTTATAACTACTGCACACACATAATGCTAGAGATAGCAGACTATACACAAGTAGGATTAGAATCTAATCCTAGTAATGCCACTATCCTCACACTCCACACACCTTATAAAGCACAAAGACTAGAATTACAATTAGCCAATGGATTAGATTCTCTCATAGAATCTAGGGATAGACAAAGACAAGCTAAACAAGCTACAACACAATCTAAACAAAAAGATTCTCAAAACAACACAAAGCAGATAATAGATTCTCTCCTCACACTTAAGCTTATCAATGGAGGATATAAAGAGAAGTATTGGAGCTTTGGGGAGGGAGTAGAGGAACACACACAAGCAAATCTTTTACATACAAATATAGAAAAGCAAAGAGTCTAAAGAAACACAAGAAAACAAAGACAAACAAATATTAGAGATATATTTTAGTTATGGAGAGGATACGACAAGATTGCAAGGAGATTCAAGACACACACAAGATGTGAATCTGCATATCATTACACAAGGGTATAGCAATGGGGAGGAAGTGGAGGTGCTTATCAAAACTAGCAACGATAAGTTTAATTTGCAAGGCAAAATTAACAATAATGAGGCTATACTCTATGATATTTTTAAAGATAGATATATTGCCATAGGAGAAGTAGAAGTCTATGTCTAAACAACTAATGAAAACCTTAAATCTTAAAAGACCTAAATGGGAAGATGTAAGTAAGGCATATAATGAGATAAATGAGATTGGAAATATAGCTTATAGGCAATATTTTAATTATTTTAAATCTCAAGGCTATAACAATGATGAGGCAGATATTCGGGCTACTTTTTACTCTACTCGAGCTAGATACAATTTTGTAGGTGGACAAGCAAAAAGTGAATTTGAAAGAGCCCCAAAAGTCTATGCAAACACTTGTGCTCTGCGTGTGAGCTATGCTCTAAATTATGGAGGTATGCCTCTCATAGAGGGTAGAGCAAAACTTACAAGCGGAACAAAACTTATAGGAAAAGATAATTATAAATACTATACAGGAGTATCTGGCATAAAGGGACTTTTGTTGGAAAATTGGAAACAACTAAAACCTTACTCGCAAACAAATAATAGAGATTTCTATAAAATATTTTATGACTACAAGAAAGAGCCTTTTAAAACATTGGCAGATAAATATGGAAATATTTTTAATCAAAAAAGAGTGAATGAGATACGAAAAGACAATCAAAATTTCTTTAATGTTTTGTGCTCTTTAAAAATTAAAGGCATTGTAACTATGGTGATAGATGGTTGGGGAGATGCAGGTGGACATACAACTTTATGGAATGGGGAAAATTTTGCAGATGGAACAAATTATTTAAACGATGAGGAAGCATCTATATTTGTCCGTGAACTCTGTTTTTGGGAATTATTATAGGGGGAATCGACATGAAAAAGATTCTATTTATTTTATTGTGTGTATCTTATTTAAATGCCAATACCTATGATGGATTTGATAGAGCAGTAAAAGAGATTAAAGATTATGGCTTTGCTTTTTGTTTGGAGGAAAGTTATGTAGATAAAAAAGAGAAAGCCTTTCCGCCAACGAAACTCTCATATGATTTATATATATTTCAACAAGGTTCTATGAAATTTGCTATAATGGGCGGACTTAGAAATGAAGAACAAGTTGCTAAAAGCATACGAAATTTTGTCTCTCAATATCGCTCAAATCCTAAAAATCAAATAACAAATAATAAACAAGGGATCCAAATATATATTATGGAATGTATGAATATGTTTCAAAACTCCAAAGAATACCAAGACGAAGTAGAACGCATAGTTAAGAAGTATTGTAAGGATTGTGAGTAAGTGTGTTATGTTGTATCTTTGGGAACTAAAATAAAGGAGGCTGTATTGAGATATGCTGTAATAGCAATAGCGATAGTTTGTTGTTTATTGGGTGGTGAATCTAGCGATACAGAATGGGATAAACATAGATTTATAAGCAGGAAAAATCTTGGATTCACTCTTTGCTTAAAAGAATTTTACAAAGATTTACCAAATGAAATAGTCAATGCTGATAGGTTATTTGGCGTGATTGAGTTAGCTGACCCAGATGATAAGAAAAGATTTATCGAATTTATTACAACCAATATCAATAGCTATATACCACAATTTAAATATCCTGAACTTTATCCTAATAACTGGTATTTCGTAGCCTGCCTGAATATGTATAACTCTCAAGAATATGAGGATATGATACAAAGAAGAGGCAAGTATGCTCGGTGAAAGAGGACATACAACTTTATGGAATGGGGAAGAGTTTGCAGATGGAACAAATTATTTAAACGATGAGGAAGTATCTATATTTGTCCGTGAACTCTGTTTTTGGGAATTATTGTAACGGGGGAGTTTATGTGATGAAAAAACTTTGTTTGTTTTTGTTTTTATGTATTAGTAGTGTATATGCAGATTCAAATACAGAGTGTTTGGGCGTAGATTTTCTATCAAGTCGCCCACTTAAAAAGGCTGATAGCGAATTTCACTATTTTGCCAAAACAAGAATGATAGAAATAGCAAAGAGATTTGGAGTGGGAATCTGTCTTGATTATTATGGATTATCGCAAAAAATTGAAATAATGGAAATGCAATGGTTTGATATATTTTTTCAGCAGATAGAACAAGTGGGCAATACAGATAGTGGGCGATGTTATACTACAAACAAGCGAAAGCAATTACAAGAGGAAATAAAAACTTATGTAATATCACAACCACAAGGAATCTCAAAGATACAAACCTGCCTAAAACTCTATGACTCCAAAGAATACCAAGACGAAGTAGAACGCATAGTCAAAAAGTATTGCAAGGATTGTGAGTGAGTGGCATAGGAAACTATCACTATCTCTATAACTACTGCACACACATAATGCTAGATATACAAGACTATACACAAGTAGGATTAGCTCACAATCCTAGTAATGCCACTATCCTTACATTACACACACCCTATAAAGCACAAAGACTAGAATTACAATTAGCCAATGGATTAGATTCTCTCATAGAATCTAAAGATAGACAAAGACAAGCTAAACAAGCTACAACACAATCTAAACAAAAAGATTCTCAACATAACACAGAACAAATCATAGATTCTCTCCTCACACTTAAACTTATCAATGGAGGATATAAAGAGAAGTATTGGAGCTTTGGGGAGGAAAACACACAAGCAAATCCTGTGCATACAAATACAAATACAGAAAGCAAAGATTCTAAAGAAACACAAGAGAAACAAGACAAAGAGAAAGAAATACTAGAGATATATTTTAGTTATGGTGATGGTACGACAAGATTGCAAGGAGATTCAAGACACACACAAGATGTGAATCTACATATCATCACACAAGGATATGAGAATGGGGAGGAAGTGGAGGTGAAGCTAGAATCTTCTTTGGGCGAAGTCCTTATCGTGCGTGGCATAATACAAGATAATCAAGCTATAATTACAAATCCATTTAAGGAGCAATAATGGCGGTTGAATGGAGAGCGACTTGTGGCACTGTGAATGAAAGTATAAAATGCAAGAGAGCAGATTTTGATGATGTAAAAAAAGCATACGATGTAATCAATATGGCAAATCCGAATGATATGAATCTGCAAGAAACCTTTAGACAAGCTATCATAGATAATGGCGTATGGCGTGGTATATCATCTAAAGCAGCAGAGCAAAAAGCCCAAGAGATACTTACACAAATTCAAAATGATAGCTATGATGATTCTGTATGGCAGAGATATGCCCTAGTGGGTGGCATACCTTTGAGCGAATACATTAATCATAAAGACTTCTTTGGTAGAAGTTCTGGTTATGCAGATTATAGCAATACCTGTGCTTTGCAAGTGAGCTATGCACTAAATTATGGGGGTATGCCATTACATATTGAAATCAAGCCAAAAGAATATAAATCTATGTATGGTAAAGACAAGCAATATCTTTATATCTTAGGTGCGGATTATATGGGGAGATTCTTAAATGATAAATGGGGTAAGGCAGAGATATCTATAACAGCAACAGATGAAGGTAAATATGCGGTATTAGAGCAAATTAAAAATAAGAAGGGCATTGTGGTAATGAAAGGATTTTATTCGCACACAACTTTATGGAATGAAAGTAATTTTGTTGATGTAGTAAATGGTGTGGCTAGTAATTATTATTTAACTAATATAGGGACAGCTAAACTTGAATTTTGGGAGCTTATATAAAAAATGAAAAAAGTGATATGGTTTTGTTGTGTGTTTTTTATGTATCTAAATGCCGATGATATAGAATTTAACAGAGAGCTTGTAGGGAAAGTGGATAAAGTAGCCTATTCTTATGATAAAAAAATAAAAATTATAAAAAGAATAGGTATGGAGTATTGTATTAAGGGCAATAATTTTGATAAGACACAGCCTAATATTATGATTATGGGTTGGTATAGATATAAATTGGGCGTTCCGTATGGAGAGGATATAATAGCAGACCTTAAGCCATACATAGACAATAAGGCTACAATCACCGATAAAACATTATTGCATCATTATCAAAAATCAAACTTTAGTAGATTTTATACCTGCCTAGAACTCTATGACTCCAAAGAATACCAAGACGAAGTAGAACGCATAGTGAAGAAATATTGTAAGGAATGTAAGTAAAATAAGTCTTAAAGATTCTAAAATTATGAGAACTAAACAAGACAATATAATTTTTTATAACAATGAATTTTCAAAATTTAGCAAAAATGGAGTGGTAGCAATGATAATTAGTGGGTGGAGTGATGCTAATGGGCACATTACATTGTGGAATGGAAAAGATAAGAAGTTTTTGGAATATGACCCAAATCTTTATAATAACTATTTGCTTTACAGAAATATTATCGTAACAAAGCTTTATTTTTGGGAATTATTATAAAGGAGTCTTATGAAAAAAATTGTATTAGCGGTATTATTTTGCATAAATATTGTATTTGGGCTTGGAGAAATGAGCTATAAAAATGAAGAAGGCAAACGAAATGAACTAGAACGGCAACACTTTACCTATGAACTCAAGGTCGATGCACTAAAAAAGCTAGGATTCCGCTATTGTATTAAAAAGTTTGTTGATGATGATAAGGGCGAAGTGTATTATATCATCAAAGAAAAGCTCAATATGCCTTTATTCTTTGATGATAAGAATCTAGACAACATCACACAATTTTTAACGCTTGTAGAAAATCTCAGCACATGGAATAGCAAATATAAAATTGATTACACATATAAGCCTTTTCAATGCCTTAGGGTTTATGACTCCAAAGAATATCAAGATGAAGTAGAACGCATAGTTAAGAAATATTGTAAGGAATGTGAGTAAAAAAACAGAAAGATTCTAAACTATAACAACCAATATGTTGCCTATCATATCTTTATCCTTCACACAGTATGTATGTTTTTATCTGCTAGTATATGTTGTTTGTTTGATAAATGTATTATCTTTGTATATAAAGCTATTCTTACTAGCAACAAATTCTCTATTAAGCTTTGTAAAAGCTATATCCCTTCCCTCATCACCATGAGGAGCAAATGTTATAACGCCAACAACATCTCTTTACGAGTTAAGAGTGCCTTATACACACCATTATGATCTTTGTAGTGAAATGGTATTGCTGTGGCAAAATTATCAGTAAGGTTTTTAATACCACTTTGTGTATTGATAAAATTATTAACAATATATATCACCGCCATATTACTTAAAAGCTTTGTGAGTCGCATAACTGACTTGTATAAAACGAACAACCACTAATGGCTATGGCTAAGATTAAGATATGTAGTATTGTGTAGGTGCTTTTTGTAATATAAGTCCTAGATTCATTATTCTAGGACGCTTTGCTATTTGACTTTTTCCACATATTCGCCAGTTTCAGTATTGACGCGGATACTCTCACCCTCAAGCACATGAAAAGGTATTTGCACGACAGCACCAGTTTCAAGTGTAGCAGGTTTTTTTCCAGCACTTGAAGTATCACCTTTGAAGTTGGGTGCTGTTTCAATGATTTTTAATTCAACAACTTGTGGTGCATCTACAGAAATCGCCTTGTCATTGTGAAAGAGCACTTGCACAATTGTGCCATCAATAATCCATTTTGCTGCATCGCCTACTTGATCTTGGGTAAGTGCGATTTGCTCATATGTCTCATTGTCCATAAACTGAAACAAATCCCCATCTTGATAGAGGAATTGCATCGTTTTTTCTTGGAGGTTTGGTTCATCGCATTTATCACCTGCGTGAAAAGTCTTTTCTATAACCTTGCCATCAAGAAATGATTTTATTTTTGCACGCACAAATGCCGCACCTTTGCCGGGTTTTACATGTTGGTATTCAACGATTCGATATGGGATTTTGTCAATCTCGATTTTTAAACCCTTTTTTAATTCACTCATACTTATTGCCATTGCAACTCCTTAAAGAATATTGTATTGTTGGTTAGATTTTTTGTGCAGATCCTAGAATCTTCATACGCTCAACTATGACTTTTTGCATAGCCTCCATACCTGGAGTGAAAAATTTGCGTAAGTCAAATTGTGTAGGATCGGCGTTAGCAACTCTGCGCACCTCTGCCATAAACGCAATGCGCAAATCCGTATCGGTATTGACTTTATTAATGCCACCTTTTACGGCTTCTTGTAAAAATTCAAAAGGCACACCTTTGCTACCCTTGAGATCGCCACCTGTGCTTAAGAAACTCTCGCGCACATACTCAGGAATTGCACTTGCACCATGAAGCACGAGAGGAATATTTGTGCGTCTTTTTACCTCTTGGAGTCTAGCAAAATCTAGTTTTGGCTCACCTTTGAATTTAAATGCACCATGACTTGTGCCAATAGCTGGTGCTAAATAATCTACTTGTGTTTGTTTGACAAATTCTTCTGCTTCATCGGGATTTACAAGCACCGCATCTTGTTCACTCACGGAAATATTGTCTTCAATCCCCATAAGTCTGCCAAGCTCTGCCTCCACACTCACACCTTTGCTATGCGCATATTCCACTACTTCTTTAGTGATTGCGACATTTTCCTCAAAGCAATGATGTGAAGCGTCAATCATAACTGATGTAAATCCTGAATCTATGGCTTTTTTGCAAGATTCAAAGCTTGTGCCATGATCAAGGTTGAGTGCGACAGGTATGTGAGGATATCGCGCACTTAGGATTTTGACAAGTCCTACCGCCATGTCAATTCCCATATATTTGATAGCGCCTTCGCTTGCTTGCACGATGATAGGCGATTGTGCTTCATTGGCTGCATTAAAGATTGCATTTAGCATTTCAAAATTTACAAAATTAAACGCCCCAACACCATAGCCCTCTTTATGGGCTTTTAATAAAATCTCACTTCCGCTTACTAGCATACTTTTTCCTTATTTGTTGATTTGTATATTAGCTTTTTGGCGTAATTCTTGGACTTTTGATCCTATGGCCTGTCTTACGGCTTCCATTTGCATATTTTGTGCAATCATTTGTTTTGCTTGATCGTAGCTAATAGCTTTTGGTTCTGTTTTGCTTTCAAGATAGATGACATGGTAGCCAAATTGTGTTTTTACTGGAGTTTTTGTGTAAGTTCCGGGTTTGAGATCAAAGGCAGCCTTAGAAAATTCTGGCATCATAGCAAAGCGATGAAAAGTCCCCAAATCGCCACCATTTTGTTGTTGTTTGCTCGCTGGATCAATCGTTTTTTGATTGGCTAGATCGATAAATTTTGGTTCTACGCGACCTTTCACTTTATTGAGTTCGGAGATAATTGCTTTTGCTTCATCTTCGGTGCTAACTAAAATATGGCGAGCTTTACCCTCTTGGTCAATGAAATTATCTTTGTTTTGTTGGTAGATTTGTTGAATCTGTTCTTCGTTGATATTTGGCATTTGGACACTTTGCATTTGTTTTTGTTGCCAAGCGCGTAAAAGCAAATCTTTTTTGAAAGCCTCGAGTGTGCTTGTGTATTCTTTTGTGCTATCAAGCTTTTCTGCTTTTGCCGCATCAAGGATAAGTTTTTGTGTGATAAGTTCATTAAGAATCATCTCTCGTTCTGTTTCAGGAAGTTTGTCAAAATCCAAACTAGGATTTGCTTGTTTAAGTGGCTCAAGATCTTTTTCTGTGATTGGGTTGCCATTGACTGTTGCATACGTTTTTGCCTCAAGTAGTGCTAGAGAAAATGCACACGCTAACATTGTGATAAAAACAACTTTCTTCATTATCTAACTCCAAGTGGTAAAGATTTTGTCTTGCGACAATTAGGGCGGTATTGTATCGCTTAAAGATTAATTACATGCTTAAAAGCTAACCCCAAATATTATCCGTGATACTATCGTTGTTGTATCGTGATTTGGGGGATCGTTTTTTGTTGCTGCCTTGCTTTTGTCGCGAATGCTTGGTGTGAGATTCTGTATTTTGATGCGTTTGTAGGTTTGCAATTTCTTCTTTGCTTAAGCCTATGGTTTTGGTGCATTGCGTTTGAATAAAATGGCTAAGAAGTTTTATGCAAAGCTGTGTAGGATCTATGTGTTCTTTTAGATTCTCAAAATGTTCAAGTCCAAATTGCGTAGTTTGTAATGTAGCTATTTTGCTCAAGAGTGTATCAGAATCTATATCCGCTTCACCCTCTATATGACAAAGCTCAAGTGTGGCTTTGGTGCTTTGTTTGATTTTGTGAATCTCTTTAAACTCTAAAGGTGTGGCAAGTGTGATAGCTACCCCTTTTTTACCTGCCCTACCAGTTCGCCCTATGCGATGCACATAGCTTTCTGGGTTTAGCGGTATGTGGTAGTTAAACACGTGAGTTACATCGCTAATATCAAGCCCACGAGAAGCAACATCAGTGGCTACAAGAATTTCAATAGCATTTTGACGGAATCGCACCATTACATCACGCCTGTCTCGTTGCTCCATATCACCATGCAGTGCAGCGGCGTTAAAATTAGCTTTTGTGAGTTTTTGTGCGAGGATATCGGCTTCTTTTTTGGTGCGTGTGAAGATAATGCTTTTTGTGGGATTTTCTGTTTCTAAAAGGCGCAAAATTGCTTCATCGCGTTCATTTTCATTGATAATGTAGTATTTTTGATCAATGTCTTGGTTAGTGATATCTACAGGCGATATTTTGATAGATTCTGGATTGTGTAAGATTCGCATAGCTAAATCTTTGATAGCTTGAGGCATAGTGGCGGAGAAAAGCAATGTTTGAATATTGTTTGGTAGATAGGTAAAGATAGATTCTATATCATCTAAAAATCCCATATCAAGCATTTCATCACTTTCATCTAAAACCACGACTCTTGGTGCAAAATCACTAAGACGCCCATTCATCAAATGATCAAGTAATCTTCCTGGTGTGGCTATCATTATTTTTGGTTTGTTTTTGAGCAAATCACATTGACGTTTGATGCTTTGTCCGCCATACATACAAATCGTTTTTATGCGCGCGAAGCGACCAAGCTTGAGGAATTCCTCGCTAATTTGCATTGCAAGTTCTCGTGTAGGTGTGATGATGAGGGCTTCAATCTTATCATTGCGTTGAATCTTGTTGAGAATAGGGATTGCAAAGGCTGCTGTTTTTCCTGTGCCTGTTTGGGCTTGGGCGATGAGATCTTTACCCTTTAGCACAATCGGGATACTTTGAGCTTGAATAGGGGAAGGAGCGCTAAAGCCAAGTTCTTTGATACCACGCAAAAGGTAGGGACGCAATCCAAAAGATTCAAAACCTTCTGTGGCTTGTGGAGATTGTGCGGTTTCTTGTGTGTTTGTAGAGGCATCTTGTGTTTGCATTATAAGCCTTTAAAAGTTAGATAATGTGTGCTATTGTAGCAAAATTCGCTGAAAACACCTCTTAATTTTGTGATTGTGTATTATAATGCCTTGATTGATTTTTGCTTGATTTGCTAACAAGGTATTGTAGATTCTTAAAAAGATATAAGTTTAGGCGTATACATATGGAAGAGACACTTTATAACACGATTTTTACTTCTGCTCCATTAGTTGCAAGTTTTTTGGCAGGGATTCTGACATTTTTAAGTCCTTGTATTTTGCCACTTATTCCGGCTTATATTTCCTATATAAGTGGTATCGCACTTGAGGATATGTCAGAAACTCTTATGCGTCATCGTGTCAAGATTGTGTTAAAAACTTTGAGTTTTATTTTGGGGTTTTGTAGTGTTTTTGTGATTTTGGGACTTTTTTTTGGTAGTGTGCTTGGGCAATGGCTAAAAAGTGATGTGTTTGGCTATATCGCTGGTGGCATTGTGATTGTATTTGGGCTACATTTTTTGGGGATTTTTCGGATACAATTTCTGTATAAAGTTTCCCCAAAGTTATCTTTTGGTTATTTAGAATCTATGCCGTTTTTATCGCCATTTTGGGCATTTTTAGCACCATTTTTGCTAGGTGTAAGTTTTAGTGCATGTTGGACGCCGTGCGCAGGACCGATTTTGGGTTCGATTTTGGCACTTGGTATGCTAAAAAATGATATGGCTTTGTGGTATATGCTAAGCTATGCGAGTGGTTTGGGCTTGGCGTTTTTGCTTACAAGTTTGGTTATTGAGCGTGCGCTTGAGGTATTAAAGAAACTAAAAAAATGTATGCGTGGTATAGAAATTGGTTGTGGTATTTTGCTAATTGGTGTTGGCGTGTTGATTATGCAAGGGAAGCTAGACATAGCGTTGCAATAGGAGGTAGATGATGATTTTTGCTAATGCGATGGGGTGTGATTACACACGATATGCTCCAATGTGTATTAAAGTCGAAGATGGCTTTATAACCCAAATTACAGATGATTTGCGTGCGATGAGTGATGTGGAGTTGCATGAGGTTATTGATGTAGATTCTAAGCTACTTATGCCAAGTTTTATAGATTGTAATGTCTATCCTAAGGGGCGAGTTCTTTCGAGAAAAACACTTACTTCATTATCTCAAAAAGCCCTAAGAGGTGGTTATGGCACTCTTTTGCTTTTGCCTGATACAACACCTGTGATTGATAGTGAGGCAATTGTGGAGCTTGTGAGGAGTGTTGATACAGATCTTAGTGTGCATATCTTGCCAAGTATTAAGCCAGTATTTTGGGATAAAGATATGCTAAAGCTTACGGATATTGGTAAGCTTTATGATAACAAGGCGCGTGGAATCTACTTTCAAAGCGATATTGAGGGGAATCTTATCTTGCGCATTGCACAATATGCCAAAATGCTAAAGACTCCTCTTATTTGTTTTGCACAAAATACCTCTTTGGCACAAGGGGTTATCAATCAAGGAGCGTTTGCCACAAAACTTGGATTGCCAACAATGCACCATAAGGCTCAAAGCATTGAAGTAGCAAAGATGTGTGAAATGCTTTTAGCCCAAGATGTTGATGTGCTTTTTAGTGCTATAGGGTCGCCGCGTTGTCTTGAGATTATTCATGCCTACAAAAAACAAGGGCTTAGAGCCTATACTGAAGTAAGCTTGCATCATCTTATTCTTAATGAAACAATTTGTGATGATTATAATACGGCTGGAAAACTCAATCCTCCTTTGCTTAGTGAATCTATGCGCCAAGAATTTGCAAACTTGCTATGTGAGGGTTATATTGATGTTTTGACAAGCTTGCAGTGTGCGAACTTTAATTCCCAAAAAGATCAGGTATTTGAGCTTGCAAGTTTTGGGATTGATAGCGTGGCGTATGGCTTTGCACTTGCTTATGACAAAATTTTTAAGCCCTATAACCTTAGTCTTAGTATGCTTTCTAAACTTTGTAGTTATAATCCAGCACAGATTTTAGGGTTGGATAGCGGTAGCCTTGAAGTTGGTAAGAGGGCGGATTTTTTGATTGTGGATTTACATCAACATACGCATATTAGTGATAATTTCTCACCATATTATGGTGTGGATTTAGAATCTAAAGTTGTGATGATGTATAGAGATTCACAATTATATGAGATTTCATAACGCACACAAAGCAAGGGGAGAGTAGCGTATGTGGCAAGATATCATAGAGCTTTGGGATAAAGCATTACCTTTTATGAAGAGCTTTGGGCTTATTGCACTAAAGATTATTATATTGCTTGTAGTGGGATATTATCTCTCGCGATTTGTTGCAAAAAAGATTAAAAAAGCCCTAGAGCCAAAAGATAAAATGTTGGCAAATTTTTTATCTCAAGTAGCATTTATCGGCATTAATGTCGCTATCATTATTGCTGCACTTGGGACAGCCGGAGTGCAAACGCATTCGATTATCGCGGTGCTTGGGACAGCTGGTATAGCCATCGCGTTAGGTTTAAAAGATTCGCTTTCTTCTGTGGCAAGTGGGATTATTCTCATTGTTTTGCGTCCCTTTGTGCATGGCGATACGATTGAGGTTGGGTCATTGCTTGGCAAGGTAGAGGCTATCAATCTCTTTAATACCACCATTCGCCTACCAGATGGCAAGCTCGCCATATTGCCTAATAGCAATGTATCTCAAGCAAATGTTATTAATCATACAGATATTTCACAAAGGCGTGTTGATATTGTGTTTGGTGTCGGATATGGGAGTGATATAAATGCTGTCAAAATGATTGCTATTAATGTGCTAGAGCATAATGCGTGTGTGGATTTGGGACGCGGATATTTTGTAGGTATGCAAGATATGGGTGCAAGTTCGTTAGATTTTTTATTGCGTTTTTGGGTGGATATAAATTATGGGCTTGTGGAGACAAAAGCCTATATTTTAGAGGCGCTAAAGGTCAATTTAGAATCTAATGGGATAGAGATTCCATTTAATAAGCTTGATGTCAATGTTTTTCAAGCTCAAGATACACAAAAGCAAGATTCACGCGATAGCATTGTGTATGTGGAGACTGATGCGATAGCTCCTCGTAATATTTCTCAAAACAAGCCAATACAAGAAGAACAAACAAGTTACAATGTGTTTAAAGCCTTTACGGATAAGATTAAACAGAATCTAAAGGATAATGGTGCGTAGTCAAAAGATTATCGGAGCAAGTAGAGTTTTTATCTGTGATGAGGGGTTTTGTATCCTCAAAGATGGCGGTGTGTTGTATGAAAGCCTAGATTATGCGCAAAGTGGGGATTTGCAGAGTGCAAAAATTTTGGCGGTAGGAGATTATGAGAATCTAACACGCACCTATCCAAATGCACAAAAGGAATTTTGGCATAATGGTGTGTTGCTTCCTACGCTTGTGAATGCACATATACACTTTGAATTTAGCAACAACGCGACAAACTTTGTGTATGGGGATTTTGGGCAGTGGCTAGATTCTGTAATTGCAAAGCGCGATGATGTGCTTAGTGATATTACCAAAAGCGTATCCCAAGCCATAGATTCACAACTGCGCAGTGGTGTTGGGCTTGTGGGGGCGATTAGTAGCTATGGCTATGATATGGAAGCGTTGAGGAAGTCTGCGTTGCGCGTGGTGTATTTTTGCGAAGCAATGGGAAGCAATCCTAGCGCGATTGATACGCTTTTTAGTAATTTTAAGGCGCGTTTGTATCAAAGTATGGAATACAAAAACACAAGGTTTATACCGGCTGTGGCATTGCATTCGCCATATTCTTTACATCATATCTATGCAAAATATGTCTTACAAGAGGCAAAAAAACTCCAAACGCCAATTAGTGCTCATTTTTTAGAATCTCAACACGAGCAGGAATGGCTGTGTCATGGTAGCGGATATTTTTATAATTTTTTTGCACACACATTTGGTGTCCCAAACCCTAAACCATTTTATACAATCCAGAGTTTTTTGGAGCAGTTTGTGGGTATGGAGCATGTGCTTTTGACGCATTGTCTTTTTGCCGATAAAAATGTGCTAGAGATAATGCGAGAGAATGCTTATAATATCGTAACTTGTCCGCGTTCTAATAGATTATTAAATAATACATATTTGCCACTTGAAATAAATACAAAGACAATGCCACAAGCACATACTCTTTTAAATATTGCCTTAGGCACAGATGGCAAGAGTTCTAATGCTGATGTAAATATTCTTGAAGAAATGCGTTTTATGCTTTTTGCGTATCCGCATATAGAGCTTAATGTTTTAGCCACGCAGATTCTACAAATGGCAACGCGCAATGGTGCAAAAGCGCTTGGCATACAAGGTGGAATCTTGGAGCATGGATATAATGCAGATATGGTTGTATTTGAGATTCCAGATATTGAACATTCTTGCCAAGAAGCCTTGCAGTGTATCTTGCACGCCAAGGAAGCAAAGCGAATGATTATTAATGGTAGGGAGATTATATAAGATTCTATGGTTGGGACATTACAGAATCTACACATCACGCGTCTTAGCCCATATGGTGCATTTTTGCAAGGAAATAACACAGAGATTTTGTTGCCCAAAAAATTTGTGGATTCTGCGATGTGTGTGGGCGATAGTGTGCGTGTGTTTGTCGCATTTGATTCAGAAGATAGGATTGTTGCTACGACACAGATTCCAAAACTTTTGCTTGGTGAGGTTGGAGCGTTAGAAATAGTTGATAGCAATCAGTATGGGTATTTTGGAGATTTGGGTATAGATAAGCATTTGTTTATCCCACACAAAGCTCCAAAACGCACGATGATAGGGAAAAAGCTTGTTATATTTCTCACGCTTGATAAGCAAGGTAGATTGATAGGTAAGCTTGGCGTGAGGGAGTATTTGCGTCCGTGTCGCGATAAGCGATTGCTACGAAGCGAGGTTAAAGGACTTGTTTTTGAACGCACACCGCTAGGCTTTGGCTGTGCGGTAGATGTGGGTGCGCTAGATTCTGGACAAAAAGTATTGCATTATGGATTGTTGTATGCAAATGAGGTGGCTTATACACCTCATATAGGTGAAAATGTGAGTGTGTATATCAAAAACATTCGTCAAGATGGCAAGATTGATCTTAGCGCGGTAGCACAGAGTGAATTTGTGTTGCTTGAGGCATTGATAGCGCATAATGGGCGACTTGAGCTTGATTTTAAAAGCTCACCACAAGAGATTACTACACTTTTGTCTATGAGTAAGAAAAATTTTAAAACTCTTGCCAATAAACTTGTAAGAGATGAGAAAGCAAAATTTGTAGAAAGTGCTGTGCGTTCTGGACACAAGGCACTTGTGCTTGTGTAAGTTTTATGAAATTTGATAGGGTGTATATAGAGCTTAGCGATATTTGTGGGCTTAGCTGTAGTTTTTGTCCCCATAGCCAACAAACAAGTAAGCGAGGGGTGATGAGTGTAGAGCATTTTAGAGAAATTTTGCAACAACTCACCACGCCAAAACCCCTAACAAAACTTGTGCATTTACATATTTTGGGTGATCCACTAGCTATAAAAAATCTTGATGTGTATCTTGAGCTGTTGGCACATTATAATCTTTTGGTTGATCTTGTTACAAGTGGGAAATTTTTAGATTCTTGGCATTGGGATTTACTACTAAAGCCTCCTGTGCATCAGATCGCATTTTCTTTGAGTGCGTTTTTGGATTCGCCACAAAAATTTCACGCAAATCATATTGAGCGAATCTTGGAGTTTTGCATGTATCACAGGCAGATTCAAAGCGAAACATTTGTGCATTTGCGCACCCAAGAGAGAGATAAACATACGCTTATCACACATTTGCAAAATGGCAATGAGATAATGAAAAATCTTGCTAAGGAGCTTGATACTGCGGATCACAAGGCATATCGCCTTTGGTATAAGGTTTTTTGCACATTTACACGCTATCACCGCTGGAGAGAAGATTCTAAAGAAGAGATCAAACCTCTTAGAAAGCTTTTTTGCTATGGTGGCTTAAAGCAGATAGGGATTTTGAGTAATGGCGTGGTTGTGCCTTGCTGTATGGATTGTTTTGGGGAGATTAAGCTTGGGGATTTGCATACACAAAGTCTTAGAGAGATTTTAGATTCACCACTATATCATGCTATCACAGAGGGATTTAGGCAAGGTATAGCATATCATTCAAAATGCCAAAAATGTGATTATGCAAGGGGTTTGGTGCGCAATCTACACTAACAATATTTCTATGAAATTGTGATATGTCTAAGAGTGGAATCGTTTTTGCTGAATCTAGCAAGAAAAAACACAAAAGGATTTGGTTTGAGATTATGGATAGTAATTTGTGTTGTTAGTATCGCTATATTACAAGCCGTAAGCCTTGAGGAATATCTGTTTATGGGCAAACCTCGTGGACATCTTGGCTTGTATTATCAAGATATGACTGAAAAGCGATCTAATTTTGCTGATATTAACTTTTCTATGGGGTATGACACACCAGTGAGCAGTAATGGACTTAGCTTTGGCGGGTCATTTTGGCTTGCTGCACGCATGTATGAGTATTCTAGGGGAGATTTTAATTCAACAAAAGATAGCTCTATTTGGACAGAGGGTTATGTGCGCTACAACAGAAATGATCGCTTGAGAGTAGAAGCTGGGAGATTTTATGCAAATACCGAATGGATCAAATACTATAATCAAGGAATAAGAGTAGATTATGCGCTCTCACCTAATGTATTTGCCAATCTTATGTGGGTTAATAAAAATGCGTATGTAACAAATTATCGTATGTCTAATTATCGCAATCCTTTTGATAGAGAGGGTGTGTTTTTTGGTTCTGTCAATATCTTGCCCTTGCAATCACCAATGAAAATTATTCCATACTTTTATGTAGCACCTAATCGATTTAATGCTTTTGGGATTAAGATTCAATTAGAAAAACCCTCTGTTGGAGATTCTGTATTTTATGCAAATGTCCATTTGCTCTCTTATTTAGGTAAAAATCAAGTTGTGGAACAAACTCGCACTGATGGCGATGGGGGTTTTGTGTGGGTTGAGGGAGGCGTTAAGTGGGCTGGTGTTAAATTTGGTGGAGGCATTATTAGTGTGTCTGAAAAAGGTGCAAGTGGTATCGATGCCTTTGGACAAAGCACGGTTTTTGAGCGTAGAGAAGGTTTATTTTATGCAGACGCCAATACATTTTATGGTTTGCTAGAATATACATTTCCTAATCATGTCGTGTTAGAATCTGCAGCACGCTATACAAGCATAGGTGCAAAGCAGATTTTAAATTGGGAAGCCAATGCTAAATTAAGCGTGGCACCAGATGTATGGTTAGGTGGTGGTTTCATAGGTATGCTCAATAATGCAAATATTACACTTGATGATTATATCTTTGCAAGTGATGGCAAAAATTATCTATTGGGTAGGGTATTTTTCCAAGCTAATTTTTAAAGATAGGGTGGTGTGAAATATATGAAGGGAATTTATTTTTTTTGGTTGGTATTTTGCGTTACATTGTATTGGATTTACTATCTTTATAATGCTTTTTTGATGAATCTCTTGGTTGCGCTTTTGCTTTGTATGGCGACATTTGGACTAAAAAATATACTTTTGAAATATCTTAAATACGAAGTGTTGGCGGCATTTTTTAGCACCGTGATTTTGGTGTTAATCTTGATTGTGCCTGTTGTATTTGTATTTAATTCCCTCATCGCACTCATACAAGGCGCAGATTTGGCAGGGTTTAATACTATCATCGATACACTGAAAAATGAGCTTTTAGAATGGAGTAGTGCTATACCGGAGTTGCAACCACGCCTTAAGGACGCACTAAGTAAAATTTCTGGTTCTGAAATTTTTTCATATATCTTAAATTTTAGCTCGATTGTAGGGAGAAGAAGTTTAGAGTTCATCATTGATACGGGCTTTATTGTAGTATTTTTGTTTTTCTTTTATTTTTATGGGGTGCGTTTATATAATTACATACTTTCGCTCATTCCATTTGAAAAACAGCAAGTGCAAAGCATTTTTGATGAAGTGCTTGGTGTGCTAAAAGTTGTATGTTACACATCGGTTTTAAATGTCGTTTTGCAAGGTGTTAGTTTTGGGATAGCAATTGCATTTTTTGGCTACGATGGTCTTTTCTTTGGAGTTTTGTATGGATTTTGTTCGCTTATTCCAGTTGTAGGTGGGACATTGGTTTGGCTTCCACTTGCTTGTTATGAGTTGTATTTGGGTGAATATAATGTTGCGCTATTTATCGCACTTTATAGTATGATTTTTATCGCTTTTGTTATTGATAATCTTATCAAGCCACTTATTATTAAAGTTATGACAACAAAAATTTTAAAAACTTCTTTGCAAATCAATGAAATGCTCATTTTCTTTGCGATTTTGGCAGGTTTGAGTGCATTTGGATTTTGGGGTATTGTGTTGGGACCAATCATTACGGCATTGTTTATCGCACTTTTGCGTGTGTATAAAAAGATAATTTTTCCATTTAGAGAAGATTTTAAGCATTATGCTATGAAAAATTAAGCATTTCTAACTTACAATACAAGAATAAAAAATAGAAAGAAGGGTGTTTTGGAATGAGAGTGAATCTTGACAATATGGACTTTGGCGAAGAGGAAAATTTCGCACAACTCTTAGATGCAAGTGAGAGAAATAGCACAAGTGGTAGCTTGCAAATAGGAAAAATTATACAAATAGATCAAGATAGAGATTTAGCGATGATAGCGTTGCCTTATAGCAAGTCCGAGAGTATGCTCTCTTTGGGTGAGATTAGAGATGAAGAGGGCAAGCTTCTTTTTAGCGTAGGTGATGAGATTGAGCTTTATGCGAGCGGAAGTGATAATCGACCAAATGTTTCTTATACAAGAGCGCAAAGAGAGAAAAAGATTCGACAAAAAATTGAGGAATTACAAGGGAATTTCCAAGATAAGATTATTGACGCCAAGGTTATTAGAAAAAATAAGGGTGGTTATGTGATGGATTATGATGGCGTTGATGTTTTCTTGCCACGCCGAGAATCTGCTTTCAAAGAGGGTCTGAAAGTAGAGGGTAAAACCTATAAGGTTGCTATCACGCATATTAATCCCCAAGAAAATACCATTATTGTTTCTCGCAAGAGATTTTTTGACATTGATAAAAGCACAAGAAAGGAAGTTGTGGAAAAAATCCTTGCTGGTAATGGAATCTATGATGCCGTAGTCAAAAAAGTTACGACATTTGGAATCTTTACGGATATCGATGGTGTTGAGGGACTTGTCCATCATACAGAGATTAGTCACAGAGGTATGGTAAATCCACAAAAAAACTTTAAGGTTGGAGATCATATAAAAGTAAAAGTTTTAGGCTATGATGAGCAAAAACACAGATTATCTCTGTCTATCAAGGCACTTAGTGAAGATCCATGGAAAGAGGTAGAAAAAGAGCTAGAAGTGGGTTATACTATCAAGGTGATAGTGAGCAATATCGAGGAATATGGCGCATTTGTGGATTTGGGGAATGACATAGAGGGCTTTTTGCATATTTCAGAGATTTCTTGGGACAAAAATATCAAACACCCTAATGACTATCTGCAAGTAGGTCAAGAGCTTGATGTAGAGATTATAGAGATTGATAGTAAAAATCGCCGTTTACGTGTTTCGCTCAAAAAATTGACACATAAACCTTTTGTAGCTTTTACCAAAACACATAAAGAAGGCGATGTGCTGAAAGGTAAAGTCGTTACGCTTACGGATTTTGGCGCTTTTGTGAATCTTGGTGCTGTTGATGGATTGTTGCATAATGAAGATATCGCGTGGGATCGAGGCGTGAAATGCAAAGATGTCTTTAAGGTTGGCGATGAAGTAGAAGTTAAGATTCTTAAAATTGACACACAAAATGAGCGCATTTCATTAAGTAAAAAACTTTTAAGCGATTCACCAGCAGCAGGTTTTGCCAAGATACATCATGTAGATGAAATTATTGAGGGTGTGATTTCAGAAATGAAAGACTTTGGAATCTTTATCAAAGTAGATAATTATGAAGTGCTCATCAAAAATGAGGATATTCCTCAAGATATGAAAGAAAGTCTAAAAGTTGGAGATAGCGTGAAATGTGTAGTCTTTTCTATCGATGAGAGAGCTAATAGAATCCGTGCTTCTATTAGACGCCTACAAAAACAACAAGA
Organism: Helicobacter sp. TUL; assembly: GCF_002287135.1. Lineage (GTDB taxonomy): Bacteria > Campylobacterota > Campylobacteria > Campylobacterales > Helicobacteraceae > Helicobacter_F. The sequence continues at coordinate 26,869 of NZ_NESU01000006.1, forward strand.
AAAAGAGAGCCTGCGTGCCTTTAATGAAGCAAGTGAGCAGAGAATGACGCTAGGAGATAAGGTTAAAAATCGTATCTAAAGGAATAGGGAGCTATGAAAAAACTCCTTGTAGTATTTGCTTTTATCGTTATTGTTGGGATATTGGTGTTTGTGGCGTTGAGGGTTTTAAAGAGCGGAGATCTTTCACAAACATCCTTTAGTGTCCCTAGTGCGGTAGAAAGTATGCAAACTGCAGAGATTAGGCAAGATGATATGTGGCTTAGAGATCTTTCCACATCATCAAGTGATACGTTTCAGTATCCTACAACAGAACTTTTTGTTAAATTTGATTTTAGAAAAGATACTCGTGATAATGTTGTTCATAGCATTGAAATTAAAGATTTAGATGAGTATAAATATTTTTGTATTGCGCAAGTTTTAAAACAAAATAAACTTGAAAGCACATATTACAAAAGTGGCGAGGTGTTGCGTCTTATGGTGTTTATTGATGATGAATTAATATTGCAAAAATTTCTCCAAGATTTGCAATACTATAGAATCCAATATACTCTTAACTAAGGTTATTATATAATAACGCAATTTTTCTTTTAAGGAGTGTGAGATGGCTTTAAAGATTGTGGTATGTGATCATATTCATCAGAGTGGCTTAGATTTATTGCAAGCCCAAAATGATATAACATTTGAGAATCTAGCGTCTTTACCAAAAGATGTATTGCGCCAATCTCTTGGTGATGCGGATGTGGTGATTACACGAAGCTCAACCGATGTTGATGAAGCTTTTTTGGATCATGCACCAAACCTAAAGAGCATAGTGCGCGCGGGTGTTGGTGTTGATAATGTTGATATTCCAGCTTGTAGCAAAAAAGGTGTTGTTGTGATGAATGTCCCTACTGCCAATACTATTGCGGCAGTTGAACTTACAATGACGCATCTTATGAGTAGTGTGAGAAATTTTCCCGGAGCAAACCAACAATTAAAGCATGATCGTAAATGGAAGCGTGAGGATTGGTATGGCACGGAGCTTAAAGACAAGACACTAGGGATTATTGGTTTTGGTAACATAGGAAGCAGGGTAGGCAAGAGAGCCAAGGCATTTGAGATGGATGTCATTACTTATGATCCTTATATTGATGCGTCTAAGGCAATTGATGCAGGGGTGCGCTATACGACAAATTTTGAGGATATTTTGCAATGTGATATTATCACCATTCACACTCCCAAAAATAACGAAACAAAAAATATGATTACTGCCAAAGAAATTGCTAAAATGAAAGATGGCGTGATTCTTATAAATTGTGCGCGTGGTGGGTTGTATAACGAAGATGATTTGTATAATGGATTACAAAGTGGCAAGATTCGCTGGGCTGGTATTGATGTATTTAATAAGGAGCCAGCGACTGATAATAAACTCCTTGATCTTCCAAATGTGTATGTAACGCCGCATATAGGTGCTAACACCTTAGAATCTCAAGAAAAAATTGCTATAGAGGCTGCCCAAGCTGCCATAGAATCTGCGCGAGGATCTAGCTATCCTAATGCGCTAAACCTTCCTATAAAAGAGGTAGATTTACCGCTAAGCATTAAGCCATATCTTGAACTTACACAAAAATTGTCTTTTATTTGCGCACAAGCCAATAAGGGTGTCTTTAAGTCGCTAGAAATCACTGCTTATGGTGAGGTGAGTGGGTATGGAGATTCACTAAAAACCTTTGCGTTAGTTGGTGCATTAAGTGCGAGTTTGGGAGATCACATTAATTATGTGAATGCGCCATTTGTCGCTCAAGAGAGAGGCTTAGATGTGAAGTTTGTAGGACAAGAACTCTCTTATACATACAAAAACCATATAAAAATCACACTTAACACACAACAAGATACTTTTAGTATCGAAGGTGCTGTGTTTGAAGATAAGTATTTGCGTATTACGACTATTAATGGCTTTGTGCTTGATATTGAACCAAGAGGCAAAATGATATTCTTTAGAAATACGGATGTGCCTGGTGTGATTGGTATGGTGGGAAATACGCTAGCCAAGCATAAAATTAATATTGCAGATTTTCGTTTAGCACGCAAGGATAAAGAAGCTTTGGCAGTGGTAGTTGTAGATGATGATGTGTCTCAAGAAGTCTTGCGCGAACTAGAATCTATTCCTGCTTGTTTGGCATTGAAATATGTTGTGGTTTAAGGTCAATACCATATGAATACACAAAATCAGTATATCCACGACATTACCAAGCATAGCTTTAGGGAAGTTTTTGCTACCTTTATCAAGGCAGAATCTTTTAGTGGGATTTTGTTGTTTTTTTGCGCTGTATGCGCAATGGTAGTTGCAAATTCTCCATTATCAGAGTGGTATTTTTGGCTATGGCATGAGAATCTAGGCTTTAGTTTTGGTACACATTTTTATGGCTTTAGGATTCATGATTGGATCAATGATGTGCTCATGGCGATATTCTTTCTTATGGTTGGTTTGGAGATTAAGCGTGAAGTGCTTTTTGGGGATCTATCAGGATTTAAAAAAGCAGCATTTCCAGTCATAGGTGCGTTAGGTGGTATGGTGGTGCCAGCTTGTATATATTTTGCCCTTAATGTTGGCACTGCTTCGTGGCATGGATTTGGTATCCCTATGGCGACAGATATTGCGTTTGCGCTTGGTGTTATCTTGCTTTTGGGTAAGCGTGTTCCAATGGCTTTAAAAGTATTTTTAGTAACACTTGCGGTTGCAGATGATTTGGGAGCTATCGTGGTGATTGCAACTGCATATCCTTCACCAGAGGGATTGCATTTGAGTTGGTTGCTTGGGGCTGTGTGTGTTATAGGGATATTAATTGCGCTTAGCAAAACAGGTGTGCGCCACCTTGGAATCTACCTTGCTGTTGGTGTGGTATTATGGTTTTGTGTGCATCATAGTGGCATTCATGCGACCATTGCCGCAGTTGCCTTGGCATTTTGTATTCCCATTCAGCCAAAGATTCAGAGCAAAGATTTTATTACATTGCTTGAGGCATTGCCGCAGAATTTTAAAAATCTTGATGTAAATCATCGCACAAACGCATTGCTTACAAATGAACAGGTGCATCTTGTAAGCACTTTGGCAAAAGATTCGCTTGATGTTCAAAACCCACTTTTGCGTTTAGAACATGCCTTGCAACCAATTTGTGCCTACATCATTATGCCGCTTTTTGCATTTGCCAATGCCGGTGTGGATATACGCGGTGAGATACATATGAATATCGATCACATTATGCTTGGCGTATTTTTGGGGCTTGTTGTTGGGAAACCGCTAGGGATATTGCTTTTTACCTTTGTGTGTGAAAAGCTCGGTATCGCAGCAAGACCTCAAGGCGTGAGTTGGGGGCATATTTTTGGTGCAGGTATGCTAGGGGGCATAGGTTTTACGATGTCTATTTTTGTCTCTAATTTAGCATTTGAGAGTGCGCAATCCCAAGATGTCGCAAAAATTTCTATTTTGCTTGCTTCAAGCGTAGCGGGAATTTTGGGGGCGACTTTTTTGGGATTTGTGAAGCGTCAGGCTAATACTTAGTTACAAAGCCCAAGTATAATTCAAAATTTAAATTCTACATAAAGGATAGTCATGGAACAACAAGGACAAATAGCACAACAAGCAGGCGGTTTACAAGATACACTCATAGGATTGGCGCCAATTTTATTTTTTATTGCGCTGATTTATCTTCTTATTATTCGCCCACAAAATTCAAGACGCAAAAAACACCAAGATATGATTACTAATCTTAAAAAAGGAGATAAGATTATCACAACGGGTGGTTTAATAGTCGAGGTGGTTAAGCCAGAGGAGAATTTCTTTAGCGTAAAACTCAACGATGACACGATTGTAAAACTCTCTAAAGAGTTTGTTGCATACAAGCTTGATGAGCAAGAGACAAAGTAAAAGTTGTTAGATGAAAAAGGCTTTTAATTATCGCTTATGGGTATTTATTCTTGTCGCGGTTTTGGGAGTTATTTTTAGTCTCCCATCTATTTTTGGTATCCAAGGGCGTAAGGTTACTTTGGGATTGGATTTGCAAGGAGGACTTAATCTTTTGTTGGAGGTTAAGACCCAAGAAGCGATTAAGGCGCGTCTTTCTTCTTTGGCTTCAAGCATTGCGTATGAAAGCAATGAAAAAAAGATTTTGATAGATTCTGTAAGAATTGTAGATGATCGCATTGTGTTTGAGATGTTTGATAGAAAGGAAAAACCTCAAATAGAGCAGATTCTAGCAAAATTTAGTGGAATAAGCGTTGTAGAAGACAACAATACTTTTAGCATTACTTTCACGCAAGAAGAAATTCCAAAGATTGAAGAAGATGCACTCAATCAAGCCATAAGCACCATTAGAAAACGCTTGGATATTTTTGGTTTGCAAGAACCAAGTGTAACTAAGCGAGGCAAGAATAATATTCTTGTGGAAGTGCCAGGTAAAAATACGCCAGAAGAAGAAGAGCGTTTGCGCAAACTTATTTCTAAGCCATCGCATTTGCAATTTATGGCAGTAGATGAGGATCGCAATGCAAGAGTGAATCTTATGAGCGAGAGTGAAGCACAAAGCTATGGCGATGTGATTTTGCCATTTGCCCAAGATCTTAATGAAGGTGAAGGTGCATTATTGCTTGTCAAAAAAGTTCCTATTTTAGATGGTTCTGCAATTTCTAGTGCTTCCCCTGCACGCGATAACAATGGCAAATATGTTGTAAATTTTACGCTCAATTCTGATGGAGCACAGCAATTTGGCAATTTTACGGCTAAAAATATAGGCAAAAGATTGGCAATCGTTCTTGATGATAAGGTATATTCCGCACCTGTGGTGCGTGCTAGAATTAGTGATAGTGGGCAAATTAGTGGAAATTTTGATAAAAATAGTGCCGCTGATTTATCTATTACCCTTAAAAGTGGTGCTCTTCCTGCATCTATGGAAGTGATAGAAAAGCGTGGTGTGGGTCCAAGCTTGGGAGCAGATAGCATTCGTGCTTCACTTATTGCTCTTGTGAGTGGCTTTGTAATGGTAGTTATTTTTATGGTATTGTATTACAATATAGCTGGAATCATCGCTGTGAGTGCGTTATTGGTAAATATTGTGCTGATTGTAGCGGTTATGTCCTTATTTGGTGCAACTCTTACATTACCGGGTATGGCAGGGATCGTGCTTACCGTGGGTATGGCAGTTGATGCAAATATTATCATTAATGAGCGTATCAGGGAGGCTCTAAGACTTGGTAATAATGTCATAAAATCTATAGAGATAGGTTATGCGAATGCTTCTCGCGCTATTTTTGATTCAAATATCACGACATTTTTGATAGCAATTTTGCTATATGCAAACGCTACAGGAGCAATACAAGGTTTTGCCATTACTCTAAGTTTGGGGATTATAGCCTCTATTCTTACTGCAATTATTGGCACACATGGTATTTATGTTGCTCTTTTACCCAAACTTGCTAAAACAAATAATACTTTTTTGTGGTTTGGTATCAAAAATGGTAGCACGGATTCAAAGCAGCCACAAAATAATCACACAAAAATAAAATAGGGGAGTGCTATGGAAGTCTTTCAAACGACAAAAATTTACGACTTTACAAAATATAGCTTTTATGGGCTTATTATCTCTACTATTTTATGTTTGGGATCTATAGTCTTAATAGTCACAAAAGATTTTAAGCTTGGTATTGATTTTGCTGGTGGTAGTATCGTGCAGATTCAATATGATGCTATTTCCCAAGCGCCATTATCGCAGATTCGAGAGATTCTCTCACAACACGAAGAGTTCAAGGGCTTTCAAGTAAGCGAGTTTGGCGCACCAAATGAAGTGCTGATAAAATTGCCTCTTGTAGAGAATCCTAAAGCTTCTACCTTACAGGTAATACAAGAGATACTTAAACCCACAGGGGAGTTTAGCATACGGCGTAATGATGAGATAGGTGCCAAGGTTGGCGATGAATTCAAATACAAAGGTATATTATCCCTTGCCCTTGCTTTTATTGCAATGATGATATATATTTCATTCCGCTATGAGTGGCGTTTTGCGTTGGCTGGAATCGTGGCATTAATGCATGATGTGATTTTGGCATCGGCTGTTGTGATTCTTGCTGATATTGATTTTAATCTTGAGGTATTGGCAGCGCTTTTGACACTAATAGGTTATTCGATCAATGATACGATTATTATTTTTGATAGAATCCGAGAACAAATGCTTGTAAAACGCGTCAATGATATGAAATATGTTATTAATGAGGCGCTCTCACGCACACTCTCACGCACCTTGCTTACTTCGCTTACCGTGTTTTTTGTGGTTTTGACATTATATCTCTTTGGTGGTGAAATCATTAGAGGATTTTCTTTGCCTATGCTTGCTGGTGTGATAATAGGCACATATAGCTCTATGTTTGTCGCACCACGCTTAGCTTTGGTATTTGGTTTTAATCTCGAGGAGTATTATCAAAAAGAAATGAAAAAACTCAAAAAACAAGAGAATAAAAAACGCCTACGGGCTATGTATGAAAAAGGTGTAGTATAAAAGGAGGCTTATATGAATTGGGGTAGAGTATTTTCAGTTTTTTTTAGTATGTTGGGTTTGACGCTTAGCGTGGCGTTTTTGTATGAAAATAATGTGGTGATTTTGTTTTTGGCAACTTCTGTGAATTTTGTCTGTGTGACTTTACGGATTGGGGTAAAACACTCATTATCAGCAGAGATTCTAGCGACCTTGCTTGTTGGCGTGATGCATCTTGCGGCAGGGTTTATCATCTTGCAAGTGTTTGAATCTTTGCATTTAGCATATGCTATAGTGCTTGGTGCAGTGGTGGCAAATGCCGTATCGCTTTTATTGTTGGTGCTTGAAAGCATTAAGGATACTCAAGAAGACATATAGGAAGTTACAATGGATAAAGAAGTTTTTCGCAAAAAGATTTATAATCCCGATAGCACAGAAAGTGTCAATGATCGTAAAATCTTTGGTGGCAATCCAACAAGTATGTTTGATCTTAACAAAATCAAATATCAATGGGCATATACATTATGGAAAAAAATGCTTGCAAATACTTGGTTTCCTGAAGAAGTAAACATGAATGCCGATAAGCGCGATTATAATGGAGGTCTTACGCCTCAAGAAAAGCTTGGTTATGATAGGGCATTAGCGCAACTTATTTTTATGGATTCATTGCAGACAAATAACCTTATAGACAATGTTAATCCCTATATGACTAGCCCAGAGATAAATCTCGTGCTTGTGCGTCAAGCGTATGAGGAGGCTTTGCATTCTCAAAGTTATGCAGTAATGGTAGAATCTATTTCAGCAAATACCGATGAGATCTATAATATGTGGCGTGTGGATATGCAATTGCGACATAAGAATGATTATATTGCAAATGTGTATTTGGATCTTTCAAAAAATCCTACCGAACACAATCTTCTTAAAGCCATGTTTGCTAATCAGATTCTAGAGGGGATTTATTTTTATAGTGGCTTTTGTTATTTTTATACATTGGCACGCAGTGGTAAAATGCTAGGTAGTGCGCAAATGATACGCTTTATCCAACGCGATGAAGTTACACATCTTGTCTTGTTTCAAAATATGATTAACTCTTTGCGCAAAGAACGCGATGATCTCTTTACACATAGCCTAGAAGAGGAAGTCATAGAGCTTTTTAGAAAAGCAGTAGAGGTAGAAACAGCGTGGGGAGAATACATAACACAAGGACAGATTCTAGGACTTACAAGTGAGATTATAGGGCAGTATATTCAATATCTTGCCGATGAGCGTTTGCATAGAGTGGGATTTTCTAAGCTTTATGGCGTGTCTCATCCTATCAAATGGGTGGATCAGTTTAGTAGTTTTAATGACCAAAAGACAAATTTCTTTGAAGCTAAGGTAACAAATTACGCAAAAGGGAGTATAGATTTCGATGATTTCTAAAACATTATATGCACTACAGGTGAAAATTGGGACAGATTTTGAGTTTAATCTAAAAAAGGTGCTTACACTTTTAGATCAATGCCAAGAAGATTCTATTATTTGTACACCAGAGGTAGTTTTTAGCGGGTTTGCCTATCAGCACATGGAAGAAGCGGCAGAATTTTCTAAAATCGCAACCCAAACACTCCTAGAAGCCACAAAGAATCATACACTCATCACAACTATGATAGAAAAAAATCATCAGCATTTTTTTAATAATCTAAAGGTATTCCACAAAGGTGAGATCGTTCATAAACAATCTAAAAACAAGCTCTTTGCCTTGGGCGATGAGCAATTGCACTTTTGCGCAGGTTCAGAAGATGAGATTGCACCATTTTATGTAGATTCTATAAAATGTGCGGCATTGAATTGTTTTGAGTTACGCTTTATTGATTTGTGGAAGCGTGTGCAAGGGGCAGATATTATTTTTGTCCCTGCACAATGGGGCAAGCAACGCAAGGATCAATTTGAAACGCTTTGTAAGGCTTTGGCAATTGCTAATCAAAGCTTTGTTGTAGCAAGTGATGGAGCAAATGATACAATGGCAAAAGGTAGCTCTGTTATCACGCCTTATGGTGTTGTGTATAAAAATGACAAAAAAGAATGTGTGCAAGCGCAAGTAGATTTGCGTGAAACCTCTAAGATGAGAAAGTATATCCAAACCGGCATACAAATAAACCTTTAAAGGATTTTGATGTATGCAAATGCAAAGATGGTGGCAGAGATTCAAAAGTATGTGAAGATTTCCCCATCTGTAGCTAGGGCTTTAGGGAGTGTGGATAGGGCATTTTTTGTTCCTCCAAGTTTCACATATAATGCTTATAGTTTAGATTCTTTGCCATTAGAGGATTCACAATGGATTAGCTCTCCGCTTACCGTGGCTATTATGACAGAATCTCTTTTGGCAGATGGTGGAGAAAGTGTGCTTGAGATTGGTTGTGGTAGCGGATATCAAGCAATGGTGCTTTCTCACCTTTTTAAATATGTATATACCATAGAGCGTATCGAGCAATTACTCATAGAGGCAAAGCGACGCTTTCACTTACTTAATGCGCATAATATTTTTACAAAACTTGGTGATGGACAAGATGGTTGGGAGCAACACGCGCCTTTTGATGCTATTATTTTTAGTGCGTGTGCTAGGGAGATTCCACATGCGCTTGTTAATCAGCTAAAAGAGGGTGGCATACTTTTGGCACCAATGTTTGATAAGCTAGATTCCACGCAACAACGCATTACGCGATTTGTAAAGCAAAATGGCACTTTGAGTGCGCCACTTGTGATTACGCAGTGTTGTTTTGTTGATGTATGTGATGGGATTGTGTCGTATCGACAAGGATCGTAATTATGGATACTACCCTTGTATGGAATATATGGAGCATCTGCATTGCTTTATGTGTGTTGGCGTGTGGGGTAGGTTTTGGGGTTTTGTATATGCGTCGATATTTGCATATTTCTTATACACGAGCTTTATTACATATGATTGTGGCAAGCATAATGCTTTTTGCTTTGGTGATGTATGTGCAAAATAGCTATGATACATCATTAGCCCACACTTCTTATGCTTTTATATTATCTCACAACATATTGTTATATATCGTCTTGCTTATGCTGTGCATTATGGCATATATCGATTGGGTGTATTTGGCATTGCCAGAATCTTTGTTGGTGGTATTTTTTGTGCTTAGTTGTGCATGTATGTTTGTCATGCCTTTTGATGTTTGGACACATATTATGAATACTTTAGCACTTATGGGTGGCACTTTTGTTATGCGATTTTTGGGCGAGATAGTGTTTCAAAAGCCATTGCTTGGTGAAGCCGATATTGTTGTGTTTGGTGGTCTTGGGCTTTGCTTTGGAGTATTATTTACACTTATTAGTGTATTTATAGCAAGTTTTTTAGCACTTCTTTTTATGAGTGTTCGTTTGGTGGTTACAAAATCCTATGCGCAATCTTTCCCATTTGTGAGTTATCTCTTTGTAGGCGTATTGATAAGCTATGTAGGGAATGCAGAAAATCTCATATGGGCATTGCTAGGTAATGGAGTGTGGTATGTTTAAGCGTTATATGTTTTTATCATTTTCGCAACTCTTTTTTCCATTTTTTCTTGTTCTTTTGTTTATTGCCTCTGTGGTGCTTATTATTAGTATTGCTGGGAAAACCTATGTTGTGAAGATGAGCTTTCTTGATTTGTTTGCACTTTTTGCATATTCATTGCCTGGTAGCGTGTTTTTTATCATTTCTATCACTTTTTTTGCTTCACTCACGCTTGGGATTGCGCGACTTTCATATGATTATGAAATGATGGTGTTTTTTGCATTAGGCATTAAACCTATGGATATTCTCAAAACATTTTTGCCTATCACACTTATTGCTACACTTATTTTGCTTGTTTTTTCGCTTGTGCTTGTGCCACTCTCTAATAGCGCATCTAAAAACTTTATTGCTAAAAAACGAGCCGATATTGATGTGAATTTGCGAGCTGGTGAGCTTGGGCAAAAGCTTGGAGATTGGCTTGTATATGTCGATGAAGTCAAGGATAGAAAGTATAAAAACTTGATTTTATATTCTCAAGATACAGATTCTGAAAGTTTTGTCGTCGCCCAAGATGGCAAAACAAGAAACAGAGACGGACTTTTTGAGCTTTTATTAGAGCGTGGCGATGTGTATTTTGCACAAGATAATGAGATACGAAAGATTATCTACAACAATATGAATGTGCGTCAGATTCTTGGTGAGCCACAGCTAAGCGGCTATGATTTGCTTGGATATTGGGAAGAGGCTTTTGCGTATATGATTACTTCTTTGCCACGCAAGGATATTCCACTCTCCGTAAGATCCAAGGAGCGTAAGATCTCACAAGCAGTGTTGGTTTCTATTTTCCCACTTGTATCATTGTTTTTGGTGCTTAGCTTTGGGATTGCAAATCCACGCTTCCAATCAAATAAATCTTATTTTTATGTGATTGGTGCTACAGCTTTGTATTTTGTGATAGTGCATATTGCCTCAGACAATTTCCCTTTTTTGGGCATTGTGTGTATTCCTCTTGTATGGCTTGTGTCTTCGTATTTTTTGTATGCTAGGGCTATTAAGCGTTATTATTAGAATCTAGATATTGTGATGAGAGTTTTGGCTAAGATTGCCTATGATGGTAGTGCATTTAGTGGGTTTGCGCCACAAAAAGAACAAGGCATTGTAAGTGTAAGCAATACGCTATATAAGATTCTCTCTCGTGTGGGAATAGATTCTAAAATTTTGGCAGCTGGACGCACAGATAAGGGTGTGCATGCTAGTGCACAGATGATTACTTTTGATGTGACACATCGGTGGGATTTGGCATATTTACGCACATTGTTAAACAAAAAGAGTTACCCACATATTTTCTTTATCTCTTTGCGCTATGTGAGTGAAGATTTTCATCCGCGTTTTTGGGCTACATGGAGGGCGTATCGCTATCTTGTAGGATTGCAAATGCCAAATCCATTTGCTGCGCGTTTTGTAAGCTATGAGCAATTTGGAGATATACATCGCCTCCAAGAAGCCTTGAGACTTTTTATGGGGAGTCATGATTTTGTGTTTTTCAAAAAACAAGGTACACATAGCAAAGATTCTATACGCACCATTATGCAAAGCTACGCTTATGTGTATCGCGATTTTCTTATCGTGCATATACGCGCTAATGGTTTTTTACGAGCCCAAGTGCGTTTAATGTTAGGTGCTAGTTTTAGTTATGCGCGCGGAGAATTATCAAAACCGCAACTTCAAGCACAAATAGATGCACAATCTCGCTATCATAGCACACCCGTAAGCCCTAATGGCTTATATCTGTGCGGAGTAGGTTATTCTTCTATGAGTGTATCGACAATGTTATCAAGTGGTGAGAAGATTCTGTGAAGTATCTTAAATGGTGCATTCACAACATCTTCGATAAAACTCACTTCTGTTTTTGGATTATCAAGACTGCCAGTAACAACAATATTTGTTGTTACTTTGCCATCATCACCTAGTATGATATAGCCCACAATAGGAATGTTTGAAATAATATTTGAGAGTGCTTTCATCGTGCTTGCTTTGAGAAGTAAATCTATGGTGCGCTCTTTTAGGTTTATAATACCATTGCCATCAATATCAATCGCGCTTCCTGTGAGATCAATAGATTCAAATCCCAAATATTCATTATTCATAGAAAATAAAAATTTCCCCTCTTTGATTTCATAGCCATCATTGCTAAGTCCGGGTTTTTTAAACATAATTAGTGAGGGAATTGTATCGATTAGTCCTACAATGTTTTGCACGATTGCAAAGTCTTTGAAAGTTGTGTTTTGGATACGAATCTCACCTTGCAGGGTGTTGTCTTTGAGTGTGCCAGAGAAGTCAAAAAGCCCACCAGCAAAAAGCTGTTTGGAAAGCACTTGGTTGATAAAGCTTGAGCTAAAATTATCAAGTGTGATATTTGCCCTACCATAAGCAATATTAATATCTGCAATGCCATTGCCATACGCGGCATTGGCATTGATACGCTTATCGCGCATAGTGATTGTCGCAGAATCTGTAGGTATAATAAAATCACCATATACAATATCCATATTATTAGATTCTAAATACAAAATATGGGGCGCGATATTGTGTTCATTTTCAAACTTGCGTTTTTGACGGATAAAGGCATTTTTTTGTGCTATCTCTTCTGGAGTGTAGGACACACTCTCGCCTTCTTCGTGAAAAATTTCATATAACATAGGAATCTTACTTTCCATAAGTTGATTAATATCAAGATTATAGTCTTTAAATACAAGAGATGTGGTATTGAGGTGTTTGTGGAATTTGATATGTTGATCTTTGGTGGTAAGCATAATGTCATCTGTTTTGATACTGCCATTAAGTTCTAGCATATGCAATGCTTGATTATTTTTATCATAAACAGGATAGGTGAGATTCTCTATTTTTGCTTCAAGCAAGACTTCTCCTGCATTGGCGTCTTTATTGTGGAGTGTGAGAGAGCCTTTTTTTACACCAAAATATTGCAAAAGTGGGGAGTGGGGATAGAGTGTTTGTATTTTTTCAAGGCTAATATGTAGCATAGAATCTTGTTTAAAAGAAAGTGTGAGTTGTGGAATAGCAAGATCGATAATACCATCTTTAAAACTACCTTCAAGGGTGATGTTGCGTATGGAATTAGATTGTGTTGCATTGCTTGATGAATTTGGTTGGGTAGATTCTGTATTTTGGCTAAGTGGCGGGATTTGAAGAATACTTGGCAAGGTTGAAGTATTTTCTTTGATAATAGCATTAATAATATTTTTTGTCATTACATCATCATCGGCTATATCTTTGAAACCTGGATAATTCACGCGTGCTGGGAACATTTTTGATGGAAGCAAATCCGCATACTGAATGAGAAAATCACCCCTTAGTGTGTGTGCGAGGGCATCTATATCAAATGTAAATTGTGTAGAGAGCATATCAGCATATTTTATTTGTGAGCTTTTGATAGAGATTAAGCGTTTTTTGTCGCGATCAATGTTGAGTGTTGTTTGGAGATCTGTAGCGAGGATTGGTTGCCCAAAGAGTATGGCATTGACATTTTTGCCGCTAATGACACCATTTACTTGCGTTTCTAATTGATTTTTGGAGTTTAATTTTAGTGCAAGATCTAATGTAGTGTCAAGCGCACTTGAGGTTTGCACTGGGAGATGTATATCAAGAATGGCATACAAAAGATCAAGAAGCGCTTTATCTAGTACGAGATCTTTACTTCGCAATTGCACAAAAACTCCAAATACTTGATTAATGGGGAGATTAATTTGCACTGCAGATGTGCCTAGGCTATGTCCTGCAAAACTTGGCTCACTAAAACGGATATCTAGCGCTTTATTTACAAGATTTATTGTGGCGTCTGAAGCGATGATAGGTGTGGTGTTTGGAGCGATAGATATTGTGGGTTTATGCAAGTGGATAGAGCCATACATATCAGAGAGAAGGTTTTGGACAAAGTATTTATTAAACGAAAGTTTGAGGGTAAGGTTTTCAAGTTGGATAGATTCAAATTGGATTTGTTTAAACAACCAAGATTCTAGGGTTTTGTTGTCTAAGAGGGCAATATATGGCTTAAGAAATTGGATTTGATCCCAAGTTGAGGAATTTATTGTGAGTGTGGCATTTTGAAAATCTGTATTGCCTGTAATGTATATAGACGCTACTTCATTGTTGGCTTGATTTAAGGTTTTAGCATGGGAGATTTGAAGCGTGTTTATATCAAGTGTTTTGCTACCTATGTGGTATTGCATATGTCCTGTAGCTTCCAAAAAGAGTTCTGGGATTATGAGGGATTGAATCTCTAAATTAATATCTTTACTGCTTTGGGTAGTATTTAGGGTTGCGTTAAAATGTGGCGTGGTTATGAGATAATGTGAGCCATCATATAGTATTGCGCGTTCTGTATTGTCAGGGAAAATAATCTTGTGGATATTGAGCGTTTCAAAATAGGAGAGAATCCAAAAAATATTTTGCACCCAATTCATCGCAGAATCTATAGAATCTTTAAGGTTTTCTTGTTTGGTATCGTTGCTTGTTTCATTAGAGAATAATGTGCTTTGAGAAAGATCGACTTTTTTAATATCTACAATAAACTTATTTTCTAATTTAAGATACAATCCTTCAATTTTCACAAAACCAAAAGAAAACTCTTGTTTATAAATACCTTCATTAAGGACTTTATAGCCAAGAAAACAAAGGATAATAATCGTGCCACAGAAAACAAAGAGACTAACAAGAGTTTTGTATTTGGTATTTGGCTTATGCTTTGGTGTGTGTTGTTGGTTCATATGGTATTTTACCACTCCTGTTGTAGTTCCTCAAATATTGAATGTGCCAAAGGGTTCTATAAAGTCTATTATAACATATCTTAACGGAATAAAGGACATTCCACCAAATCAATTTGGCAAACTTGATGCGTTTGCTATGCAATTCATAGGGACGCCACAAAGTGGTTTTGTGGATTTGGGTATGGAGAATCCTACACGCCTCGAGTTTCTTAAAAAGCTTAGCACTGCCAAGGCGGCTACCAAAGAAATTACACTTATTCCTGGTGAGACATTATATTTTTTCTTGCAAGATGTGGCAAAAACTTTTGGCTTAGATTCTCAAAAATTACAAGAATCTTATGATACATACTTTCATCTTCCAGAAGGCATCATTGTCCCAGAAACCTATAAATTACCATTAGGACTTAGCGAGGATCAATTTATGAAACTTTTGTCTCAAATGTCTTATAAATGGCATGAAAATACCGCAACGCAACTTATGGGTGTGTATGATAGAGATAAGTGGTTTTATTATGTGTCTATTGCTTCTATCGTGCAAAAAGAAGCCGCTAATATAGATGAAATGCCAATAGTAGCCGCAGTGGTTTTTAATCGCTTAAAACTTGGTATGCCTTTGCAAATGGATGGATCACTTAATTATGGAGAGTATTCGCATCAAAAAGTTACACCAGAACGCATACGCAATGACACAAATGTATGCAACACATATAAATACAAAGGCATTCCCCCTTATCCATGCACAAGTGCAAGTATTCAGGCTATAAAGGCTGTGCTAAATCCTGCAAATGTAGAATATCTCTATTTTGTGCGAAATAAAAATGGCACACATACATTTAGTAAAACTTACCAAGATCACAAGAGCAATTTTTAAAAAATTTCATAGAGTTTAACAAATATTTAACTTTTTGTTTGTAAACTTTGGTGTTTGCGTTTTTGGAATGCGTGATGTCTTACCAAGAGTATAAGGCTATACAAAATGTAACAAAGATTTGTGCTTTTGTGTAAAATTACGCATTGTTTAAGCGAAAAGGGATAATATTATTAAAATAAAACTTTAAGAAAGGAAGAGGAAATGGGATTAAAACAGGCTCCAGAGAATACTCCGGTTTGGATTGATGAGACAAGGTGCAAGGCGTGTGATATTTGCGTATCGCTCTGCCCAAGTGGCGTGTTGGGTATGAGAAAAGATGAACATAAGATTTTGGGTAAAATTATTAGCGTAGCACATCCAGAGAGTTGTATAGGGTGCTATGAATGCGAGTTGCATTGCCCAGACTTTGCTATTTTTGTTGCAAGTAAAGATGAGTTTAAGTTTGCTAAACTTACTCCAGAATCTAGAGAGCGCGCACAACGCGTAAAAGATAATCATTTTATGGTTGTTGATTAATTTTAAGAAGGAGAAAGAATGCGAGAGGTCATTACAGGCGGAAATGAGTTGGTAGCACAGGCTGCAATTGATGTGGGCTGTAGGTTTTTTGGCGGATATCCTATTACACCATCGAGTGATATAGCCCATGAGATGAGTGTGAATCTTCCTAAAGTTGGTGGAAAATTTATCCAAATGGAAGATGAAATCGGTGGTATTTCAGTGGCGCTTGGTGCTGCTATGACAGGTAAAAAGGCGATGACTGCTACTTCAGGACCAGGTATTTCATTGAAAGCAGAGCAAGTTGGTTATGGTTTTATGGCAGAGATTCCATTAGTTGTTGTTGATGTTATGCGTGGCGGACCTTCGACAGGATTGCCAACACGCGTTTCACAAGGCGATCTTAATCAAGTTAAAAATCCAAGTCATGGGGATTTTTGTTCTATAGCAATCGCAGTTGGGAATCTTAGTGAAGCATATACGCAAACTATTCGTGCTTTTAACTTGTCAGAAAAATATATGACTCCAGTGTTTTTACTTCTTGATGAAACCGTAGGACATATGCATGGTAAGGCACTTATTCCAGAGCTTAGCGAAGTTGAAAAGATGATTATCAATCGTGAGGAGTTCAAAGGTGATCCTAAAGATTACAAGCCTTATGGTGTACCACAAGGCAAACCAGCAGTATTAAATCCTTTCTTTAAAGGGTATCGTTATCACATTACAGGGCTTCATCATGGACCTACAGGATTCCCTACAGAAGATGCGGTTCTTGCGCAAGAGCTTATTGATAGACTTTTTAGCAAGATAGAAAATAATGTTGATGACATTGTGGAATATGAGGAATATCAATTAGAAGATGCAGAGATCGCAATCATTGCGTATGGTTCTGTGTCTTTGGCTGCTAAAGAGGCTATTAATACATTACGCCAAGAAGGTAAAAAAGTAGGTATGTTTAGACCTATCACAATTTGGCCTAGTCCACAAAAACAGCTTCAAGCCCTTGGTAAAAAAATCAATAAAATCCTTGTGCTTGAGCTTAATAAGGGACAATATCTCCACGAAGTTGAGCGTGTGATGCAACGCAATGTAGAGTTTTTGGGTAAGGCAAACGGACGAAGTCTTTCGCCTCAAGAAATTATCAACAAAATACAGGAGCTATAAGATGGCATTTAATTACGAAGATTACTTACGAATGGATAAAATGCCCACACTTTGGTGCTGGGGTTGTGGCGATGGTGTGATACTCAAATCTGTTATACGAGCTATAGATAGCTTGGGTTGGAAAATGGATGATGTATGTATCGTGAGTGGGATTGGTTGTAGTGGGAGATTCTCTTCATATGTTAATTGCAATACCGTCCATACTACACATGGTAGAGCTTTGGCATATGCTACAGGCATTAAGCTTGCTAATCCAGAGAAAAAGGTTGTTGTGATTTCAGGTGATGGAGATTCTATGGCGATTGGTGGTAATCATACCATTCATGCTTGTCGTAGAAATATCGATATTAACCTTGTGCTTATTAATAACTTTATTTATGGTTTGACAAACTCCCAAACTTCCCCTACAACACCTAAGGATTTTTGGACTGTAACAGCGCAATATGGTAATATTGATCCAAGCTTTGATCCTTGTGAAATTGCTATGGCAGCGGGTGCAACATTTGTAGGTAGAGAATCTGTCATCTCTCCTAAAAAGATTGAAAAACTCCTTGTAGAAGGCTTTAGCCATGAAGGCTTTAGTTTCTTTGATATTCATAGTAACTGCCATGTGAATCTTGGACGCAAAAACAAGATGGGTGATGCTACCAAGATGCTTCAGTGGATAGAATCTCGCCTTGTTTCTAAGAATAAATTCGATACATTAAGCGAAGAAGAAAAAGCTGGTAAATTCCCTACAGGTGTGCTTAAACACGATACAAGTCGTATAGAATATTGTAAGGCATATGATGGTGTGATAGCAAGAGCTCAAGCTAAAGGGGGACACTAAGATGGAATATCAACTTCGTTTTACAGGTGTTGGTGGGCAAGGCGTGTTGCTTGCAGGAGAGATTCTTGCAGAAGCTAAAATCAAAGATCATGGTTATGGTGTGAAAGCAGCTACCTATACTTCCCAAGTGCGTGGAGGACCTACAAAGGTGGATATTTTGCTTGATAATAAGGAAATTTTATATCCTTATGCCAATGAGGGAGAGATTGATTTTATGCTTTCTACTGCGCAGGTGAGCTACAATGCTTTTAAAGGTGGTGTGAAAGCAGGTAATATCATCGTGGTAGAGCCAAATCTTGTAACGCCAAGCGATGAGGATAAAAAGAAATTTAAAATTTATGAGATACCAATCATTACAATCGCCAAAGAAGAAGTGGGTAATGTGGTGACACAATCTGTAGTAGCATTGGCTATCACTGTGAGTATGACAAAGTGCGTAAATCGGGATTTGGTTTTTGATACGATGTTGGAAAAAGTTCCAGATAAAGTGAAAGATCTCAATAAAAAAGCCTTTGAATTAGGCGAAAAATACGCGCTTAAAGCATTAGGATAGAAACTAAGTCCTAATGTTTCCCTTCATTGATCTTGCCAAGATTAATACACGCTTTGCATTTGAGCGCAGTTTTAGCGCATTTGTGCAGAGTGCGCAGTATATTCAAGGCGAGGCGTGTGCTCAGTTTGAAGAGGCATTTGCCACATATTGTGGGAGTAAATATTGTATAGGCGTTAGTAGTGGATCTAGCGCCTTGTATTTGATTCTAAAAGCTTATAAAATTTTAGGTAAACTTCGTGATAATGATGCAATCATTGTCCCTACCAATACTTATATAGCAAGTGTATTTGCAATCACGCAAAATAATCTTATTCCTATTTTTGCTGAACCTAGCACACAAGATTTTTTGATTGATGTCTCCAAACTCTCAAATCTTATGAATGATCGAATCAAGGCTATTATGCCTGTGCATTTATATGGACAAATCTGTGATATGTCATCAATACTTGATTTTGCCAAGATACATAATCTGCTTGTTATTGAAGATAGCGCACAAGCCCACGGAGCATATTTTGCAGATTCTACAAGGCGAGTGGGATCTTATGGCAATGCCGCGGCTTTTAGCTTTTATCCTGCCAAAAATCTTGGAGCATTGGGCGATGGTGGTGCGATCACAACTGATGATGATGAGCTTGCCACAATGATTAGATCTCTTGGCAATGCTGGAAGCACAAGCAAATATATTCATACTTTTGATGGCATTAATGCGCGCCTAGATTCACTACAGGCTCTTATCTTACACACCAAATTATCGCTTTTAGATTCTGATAATACACATAGACGAAATATTGCCAATATTTATATGCAAGAGATTAGGCATAGTGAGATTATTTTGCCAACACATCGCGCCTTGTATCCGCATTCACATGTATGGCATTTGTTTGTTATTCGCACCAAAGAGCGTGAGAGGCTACAAGAATATTTATCGCGTAATGGTGTGCAAACTCTCATTCACTATCCTATACCTGTGCATAAACAACAAGTGTATGCATGTTATAATCATTTAGAATTGCCTATCGCACAAACCTTGCAAAATGAGATTCTAAGCTTGCCCATTAGCCAAGTCCAAAGTATAGAGGATACACATAGGATTGTTGAAATTATCAATGCGTTTGTATAGTATGTAGCTAGTAATAATACAGCTCCATGCTCACTCGGATTCTAATAAGGACGGTGCTTGTTGGGTGTGGATAGTCTTTATAAGCAATTTCTATTGTGCGTTCAGAATTTCTATCCAAAATCACATAACCTGAAGACTTGATGAGCTTAAGATCTGTGATATCTCCATTTGGGTGGAGATAAAATTGCACGATATTAACCCCTTGTTGCCCTAGTCGGATTGCATCTTGTGGATATTTGAGATATTTGCCTGTGATACGCCCTATATCTCGTAAGTTGTTGATGATAAAATCCTGCTCCACAAGTCCATAATCTCCAAATTCCTCACCATAAAGATCGTTTACATCGCGTTTTGTAATATCATCAAGTTTTGGATAGTGCGAAAAAATTGCTGCTAACGAAGGGGATTGTCCCTTTTTCCTGGAGCGCGAATCCATAGCATTATTTGCATTAGGGGAGGGATTATTAAGCGTGAGATTATGCAAATCTATAGAATCTATAGTATTTTCTTGGGTTTGTGTATGGGTAGTGTTTTGTATAGGGTGAGAACCTAGCGGCTTAGAATTCCGATTAGCGATATTGCTAGTTTGTGTGGCGCTTGGGGGTTGTGTAGTGTTTTTGGTTTGTGATTTTTGTGCAGAGGTGTTTTGTTGTGCTTGAGTCGTGTTTTGATCTGTGCCTTGCGTAGGTGATTGCTGGGGCAAAAATCCTGAAATTTTTATTTTATTTGGAATTTCTCCTGTGCCCTTTTTAAACTGAAGGTTTGTTTGCCTTAGATTCCAAAATATCACCGCAATGATAACGATATGGACAACAATCGAGCAGAGCAGAGCAAAACGCAAGCGTTCATGTTCTGTGATTTCATATGTTTTGGTCATTTTTGAGTTGTCGCAAGCGCTGTGCTTTTTGCTCCAAAAGATTACTAAATTGTGAATCTTCAATCACAAGACTATCATAAAGCGTTGGTTTCGGAGATTCGTTGTGTTTGGCTATTGGGTATCTATCAAGTAGGGTATTAGAGTTACCCATAAGCACGACATAGCGATACCCATTTGTTTCGAGTGTGAGAATCTTATTTTTAGAATCTACGCGTTTTTGGGCGATGATTTTTATTGTTGGATCAAATGGATTAAGCTCAAAGTGTGTATTTTTTGTGGATTTTGGATCTAGATATGATGAAAAGGGCTGCGTGTTTTTACGCAAGGTATTTCGTGTCCATAATAAAATCACAAGGAGAAGCACCATAATCCCGACTAAAGCACCATAACGCCAAGGATCTAGATCCCCATTTTTGCCAAGCTCCAAGGTTTGTGTAGAATCTTTTTCATTAGGATTTTGTTGAGATTGTTTGGTGTTGTCTTGTAGCGAGATTTGATGAGATTGTGTTGTGCTAGCAAAATTCGCATCATTAGGCTTTGGAAGTGTGGCGATATTTTGAGAAATTTCAGAATCCCCTTGTGTGGTAGGAATATTGAGTGATTTATTCATCAAAAGTTCCAAATGCGAGGGTTTGGCTTTGAGAAACGTAACCTTAAAGGTTTGCCCTGCCTTGCTTACTTCGACATCAATTTGTGTCGGATCACCCACGCCTAGCACATACAGATCATTATTAATGTTAAAAATTTGTATCTCACTTACAAGCGACCCACTTATACGCTTATTTTGCACTTGTGCGGTAATATTTGTAAAAATTACCCCCTTATATTCATCT
Organism: Helicobacter sp. TUL; assembly: GCF_002287135.1. Taxonomy (GTDB): domain Bacteria; phylum Campylobacterota; class Campylobacteria; order Campylobacterales; family Helicobacteraceae; genus Helicobacter_F. Next base: position 48,397 of record NZ_NESU01000006.1, read on the forward strand.
TTGGTTGTGATTTGAGGTGTGGAATCATAGGGCATATCCAAATATAACAGAACTTCATTGCTTTCTTTACCTGTGTGTATATCTATCTTTTGTGCTTGTATAGCAAAAACAAAGCTTAAGCTACACACAAATCCTATGAGATAACGCATAATTTAGACTTTCTCGCGTGTGAGATAATATACAATCGCATTAGAATCTAAAATCTCATTGATACGGATAGCAAGGTTTTTTTCATAGACCATAACCTCGCCTTTTCCTATCACACGACCATTGACAAATGTTTCAATGCTTTCACCAGCGGGCTTACCCAAGTCAATAATCGATCCTTTTTCAAAGCGTAAAATCTCATTGAGTGGAAGTTTTGTAGATCCCAATTCAGCTTCAAAAAGCACTTCCATATCTAATAATCCATTGTAGTTTTGCATCATATCTTCAAGATATGTTGCTAGTTCTATTTCTTTTGGCGTGTGGATTCGTTGTTTATCGAGGATAGATTCACCACCCATTATTCACTCCTTATTGAGATTTGCTAGTTTTTAGCTATATTTCTTACATAAATTCCGCAATGCCCTCTACCTAATTTAAAGTGCAAGCCACTATCATAGTCTTTTATGAGTTTGTGTCCTAAATAGCTAGGCACAGATATACTAAAGCTTGCATTACCCTTAGCAAGCATTTTGGCATGTCCTACGATAAGATTTGCGAGTTCTTTTGCCATATCTTCTAGGGTTTCTTTGTTTGGATCATTATCTTGGAGCATTGCTTTTGCTACGATTTTTAAAAATGCCTTATCAAAGAGCAAAAACACATCTTTGTCCGGAGTAGAGCCTTTGAGCATACTAATTTTTGTGAGATATCCCTTTTTGATTGGTAAGAGAGAATCTTTTGGGAGCTTATTGATGCTTTGTTGCACCACTTCTATGAAACTTTGGTGAATGACATCCATGGAGACCTCCTTGTATGCTAAAATTTTCCCATTATAGGCATTTTTTGCTTATTTTGGCTTAAAATTTTGTGTGCTTTTGCATAAATGTTGCACAAAGCATTCTTGACATAAGGGTTTTTGTGCCTTGCAAATATAGCGCCCAAAGAGCACAAAGGCTTGATGGAGCGTGGATAGATGATCTTTAAAAGCCTTGGTGAGATCAGATTCTGTTTGCAAGGCAGTGCTAGAGCTACTTAACCCCAATCTATGAGAAGTGCGAAATACATGCGTATCTACCGCCATAAAATTTGCCTCAAAAAATTCTATCAATACGACATTTGCGGTTTTTTGTCCCACGCCAGCAAGAGTTTTTAATGCTTCTTGTGTGGTGGGAATTTCCCCATTATATTCTTGCATGACTTGGGTTGCCATTTTTTTGAGATTTGCTGCTTTGTTATTAAAAAATGAAATGGATTTTATGTATTCTTTGATTTCTTCTAGTGGGGCATTGGCTAGGGATTTGACATCGGGGTATTGTGCAAAAAGCGCAGGAGTTACGAGATTAACCCGTTTATCTGTGCATTGAGCCGAAAGCATTACGCACACAAGGAGTTCGTATATGTTGTTGTAGCGTAATTCTGTTTTGGCATTAGCGTAGTGCTCTAAAAAAAGAGATTTTATCTCACTAATTTGTGTCTTTGTAGCTTTTTTTGGTTTTTGTGGCATTTGTGGCATTATGATCCTTAAGGTTGGTATCTTAAAAACTTGCATTATAATATTTTTTGGGACTTTTAGCTATAATTGGCGACTTTATTGTATTTTGTTTTAGGTGGGAGTGGAGTTTATGGAGACGATTATTGCTATTGAGCGTGCGGTGCTTTCTTCGATTTTGTATGCACCAAGTATTTATGAAGAAGTTGCAGCAATTCTAAGTCCCAAAGATTTCTTATATCCTACACACAAAAATGTTTTTGAGGTTATGCGCGAGTGTGATGCGCTAAACCTCCCCCTTGATGCTCAAATCATCTTGCAGCGATCACAAGGCAAGGTGCGTGAAGATGAGATTGTTGAGATTGCTAGTGCAGATTCTATTGCTAATGTCGAGGCTTATGCCAAAGAAATTAAAGAATCTGCGCTCAAAAGAGAACTCCAAGAATTGGCAATGCTTTTGCGTGAAAAATCACTAGATTCACACTCTAGTGCGCAAGAGATTATGGAGGTTATTGAAAAACGCGTTAGTGATATTGCACTAGGCAATACAAGCGGCAAGGGCTTTATCGATGCTCCGACACTTGCAAAAGAAACAATGCAATATCTTATAGATCTTAAAGAGCGTGGCAATGAGATTCTCACAGGTGTCACGACAGGATTCCATGAATTAAATGAGATTACAACAGGCTTTAATAGCGGTGATTTGATTATTATTGGTGCGCGTCCCTCTATGGGTAAAACAGCCTTTATGCTAAGTATTGCCCAAAGCATTTTAAATGCCGATGTTGGTGTAGCGATTTTTAGTTTAGAAATGCCCGCATTGCAGTTAATGATACGCCTACTTAGCTCTCTTAGCTCTATTTCTATGCAAAACCTGCGTCGTGGTAATTTAAATGATAATGAGCTTGAGCAACTTAGTATGTATACGGATATGATGATACACAAAAAGCTTTTTATCGATGATGGAAGTGTGCTTAATATCGCACAATTACGCTCCAAACTGCGAAAGCTTAAGCGTCAGCACCCAAGTGTTGGTATTGCGATGATTGATTATCTTCAGCTTATGGTAGGTGATAGAAATCAAGGCAAACAAATTGAAATTAGTGATATTTCTCGCGGGCTTAAGACATTAGCAAGAGAGTTAGAAATGCCTATAATCGCACTCTCACAGCTTAATCGTGAGCTTGAAAGACGCGATGATAAGCACCCAACGCTTTCAGATCTCCGAGATTCTGGAGCAATTGAGCAAGATGCGGATATGATTTTATTTTTGTATCGTGATGATGTGTATAAAAAACGCGCCGATAGAGAAAGAAAAGCGCGTTTAGAAAAAGAGGGTAAGGCAGCGGATTTTAAGGCAGAATATGTGGAGCGTGATGTAGAACCCGCAGAACTTATTGTTGCCAAAAACCGAAATGGTGAAACACGAACAATCAAACTTCAATTTAGAAAGCGCTTTACGCGCTTTGAGAATCCAGAAACAACACAGCAAGAAGAGCAACATGACACAAAGCTTGATGTAGATGAAATAAAAAGCATTATTAGCCCTTATTAGGAGTATTTAGGGTTTTGTAGATTCTATAGGTTTTGGAATATTGTAAAAGTTTAAGCACCTTTAGTGTAGAATGGCTTTTATGTTTTTTAAGATTTTGTAAGGAGTAAGGAAGTTATATGAAAACAGCGCTTATTACAGGGATCACAGGGCAAGATGGTGCATATCTCGCGGAGTTTTTGCTTAAAAAGGGTTATGAGGTGCATGGGGTTAAGAGAAGAAGCTCCCTTTTTAATACCGATAGAATCGATCATCTCTATCAAGACCCTCATGTAGATAATCGCAATTTTTTCTTACACTATGGGGATTTGACAGATTCTCTTAATCTCACACGCATTATCCAAGAAACCAAACCTGATGAAATCTATAATCTTGCAGCGATGAGTCATGTGGCCGTGAGTTTTGAGACACCAGAATATACTGCAAATGCTGATGGCATAGGCACACTTAGAATCTTAGAGGCTGTTCGCTTATTGGGACTTGTAGAAAAAAGCAAGATTTATCAAGCTTCCACGAGCGAGCTATATGGACTTGTGCAAGAAGTCCCACAAAGTGAAAAAACACCATTTTATCCGCGTTCTCCATATGCGTGTGCTAAGCTTTATGCGTATTGGATCACGGTTAATTATCGCGAGGCATATAATATCTTTGCAAGTAATGGGATTTTATTTAACCACGAAAGCCCTATACGAGGGGAAACTTTTGTAACAAGAAAAATTACGCGTGCGGTGGCAAAAATCGCATTAGGATTGCAAGATAAACTTTATTTAGGGAATCTTAGCGCCAAACGCGATTGGGGACATGCCAAAGACTATGTGCGAATGATGTGGCTTATTTTGCAAGCACCAAAGCCAGAGGATTGGGTTATTGCTACAGGGGTAACTACAGAAGTGAGAGAGTTTGTCAAAATGGCGTTTGCGGAGCTAGGCATAGAGATAGAATTCCGTGGTGAGGGCGTGCAAGAACGAGGGTATATCAAAGCATGTTTGGGGGATTTTAAGCTTGAAATTGGTAAAGAAGTCGTGAGCGTAGATGAGCGATATTTCCGCCCAACAGAAGTGGATTTACTGATTGGGGATGCGAGTAAGGCACGAGAAAAATTGGGTTGGGTGCCAGAATATGATTTGGCTGCATTGGTAAAAGATATGGTGCATAGCGATCTAAAGCTTATGCAAAAAGACAAATACCTAAAAGACGGCGGTTATAGTATTTTTAGTTATTTTGAATAAATATTGTGAGCTAAATATAACACACAGAATCTCTTGAGGAGTTTTTGCTTGTGTTAGATTCTATGCAAAGTATTCTATAGGGATTTTTAGGACTACTTTTTTTGGTTGAGTAAGTAAGTCTGTAGTATTGGTTGTATCTTGCGCGTTTGTATGGGATTGTATAGGATAGGTTAAACCCCCAGCATGCACATCTTGGGGAAAAAATATCCCCAAAATTCCGCTATGAAAAAAGAAACGATGGGGTGGGGTAATTGGCTTGGCGTAGATAATAAGATCTTTAGATTCATCATATGGCGTAAGTGGAATAAAGTCTTTGATATAGCCTACCTCAAAGTATTCTGCTCCCTCTACACATAGCTGAAAATCTACAAATTTTTTATGAGATTCATAAAATGCTTCCGTATGAGGCTTGAGAGGATATGTTTGCTCAATGGCACGTATATTTCCTCCCAATTCATATGTAAATTCTACACGAGTATTTTCTGTTGTGCTCGCAAGTGCGTTAATGCGTTTATACACTACAGAATCTACTGTAAGTGCTTGTGTAAGATAGTTTTTTGCTTCTATAAGTGATGGATAGAGCGCAAAAAAAGATTCAAATTGCCTAAAATCCCCAACAAGTGCCATATGTAATTCCTTTTTGTTTATAATTATAGCATGTTGTGTTTTATTGTATTAGGCAAAAGATAGTAAAATGCGACCTTTCTTGAAAGATTTTGTAATAAGGGTTGGCTTTTGTTGCGGTGTATGTTTGTATCATTATTGCTTGTAGCCACGCTGTATGCACAATCGAGTATAGATTATAGTAAATTACAATTACATTCAGATTCACAACAAAATGCATCGTATGTAGCCTTGAGTAGTGGTGTGTTATTGGTGGGTTCTATGGGTGGTGCAATAGTTTTATATCTCATGCCAGAGAGCGTGACAAATTGGAACAAGGAAGATATTCATTATCTTGGTAGGAATTGGACGGATCGCATTTCAAATGCGCTTGTAGCTGATAGAGATGATTGGTTTTTAAACTGGATTACACATCCTTATTGGGGCAGTGTATATTATATGCAGCCTCGCAAGGCTGGGTATGGGTGGTTTGAGAGCGCATTATTTTCATTTGCAACAAGTGCATTGTTTTGGGAATTTGGCATTGAAGCCTTTGCAGAAGTGCCTAGTTGGCAGGATCTTATCGTTACTCCTGCTTTTGGTGCAATGCTTGGTGAAATGTTGTATCAAGCGAGTATGCATATTTATGCCAATGATCGCACCTTGCTTAATTCGCGATTTTTAGGAAATTTCGCCCTTGTCCTCATGGATCCTGTTGGTTCGTTTATCGAATTAATGAGGCTTGATGAGCATTTTGGGGTAGATAAAAATGTTTTTTATACGCGCCTTAGTCCTGTTCGCTCAAGGCAGGGAAGTAATGGCATGATGTTAAGTTTGCATTATGCGTTTTAATATATTTTGATACAAAGGAAAAATATGCGTTTTGAAGTTTCACAAAAAGCTAAGCTCCCTACGAAATATGGAGTGTTTTGGATTCAAAGTTTTAAGGAATACGAGGAAGATTCTCATACACAACAAGCAGTATGTCCCAAAGAGCATTTAGTGGTATTTACACAACATCTTGGTGAGATTCCGTTGGTGCGTTTGCATTCTGAATGTCTCACTGGCGATGTGTTTGGATCGCTAAAGTGTGATTGTGGCGAAGAATTGGCACATTCTATGCGAGCTATCCAAGCTCATAAGCAAGGTGGTATGCTTTTGTATTTGCGTCAAGAAGGTAGAGGCATAGGGCTTTTTAATAAGGTGAATGCCTATGCCCTGCAAGATAAAGGTTTAGATACAATTGAGGCAAATTTAGAGCTTGGGTTGCCTAGCGATTGTAGAAATTATGAGATTGTGGGAGCAATTTTTAAAACCTTTGGGATAGAAGAAATTGAGCTTTTAACAAATAATCCTCTTAAAGTAGATTCTCTTGCGCAATATGCTAAGGTGAGTAGGCAAAGTATTATTGTTGGCTGCAATGAACACAATAAACAATACCTAGAGGTTAAAAAGAATAAAATGGGACATATGCTTTAGGGCTACTTTAATAATAGGCTTAAGATAAATAGCCTACAATACAACTCCCTAATATTTGCAAAAAAGGATAAGATATGCGCACGATGATTAGCTATGATGAAGCTGTGGAGATCTTGCGTAATATCCCTGTGCACACACTTCCTAGTCAAAAAGTTATTTTTACCCAAGCCCTTAATCGTTATCTTGCTCAAGATGTTTTTGCTTCCAAAAATGTCCCACCTTTTCCCACTTCTAGTATGGATGGTTATGCGATTTCTAGCGCTGATATAGAGATTTTACGCACAAAAGGATTAGCTATCCAAGCCACAAATAATGCCGGTATAGAACAAGAATTTACCATACAACCTGCTCATACTATCCGCACCTACACAGGATCGCGTATGCCAAATGGTACAGATACAATCATTTTGCGTGAAGATATCACAGAAACGCAGGTGCAAGATACAATGTTTGTGCGCCTAAAAGATCCAACACAGACTATCAAACCCACACAATGGGTGCGTCAGGTGGGTGAAAATTATACCAAAGGGCAGAAACTCTTAGAATCTGGCACACGTATCACACCTTTTGAGATAGGACTTCTTGCAGATCTTAATCAAGTGTTTGTGCAAGTCGTGCAGAAGCCTAAAGTTGGGATTTTAAGCATAGGCGATGAGATTCTTGAAGTGGGTGAAGAGAGCGATAGGACAAACGCATTACGCAGTGTTAATAATCACTTACTTAATGCACTTGTGGAAACTTTGGGAGGCGAGGGCATCTTATATCCAAAAGTTGGCGATGATAGAGATTCTATCCGCGCGCTTTATCGCCAAGCCTTAAAACAATGCGATATATTGCTTACCACAGGTGGTATGAGCGTGGGGGATTTTGATTTTACCAAAGACATTATGGCTCAAGAAACAGAAATGATCTTTAAAGGTGTGCGATTAAAACCTGGTAAGCCTGTAGCATACGGAATCTACTCTAGCGGAGAGAAACAAACGCATGTCTTTGGATTGCCTGGTTATCCAAATTCTTGCGTAGCGACATTTTTGCTTTTTGCGCGGAAGATTCTTGCACGTTTGTGTGGCACACAAGCAAGAGAGCTTATTTTGGAAGCGACTTTGCTTGATGAAGCGGTGCGCGTAGATTCGCGTATGGAATTTCGTGCGTGCGATGTGGAAGTGCGTGATGGCAAATTGTATGCAAGTTTTGCAAGTAAAAAAACCTTGCAAAGCTCAATGATTGAGAATCTAGGTGCACACACGGCGTTTGCGATTTTGCAAGAGGGAGGCGAGAGCTTGCCAAAGGGTGCAGTTGTGCCATTATTAGTGTTTCGTGATTTTATATAATTTAGCATTAGGGGGAAATAATGATACGCGTGGAGTTTTTAGGACCTTTAAGCACACAAGCGCCACTTGAATTAGAGGTGAAAAATATGCGAGAATTAAGGGAAGTTCTTGCCCAAAAACTAGAGCTTAGTAAATGGCTACAAATCTGTGCTGTAGCAGTAAATGATGAGATTATCAAAGATGAAAATTTTGCGCTTAAAAGTGGCGATAAGATTCTGATTTTGCCTCCTGTGTGTGGTGGGTAATGCAAGATTTAAGCCTTTATAATGGTCCTTTGCCAACAACAAAAATTTACACACAATGGGAGAATATCGCTCGAGAGAGAAATTGTGGTGCATTGTGTGTATTTACAGGCATTGTGCGTCAAGAAGAATCTAAAGAAAAATTCCAAAGAGATTCTAAAGCACAACCTAACACAGAATCTCATGCACATACACAATCCCACGGAGGCATAGATTCTCATAATCCTTGCGCACAGATGGTAAGTGCTTTAAGTTTTGAAGTGTATGAGCCATTGTTGTATAAGTGGTTTCAATCTTGGCAAGCAAAGGCAAAGGAAATGGGCGCGTTGCTGCTTATGGCACATTCTGTAGGCGATGTTTCCCATACACAAAGTTCTTATATGTGTGCGGTTATTTCAAGGCAGCGTCGTGTAGCCCTTGCGTTGTATGAAGAGTTTATCGAGGATTTTAAGGCAAATGCACCCATTTGGAAATATGACATTATTGGTGGAGAAAAGGTTTTTGCACTAAGTCGTAGTATGCCTATCAATGGTAGCGGAGTGCTTGGGTAATGCCAAAAATCGTAGCTTTTAGCGGTAAAAGCAATAGTGGCAAGACTACACTAATTTGTGCTATTGCTGAAATATTGCGCACTGAGGGCAAACGCGTTGCGATTATCAAACACGATCCTAAGGATAAAGCAGAGTTTGATACGCAAGGCAAAAAAGATGGCAAAGATAGCTATAAGTTTTCTTGCGTGGCACAACATGTCGCAGTGATTTCTCCAAAAAAGAGCGTAATGTTTGGATTTTGTGATGATATGACTCCTAGCACTGAATCTATAAGTGCGTATGAATTACGCGAGTTTCATCGTGCATTGGAGTTTTTTAACGAATGCGATTATATTTTTATCGAGGGGCTTAAGTCCTTGCCTTATAAGCGTATCATTGTGGCGCGTCAAGAGTTAGATAGACAATATATATCTTATGGTGTTGCGATTGCTATGGATTTGGCATTACAAGAGCGTGTGGATAAAGATATGTTGGGGGGTTTAGAAATTTTGGATCTTAATAATCCACGTGAAATTATAGATTTTATCAATAAGGAGTATTGATGCAAACAATCAAAATAGGCATTTTGGTATCCTCTGATCGTGCCTCTAGTGGTGTGTATGAGGATATTTCTGGTAAAGCAATTAAAGAAGTGCTAAGTAGCTTTATCGCAAATGAATGTGTTTTTGTGTATGAAGTGGTGAGTGATGATTTTGCGCCATTGCAATCTGTGCTAAAAAAAATGTGTGATGAGGAAAAATGTGATTTGGTCGTTACCACAGGTGGCACGGGACCTGCACCACGCGATATTATCCCTGAAGTTACGCAGAGTGTGTGTGAAAAAATGCTACCGGGTTTTGGGGAGCAAATGCGTGCGGTGAGCTTGCAGTATGTGCCCACCGCGATTCTCTCTCGCCAAAGTGCTGGTGTGCGAGGTAAAAGTCTCATATTAAATCTCCCTGGTAAACCAAAGAGTATCAAAGAATGCCTAGAGGCAGTATTTCCGGCGATTCCATATTGTATAGATTTAATAGGCGGGGCGTATATCGAGCCAAATACGCAAGTTATCACGGCATTTCGCCCAAAATCTTAAAATGGAGTGAGATTCATAATGCTTAGATTTTATATACAAAGACTAATTTATAAGGTGCTTTGTTGGTTTATTCCAAAAAAAGCGTGGCGTATAGGGCTTGGTAACAAATTTGGTTTTGGCGATCGTTTGGTTTCTTATAAGGAAGTTGATATATATGTCCCCAAAGCAGTGTTAGATTTTATGCATACACATGCACCTACGGATATAAATCCTTTTAAACATTCATATAAAACACAATTACAACCTACACCATTACAAGAAATTCTTGCTAACAAAACTTCTTTTGCCTCCCCCCCCCCCTAATAGTTTAGAGGATTTACAAGCCAAAGCCAAACTTGCGCATACAAAAGTAAGACATAAGGGATATTTTGAACTCGATCCAGATTCATCTAATCCCAAATCTCCGCGCAATCCTTGGGCGTATATACGCGTAAAAAATGAAGCCCACACGCTTAGGGCAAGTTTGTATTCTATTTTGCCAGCAATACAAAGAGGTGTGATAGGGTATAATGATTGTGATGATGGGAGTGAGGAGATTATCCTAGAATTTTGCACAGCGTTTCCAAGCTTTATCCCTGTGAAATATCCATATAGCGTGGATATTTATGAGCCACAAAAAGAGGAGAATAAGCTGTATGCATATTATAATTATGTTTTGAGTGTGATTCCAGAGAATGAGTGGTTTACTAAAATCGATATAGATCATATCTATCATTCTCAAAAGCTTTATAAGAGCTTGTATCTGTTAAGAAAGCCTTGGGAAGTATTAATATGGAATGTGTTGGATTTTGATATAAGTGATAATAAAGTGTATGTTAGAGATATGAAATGTCGTAGAGAATATGATCATTGGGTATGTTTTAGATCTAGAATTCATTTTCGTGAAGCAATAGCGGCATGGAATGGCGTAGATTCAAGAAAGGGATCTTTTGAGGTGTGTTTATTACCAACGATAAAGAGGTGTATTCTTCCAGAGCTTACAAATTGGCATTTTCCATTTATAAAGGATTCTCGTAAGATAGCTGTTAAGAATCATAAATGGCTTTTACCAAAAGAGTGGCATAGCCCAGAAATAGGGACTATGATAGATCCAATTATGCTAGATTCTACACTTATTGAAGAGCTTTGTAAGGATTTTGAATAACTTGAGAGTGAGGGCAATGGGGAAATGCCATTGCCCTTATGTATGATAAGATGTGCTTTAAGAATCTTTTTTGTCTAAAACTTCAAATGCTGGTAGCACCTCGCCTTCTAGTAATTCCAAACTCGCACCACCACCTGTAGAAATAAAACTCATATTATCACGCTCACCGGCTTTATCGATCGCATCGGCAGTATCACCACCACCAATGAGGCTAAAAGCATAGGTATCGCTCACGGCGTGGGCAAGGCTAAAAGTCCCGCGTGAAAATGCTCCAATCTCATAGATTCCTAAGGGTCCATTCCAAATGATTGTTTGAGAATCTCGTACCACCTCACCAAAAAGTCTCGTTGTAGCTGGTCCGATATCCACTGCCATATAGCCCTCTGGTATGTCTTGAGCAGGTGTAACTTTAATATGCTCGTGTTTTTTAATGTCATCAGTGCTTACAACATCTACAGGAAGATAGATTTTAACTTTCTTTTCTTTTGCAGTATCAAGAATCTTGCGCGCTTCGGCTACGAGGTCATCTTCCACGAGAGATTTTTGCATATCAAAGCCACGCGCTTTAAGAAATGTATTGCTCATCGCACCACCGATAATAATTTTGTCTATAGAATCTAAGATATTATAGAGTAGGCTAAGTTTGGAGCTAACCTTACTTCCTCCTACGATAAGCAACACCGGCTTAAGTGGATTAGCCAAGGCTTTAGCAAATGAATCTATTTCTTTTTTGAGCAAAAGTCCTGCAACTTTTTCTTTGACATATTTTGTAATTCCATAGGTGCTAGCGTGCGCTCTGTGGCTTGTGCCAAAAGCGTCATTGACATACACATCACATAATGTGCCAAGCTTTTGTGAAAGTTCATCGCTATTTTTTTCTTCCCCTTCATAGTAGCGAATGTTTTCTAGCAAGATTACTGCATTTTCTGTGCTAATGCTTTCTTGCAAAACTTTTACAGATTCTATACTATCAGCAAATGCCACATCTTTACCCAAAAGGCGCTCAACACGCTTAAGAATGTGTTTTAATGAAAATTCTGGAGTATGCCCTTTTGGTCGCCCCAAATGGCTAACAAGCGTGATGTTTTTTGCACCATTATCAATGCAATAATTTATCGTAGGCAATGCCTCGCGGATACGCGTATCATCAGAAATATTAAAATCATCATCCATTGGGACATTGAAATCCACACGAATAAGCACACGCTTACCCTCCACATCTATGTCACGTATGCTTTTTACGCCTTGCATAAGTTGGATACCTGCTACTTGTTTCATAATCATTCCTTTAGTATATTTTGTGTGAAGTATTGTATCTTATCTTTGCTAGAAGAAGCTAAAAACTCCCAAGTTTCTCACCACCAAGTATATGAAAATGCAAATGAGGCACTTCTTGTCCACCATCTCTACCTATGTTACTTATGATTCTATAACCGCTTTTATCAATTCCTAAGACTTTGACTACTTCTTGGATAAATGCACTAAGTTCTCCCAAAAGCTTAGGATCTGCTTCTTGAAAATCCTTGATACATTGTTTTGGAATCGCAAGAACATGAATTTTTGCTTTTGGTGCGATATCATAAAATGCCAAAAACTGCTCATTTTCAAGCACTTTTTTGCATGGAATCTCTCCAGCGACAATTCTTTCAAATATTGTCATTTTTTGCTCCTTGTGTGAGAATAAAAAATTATAACATATCCTTTTTTAAGTTGGTAGGTTTATGCCATAGTGTGTGAATGACTTTTATAGCTACACTAAAGAGTATGCCTTCAAAAATCGCCCCAAAAATGCACGAGGTATAGAGGGATTGCGAGATAATCCCAAATTTTAATCCCATACTTGACGTAATGACCAAAAATGTAAGAGGCATACAATCACTAAGTGCGAAGAGTAGGGTATTTTTGATACTTTTAAAGAAGCGTAAAAACACAAGCAAGGAAGCGCTAATGCGAATAAGTAGCATACCACATATAAGATAGAGCGCGTGCAAGAGAATCCAAGGAGATTCTAAGACGCTAGGAATATGTATTGTTGTGCCTACATAGACGAAAAAAAATGGCACAAAAAAGCCAAATCCCATATCATTTAGTTTTTGGGGGAGTGTGTGTTTGTATTTAAAATATGTAGAGAGAATAACACCTGCGATAAATGCCCCCAAAACCTTTTCTAAATGCAATCCTGTAGTGAGCAAGATAAAGATAAAAAGTAGCATAAACACAAAGCGCAAATCTTGGGAGTTACTATCATTGTACGGGAGCAAGAGAAGCTTTAGATTAGGAAACCACCAAAATAAAATATTAGCAAGTTTAAAAATACCTACAATACATACTAAAAAAATCGCCAAAATTAAGAGATTTTCACCCAAGCGCCAATTAAAGCCATAACGATACACGCCCTCTAGGGTTACAAGCACAGAGATACTAATTACTTCGCCAAGGACACCAATTTTTAGCGCGAGGTTGAGCCAAGGTTTGTTTTTACCATAATCTCGGATAAGCGCCATAATCATTCCCAAGCTCATCACAGGCAAGATCGCGATAAAAATCAGTGGTAATTGCAAGGTGATAACTGCGATTGTAGAGAGAGAATATAAACTTATAAAATAAAAAAGTGCTTGATAGAGAAATTTAGAACCCATAGAAAGAAAAGATTTTAAATCCACTTCTAACCCACATAAAAACATCAAAAATAAAAGCCCTATGTCTGCTACAAGCGTAATGTAACTATTATGTGAATCTATAAATCCTAAATATTGCCCTATAATCCCCAAAAGAATTTCTGTTACAACTATAGGGATTTTTGTAGCAGTGCTTAGCGGTACGGCTATAGTGATAAGAATAGCAATGGCGACAAATGGCAAAAGTGGCGTGATAACTTCCATATTAATTCCTAGTGCGTAATCCAAGTGCCTCTAAGAGTGCCTGTGGGAAAAGCTTGTATTCTAGTGTGTGGATTCTAGATTCAAAATCTTGCAGGGATTCATCAGTAATTTTTGGGAGTTTTTCTTGCATGATGATTGTCCCAGAATCTAGCTCTTCACTCACCCAATGCACACTTACGCCCCCAAAATCTTGATTGGATTCAAAGCTATCTTTGATAGCATGCGCACCTTTGTGATAGGGCAAAAAAGAAGGGTGAATATTAATAGCGCGTATGTGTTGCGTAAATATAGGCGTGAGGATTCGCATAAATCCACTAAGCACACACAAAGTAGGATCATAACGCTTAATCTCACGCACAAGCAATGTGTCATATTCATGGCGTTCTAAGCCTTTGTGAGAGAGCACAACACAAGGAATATGAAACTCTTGGAGTGCTTGTATGCCTTTGGCTTGGGGATTATTACACAGCGTGCCAACAACCTCAATGCGACACGCACAGCCTGTGTTATCGACAAATTCATGCAAATGAAGGGTGCGTATGAGGTTTATCATATTGCTCCCTGTGCCGCTAAAGAGGATAAAAAGCTTATGTGTTTTCATGCAAATAAATCTTTGTGTTTTTGGCGTAGAGATTCTATGGTTTCAATCATTTCATCGATACCATATGGGCTTTCTTCATCATATTCTGCCGAATCTAACAATTCTTCATATAATTCTAACGCATCTTCTAGTTTTTCTTTTTTGACACCTGCATAATACAATGCCACACTTAGCGTATCAATAAGCTGTTCGGCGAGTTCTTGGATTGAGATTTGTGAATCTTTCATGAAATATTCCTTGTGTTATAAAAGTTTTTGGAGAATTTGTTTTTTGATATCTGCATAAAAAAAACTCTCCCTAAAGCCATCAAGCTTCCCTCCCGCAGCGTTTTTATGCCCACCACCATTAAAATATTCTTTACTCAGTGCGCTCACATCACACTTGCCATTTGCACGCAAACTCACATTGCCCTTGCTATTAATGTCAATGTAGAAATCATATTCAGGATTTGATCGCAAAAAAAGATTTGCCAATACACTAATGCCACCCATACTATAGCTTAAAAATCCTAGTTTGTCTTGAAAATGCAAGGAGCATTCTTGTTTTTTGGTTTCTAAAAGTCTTACTTGAGCACAAGAAGTGATGTGATCCATTGTTTGTGTTTGTGGATTACCGCCTAGGATTTGTTTTTTGAGGCAAAAGAGCGCATTATCAAACTCCACGGCACCATTTTCCCTTTCTAAAAAGTCTTTGGTAGATTCAATAAGGCGGAATTTATAGAATCTATGCTCACTATCAAACATAAAGCGGTTAAGTTCATTGCTTGTGCTAATCATATTCATAGCGACTTTACCAAATTCAAAGTTGTATCCATCTTCTAGCCAAATATCTACAGAGTTTGTCATCTCCACGAGATTTTGTAACCAAGCTTTGTGGCTTGGGTTTTTGAGTGGATAGAGCTCCAAAAGCCTCTCCCAAGTGATTTTGGTCGCACAACGCGTAGAATCCAAAAAATACCACGGATATTTATTGGCGCACTCTTGCCCACTAATATGATGATCTAAGAGCATAAGCGTAAGGTCATAGCCTTGAGATTGCAGGTCTTGGACGCGTTGATGAAGATTGGTAGCTTCAGTAAGCGTGAGGTTTAAATCTGTGATAAGGATAAGAAAAGTATGAGATTTTTGGGAGTGGAATTTGGCATTAAGTTTGTGCGCTAAATCAGAAGTAATAGATTCTAAAATCATTTCCAAACGCACCCAAACTTCTTTGCCATAGTTTGCGTTAAAAAACTCTATGTCTTCAAAAAATTCTCTAGCGATAAATTGACAAGTGTAGCCATCTAAATCTGTGTGTGAGAGATGAAAAACCTTCATAAAAATCCTTATAATGTCGTATCAATTTCAGAAAGTAGCTCGTATTTGATATGCGTATCAATTTCGGCATTGCTAAGCACCACGACTTTGCTAAGCGTATGGAATCTGTGGCGGTATTGTTCTATGAGATTTGAAACTCCCTTGCGGAGTCGATAATCTACAAGCAACACAGCAGGCACAATACCACGATCGCTTAGTTTTTGGGCTTCTGTGCTTATAGCGACACTTAGCGCTTCGGTTTCTTCGGCATTAAGTAAAAGCATACGATCTTTGAGTTTGCCAAAGAGGAATTGCTCCACGCGTGCAGAGAAAATCATAGCCTTAAGAATATTGTCATCGGATTTGTATAAATCCGTGATTGTCCTAGAAAGTCTCGCGCGCACTTGTTCTACGAGGGCATCTGTGTCGTTTTGTAATTGTGGATATACATCTACAAGAGTTTCTAAGATTGTGATCATATCGCGGATAGGCACACCCTCTTTAAGTAAGCTTTGGAGCACTTTTTTAATGGTGCTAAGCGAAATGTTTTGTGCTTCAGATACGATTGTTGGGTATCGGTTGGAGAGTTTATTCATAAGGGTTTTTACTTCATCAATCGTGATAAACTCTTCGGCATACTCTTTGATGAGTTCTGTAAGGTGCGTGGTAATCACACTTGCAGGATCGATGATAGTATAGCCTTGAATTGCTGCTTCATCTTTTTGGGACATATCAATCCATAATGCGTCCATACCAAAGACTGGCTCTTTGACCGCAATGCCCTCGAGATTGCCTTTATCCATAACCATACCCACATCCATTGCAAGCATTTTGTCTGGGATCACACTACCGCTCCCAATAATCACGCTTTTAAGGATAATATTATAGGTATTTGGATCAAGATTGAGATTGTCTCTAATGCGCACTTGTGGAATCAAAAATCCATAATCACTTGCTATTTTTTTGCGCATAGATCGTATGCGCTCTAGTAAATCACCATTTTGACGCACATCAACAAGTTTAATAAGATTATACCCAAGGTGAATCTCCAAAACCTCCACTTTGAGGGCTTCATTAAGCATTGCCTCTTCTTGTTCGCGAATTTCTTCCTCGCTTTTTTGTTCTTTTTGTCTTTTGTGGCGCTCTATATCTTCTGGAGTGCTAGGATTATCTTGGACAGGGGGTTTTGCTTTGATATTAAAATATTTATCAAGCCAAGATTCTATGGTATGGAAAAAACTCTTTGAATCTTCTCTACTTGCAAGCCATGCAATAAGAAAAAAGAATATTCCCACAAATCCAAGTGAAATAGGAAGTCCCGGCACAAGCGCAAACATACACAAAATAAACCCAACAATAAGTAAAATTTTGGCATTACCAATAATTTGTGTGACAATATCACTCGCAAAGCTTGTTTCACTGCTTTTTGCTGCACGCGTTGTGATGATACCTGTGGCTGTAGCGATGATGAGGGCAGGGATTTGTCCTACCAAGCCATCACCAATGGTAAGGATTGTGAATGTTTGTGCGCTTTGGGCAATACTAAGATTGTATTCAAACACCCCAATAAGAAAGCCACCGATGATATTTACAAGCGTGATGATAATGGAAGCAATCGCATCGCCTTTGACAAACTTGCTAGCTCCATCCATTGTGCCATAAAAATCTGCTTCTTGCTGGAGAGATTCTCTTCTTGCGCGTGCTTCTTCTTGAGTGATAAGTCCGGCATTTAAATCCGCATCGATTGCCATTTGCTTACCGGGCATTGCATCAAGTGTGAATCTCGCTCTTACTTCTGTGACGCGCGTTGATCCATTAGTAATCACGATAAGATTGACAATCACAAGAATACTAAATACAATCACCCCTATGACATAGTTTCCTTCTGCAACAAAGCGACCAAAGGCATTAATAATGCTACTGACATTATTTGCGCCATTATGTCCTTCAGAGAGAATCATACGCGTGGTGGCGACATTGAGTGCGAGGCGATAGAGGGTTACGATAAGCAATATCGTAGGAAATGCCGAAAATTCGGTGGGTCTATCGATATAAAGTGCCATAAGAATGATAAGCACTGAAAGCGCCAAAGAAATACTTAGCAAAAAATCAAGCACATAGCTAGGTAATGGCACGATAATGATCGCCATAATGACAATCACAAAAAGCACAACACTTAAGTCTTTTGATCCCATAAGTGTGCGCATAAAAGGCATAATTTTTTGCGATAAGATTCTTTGTATAGTATCTGCCAAATTTACCCTTTTAGAAATACTGCAAATTTCTTTATGCTAGGATTGTAACGAGATTTATGTAAAACTTTGCTAAGTAAGCGCAAAAGTCTCTATCTGTTTGTCTTTAAACGCACACATATGTGTGTAACCAAGCTCTAGGGCAAGATTTTTACAAATCTCATAACCTGCGCCTACTTGCTCTAAGCTATGCGCATCTGATGAAAAGGTGATAGGGATTTGCATATCTTTTGCCATTTCTAGGATATGTTGCGATGGGTATTGTTCTGCGCAGGGCTTACGCAATCCTGCGCTATTAATTTCTAATGCGCATGCATTGTCTTTGATAGATTCTAGAGTTGTTTTAAGTTTGTGGTGCAGGGTAGGGGGTGGTGGATTGTTAAAAACTTTTAATAAATCAAAATGTCCAATGATTTGAAATAGCCCACTTTGTGCCATTGCTGTAATAGAATCTAAATAATCACTCCAACATTGTGTCATATCTGTGTGCTTGTAGTGTCCGATAAATTCAGGATTATCAAACCCCCAATCATTTAAAAAATGCACAGAACCTATAAGATAATCTACTTGGGCGTTTTGCACTTGGGATTCTATGAGATTTTCTTTGCCCTTGATAAAATCTACTTCTAAGCCTATGCGTATATCAATGCGTGTTTTGTAGGATTGGCGCAAGGATTGTAGGGTCTCAAAATACTCTGGAAGTTGTGCCAAAGACATACGATATTTGGTGTCAAATGCCATAGGCGCGTGGCAAGAGAAACCATAAACATCAATCCCAAGGGCAATGGCTTTTTGTATGTATTCCTCTGGCGTGCCTGTAGCATGTTGGCATAAAGGCGTGTGATTGTGCAAATCAATACGCATGATTGTAACCTATTGAAAAAAATAATAAAACCATTCACCACCAAAGCCATAATTATATAAAGACCATTCTTTTTCAGGATAGTCTCTGATAACTTGGAGATACAATACATATATTTTAGATACAAATGCAATCACGCAACCCAGAGTTAGTAAATACTTGTCATTGCGTAAAACTAAAAACAAAAAATATCCAAGTGGAATATAGAGGTAAATGGAGCTAAAGCGATGCAATAAGTGCACCAAAGATATTTGTGTACTTAGCAAAAATATTGCATAGCCTATGATAATCCATCTCCATTGTGGATCAATGTTGTGGCGATAAAAAAATCCTAGTAATATAATCCCAAGAAGTATAAATGTTTTGATATTATAAGGACTAAATTTTTCTACATAACCTACATAAAATGGAAGTTTATTAGTCAAGATATCGGGCAGAAATGAGACATAAGAGAAAATTAAAGAAAAAAAAGAGCTTGTAAGCAAGAGCATACTTCCTATACCAATAATATATAATCCAAATTTATGGTGGTATCGCAAGAGATATAATATTATAAAAAAAATTGGTGCTGTGACATGACAACAAAATGCAATAGCTAAAAATAGTAGCATTTTTGGTTTAGTGGTTTGACTAAAGGCAAAAAGTATAAAGATTGTAGAATAAAGTTGGCGTAACAGATGAGTGGACATATAATAATAAAACATCAAAAGTGCTAAGAACACACATAATGCAGCTTCCTTTTTGTCGAATTTCTTGATTTCATAGATTTCTAACCATAGATAAAAAAGCAATGCAATACTTGCAGCATTAAGAAACATAAATGTTAAAGGTTGCATATCGCCAAAAATGAGGGTCCATATTGCCCAATAAAGAGGAACAATAAATTCAAAACCCTTGTTAAAAGCAAAAATACCATCAATAATATCATAATACATAAGGTATTGGTAAACTCTGTAATAGTTCACAACATCAGACATAAATGGGACATCACCAAAGCTTAGCACACCACTAAAAATTATGCAAACTGCTAAAAGCACACGCGTAATACTACTAGGATAAAAAAATGCTATGCCAAAGAGTATTATAGCACTAAGAAAAAATGCTATAGGTGCGCTAAACATTAGCACAGCATATGAAATACAAACCATGAGCATTTCAATAAGGATACGTATAGATGAAGAATTCAGAGAATTTGATGTATATTGTAATTGTGTATTCATTTATTTGACCCCTACATATAGTGTGGCTACATTGGCGCTATAGCCCTTAAGGAGGAGCGTGCGTATGCCTCGCTCTTGCATAAGTGCTTCTAGTTCATTTGCGCTTACAAAATTTTGCATAGATTGTGGCAGATATTGGTATGCTTTGAGATTTGATGAAATGATCCCACCTATAAATGGAAGGATTTTGGTTGTGTAAAAACTCATACATTTTTGGAGCAGGGTTGTGTTTTGTGGTTTGAAAAATTCTAAAATCACCACTATACCATTTGGCTTTAGCACACGCACAAACTCATCAAGTGCTTGTTTGTATTCCAAAACATTGCGCAGTCCAAAGGATATAGAGAGAATATCAATGCTTTGATCTGCAAATGGGAGTTTTTTTGCTTCGCCCTTGAGTAATTCTATGTTTGTGTCAAGATTATGCAGTTTTTCTTGTGCGACTTTTAGCATTTCCTCGGAAGGATCATATCCATAAATTTGCTCTATGTGTGTATCTTTTGGGGCATTATGAATCCAAGAAGTAATCATATCACCACTTCCACAAGCTATATCAGCTATGACGATGTTATGTCGTGTTTTTAGCTCCAAAAATGCGAGACGACACGCCTCCTTGCGCCATGCCCTATCAATCCCCAAACTCATAGCGCGATTTGCTAAGTCATATTTTGGTGCGATCGCATTAAACATATCAATGATTTGTGTTTGCTTATCTTGCATAGTTACTCCATAGCGCTTTTTGCTTGTGTGATAAAGGCTTCTAAACTTGCAATTTGTGCAAGTGTTTGCGCGCTTGCTGTGCCGCCTAAAGAATTGCGCGCCTCCATGCTAGATTCTATGTCAAGCACCGCACTTGCGCCATCTTTGATCCGAGAATCTATACTTTGGAGCTCTTGTTGTGTGAGTGTGCTTATATCCACGCCCTTTTTTTCTGCATATGCCACGACTTTGCCTGTGATATGGTGAGAATCTCTAAATGGTATCCCACATTCGCGCACCAAAAAATCCGCCAAATCTGTAGCGCTTAAATGCCCTTTGGTAGCCATTTTCCGCATATTTTGTGTATGAAAGGTTGTTGTAGCTAGACATTCTTTGAGGATTTGGAGTGAAATTTTGGCAGTATGCACACTATCAAAAACATTTTCTTTGTCTTCTTGCGTGTCTTTATTATAGGCAAGAGGGAGAGATTTCATCACACTTAAAAGCGCCATAAGATTCCCAAAGCTTCTCCCGCTTTTTCCACGCAAAAGCTCTGGGACATCGGGATTTTTCTTTTGTGGCATAATCGAACTACCTGTGCTATAGGCATCACTTAGTGTGATAAAGCCAAATTCTACGCTGCTCCAAAGCACAAGTTCCTCACTTATGCGTGAGATGTGCATCATCAGCATAGCAATATCATAGAGTAAATCAAGCGCAAAGTCCCTATCGCTTACAGAATCCATAGCATTAAGTGTGGGCGCGCTAAATCCTAATTCCTTGGCGACAAATTCCCTATCATTGCCATAAGGTGTGCCTGCGAGCGCACCAGATCCTAGAGAGGAGAAATTGTTGCGTATAAAGCTATCTTGAAATCTCTGCACATCGCGTTGTAGTGAGCAGCACCACGCTACAATATGAAATGCAAGGCTGACAGGTTGGGCGTGTTGGAGATGTGTCATACCGGGCATAATAGTGTGCGTATGGTCTTTGGCAATAGTAAGGAGGGTTTGCATGAGTGCCAATATAGAATCTCTAAGAGATTTGTTAGCCCTAAGACTAAAGAGACGAAAATCAAGTGCTACTTGATCATTTCTGCTGCGTGCAGTATGGAGTTTTTTGCCACTTTCACCGATGAGTTGTGTGAGTTTGGATTCTATTGCCATATGGATATCTTCATCGCTGTTGCTAAAGACAAATTCTCCAGATTCAATCATAGTAGCGATTGTATCTAAGCCACCCATAATTGAATCTAATTCATCTTGCGTTAAAATCCCTATGTTTTTTAGCATTTTGGCATGTGCTCTTGATCCTTCTATATCTTCACGCCACATTTGCCAATCAAATCCAATAGAGGCATTGAAGTCTTCAAGCAGTTTGCTAGATTCACTCTCAAAACGCCCACCCCATAGTTTTGCCATACGCACTCCTAAAATGGTTTGATGACTACAAAAATCACGATTGCTATAAGACAGAGTGTGGGAAATTCATTAAAGATTCTAAAAAATTTGCCACTTTTTTGACAGCTGCCATTGCCTAGTGTTTTGATGAAATATCCACATAAAAAGTGATATATCACAAGAAACACTACAAATAAAAGCTTGGCATGAAACCACCCACCATTGGTAAAAATACTCGTATTTGCAAGTATGAGTGCCATACCGCTAAAGATTGTTACTACAAATGCAGGCATACCTATATAAGCATAAAGGCGTTGTTCTTGTAATTTTACAATTGCAATAAAATCTTTGTTGTCTCGATGTTGGGCGTGATATACAAATAACCTAGGGAGATAAAATAACATCGCCATCCAAGAAATAAGTGCAAGAAGATGCAAGACTTTGAATTCCAAATAATATGTGCTAAAAAACTCCATAAATAAACTCCTTAACAAAGATATGATTATAGCGTATTTTTTAATGTATCTAGTGCTTTTTGTGTCCCAGAGCACAAAATTTCTATGCTAGATTCTCTAAAATTTTGTTTTGAGAGTGTGATATCAAGATTTTTGGCAAGATATTGTAATTTGGAAAACTGCGTGTAAGGAATGCAAAGAGCAAGAGTGTGTTTTTGGATAAAAGGAATGAGAGTGTGCGCGGCTTTGGCGTTATGGAGTGCTGCATGTGTCGCAGCAGTGTAGGCTCTTACCAATCCTCCTACCCCAAGCAATGTGCCACCAAAATATCGCACAACTACACAGCCTACATTCACAAGGCATTCACCCCTTAGGACATTGAGACAAGGCACACCTGAGCTACCTTTTGGCTCTCCATCATCACTAGAAGATTCTATGATACTAGCTTCTGTATTGTCATTTTGTGCATACGCAAAAGCCCGCATAGCACTTACAAAATGCACAGCCTTAGTATGCTTGGGTTTGAGTGTTTGTATATAATGTTGCAAGATAAGCTTTGGCGTGGGCGCGTGTATATCGCATTCTATAGGAAAGATAAAGGCTAAAAATTTTGATCCCTTAGATTCAAACATACCCTCTGTATCTTGTGTGAGAGTAAAGCATTGTTTGGTAGAGGGGTTTTGCATGTGTTTAGGGTATGAGAAAATAGGCTTTGAATCTATTGGCGAGAATAAGCATATTTTGGGACGCCTTGCTATCGTATAAATCTGGATTTGTGATTTGTCCATAGGTGCTTAGGCGATCTTTGTATTCTTGTAGCGTGATGATGTCGTATTCCCCTTCAAGACTACGCAAAAACTCAAATTCATAATCCATAACTTCTTGAGATTCACAAAGTTTGCGCGTAAAGGTGCGCTTGGTGATAATAAGCTTATTTTGCTCAATTTGTATGTTAGCTGTGTAGTTATTACACCCCGTATTGCCATAGATTCTATTTTGTTGCGTGTCAAAAATCATAGTAGCATCTTGTGGTGCAAAAAGCACTTTGGTATCGATACTTAGTCGATAAGCTTTCCATTCTTTATCCGAGAGGGTTTTTGGTTTGATATTTGTAGAGCACGCCCAAAACAAACATACATATATTATCGCACAAACACAGGCACTAAGATATTTCATTTATACACTCTTAGGGCATATAAAGGTTACCAAGCCACGCTTTTGCGGTGTGTTTTAGTGCATTGACATCATCACTTGCAAAAAATTCTAAAGAATGCAATGGGCGTTGTGTAGGTAAATGATAGGTGCTTTGAATATATTCTACAATCGCTTCACCACTATGAATAAGGATTGTATCTTTACCAAAATATGCGCTAAGAGCGTGAGCAATGAGCGGAAAATGCGTGCAACCTAAAATAAGTGCATCAGGGGGATTGTATCCACTAAAGTAATATTCTAGCAATGCTTGCATAGGTTTGCCATCATAGATTCCCTCTTCGACAAATGGCACAAAAAGCCCCGTTGCTAGACTTTTTACATTACAAAAACCTTTTTCTTGGAGTTTGGTAGCATAAAGATTTGAAGCAATTGTAGCTTTTGTGGCAATTACAAGGATAGAAGAATCCTTAGAAGAGAGTTTGTTTTGTGTAGCAAGCACACCGGGCGTGATAACTCCTATAACTGGGAATGGAGCATTTTGACTAAGTGAATCTAGCGCGTATGCACTTGCAGTATTACAAGCTACAACAAGCATATCGATATGTTGAGAGACAAAAAAATCAAGTGCTTGGAGAGAAAATCGGATAATGGTTTGCTTGTCTTTGGTTCCATATGGGACACGAGCGGTATCGCCATAATATACGATAGATTCAAAAAGTTTGGCTTCCAAAAGACTTTTTAAAACGCTAAGTCCTCCAACACCACTATCAAACACGCCGACTTTCATAGCTTTACTTATTCTTGGGGATTCATAGCATTTAAAAATTCTTCATTATCTTGAGTTTGTTTCATTTTACTATAGATGAAACTTAGTGCTTCCACATCATCCATTGTATGCATTACATTACGCAACATCCATACTTTTGTGAGCTTATCTTTGCCAAGTAGCAACTCATCTTTGCGTGTGCCGGATTTGAGAATATCAAGTGCTGGATAGATTCGGCGATCCGCAACACTACGCGCAAGGACAATTTCGCTATTTCCTGTGCCTTTAAATTCCTCAAAAATCACCTCGTCCATGCGCGATCCTGTATCAATAAGTGCAGTAGCGATAATAGTGAGACTACCGCCTTGCTCGATATTGCGAGCCGCACCAAAAAATCGCTTTGGTTTATGCAAGGCATTTGCATCAACCCCACCGCTTAGCACTTTGCCACTAGAGGGCGTGGCGGCGTTATATGCGCGTGCTAATCGTGTGATAGAATCTAATAAAATCACGACATCTTTGCCCATTTCTACCTTGCGTTTAGCGCTTTCTATGACAAGTTCAGCGACACGAATATGATTTGTTGCAGGGAGATCAAATGTTGAGCTAAATACTTGTCCTTTGACGCTACGCTCCATATCGGTTACTTCCTCTGGGCGTTCATCTACCAAAAGCACCATGAGTTCAACTTCTGGGTGATTTTTGGCTATACCATGCGCGAGTTCTTTCATAAGTTCAGTTTTTCCTGTGCGTGGTGGAGCAACAATAAGTGCGCGTTGCCCCTTGCCTATAGGCGTGAAGAGATCAAGCATTCTACCTGTTACCATATCGGATTGATATTCAAGTTTAAGTTGCTCTATAGGGAAAAGTGGTGTGAGATTATCAAAAAGTGGGCGATTTTTGATTTCATCAAGTGAGATAAAATTGACCGCTTCGATTTTTAAAAGCGCATAGTAGCGTTCTTGATCTTTTGGTGGGCGCACCTGTCCCATTACTATATCACCATTTCTTAGTGCAAAACGGCGAATCTGGCTCTGTGAGACATAGGTATCGTTTTGGCTATTACTAAAGCTTTTATCAGATGCACGCAAAAATCCGTGTCCATCAGGCATAATTTCTAAGATTCCTGTAAGAAGAATGTAGCCACCTTGCGTAACTTGGGTTTTTAGAATCTCAAAGATGAGATCTTGTCGGAGATATTCTTGTGGATTTTCAATACCGAGTTTTTTAGCAATTTCAATTAGTTTAGCAACAGAGCTTGATTTAAGATCTTCTATTTTATAACCTTCTACTGGTGTATGCGTTCGTGTTTTTTCATTAGCCATTTAAGTCCTTAGTGAAGTAAGTTGAAGTTTTAGAGCAGTAAAATTAGCCATTGTAGCGATTTTTTGCTTAATTCTGCGTAAAGATCGCTATTTGCTTCATTTTATAATTGCATATTTTCAAGTAAAAAATCTTGAT
The DNA here is from genome assembly GCF_002287135.1 of Helicobacter sp. TUL. Taxonomy (GTDB): domain Bacteria; phylum Campylobacterota; class Campylobacteria; order Campylobacterales; family Helicobacteraceae; genus Helicobacter_F. The sequence goes on from NZ_NESU01000006.1 coordinate 74,284, forward strand.
GAAAACGATACATTTTGTTGCGGACCTTGATAAGAATTCCTGCGTCCATAAGTTGCTTAAAGGTTTTGACAATCGTTGGTTTGCTGACATTAAGATGTAGCAAAATATCTTCATACGATCCGTGAAAAATCTTATCTTCATCGCAATGTTCGATGAGGAATTTAACAATTTCTATTTTTTTGCCACCAACAAAGGTAGAAATAGCCTTAATAAGGAGACTTTGTGCTTCTATTTCTTTGGCTTGGACAAAAGGTAAAATCGCCTTTTGCAAGACTTTTAGTAGCGAATCTATTTCGATAGGCTTTAGAATATAGTTATCTACTCTAAGATTAATAGCTTCCAAAAGATATTTAACTTCAGTGTGTGCGGAAGTAATGACAATAGGGACATTTGGTTGGGTAGAATGGCGGATAAGCCCCACAAGATCTAGTCCACTAAGTTTTGGCATTAAAATATCAGTAAGCACTACATCAATTTTGTGCTGATTAAATAAATGCCACGCTTCTTGTCCATTTTTTGCCAAAATAAGTCGTCCAACATAATCTTCTAGCACCATTGCAGTGAGTTTTAGCGTATCTTGATCATCTTCTGCATAGAGGATCGTCAAATCTTTTAAGCTACGCTTAGGGTGATTCATACTTTATCTCCTTGTGTGGTTTAGCTTTATGGTGCTGTGGTAGCGGTTTGTAAAATACACGCACTATAAGGAATAATGATACTAAAAGCACTTCCTTTAGATTCCTTATGAGCAATATCGGAATCTTCTTGAAGCTTAAAAGTGATATTTTGCACCGCGATACTGCCAAAAAATTGTTTTTCAATAATTTGTTTTGCCATATAAAGCCCTATTCCTGTTCCTGCCGATTTGTGCTTGGTTGTAAAATAAGGCTCAAATATTTTTTGTATGTCATCAAGCTTGATACCTCCTGCATTGTCCTTGACATTGATAGCTAGATTTGTATCACAAGGCGTAATGCTAATCTCTACAAAACGCTCATCATTAGGAATCTTAGATTCTTTAAACGCATCTATGGCGTTATTAAGCAAAACAAATACCACTTGCGTAAAAGCATTTTCGTAGCCTAAAATTGTAAAATCCTCTTGCACATTGGTGCTTACTTGGATATTTTCATCATACAGCACCCCAGAAAGAAGCTCAAGAGAATCTAAAAGTGCTTTTTTGATACTAAAGCATGTTTTTTCTTTGTCGGGGCGGAAAAATGTGCTAAAACTCTCGATAGTTTCGGACATATTTTTCGCGATTTTGAGACCATATTGGGTTTGTGCATATAGAAATTCTTTATCAAACTTGCCTTGATCGTATTTGGTTTTAAAACTCTGTATAAGAAGTGTGAGAGAATTGAGTGGTTGTCGCCATTGATGAGCGATATTATGAATCATCTCTCCCATAGAGGCTAATCGCGCTTGTTGATACAAAAATAAGTCTTTTTGCTGATTTTGTTTCACTTCATATTCTATGGACTTTTGGAGATTATTATTGAGTGTTTGAAGCTCGATAGTTTTTTGTGCCACAAGGTTTTCTAGTGAATTATAGGCATTATTAATAGAATCTGTAATGGCTTTAGAGAGTATGAGAAACATACAGGCTAAGACAAGCAAGAAAAATCCCAGAATCTTAAGGCTAAAGTCATAGAGCGAATCGCTCACTTCTTTGTTGATTGTTGCGAGTTCTATATTGCATCGCACAAGTTTAGTAAAAAGATCGTAGCGAGATATATTGTGTTCTTGCAATGCCTCATCAATTTGCGCGATTATTTCTCGCTGCATATTAGAAAGCCTTATAATCTCTTCTTTTTGTTCTCTTAAAAAACTAGCTTGATACCAATGGCGGATTTTATTAAGGAATTTGTAGCGGTTTTCTTTTTCTTGTAAATCGTGTTTATAGGTCTGCCAAAGTATTTGGACATTATCATTATTGGTGCGTGAATCTAAAAAGGAGTTTTGCATCTCTTGTGCATAGAGCATACTCATTTTTTGTGTGGGATAGTTGCTATCATAATCTGCCTTTAGTCCCATAAGTGCCAAAAGTCCCATAACCCAGCAAAGCACAAAAATAACAGCGATGAGATATAGTAAGATATGTGTTTTGCCTTGAATGGTGATTTTTTGGAGTTTATTTTGGATTGATTGTAGCACATTGTGTCCTTTGTTTATAGTTCTTTTTTAGTGGGCTTTGTTTGTCGTTGGCGTAATGCTTGAGTAATTTCTGTTGGCGTGAGATCGCGTATATGCGCAAAATCACCATAGATTCTAAGAAGTTTTTGTATTTGAGCAACACTAAGATTTTTTTCTATACCCAAAGCTTGGGCTTGTGTAAGGTTTTTTAGCTTTTTACTCCTGTGGAAAGTGATTGCATAGCGATGTGCTTCATCGCGCAATTTTTGCAAAAATTGCAATCGTTTATCGCTTGGTAGCAATCGCATTTCTGTTGTTTGTGTATGTTCTTGTGTCGTGTGTTTAGAATCTAGCATATACACACAATCACTAGCACTTCCTTTCGCCCGATGTGCGCGTCCATTGAGTTTGTGCTTGGCAATTCCTAAGATATCTATTTGCACTCCTGCGCTTTCTAAAATCTCTTTTGCTATAGCAATCTGTGCCGCACCGCCATCAAGTAACCAAAGATTTGGTGGGGGATTAGATTCAAAATCTAGGGCTCTGCGCGTGAGCATTTCTCGCATTTGCGCGTATTCATCAGTGCCCTGCAAATGATAATGTCTATAGGCATGTTTTAAAAATCCATCATTTTCATACACGACCATTCCTCCCACACAGGCGCTTCCACTATGGTGTGAGGTATCAAAAATTTCTATGCGATAGGGGAGATTTGAGAGCGCAAAAAGTTCGCGCAAGGCTTGTAGTTCTTGCGTGTAGTGTTGTTTTTGTTGCTCTTGTAAGCGCATAAGTTCTTTGGCATTTGTGCGTGCAATATTGATAAGTTCGTGCTTTTTACCTCTTTGGGGTTGAAGTATGGTAATTTTTTTGCCTGTGCGTTCTTGCAAGATTTTTTCTAAACGCATTTTTTCTTCAAAGATACCAATGTCATAGGGCAATAAAATAGAATCCGGCAGCAATGGCGCAGGGGCTTTATAATGGTTGAGTAGGGCTTGGGTGTATAGAGAGTGCAAGACTTGAGATTGATCTAATTGGGGAGATTCTGTAGTAAGAGATTGCAAGGATTCATCATGGATAGATAAAAAATCACTCGAGCTTATGCATCCATTGCGGATAAAAAGCTTCATCATTATGCCATAATGATTACTCTCCGCACAAAACACAAAGACATCAAGATTACTATAATCTAGCAAATCGATATGAGAAAATGCCTGCATTTGAGTGATTTTAGCGATACTATCGCGTATTTTTGCGGCTTCTTCAAATGCACAATGTTGTGCGAGCGTTTGCATTTTGGATTCTAAGATAGTAATGAGCTTTTTTTTGTGCTGTAGTAAATCAATGGCTTGCTCAAGGAGTTGGGCATATTGTTCTTTGTTGATCTTGCCCTCACACGGAGCTAGACAACGCTTAATCTGATAAAACAAACATGCTTTTTTGCCTCGAAGACAAGACTTTTTTTGCACCAAAGGTAAGGATTGCAAGATACTTTCTAGCAAATCACGAGCCCCAGTGCTAAATGGTCCAAAATAGGTGATATTGCGTTTTTTAAGTAGTGTGCGTGTGATCTCTAGTGTGGGAAAATCCTCATTATAATCAATGTAGATATATGGGTATGTTTTATCATCGCGCAATAAAATATTATATTTTGGTTTGAGGCTTTTGATAAGAGAGTTTTCCAAAATGAGCGCATCTTGTTCGCTTGGAGTGATAAAGGTTTTTATTTCAGATACTTGCGATACCATAGAAGCTATGCGTGGGCTTAGTTTTGCGCTTGGTGTGAAATAACTCTTGATACGCTTTTTAAGGTTTTTTGCTTTGCCTACATACAAGAGATGTCCGTTTTTATCAAAGTATTGATACACGCCAGAATTTTGTGGGAGATGAGCGAGTGTGGGCGATGCATTATTGGTAGTGAGATGTAGCATTGTCACCTTTACTTTAAGCACAAATGAAATATAATGCGAATTTTAGCCTGTAGATTCTATAAGCCAACTTAAGGAATGTAATGAAAGTTTGTATCGTAGAAGATGACATAAATTATCGCAAATCGCTAGAAATCGCCTTTAACGACTATCCAGACTATGATATAAAGAGCTTTAAAAACGCCAAAGAAGCGCTAAAGGCAATTTCTACACTTCAGCACACGCCACAAGATTTTGATGTGATTATTACCGACATTAATATGCCCCAAATGGACGGACTACAATTTTTGCAAGAATTAGAGGGTAAATATATAAGCATTGTTGTTACAGGTAATGCGTCTGTGCAAAATGCGATAAAAGCTATCCGTTTAGGTGTTAAGGATTTTTTGGTAAAGGGCTTTAGTTTTGAGGAATTAATCCAAACCCTAGAGAATCTCAAAAAAGAGCAAGAAATCTTAGGTGAATATAACCAAGAAGATTCTATAAACAAAAAAACAAGTAAGCTAAAGGTACAACCCACACAACCTACGCAAGATATACACAAAAAATTTTTCATTGCCTCTTCTCCAGCTCTTGAAAATGCCAAAAACATCGCCCTAAAAGTCGCCCCAACTGACGCAAATGTATTTTTGATGGGGCAAAGTGGTGTAGGCAAAGATGTGTTTGCAAACTTTATCCATACACATTCTAAGCGTGCTAATGCCCCATTTATCGCTATTAATATGGCGGCAATCCCTGAACATTTGCTAGAATCTGAACTTTTTGGGTATGAAAAAGGTGCATTCACAGATGCGACAAACCCAAAACCTGGAATCTTAGAGGACGCTAATGGCGGAAGTGTGTTTTTAGATGAGATAGGCGAAATGCCTATTGCCTTGCAAGCCAAGTTGTTGCGAGTATTACAAGAAAAAACACTCACGCGTTTAGGAAGCTCCAAAAAAATTCCTATCGATGTGCGGTTTATTTCTGCGACAAATGCTAATATCATGCAAAAAATCACGCAAGGTCATTTTCGCGAGGATTTGTTTTTTCGTTTGCAGACAATCCCTATTTTTGTCCCACCGCTTAAAGAACGCAAAGAAGAGATTTTAGACATTGCACGATATAAACTTCAAGAAACGATACAAAAATATGGATTTGCTCCAAAAGTCTTGCACAAAGATAGTGAAAAGGCATTGCTTGAGTATCCTTGGTATGGGAATGTGCGTGAGCTTCTCTCGGTGATAGAGCGTGCAGTGATTTTAAGTGATGGTGAGCAAATCACACCAAAAGATTTGTTTTTAGAATCTAGGCAAAGGGTTTTTGGCAGTGCAGGGGAGATAGGAGGGTTTGAGGAGATAGAGCGCGAATTTTTAGCACAAGCACTTAAGCATAATGATAATGATTTAGAGAAGGTAAGTGCTTTGCTGGGTATGGAGCTTAGTGTGTTGCGACACAAAAAAGCACATTATGGACTTTAGGTTTAGGAATCTAAAGAGGCTTTTTTAAAGTTAGTTAATGTAAAATAAGATATTTGTCAAGTTTTTGGAGTGTGGCGGTGCTAAAGAAAATACAAAATTTTAATGAACTTGTGATGTTTGAGCACACAATTTTTTCTGCGTCCTTTATCCTCATATCTATGGTTGTTTCAAGCTTGCAAGCTGATGGAAGCGTTTGGATGGGGTGGTCTACATTTTTTTTGTGTGTCGTGGCACTTGTGAGTGCGCGAAACTTTGCAATGGGTTTTAATCGACTTTTAGATAGAGATATAGATGCGCTTAATCCACGCACCACAAATCGTCCTAGTGTTGATGGTAGGGTAGGGTTTGTGGCTTTAAGTGTGTTTTGTGGTGTCAATGCCATTATTTTTGTGCTTGTGTCTTATTATATCAATACCCTTGCTTTTATGTTGTCCTTACCTTTTTTGGTGATTTTGGGAGGATATTCGGTGATGAAGCGCATTTCTTCACTCGCGCACCTTGTGCTTGGTATCTCACTAGGTCTTGCACCTATTGCTGGATGTATCGCAGTGTTAGGAAGCCTAGAGTGGTGGTGTGTGGCTTTGAGTGTGGCAGTGATGTTTTGGGTGGCTGGATTTGATTTGTTGTATTCCTTGCAAGATAGGGAATTTGATATAAAGCATAATCTTTATTCAATTCCTTCGCGATTTGGGGTGCAAAATACCCTATATCTTTCAAGGCTATTTCATTTGTGCGCGGTGATTTTTTGGGGAATCTTTATATATCAGACACAGATTCTAGGGGTTATTTCATATGTAGGCTTAGTAGTTTGTGCAATAATGCTTATATATGAACAATACCTCGTGCATAAGGATTTTGTGAATATCCCTAAGGCATTTTTTGCGACCAATGGATATTTAGGGTTTGTGTTTTTTGCATTTGTAGCTTTTGATGGAGTGTGGCATTATGGACTATAAGGCATTATTAGAATCTCTGGGGATTTCAACGCGTTTAGGGAGATGTCATCTGCACCTAGCCTATGAATACATACAAGCTCAAACAATGCCTTTGTATGAGGAGGAGTTTTCTACTCTTGCGACTTTTAGCCAAGCACCTATATTGAAATGGATAAAAACTATGCATTCTAAGAGTGCTTTGGGTGAAGAAAATGTCGTGATTATTGAGATTTTAACCGAAATGTATAAAAAGCTTGAGAGATTAGAGCAGATTCTTACGCATAAAGAACAAGAGCTTTTGCCTCTTGCGCACAAAGCCAAACTTAAATTTGTCGGACATGATGCGTTGTGTCTTGATGAAGATCAAAGTTTTGGGGATTGTGAGGGAGAGAATGCGATTTATGTGCGTATGTTTGTGCCATTTTTTCCTGAACGCACACTTGGAATCTTTGCAAGAGTTTTGCACCCACAAGTTGCCAAAATCGAACATATTCATATCAAAAACCGCACATATTTTGATACGTTTGTAGCAGAGTGTGAGCGTGGTATGATTTTGGATACAAAAAGCCTCCAACAAAAGACAGAATAAAGGATAGCGTAGTGTTTGAATTGTCATTTCAAAATCTTAGTATGATTTGCAGCATTGCTTGTTTGCTTGTTGTCATCGTGCTTGTTGTAGCAAATTATTTTCGCAGTATGGATACATACAAGCGTCTTAGGCGTTTTGAGCGTGGGATTGAGGATTTAAACAAGGAAATGTATAAAATTAAAAAATGGATAAAAGACAACGAACTTGAAAACCAATACACCAACACTGCGCTTGGGAGCAAGATAAAAGCCGAAGTGCGAGACGCACTAAGTAATGGGCTTATCAAGGTGCAACGACAGATAGAAATCTTAGAATCTGATATTCATAAACAAAATGATTATATGGAAGAAAAAACCCTTATGCTTGAGGAAAAACTGCGCGAGTTAAATTATATGCCCTCAAATGGAAATACTATCGATGAAAAACGCATTAGCGCACTTTTTAGAGATGGCTGGAGCATAGATTCTATTGCCAAAGAAATGCGTCTTGGTAAGGGAGAAGTGGAGTTTATCCTCAAGCTTGCTAATATCCGCTAAAACTTTTTGCAATGCGTGCAAGTCAAAACCTTGTCTCTTAAGGAATTTTTTTTGCTTATTGCTTTAAAATTTAAGAAAAGTCCTAGATTCTATGCACTTATATAGAATCTACAGCAAGGTTGGTGGCGTGAAATATCTTTCTTTTAGTGCATGTCTGTGTATATTGTATGCGTTTAGTGGCTGCAAGTTAGACACAAATAACGCAACACTTACGCGACATACTCTTATGGATGGTGCAGATTCAAAAATGTGGGCTTCCTATGAAGATGATATACGCACAACAAAAAAACCCAAAAGAACTTTAAGTGGCAATGCAAATACTTCATTTTTTGGTCGTGATAGCCTTTTGGCACAATCCGATCTTGCCTTAGAGAGTGAATTGCATAATAATTCAGACTTTTCAAGCCAAGCAAATGAGAATCTCAAAAAAGCCCATAAAGCCCATAGGCAAGAATTAATGAATCTTAGTGGGAATATTTCAAAAAATTGGGGAGAGAGCGAGTTTGAAGTATCAGATACCTCAAAGCTTGTTAAATATAGCGATCATTATCTTTCGCGCTCAAGCATTGATTTTACAAGCGGTAAGATTCGCGTAGAAACTATCGACACATCAAACCCCACCAATGCCTTAGAAAGTGCAATCACCAAAGCATTGCTCACTCCAAAAGATCCTAGAGGTATGGATTTGTATTCGGATTCTGAAGTGAAATTTGATGGTAAGCCATTTCTTGCAGGACTTATTAAGGATAATGAGGGACAGGATATTTTGTATGAATGGCGAGCCAAAAGGTATGCACAATATTTGGTGCAAAACAAACTCCAAACACGCACAGATTCTAGCGGACACAAGGTGTATTATGTAGATTTGCAAATGAGTGATGATTACCAAAAGCTTGCTGGTAATAGTTATCAAGCCATTGCACAACGCTATGCCAAAGAATTTGGTCTTGATCCTGCACTTGTGATGGCAATCATTCATACAGAATCTAACTTTAATCCCTATGCGATGAGTCATGTGCCTGCATATGGATTAATGCAGATTGTTCCAAGCACAGCGGGGGCAGATTCACATAAACTTATCACTGGTAATGCTGGAGTGCCAACAAAAACAATGCTTTTCACGCCAGAGACAAATATTAGGTATGGTAGTGCATATTTACATATACTTTTTACTCGTTATTTGCAAGGCATTAGCGATCCAAAATCGCAGGAATATTGCGTCATAGCGGCGTATAACACGGGAAGTGGAAATGTGTTGCGTGCGTTTCATAGCGATCGAAAACAAGCTATTAGCGTTATAAACTCTCTTTCTTCAGATCAAGTATATAAACGCCTCACAACAAGACTAAGCCAAGATGAGGCACGCCGCTATGTCCAAAAGGTTACAAATTTTAAAAGGCAGTATGTAGGGCTATGATGAAAATATTTGAGTTTTTTTCAGATTCTAAACATTGTAGCTATCTTGCTGATCAACAAAGCACAATGCGTTATTTTCATATTTTTCATTGCTCTGAATCTTTTTATTTGGGTTTATTGCAAAGGGGTTGGAGACGCTTTGGAAAATACTTTTTTGTTCCTGTGTGTCAGCATTGTAAGGAGTGCATTTCTATACGCACTCTAGTGGAAGATTTTGAATTTAGCAAAAATCAAAAACGAGTGCTAAAAAATAATCAAGAAACCGCTCTATACATACAAAAACCAACTTTAACACAAGATCATCTTTTGTTGTATGACAAATATCACCGCGTGATGAATCTCAAAAAATCGTGGGAATACACACCTATTACAGAGCAAAGCTATCATGAAATGTTTGTTGAGGGACATCAGGAATATGGTTATGAGTTTTTGTATGTGCGAGATTCTAAGCTCATAGGCGTTGGATTGGTGGATATACTTGGAGATAGCATAAGCGCGGTATATTTTTTCTATGATCATGATTATGGACATTTGAGTTTGGGGACGCTTAATATTCTTGTGCAACTTAAAATTGCTAAAGAAAGGGGATTACGTTATTTTTATCCCGGTTATTGGATAAAAGATCATTATTCTATGGGTTACAAAGAGCGATTTGGACCTTTTGAATATCTACATAATGCACCAGATTTATTTGAAATACCAGATTGGAGAATCTATGAGCGGACAAACATATGATTTAGTAGGTCTTTATGGTATTAGTGATGAAAAACTCACGCCATTTAGCACTCTTATAACTCAAGTGCAAGAAGCCATAGCGAGCGGTATGAAAATCTTTCAATTTAGAGACAAAAATAGCCTAGATAAGGATATTATAGAGATTATTAAGCACTTAATGCATATATGTGCTAGTTCAAATGTGCTTTTTGTCTTAAACGATCGCATAGAGCTCGCGATAAAGCTTGGTGTTCCGGGATTGCATATTGGCAAAGATGATGGGAATCTTGCGTCGGTACGCAAAAGATTCAAAGGTATTTTGGGTGTTTCAAGTTATGGAGACATATCGCGTGCCAAAGAAGCACAATCTCAAGGCGCAGATTATGTTGCATTTGGCGCTATCTTTCCTTCTTTGACCAAGCCAAATGCTATGTGCGTTGGGGCAGAGATTCTTGCTGAAGCAAAGACAGTGCTTGATATTCCAATTTGTGCTATTGGAGGAATTAGCAAAGATAATATACAATTGCTAAAAAATGCTGATATGTTCGCTACAATAAGCTCTTTGTGGAATGGAAATCCACGCCAAAATGCTCAAAATCTTGCTGAAAGTTTTATGCGCGCCAAACTTGCAAAATACTAAAAAGGATATTTCGTGAATCTAGGACTTCCTATTGCATTGTGGCGAGGTGATATTCCCCCTCCAAAAACCGCCTATAAACAAACAAATATTTTTTTGCGTCATAAGGACTTACAGAGTATTTGTGATTGTGAGGATTTTCACTCACAAGCCACTACATCACGAGATTATAAACATATTATTATTTTTGTTGGTGGGCTTATGGATAGCTATCATCATGTAGTATTTAGGGAATTTGCACAATTTGTAAATGGTAGCTATCAAAAACTTGCACATATTCCTTTTTGTGCAAAAATATATACAACCTTTGATAGTAAAGCACTTTTTTATGCGTGCTTACCCACACTTATTAATGCGGGGTATTATCCTTATATATTTGCGCATAGCTGGGGAGCAGCAAATATTACAAAGGTCTTAGCAACGCTACATCTTGCACCACAAAGCATTCCTTTGCTTGTAACAATGGATCCTGTGGGGTATTGGCGCTTGAAAGAAAAGCCACAAAGTATCCAAAAATGGGTGAATATTTATATCGCCGATAAATGGCAACATATCACACCACCAAATATTTGCACATATTTTGGACATGCTTGGAATCATTGTATTAGCGCTGATAGGGAAATTGCAGTGCAAAACTATCATATATCTACTAAGAGTGCTAAAAATCAAAAAATTATCACACATGCTAGCATTAGAACAATGCTACATTATTTTAATACAAGCACAGAATTTTCTTTGTGATACCAATATAGTGAGAATCTATTCTATCTTATAACCATTTTTAAAGATCCACCAACTTAAAGCTCGTGCTTCTTGCAAATGCTGATACAAAGAAGAGGCAAGCTCCTTGTCTTTTGTGCGCTCTAAGCCTTGACTCACATACTCTATATGCGCCCCATCGTAGATAAATCGCTCATTTGCTACCACTTTATTACCAAATGCTTTATAGAGATTTTCTTGATATGGGCTGTTTTTGTTGCTAAGAAGTGGTCTTCCAAAACTTACATATTCGTGTTTGTTTGGTGCCACTAACTCAAGGATTGTTGGCACAATATCCACATGTGAACCCACATTGGAAAGCATTATGGGCTTTAGACTTGGTGCATAGAGAATAAAAGGCACATTATATTTGTTTTTTGGTGTAGAGATTTTGGCGGTGTTATGCGTGCTTGTTATCACAAATAGCGCATTTGGGAATCTCTCGCTTATATCTGCTATAAATTTAGCCAAAATCTTATCTTGTTGGTATAGATAGCTTAATAGATGTATATCACCTTGTTTAGCGATTTCTGGATGTGTCTGTATGAATTCTTGTATATATTGCGTATAGTTAGATTCTATCTCTTGATCTTTGGTATAAGGCGTGGTTACTATAACATTAAAGCTTTTTTGTTGATAGCCTACAAACAATCTATCTCGCACGAAATTTACAAGGTATTGGTTATAAGCACCCATTGTATGTTCATATGGAGGTTTATAGGATCGTGTTTTGGCGTTTTGGGTAATTTGTGTGTCATAAAAACTCTTATCAAAACCTTGGGAATGCACAAACTCATCAAGTTTATCCCAATGATCTCTATTGCCACCAAAGAAAAAGTTTGTTGTATATCCCAATGCTTTGAAATTCATTGCCAACGAAGTTTTGAGATTCTCAATCTGCTTGGAGGCAAGGCGTAAATCAATACCGATATCAAAAAGACCACTTATTTGCGTTTCAAGACTAGCTATATCACTAGAGGCATTTTCCAAAAAGATATTTGCCTTAAATGCACCCTCTGATACAAGTGCGTTTAGTTCGCTACATACTCCAATCTCATCAACCCCTTTTTCAAAACACCAGTCATTGAGTTCATCAACGATGATATAAAAAATATGATTAATTTGCGTGTTAGATGCGTTGTTGGTGCTTTTTTGGAGAAGCTTTTGCAAATCATAGTGTGGCAAATCCTCTTGTAGTTCAAAAAAATCTTTTACAACCTCTGTGGGTGATTGATCTATGTAATCACCAAAAGAGGAATGATTGATTTGTTTATAGAGTTTGTATGTTTTACTAAGGCTATGTATCGCGTTAGGTAGTGTTTTTTGGAGATTGCTATGGAGCTGTAAGTGTTTTGTCGCTATATTCCTTAATGCAAAAGCCTCCCAAATCACAAAACATACCACAAGAATAAGCAGGGGCGAATATTTGGGAGCTTGATAGGAGAGGCGTGTATATGGATTTGTTTGATACACAAAATCTATAATCTTAAAGCCAATGCGCATAATCCCCAAAAACACAAGACAACTTATAAGAAAGATAAAAAGTTTCCAGTGTGTGTATTCTTCCCAAGGTGCTATAAAAATAGAAAATTGTATATTGTCGCGAAACAAATTTGCATCAAAGATATCGTGATAAAGATGATAAAACCATATTTGGCTCAAACCTACATAGAGACTTATGATGATACACAAGACAGCAAGTATATGTAAAATCTTGCGTCCCATAGAGGATTGATACAAAAAAAGACCCAAGATAAACATTATAAGTGTCAGAATTCCTACGATATTGCTATCATATAACAAGCCATAAAATAGTATTCGGAAATAGGTAGAAAAAGGAATATGTGTTATGTCGTGATCAAAAACATCAATATATGCCACAAACCCTAAACGCAGCGCAAAAAAGACTCCATATATCGTGAGTGCAAAAACCACACACTTCCACAATGAAGCTCTAAACCAAAATGCGTTTTTCATAATATTTCCTTAGTGATATAAAACTCATAAAAAGCGTGTAGCCTACACTATAAACCCACAAATACGGACAAAAGATGTTATCTAAGATATTGTGCGTATCTGTGAAAAAGAGAGCAACAGAGGCTAAAGCAAGAAAGATTCCCATAAGCATATCACTATATATCATCACTGCTATCACACCCAATACAATGAGATTTTCAAAAATTGGATCAAAATGATAAACATCAAGCCAAGGCACTATGTTTAGCGTGCCTAATAGCAATAATGCCCCAAAGACTGCGTAATACAAAAATGTTATGGGTTGTAATGCAAGGGGTATGGAGATTTGTTTGTGCATAAGAGTCCCAACATCTTGCACAAAAGTTTTAGCCAAAAAAGTAAGCGCAATCAAAATAGTTATAATGCTTGGTGCATCAAAAAACGCATATATGATTTCAATACTACTATAATGTGTAAAAAATATCGGCATACAGGCTAATACAATACATATAAGACACAATATATATTTCACAAGAATCCTAGATTCTAACAAGTGAGCGCCAAGCCATAATATAATCGCTACATACATAATCCATAAGCCAAACATTGTTACTTAACCTTTTTAACCCTTAGTGTCTAAAATATTGGCATATAAAGCCCATTGTGCGCAAAATAAAAATCTCTAAGATACAAAAGTGGATCTTCTCCAGTATCTTTATCTTGTTCTTTAAAAAATACGGGATTTTTTTCTTTTGCTTGAGCGATAAGCTCTTGGAGTGTATCAAGGCGCACCTTGGCATATTTAATTTGTTTGCGATTGTAAGTGTATGTGATGTAGAGATTTTGAGAATCTAGCACTGCAGCAGGATAGCTTACCTCTCCATTTTTGCTAATATCAAGTGTTAAAAGTCGCTCAAACATACCTTGTGCAGAATCTTTTAGCCAAAATATACTCAATGAAGCCCTAGAATGAATATGAATGTCTTCCCCATAAAGCTGATACAACTCCAAAAGAGGATTATTAAAGCCATCATTATGGATTAGCACGACTTCTCCTCCGATATTTACAAGCACACTTGAGCTATCATAATTTATGAGATTTGTTTGTATAGGTTTGTGCCATACATTGCCCATATCATCGCAATGTTGCAAATACGCATAATCAGCGTGATATGATCGAGAAAACTCAAGGCATTCAGAAGAAGTAGTAGCGACTATACTAGGTTGGAGTTGCCCACGCAAATTATTAAGGCGTTTGCTAAACTGCATATGTCCTTGCGCGTCAAAGAAAAGTGCAAGCGGGTATTTGTCGGCAAGTTCATGATATACTGGAAGCATAAATCCGCCATTTTCTAGCAAAACCGCTGGAGTTCGCACGAGATGAGAAAAATTTACAAACACCCCTAAATGCAATTCTCCAACATAGGTGAGATTCTCTAAAGTCTCATCAAATAAAAGTTGATAGATTTTGGAAGTGCTCCACCCACCCAAGCTTACCCCCACAACAAAGAGGTGCGTCCTACCCAAACTATCGCGAAATGCGACTGGATTACCAAGCTTTTTTATGAATTTGTCACTTTGTTTAGATAGCCATTCTGGCGTGAGAATAGGTTTTGGCTCACTCCAAGACTTACTACCTTTGTATAAAAAGCTTTGATAAATCTTGACATTACGAGATCCCTCTTTGTCTCCGGCAAAAAACAACACCATAAGTTTAGAATCTAAATCCAATACAGAGCTTGCATGTGCGCTTTTTTCAAAATTTGGCACAAGGATAAAATCTTGTGAAGAATCTTGCATATCTTGTGCGGTATTTTGCAAGAGAATAGGGGAGTTATCAGAAAGCGGTGAGAGTGAATCTGGTGTGCGTAAAATAAATGGTGCAGTGTTAGTGTATGTGCTTTGGTAGGTAGCTATACTTAGCGTTAATGCGCAAACTCCAAAACACACAAACTTAAGGATTCTCATAAATTATTGAGAATCCTTAATAAATCGCGCAATTCGTTCTATTCCTAATTGAATCTGCTCTGTGTTGCATGCAAAAGAAAAGCGCACATAGCCATCTTTACCAAAAGCGCTACCTGGGACAAGTGCCACGCCTTGAGATTGCAATAGCTCTTGACAAAACCGCATAGAATCTCCCTTAAATTTTGCAATTTCTTGGATATTGGGGAAGAGATAAAATGCTCCTTGTGGCTTTTGGAGACTAATGCCTGGCAAGGTATTAAAGAGTTTGTAAGCAACTTCCATGCGTTCTTTAAATGCAAGACGCATTTCTTCTATGTCTGCCACGCATTCTTTACCAAGTGCGACTACACTTGCTTTTTGCGCGATAGAATTGACATTTGAGGTGCATTGACTTTGGAGATTATCCATATATTTGATAAGCTGCTTATCTTTACAAGCGACATAGCCTACACGCCACCCTGTCATCGCTACTGCCTTGCTCAATCCATTAATAAGAATTGTGCGCTCTAGCATATCTTGACTAATAGCTGCACTAGAGCAAAAGGTTATATCATAGACAAGTTTTTCATAGATTTCATCACTAAGCACCCAAATATTACTTCCTGCCAATATCTGTGCTAATTCTTCTAGCTCTTCCTTGCTATATACTATGCCTGTAGGGTTTGAAGGAGAATTTAAGACAAGCATTTTTGTCTTGGGTGTGATGGCTTCTTTGAGCTGTTTTGGTGTGATTTTAAAATTTTGCTTTTCGTCTGTAGGGATAAAAACATTTGTTCCACCACAATATGTTACAATTTCTGGATAACTCACCCAATATGGCGTAGGAATTATTACTTCATCACCCTCGCATACAAGTGCTTGAAGCACATTAAAGAGCGAATGTTTGGCGCCATTACTTACAATAACCTCACTAGGGTCGTAATGTAAGCCATTTTCGCGCTCAAGCTTTTCGCAAATTGCTTTGCGTAATTCTGGAATACCACCCACTGCTGTATAATGTGTAAATCCACTATTAAGTGCTCGTATTGCCTCATCTCTGATAGGTTTTGGCGTATCAAAATCTGGCTCACCGGCTGAAAAACTTAAAATATCTTTGCCTTGTGCTTTAAGATCGCGTGCTAGAGAGCTAATTGCAATAGTAGTAGATTCACTAAGAAGCTGGATTCTAGGTGCATATGTAGGATTTTGCATATTTTCTCCTTATGCGTTAATCTGTAGCCTTTTTATTGAAAGATTAAGATTGTAATATATCTTTACTTTTACAAAACTTATGTAATGGTGTTGTGTAATGAATGTATGCAAACATTAGCCATTAAAATACACAAGAGCAGAGCCCCAAGTAAATCCTCCACCAAATGCATCAAGCAGGAGTAGATCACCATTTTTAAGCTTGCCTTGCGTATAGATTTCATCAATAGCCATAGGAATTGAGGCAGCAGAAGTATTGCCGTATTTTTGCACGGTGAGCACAATTTGTTCTGGAGAGAAGTCTAGCATTTCTCCAACAGCATTAATAATGCGTAGATTTGCTTGATGTGGCACAAAGAAATTCACATCTTGAGGTTTAATGGCATTATGTTCCAAAATATCTTTCACATCTTGCGCAAGTGTTTTTACTGCCTGTTTAAAAACTTCATTACCCTTCATTTGTAGGCATTGTTTTGGTGAATTGCTTGTAGCACCAAGTCTAGGTGTATATAGCAAATCAGCATATTGCCCATTTGCAGCGACATGCACATCAAGAATAGATTTAGATTTCTCTGTCGTGGCACTCACAACTGCAGCACCACTTCCATCTCCAAAAAGCACACATGTGCCACGATCTTGAAAATCTAGCACTGAACTTACTTTTTCAGCCCCTATGATGAGAATATTTTTGTAAGTGCGTGATTGTATAAAAGATTTTGCTATATCAAGAAGATAGATAAAACCGCTACATGCGCTACTAATATCAAAAGCGGGTTTATTGTGTATCCCAAGTTTATGAGCAGTAATGCACGCTGTGGAAGGCATTGTAAGATAATCTGGACTTAATGTAGCAACGATTACGACATCAATGTCATTGGGTGTGAGGTTGGCGCGCTCTATAGCAAGTTTTCCTGCTTCATAAGCAAGATCACTTGTGTTTTGCTCCGGAGCAGCAAAGTAACGCGTTTGAATACCTGTTCTCTTGCTAATCCACTCATCGCTCGTATCTAAGGTTTTTTCAAAATCCTTATTGCTTACGCATTGTGATGGCACATAAGATGCAATAGATTTGAGTGAAGCAAAGAGTTGTTCCATAGTATTCCTTATCGAGATTCAAAAACCTTCTCTAGTTTTGCACAAATGTCAGAATCTAGGGCGTGGAGTGCTTGATACACAGCACATTCTATAGCTCTAGCATTTGAGCTTCCGTGGCTAATAATCACAACATTTTTGACGCCTAGCAATGGTGCGCCACCATACTCACTATGATCGATTTTCTTTTTAAGATTCTTGAATGCACCTTTCATAAGCATTGCGCCAAGTGTGCGAATAGGGCATTTCTTGATTTCTTGCTTAAGGATTTGGGAAATAGCACTTGCTACACCCTCGCTTGCCTTGAGGACAAGGTTGCCTGAAAATCCATCACACACGACTACATCGACACTGCCATTAAAGATGTCTCTTCCCTCTACATTGCCTTGAAAAAACTCAAATTCTTTTAACAATGGAAATGTTGCTTTGGTGAGTTCATTGCCCTTTGTGTCTTCCTCGCCATTAGATAGAAGTCCTACGCGTGGATTAGCATATCCCATAACACTCTTGGCATATTCATGCCCCATAATGGCAAAATCCACTAGGTATTCGGGTTTGCAGTCTGTGTTTGCTCCAGCATCAAGTATCATACTAGGATTGCCATTGATAGTTGGCATAGTAGTGCAGATTGCAGGGCGAGAAACACCCTTAATTCTACCAAGCTTAAGAGTAGCAAGACTCATTGTTGCGCCACTATGTCCGGGTGATACAAGCGCATCAGCTTTGCCCTCACGCACAAGCTCTGTAGCGACAAAAATAGAAGTTTCCTTGCGTTTTGATGCATTTGTTGCACTTTCTTCCATTTTGACATAATCTAGGCAATGCACAATTTGCACACGATTTACAAGCTCACTTGGCAATAATGGGCTAATTTTGGCTTCATCACCTACAATAAGGGCTTGAAATTCTCTATGCTTTAAGGCTTCTACCACACCAAGCACAATGGGCTCGATACCATGATCTGCACCCATTACATCAATGGCAATTTTTCGCATCGACTCCTCCCTCTTTCAAACACACAAAATATCAAATATGCTTACTTGTATTGTCCGCTAAATTTATTGATACGATGAGGCATTTTCCAGCTGCCATCTTTATCCTTGATAGGCATTGCAAGACTTACTTTGTAGTGTGTTCTTCGCTTTGCTGCGCGTGTTTTACTTACTCTTCTTTTTGGAACTGCCATATTATTCTCCTTTTATGTGATAATCCATTTTTATAGATTCTATCTCGCTTTGCAAGATATACTCTAAGTCTATAAAACCATCGAAAAACTCGATAACATCAAGGCTATCAAGATTACTTTGGCTTTGTGTATCCCAAACACCATCTGAAATATACAAAACCAAAGGCTCATTAAAATCTTTGATAAAAGTTTCTCCGCTTTGCGCACAAATAAGCTCTAAACCACCACTAAGCGTGGCATCAAGTTTAGAAAGCTTAGAATCTACACGAGTAAGTGTGCCACGAAGCTCCAAACCCTCAGATTCTAAACTAAAGGATTTTGGTGATGCGGCAACTTTTCTAAAAGCAATTTTCATAGATTACTTTGTGCATTTTTTAAGATACAAAACACAAAATGCTATTACTAGCAAATTTCTCGCTTGGCAAAGAAAAATGCAATTTCATTTTTAGCATTTTCAAGGCTATCGCTACCATGCACAGCATTTGCATCGATACTATCGGCAAAGTCTGCTCTGATTGTTCCAGGTTTTGCTTCTTTAGGATTTGTCGCACCCATAAGATCGCGATTTTTAAGCACAGCATTTTCTCCCTCTAGCACCATAACGACTACAGGACCGCTTACCATAAAATCAACAAGGTCATTAAAAAATGGGCGTTCTTTGTGTATTGCATAAAATTCTTTTGCATCACAGCGTCCAAGTTGGAGTTTTTTCATCGCTGCTATACGCAAACCATTGCTTTCAAATCTATCAATAATTTTACCAATAACGCCCTTTTTGACAGCATCAGGCTTAATGATAGAGAGAGTTTGTTCCATAATGATTCTCCTAAAAAGAAATAAAAGTGAGGGATTCTAGCACAAATAAGTTTTTTAAAACCTTAGAAAACTTAAACTAACACTTTTTGTGCTGTATTTTATAGAATCTAGTAGCAAATTATAGTGTTTTAGAGGTTTATAGAAAGCCTAGAAAATTTTGTGTATGCAAACCTTGCATAGAGGCTTTCATCAACATTTTGCCCTGCCTGAACCATATTTTTTTTCCATTGCTTCCTTAAAAAATTCCCTTTGTGTTTTGGGAATCTTGTCGGGGTGATGAATGCGCATATGCTCCAAATATTTGTCATAACTTGGCATACCTACGAGCAAATGCAAGAATCTATCGGAGCGTTGATAGATTCTTTGCGCATGCCTCCAAATTTTTGCAAATATCATTTATGCACGGCAATTTTGCCATCATAATCACTTGCTTTTATATATGGAGATTCAGCAAGAGGTATGGTTGGCTTACCGCTTATAGTCCTAAGACAGATTCTAATACATTGCAACAATACAAGACATGTTACAAGCATAAAGAATGCACACAAAATTGCATTAAGCAAGTTATTACTAGCAATGAGATTGAATTTATCTACTTGAGCGCTAAGGCTTGCAATAACTTCAGGATCTGTTTGTGTAGCCATCTCTGCAAGTTTTTGAGCCGCAGCTGCTTTGTTGTTTTGCCATGTCGCAATATGGCTTACTGAATCATGAAGCTTCTCACCATTTGCTGGAAGTAATTTCAAAATCCCTGCATATAGTGTGCTTACCAATACCCAAACAGCAGGTAAAATCGCAATCCATGCTTGTTTGGCTTTACCCATTTTAAATAGCACCACTATCACAGCAAGCAATGCCATACCCGCTAACATTTGATTAGAAACTCCAAAGAGTGTCCAGAGTGATTTTACACCACCTTGTGGATCTGTAACGCCTTTGATAGAGATATAACCCCAGCCTATCACACATATTAATGTTGCAAGGATTCCATAAAATATCGAATGGATATTTCCAAATGGCTTATAAACATTGCCTAGCACATCTTGAACCATGAATCTACCAGCTCTTGTCCCTGCATCAACAGCAGTCAAAATAAAGAGTGCTTCAAACAAAATCGCAAAATGATACCAAAACGCCAAAGAGCCTTGAGAAAATAATGGTACTTGTGAAATGATAGTTGCCAAACCTATTGCAAAAGTTGGCGCACCACCAGTTTTACTAAGGATTGATTTTTCACCTATCTCATTGGCAGTGTTAAGAATCTGTTCTGGTGTAATCACAAATCCCCATGATCCAATTGTTTGCGCCGCTGCCTGTGCTGCTGCCATTGTGTCTTGCAACACACCGCCTTGATAAAAACTAGCTGTTCCAAGGGCAGCTGGTGCAACATTGACAGAAAAATACAAACCAGGTGTAAGGATTACAGCAGCAATAAGTGCCATAATCGCCACGGCAGATTCCATAAGCATAGATCCATAGCCTACCATTCTTGCATGAGATTCACGCTCTAACATTTTAGGTGTTGTCCCACTTGATATAAGGGCGTGAAATCCACTAATCGCACCACAAGCAATTGTAATAAACAAAAATGGAAAGAGCTTGCCACTAAACACAGGACCGCTTCCATCGATAAACTTTGTAACACTTGCAAATTGCACATCTGGCGCTACTATAAGGATACCCGCAGCCATAATCACAATCACACCTATTTTTAGAAAAGTGCTTAAATAATCTCTAGGAGCAAGCAAAAACCATACAGGCAAGATTGCTGCGATAAATCCATACGCAATCATGACATACGTAAGTGTAACAGGACTTAATGTAAAAAGTGGTGCGAGTGTTTCGCTTTCTCCCACTGCGCGACCATAATAAAGTGCTAAAAGCAACAAAATAAAGCCAATGATACTTGCTTCACCAATTTTACCAGGACGCAAGAATCGCATATGTAATCCCATATAAATAGCTATAGGAATAGTCATAGCGATTGTAAAAAGTCCCCAAGGAGATTCAGCGAGTGCATTGACAACAACAAGCGCTAAAATTGCGATAATAAGCATCATAATACCTAAAATCCCAATCATTGCGATACTTCCCACGCCTTTGCCTAACTCAAGCTTGATAATTTCTCCCAAGCTTTTTCCATCTCTACGCATAGAAATAAAGAGCACAGTAAAGTCATGAACTGCCCCTGCAAGCACCACACCAACCACAATCCAAATCATACTTGGTAGATAACCCATTTGGGCAGCGAGGATAGGACCAACCAAAGGACCAGCACCAGCTATGGCAGCAAAATGATGTCCAAAAAGAACAATCTTATTTGTTGGCACAAAATCATGTCCATCATTATGGGCTACTGCCGGAGTAGCGCGATTATCATCAAGTCCTAAAACTTTGTAAGCAATATATTTGGAGTAGTAACGATATGCTATCGCATAAATACACACCGCTGCTACCACAATCCATATTGCACTAATACTTTCTCCAGTATGCAGTGCAAGCACACCAAAACAATATGCACCTACAAGCGATACTAACGCCCATAGTGCAATACTTAAAGCCTTATTCATAATACACCTTTGTGTTTAGATTCTCATTTTGCAATGACTAGTCCATTGTATATAAGTGTTTTTGTGTAAGTCAAGATTTTTAGGATAAGTTTTTGAGAAACACGATGAGATGTAACATTAATACATGTATGCAAATATATACCATACGATACAAATTTAGCGTATTGGTATATACACATAAATAAACCTTAAGTGCGCTTATTGCATAATGCAGAAAATGACTTATCGTATCAGGAATCTGTATGGATCGCACACAACGAATGTATATACTCGCAATGTTTTTTGCTATGTCGCTTTGGGCGATAGCTTGGCCCTGTTCAAAGATTTTGATTCAACAATCTCACCCTTATCTTATTGCGCTTATGCGTTTTGCGCTTGTATCGGCGTGTATTTTGCCTTTGATGTTATTATTTAGAGTTTCTTTTAGTCTTTCTAAGACACAATGCTTTTTTGTGTGCATTGCTGGGGTGCTTAATGCTCTTTATTCTTTATTATTTTTTCAAGGGCTTATGTTTGGCGATGCAGGAAGAGCAGGGGTTATCTCTACGACACTTTCACCTATTTTTGGATCATTATTGAGTATGTTTTTTGGTGGTATGTCTATTAGTATGCGTGAGAAATTTGGACTTCTACTAGGGTTTGTCTCTGGGATATTTTTATTGCATATCCAAGAATTTTCTTCTTTGTTAAATCCTTTTAATCTCTTTTTTATTGGTGCGGCATTTTCTTGGGCATTGGTAACGCTTTTGAGCAAAAAAGTTCATATCCATCCACTGAAATTTAATGGCTATGTATCCTGCATTAGCACCTTGCTTTTTCTCCCATATCTTTTCTTGGGAGAGGGGATAGAGGAGAGCCTAAGGGCTGCGGATAGTGCATTTTGGGTTTGTTTTTTTATCGTGAGTGTTCTTTCTGTGGTGGTGGCTACAAGTATCTTTTACAAAGGTGTAGAGGTATTGGGTGTGCATAAAGGTGGAAGCTTTTTGCTCCTTGTGCCTGTCTTTGCACTCATTTTTTCGTTTTTCTTGCTTGATGAAATACCCGACATACGCACACTTGTAGGGTGCGCATTAGCTTTGGGTGCTATCTATTTGCTTAGTCTATATAATCACTCACATATTTCGTGGCTTAAAAAATATGTGAGATTCTAGGGGTTTTTGGACTTTGCAAGAGCCTTAATTTCATAGCTAAAAACATTTGGGCTTGGTTGGTGTGTGGCGCTTGCTGTAATTTTATTCCAAAATTTATATTGGAATATATAAAACTTTAAAAATATTTTTCTAATAATTTTTTTAATGCCGCTGCTTCCACTCATAGCATATTGATCAATTATTTTTACATCATCAAATCCAGCCATTTTAAGAACATAAATAAGACTCCCAGCAGTAAAAAGTGTGGTATGAGTAAAATCTTCATATGCCCAATAACATCCAGTGTGGCTTTGTGCATTTGGAACTGCAATAAATAATTTCCCATTATCAGTAAGGCAGTGTTTTTTGAAATGAGTGAGTATAGGAACTATCATATCTTTAGGAATATGTTCCAAACAATGCGTACTAATAATGAGATCGAATTTTTGTGTAGGAAAAAATTCCAAGATATTTTCTACTACCTTTGCATCTACGCCTCGAGACAAACAATATTCTATAGCCTTTGGATTAATATCAATACCAAATACACTTAGATCTTGCCCCCCCCCCTTATAGGATTTCCAAAAAAAAGATTTATGTTTTATTGCATAGAGAGTTTGTCCGAAACCACAGCCAAAATCTAGGATTCTTGATCCTGAATCTAACTCCTCGATAATCTCCTCAAAATATGATGGAAGTTTATAATCCACATAAAACTCACTGCCGACATTCCTTGCTTCAAAATATTCCATAGTATCTCCTTTGTTTATAATTTAGTAATCAATCTAGCCAAAAAGTCTTGAACCTATGCGCACGAGGTTTGCGCCACATGCTATAGCAATCTCAAAATCTTCACTCATACCCATAGAAAGGGTTTTTGCTCCCACATTTTGGAGTGAATCAAACACATCTTTGGCAAGCACAAAACTCTTTTCTATAGCCTTATAATCTGTGCTATGCACCCCAATGCTCATCACCCCTTCTAGTTTGATATTAGGACATTGTGCCAAAATCTCTAAATATATTTCTTTGGCTTGTGTTGGTGATACGCCACTTTTGGTAGATTCAAAAGATGTATTAAGTTGCAATAAGGCGCGCATTACCTTACCTTTGGCTTCTAATCGCTTTTGTAACGCTATGGCAAGTTTTAGAGAATCTAATGAGTGCAATAAAGTAGGATTAAGATCAATAAGCGTGTTAATTTTGTTTTCTTGCAAAGTGCCTATCATATGCCATTGTAGCGGTAGAGATTCTAAAATGTGCATTTTTTGTTTAAGGTCTTGGACTTTGTTTTCGCCAAACGCCCTTTGTCCGCATTCATGCAAAAGCGTAATTTGCTCGGTTGTAGCGTATTTGCTTACTGCCAAAAGCGACACGATGTGATGAGGATTGTAAGCTAAGCGTGCGCGTTCAATTTTTCGTATGACAAGATCAAGATTGCGTATATAAGATGCATGCATAGATTCCCTTTAGATTCTGTAGTAAGCTAATTATAGGACATTATGCCTTAGATTTTGATTTTATGAATATTTTAAAGTTATAATTCACATATGAAACGCAACATATTTTTTATTTTTAGTGCTTTTGTTTTCTTGTGCGAGGTTCTTTTTGGCGCACGCCCTATGAATACCGATGACGCCCGTGTCGTCGCACCAAAAAGTTGTCAAATAGAAAGCTGGACAAAATTTGGAGGTGGTCATGAGCTATGGGCGCTTCCTGCGTGTAATTTTTTGTTTGATACCGAAATGACACTTGGCGGAAATTTGACTTATCAAGATTCTTCACATACTGGTCCTTATGGCGCATATCAGGGTGCTGCTGTTTTTGCTTTTAAAAAAATCTTTTATGATTTGGAGCGTGATGGATTTAGTTATGGGCTTAGTGTTGGTAATGCGCGTTTAGGACGATTTTTAAACCATAATGATACTTTTTATACATATGCGCTTTTTAGTAAAGCATTTTTTGCTAATCAGCTTTTTTTGCATACAAATCTAGGCTACAAAGCCACAAAAACCCACAATCTCTATACGCTTGGCGTTGGGTTTGAATACGATATGAATGAATATATTTGGCTTATGGCAGAGGGATTTAAAGAGCAATTGATACCTGCAATGTATCAAGTAGGCGTGAGAATCTGGCTTAAACGTGATATGGTGCAAATAGATTGCACATATGGCAATGCGTTTGAGCAACCTTTTGGTAAAAATATGGCGTTTGGAACTATTGGTATACGACTTTTGAGCGAAAAACTCTTTTAAGATTTTAAGGAATTGTTGTATAATCCGAAGTTTTTGGTTTAGAATCTTAAATTCATCTTTGGAGTAGCTATAATGAAACAATACAATGTAGGGATCGTCGGTGCGAGTGGTGCTGTCGGTGAAGAATTGGCATTAGTCTTAGAAGAACAAAATTTTCCTGTGGGCAAGTTTGTGCCACTTGCAAGTGCGCGTAGTGCAGGGGAGAGCGTCTCATTTAGAGGCAAAGAGTATGAAATCTTAGAAACCACTGATGAAGTGTTTGCAAAAGAAGAAATTGAAATTGCGTTTTTTTCTGCTGGTGGGAGTGTGAGTGCAAGATATGCACCTAGTGCGGTCAAAGCTGGTGCGTTGGTTATTGATAATACAAGTCATTTTAGAATGGATACTGATGTGCCACTTGTCGTCCCAGAGGTGAATCCAGAGGATATAGCATTATATAAAAAGCGTGGTATTATCGCAAATCCAAATTGCTCAACAATCCAAATGGTGCATATTCTTGCGCCATTGCATAGGGCATTTGGTATTGAGCGTGTCGATGTAAGCACATATCAAGCAGTTTCAGGAGCGGGTAAAAGAGGCATAGAAGAGCTTTTTACACAAATGCGTCAGATTCTAAACTTTGATATTCAATCTTGTCAAGCAGAGGTTTTTGCACATCGTATAGCGCTTAACGCAATTCCACATATTGATGTCTTTTTGGATAATGATTACACCAAAGAAGAAATGAAAATGATCAACGAAACAAATAAAATTTTGCATACAAGCCTACCTATAAGCGCGACTTGTGTGCGTGTGCCAGTGTTAAGGAGTCATAGCGAGAGCATTACAATCCGCTTTGAAAATGCCATAGATAGCACAAAAGCCAAAGAAGTGCTAAAAAATGCTCCAAATGTTGTGCTAATCGATGATGTTAAAAACAATCAATATCCTATGCCACTGACTGCTACAGAAACAGATCAAACTTATGTCGGACGCATACGCGTAGATAACTTTGATCCAAAAATTTTACATCTATGGTGTGTAGCGGATCAACTTCGTGTGGGTGCGGCAACAAATGCTGTGCGTATCGCCCAAAAATGGATTGAGCTATGATTTTTGTTGATGCGTGTTTTAGGAAACCTACGCCATACACACCCATATGGCTTATGAGACAAGCAGGGCGATATTTAACCGAATACAAAGCCACACGCGCACAAGCTGGAAGCTTTTTGGATTTGTGCAAAAATGTGGAGCTTGCTACCGAAGTTACGCTTCAGCCTGTAGAAATCTTAGATGTTGATGCAGCGATTTTGTTTAGCGATATTTTGGTAGTGCCACTTGAGATGGGCTTGGGGCTTGAATTTGTCGCTGGAGAAGGACCAAAATTTAAGCAAACAATCGCAACCCAAAATGATGTAGATTCTCTTAAAAGTGGTGCGTTTAAGAATCTAGAATATGTGTATGATACATTGAGTATGCTACGCCAAAAACTTCCCAAAGATAAGGCATTGATAGGGTTTTGTGGATCGCCTTGGACACTTGCTACATACATGATAGAAGGCGAGGGGAGCAAGACATACACAAAAAGCAAAAAAATGCTTTATAGCAATCCAACACTCTTGCATAGTTTATTAAGCAAAATTAGTGATGAACTCAAGGGTTATCTTGCACGACAAATAGAATCTGGTGCAAATGCGGTGCAGATTTTTGATAGTTGGGCTGGGGCACTTGAGTGTAGTGCGTATTTTGAATTTAGTTGGCGTTATATGCAAGATATTGCACAATTTTTAAAAAATAAATACCCACATATCCCTGTAATGCTTTTCCCTAAGGGTATTGCAGGATTTTTGGATCATATTGATGGGGTATTTGATGTGTTTGGTGTGGATTGGAGCACCCCTATGGAATTAGCCAAACAAAAACTTGGACACAAATATGTTTTGCAGGGTAATCTTGAGCCCGCAAGGCTATACGATAAAGATTCTATGATAGGTGGCGTGGAAGCGATATTACGCGTTATGGGAAAAGAAAGCGGACATATTTTTAACCTTGGACATGGTATGTTGCCAGACTTGCCGCGCCAAAATGCCATAGATTTAATACAAATTGTAAGAGAGCGCACAAAACGCTAATGACGCGATAATCAGCAAGGTTTTTATATCTCTTGCTGTGTGTGGGATAATACTTGGGTCTGATAACTTTTGTAGATATATCCAAAGTTTGTGAGATTTTACATACTAATTTTTGATATAATGCCTGCTTCGCCTTTTATATATGGGGTTGAAAAGGAATTCGACAGGAAGTGTAGAATCTAAGTGCATGTGAGCCGGTAAGCTCTAAAACTGCCAAATAGCAATAAACGCAAACAATACAAATTACGCTCCAGCTTACGCAAAAGTAGCGTAAGTCTTATTTCCTTTGGGAGCCGACATTTCTAAGAGTTCTAGCCTTTTAGATTCTGTCGTCACTATGCTAGATGCTTGCTAAATATGTCTTGGTTTAGCAAAAAGACAAAGAGACTGCTTGTCGTGTAGAGTTTGGGGGTTTTCTCTTGGGACAAAAAGATAAAAATCCTATCTAAACATGTAGAGTCTTAGTGGAAATGCTTTTTGGACTGGGGTTCGATTCCCCACAACTCCACCAAACTGCGTATTTTTCTCATTTTTTCCTTCTTTTTTATAAATCCTACAACATCGATACACAGGCACTTTTATGGGTTATAATTGCGTATTTTTTATCCATTTTAGATGGTGTCCAAAATTTAGTATAAAATGTTATAAATGTATAAAAATATTCTCTATCCTTAGGGCTCTAAAGCCCTATAAATAGGTATAAAATGATATAATTGTATTTTGAAGCAAAACAAAATGTTTTAATAATCTTTTAATAATCATCTACGAACTGGAATTCAAAATTTTATTAAAAGAAAATGCCATTATATATCGCTACAATCGATATTTTATGAGTGTCGCTTTGGGTTTATTTTTTAAATTTTTATTAAGGTTTTTTGCATAGAAAACTTAAACGCATTG
>NZ_NESU01000007.1 GCF_002287135.1 Helicobacter sp. TUL
ATTCTATTTATAAGACTTATACACCACCTCTCAAATATTCTAATATTACTTGCCTTTGGGATTTAGATTCTATGAAAAAAGAGCCTGATATGTTTTTTGCAAGTGATGTGTTGCATCATTTGAATCTTAAGGCTTGGCAGAATATCTTACATAATCTTACTTCTAAAACGCGTTATGTTGTTATTAAGGATATTGATGCAACGCATCGGTTTGGGAATTTTGCTAATGCCATGCACGATTTATTGATAAATGGTGAACGTGTGCGGAGTATATATCCTCATGATCTTGCTAGGGATTTAGAGGAGCTTGGGTATCATACGCAATATTTTTATATACCTAAGCTTTGGTATCCACATTTTTTGCTTATCGCGAAGCGTTAATAGCGGCTTGGTATATATCGATAGGCTTAGGTTTGTGTGATTGTGTGGATAGCCGCTATGCAAGATTCTATATCTGCATGTGTGGTAAATGCTCCAGCGCTTATCCTTATGCTACCACCCTTGGCAAAACTTCCTAAGATTTTGTGTGTTGCAGGATTGCAATGTAATCCCACACGCACCGCAATCCCAAACTCTCTATCAAGCCTTAATCCCACTTCTGTAATGCTTTTATGTTTAATATCAATTGAAAGTGTCGCATTAGCGGGGTTTGCCACTTCATAGAGTTTGACATTTTTGAGAGACTTTAACCCATCAACAAGGGCATTACGCAAGGCTAGTTCGTGTGTGTGAATTTGTGCTATGCCATGTTTTTTGAGCCATTGAATCCCAGCACAAAGCCCTGCAATGCCGTGCATATTTGGTGTGCCACTCTCAAACTTATCGGGCAAAAATATTGGCTGAATCTCCTCTTCACTCGCACTACCTGTGCCACCAAATACAAGTGGCTCTAAAGTTTGCATATCAAAATCATCATGTATGAGTAGCGCACCCACACCCATAGGCGATAAAAGCCCTTTGTGTGCGCTAAGAGCCAAAAAATCTACTTCTTGCATGACATCATACATTTCCATACAGCCTACACTTTGGGCGCCATCGAGCAAAAATTTCACGCCCTCACTTCTTGCCAAGGCGCTAAGTTCTTTAAGTGGGATTACTGCACCGCTGACATTATTGACATGTGCACAAGCTAGAAGTCTAGCGCCTTTTAGCAATCTCCTAGCAGATTCTAAGTCTAGTTCGCAAAGTGGTGTGCAAGGGATTTGTAGGATAGTAAGGTTTAAGCGTTTTTGGAGGGCGTGAAGTGGGCGCATAAGCGCATTATGCTCCATTTGTGTGGTAACAACAATATCATTTGGACGCAAAAAGCCTTGCAAAAGTGTGTTTATCGCCATTGTGGCATTGTATGTAAAAAATACCCTTTTGCAATCTCGCAATCCCAATAAATCCGCTAAAAACTCTCGAGATTGATATAAGATTTGTCCAGATTTTATAGAAAGCGCGTGTGTGCTTCGCCCCGGACTTGCCCCTATGTTTTCCATAAAGGCACATACTGCTTCTTTTACACCCGGTGCTTTAGGGAAGCTTGTAGCGGCATTATCAAGGTAGATTCTATCCATTAAATACAATGCATAAACGACATGCTAGATTATGCATTAAGACCTAGTGAATCTTGTATGGTATATAGACCATTTGGTTTAGTAGCCAACCATTTGAGCGCACAAATAGCGCCCTTGACAAATGTCAAACGACTTGTGGCATTATGTGTGAGCTCAAGGTATTCGCCATCAAGATAGAATCCCACATTGTGTTTGCCTACCACATCGCCCCCGCGTATACTCATCACGCCTATTTCATCTTTGCTTCGTGCTCCTATGATACCATCACGCCCACTCACGCGAACTTTTTGCAAATCTAGTCCTCTAGCTTCTGCACACGCCTGTGCAAGTGTAAGTGCTGTGCCGCTTGGCGCATCTTTTTTGTGTCTGTGGTGATATTCAACAATCTCAATATCGCTATCTTTGAGTGTTTGTGCGACTATGGCAGAGATTTTTGCAAGTATCGCTACACCCATACTCGTATTGCTTGCATATAGAATCGGGCAGTGTGTGCTTAGGGCTTGGAGCATATCAAATTCTTCTTGTGAAAATCCTGTTGTGCCTATCACCATAGGTTTGTATATATGGTGATTTTTAGCCGTCTGCATAAGCTCCAAGCTACCCTCTTTGGAGGAAAAATCAATAATACACGCACAAGAATCTAAAAAGTCTTTGATAGTTTGTGCTACAGGAAGGTTTTGTGCATAAAGCTCTTGTGTGTTATCACGCGCATATACACTACTTAGCTGTAGATTCTCATCTTTTGATACTTCTTGGATAAGCAATGATCCCATACGCCCACTTGCCCCAAAAATTCCAACTTGTAGCATTTGTATCTCCTTAGTGTCAAAATGAGAGAATCCCTTATGTTGTTTGATTGCTCATAGCTTCGCTTTGTGCTGCGGTAATAAGGGGGTTTATCACCAAATCAAGATTGCCAGAAAGCATAATTTCTTCTAAAGAATATAGCGTGAGGTTGATACGATGATCGCTTAGGCGATTTTGAGGATAATTATATGTGCGTATGCGCTCGCTTCTATCTCCGCTACCTACTTGATTTTTTCGTGCGGTGGCGTTTTGATCGAGCTGTTCTTGGAGCTGGGCTTCATAGATTCTAGCTTGGAGGATTTTCATTGCCTTGTCTTTGTTTTTGTGTTGGGATTTTTCATCTTGCATAGAAACGCTAATACCTGTAGGTATGTGTGTGATACGCACCGCCGAATCTGTGGTATTGACGCTTTGCCCACCATGTCCCCCTGCACGAAAGACTTCGACTTTTAGGTCATTGGGATTGATATGCACTTGCACATCATCGACTTCTGGCATAATCGCAACGGTAATAGCAGAAGTGTGTATGCGCCCTTGAGATTCAGTCTCTGGGACTCTCTGCACTCTGTGTGTACCACCCTCAAATTTGAGCCTTGAATATGCGCCTTTGCCCTTAATAAGTGCGATGACTTCTTTGTATCCACCGACACTATTTTCACTTGAGCTAATGATTTCTACTTTCCATTTTTGCAAATCTGCATAGCGACAATAGGCTTTAAACAAATCCCCTACAAAGATTCCGGCTTCATCGCCACCTGTTCCGGCACGCAATTCTAGGTAAATATTTTTATCATCATTTGGATCTTTGGGAATTAAGAGGATTTTTATTTCTTCTTCGATTTCTTTGGATTGGGTTTCAAGGCTTTTTAATTCCTCTTTGGCAAGCTCCCCTAATTCCTTATCCTCTAAAAGTTGCTTGTTTTGTTCTATATCATCTAGGATTTGTATGTATTGGCGTGCTTTTTGCACAAGAGATTCTATATCGCTTTGTTCTTTACTAAGAGTCTTTAGCTTTTGGATATCATGCAGAATCTCGGGAGTTTGTAAGAGTGTGCTAATCTCATCATAGCGCGCGATAATGGGTTGAAGCTTACTCACTAACATTTGATTTTGATACCTAACTTACTAATTATATTAAGTTACTACACACCAAATTGTATAAACCCATTATGCTTTAGATTAAGCACTTTGGGCAATTTTTTTGACGCTTGCGTTTAGTCGTGATACTTTTCTAGCTGCTGTATTTTTCTTTAGAATTCCCTTGCTAACAAGTTTGTGAATCTCTTTGTTAGCTACTTTTAGGCATTCTTGAGCTTTTGTAACATCTTTAGATTCTACTGCTTCTCGTAGTGATCGCACCATATTTTTGAGTTTAGTTTTGTAGTAGCGGTTGCGTTCAGTTCTTGTTTTTGTTTGTCTAATGCGTTTTTGTGCAGATTTATGATTTGCCATGGGTCTAGTTAATCCTTTTATAAAAAAATGTAGGGCAAAATTCTACCAAAATTTATTTAAAGAGAGTTTAAGTCTTAGAATCTGTTAGGATTATTAGAGATTTACAAATCTTTGGGGAGTAGTCAATGAGCAAGGCAAAAAGAGAAAAAATCTTTGGGACTGATGGTATGCGTGGTAAGGCAGGTCGTTTTTTGACGCCATATTCTGTGATTAAACTAGGTGCAAGTGCAGGAATTTATTTCCAACAAGCTTCCCAAGCAATTCGTAGCAATAAAATCCTCGTAGGCAAAGACACGCGCCGAAGCGGTTATATGGTAGAAAATGCTCTTGTTTCCAGCCTCACTTCTGTAGGCTATGATGTGATTCAAGTAGGACCTATGCCTACTCCAGCGATTGCGTTTTTGACAGAAGATATGCGCTGTGATGCGGGGATTATGATTAGTGCCAGTCATAATCCTTTTGATGACAACGGGATAAAGTTTTTTAATCATCTAGGTTACAAACTTGATGAAGATTCAGAAACAAGCATAGAGGATAATTATTATGATGAAGAGTTGCTCAACGCCTCGCTCAAAGTTGGTCGTGAGATTGGTAGCTCAAAGCGTATCGATGATGTCATTGGGCGCTATATCGTGCATATCAAAAATTCTTTCCCCAAGCACCTTACATTACAAGGTATGAGAATTGTGTGTGATTGCGCAAATGGTTCGGCATACAAGGTTGCACCGACTATTTTTAGGGAGCTTGGAGCTGATGCGATTATGATTAATGATGAGCCAAATGGACATAATATCAATGAACAATGTGGCGCGATGTATCCTCAAAACCTTGCACAAGAAGTCAAGCGATATCGCGCTGATATAGGTTTTGCACTCGATGGCGATGCAGATAGACTTGTGGTAGTGGATAGTGAAGGTGAGGTTGTAAATGGTGATAAGCTTATTGGTGCTTTGGCGCTATATCAAAAACAAAATAATATGTTACGAGGCGATAAAATTGTTGCGACACTTATGAGTAATCTTGCGCTAGAAGAGTTCTTAAAAAGCCATAGCATTGGTTTGGAGCGTTGTAATGTGGGCGATAAGTATGTAATAGAGAGCATGCAAAAATGTGGAGCAAATTTTGGCGGAGAAAATAGTGGGCATATTATTTTTGGGGATTATGCAAAGACGGGTGATGGACTTGTATCGGCATTGCAAGTATTAGCCTATATCAAACAAAGTGGCAAAAAATCTTCCCTTGCTCTTAATCCTTTTGCGTTGTATCCAAGCGAAATAATAAATCTTAATGTTTCCCAAAAGCTGCCATTGGATCAAATTGCAGGATTGCAAGAGAAACTAGGTTTGATAAGTGAATCTGGCAATCGCCATTTGGTGCGTTATTCTGGCACAGAAAACAAGCTAAGAATCTTAATAGAAGGGAAAAACTCCAAAAGTGTCAAAACACAAATCCAAGATCTTGCGAACTTTTTTAGAGCAAAGTTAGGCTAATGTGGCGTAAGCTTTGTATTGCACCCACCAAGAATCTTGGCAAGATTCTTATTATGTTTGGTATTGGCATTGGTATTTTTGGGGTGGATCAGTGGCTAAAGTATGTGTTTTTGCAGGGATTTAGTTTTGATTCTTATGTGATTACTTTGGGTGGTAATGCCCTTGTGTATAATGATGGAGTGGCATTTTCTATGTTTGCATTTTTGGGCATATATCTTAAATATATTCAAAGTATTATACTTGTGGCATTATGCGGACTTATCATCTATGGAGGGTTTATAGAGAGGCATTATGTGCCATTTGGGCTTATCTTGGGTGCAGGTGCAAGTAATGTGCTAGATAGATTCATACACGGAGGCGTGGTGGATTATGTGTTTTGGCATTATGGCTTTGAATTTGCGATTTTTAATTTTGCTGATGTGATGATTGATGTAGGTGTTGTGCTTTTGGTATGGCAAGCGTGGCGTGCGCCACGAAAACCTTAATGATCTTTCATTGTATAGGCTTGCTCACCATGAAGTGCTATATCTAAGCCCTGTGCCTCAATATTTTCACATACACGCAAATCTGTAAAAAGTGCTATGATTTTAAAAATCATAAAACTTACAATCGCTGAAAATACAATACACACGACAATGCTAAAAAGTTGCTCTAAAAACAGATGATAGCTACCGCTAATAAATAATCCTTCACCCAATGTGCCTTCGCCTGTGGCTTGTGGATTAACCTTGCTACTTGCAAAAAGTCCAGTAGCGATACCGCCCCATACACCTCCTATGCCATGCAAACTAAATGCATCAAGTGAGTCGTCCCATCGGAGCTTATTTTTGATAAAACTAAGTCCCATATAGCACACGATTGCGGCAATAGCGCCGATGAAAATACTTGAGTAGATTCCCACAAATCCACATGCTGGAGTGATACCCACAAGTCCAGCTACAAGCCCGCTTAAGCTACCCAAAATAGTTGGACGCTTGTGTATAGCCCACTCTAGCAAAACCCAAGCCAAAAAGCCACTTGCTGCAGAGATGATACTTACCACGAACGCATTAACAGCAATTTCATTGACACCACCTGCACTTCCGGCATTAAATCCTAGCCAACCAATAAATAAAAGCACTGCTCCTAAAAATGTGTATGGCACAGAATGCGCACCACTAGAGATATGATAGTTATCCTCTTCTTTGCGCGCACCCACAATTAATGCTCCTACAAGACCTGCTACACCAGCACTTACATGCACAACGCCACCACCAGCGAAGTCCAAACCACCACGCACAAGCAAAAAGCCTTTTTCACTCCAAATCATATGTGCTAATAGATCATAGACTATGGTGCTCCAAAAAATGAGGAAGATGACCAAAACGCCAAGTTTTATACGCCCCACAAGAGATCCAGTGATAATGGCTGAAGCAATGAGGGCAAACATCATTTGAAAAATGACATGCAAGATATGAGGCACACCATTTTCATCATAGCCACTAATGCCTACTAATCCAAGATTTTCTAGTGATCCTACGATACCAGACCCACTATCTTCGCCAAATGCAAGAGAAAATCCTATGGCAACCCATTGCAGGGTAATCACACCAAAGACAATAAAGCAATTCATAATGGTATTTAGCGTGTTTTTGCTTTTTACCATACCTGAATAAAACATAGCCAACGCCGGAGTCATAAGTAACACTAGTAAGGAACAAAGCATAAGGAAACTTGTGTTTGTTGCGTTCATAGCATATCCTTTGGGGGTAAAATAACGCGCGGATAATAAGACAAGCTTTCTTAATAATAACTTAAATATAAGGTATACAATCGCGTTTGGTAGGTGCTTTGTGAGGGTTTGTGCATGGAGGTTTATATAGTGCTTAGAGTTTAGAATCTGCGAGTGTTAGTGCAAAAAGCACACGGACATCGTGCGTTGTTAGGCATTGGTATGCTTGGGTTAGTGTGAGACCAGAGGTGATAATGTCATCAAAGATAATGACTTCCTTGTGCGTGTTATGGAGCTTTGGTTTATAGAGGAAATTGCGTGGATTCTTTTGGCGAAATGCCAAACTTTTACCAGCATAGCTTATGGGGTTTTGGGCAATGAGTGTGCCATATTGTGGGTGTAATGTCTTGTTGGAAGCCTTGCAGAATTCTTTGACAATGATTGCAGTGTGTGCATAAAAGCCACGAGGGACATCATCTAAACCTATAGCAATGGTTTGTGGGTGCAAAGAGGCTTTGGCAAAAAAATATCGTGCGCAATGTCGCGCCAAATGTGTCAAAACGCGTGAGCCAAAACGATGATATTTGCTATAAAGCAGCGGTGCAATATCGCTTAGTCCAAAAAAACTATAGACCTTAAGTCCGCATTCAAGCACTCTTGAGGTAGGGTGTATGGGGAGTGAATCTAGGCATTTTTTGCAAATAGGTTTTAGGCTCAGATTTGCACATACAAGGCATCGCATAATTACTAAAGCGCGTTAATCTCACGCACAATTGCTTGTGTAATTTGTTCTCTAGGGAGGGTTGCATCTAGTGTGAGTGTGCGTATTTCTAGTAATGCACAAAATCTTTGCAGTCTTGTTTGAATCTCAAGCATATAGGCGATACCACGCTCCTCAATTTTGTCGTGTGTTTTTTGCCCTAATCGTGCCCTT
The DNA here is from genome assembly GCF_002287135.1 of Helicobacter sp. TUL. Lineage (GTDB taxonomy): Bacteria > Campylobacterota > Campylobacteria > Campylobacterales > Helicobacteraceae > Helicobacter_F. The sequence goes on from NZ_NESU01000007.1 coordinate 7,953, forward strand.
AGACTTGCTTCATCAAGGGATAAAAGAATACACAAATGCGGTTTTATGCCCCTCATACTTGCGTGATTGTATGCAATGGCTTGAGGGATATCTTTTGCATAGGCAATGCCAGAGATTAAGCTCCGATCAGAGATGATGAGTTTTTGAGAATCTAAATTGGGCTTTAGCACTTCGTGGTAGTGTTGGGCGCGATCTGCCAAAAATAAAAAAAACTCACAAAAGCTATCGAGATTGGGCGTGTGTAAAATCATCTCTCGTATATATTGCCCTATTTTACTCCCACCGGGTTCTTTGGTGATAATCGCTTGAGGATAATAGCTACTAAGAGCCTCAAGTTGTGTACTTTTGCCAGAAGTATCAATGCCTTCTAGTGCAACATATATGCCACTTTTTGGGGTTGAGAATGAGAGGTTTTGTGGGTGCATAGATATTCCTTATTTTGTGTGTGTTTGGATATACTCACACACGGCTTGTGGCACCATATGAGAGATTTGCCCTTTATGGATAATAATAGATCGCACTACAGAAGAGCTAATAAAAGCATTTTGGAGGCTTGGCATAAAATACATAGTATCAAGATCTGGATTTAAGGAGGTATTGGCATATCCTAATTGGAGTTCGTATTCAAAATCACTCACCGCCCTAAGTCCTCGTATAAGCACATTTGATTTTTTTGATTTTGCAAATTCTGCTAATAAACAATCAAATCCTTCCACCTCCACATTGGGCATAGAATCTAGTGCAAGTCGTATCATCTCAAGGCGTTGAGTAAGGCTAAACATCGGGTGCTTAGTTTGATTTTTTGCTACAGCAACAATAACCTTATCAAAGATTCCAACACAACGCTTGATAATGTCTAAATGTCCATTGGTAATTGGATCAAATGTTCCCGGATATATGGCTATTTTATGCATAAATGATGACCTCATATTTGGTATAGAAAAATCCAAAAAACACTTTTATTGTAATACAAGAGTGCTTAAAGCTTAGAATCTAAGCATAGCCAAAAAGTTTTAAATAAAGTTTTGTGTGTTACAATTGCGACTTATTTTACAAGCAAGGGTGAAGCGTGTTAGCAGAGATTGAAAAGCTAGATAATGAAATACAGCAGAGTTTTGATACGATCAAAACAATGGAGCAGTTGGAAACTTTTCGTATCCACATAATAGGCAAAAAAGGCAAGCTTACTACATATTTTAGTGCATTACGAGATTTAGATGAGGTGAGCAAAAAAAGTGTAGCCCAAAAACTAAATGCGTTAAAAAATACATTTGAAACACTCTATGAAGAAAAAAAGCAGATTCTCACGACTTTGGAACTAAATGCAAAGCTTGAGCAAGAATACATTGATGTATCGCTTTTTAACACACTACATTCTCGATCCTTTGGACATCCTATCACACAAGTATTAGATAGGATTATTGATTATTTTGTCAATATGAGTTTTTCTATCCAAAGTGGTCCGTTGGTTGAAGATGATTTTCATAATTTTGAAGCATTGAATCTACCCAAATTTCACCCAGCTAGGGATATGCAAGATACGTTTTATTTCAAAGATTCTTTTTTGCTTCGCACGCATACTTCACCGGTGCAGATTCGCACTATGGAATCCCACTCTTTACCTATTCGCGTGATAGCACCAGGTAGCGTGTTTCGTAGGGATTATGATTTGACGCATTCACCAATGTTTCATCAAGTTGAGGGACTTGTGGTTGATGAGGCAGGAAAGATTAGCTTTGCAAATCTCAAATTTATTTTGGAGGATTTTTTGCGTTATATTTTTGGCGATGTGCGTGTGCGTTTTCGTGCGAGTTTCTTTCCTTTTACGGAGCCAAGCGCAGAAGTAGATATCTCGTGTGTTTTTTGTGACGGAGCAGGGTGTAGAGTGTGCTCTCACACAGGTTGGCTTGAGGTGTTGGGCTGTGGTGTAGTGCATAGCAATGTTTTTAAGGCTGTGGGCTATGAAAATGTTAGTGGATATGCGTTTGGTTTGGGTGTGGAGCGCTTTGCTATGTTGCTACATAGAGTGAATGATTTACGAAGTTTTTTTGAAACAGATTTAAGAGTATTGGAGCAGTTTTAGATGATTATCACCAAGCATTTATTATCAAAGTTTGTCGATATTAGCGCGATTTCTCTTCAGGAGCTTTGTGCGAAGCTTAATGATATTGGGTTAGAGGTTGAGGGTGTTACGCATATAGAGATTCCGAATAAGGTTGTTGTTGGAAAGGTGCTGACTAAAACTCCTCATCCAAATGCGGATAAACTCAATGTGTGTGAGGTTGATGTAGGATCTCAAGTGCTACAAATTGTGTGTGGTGCCAAAAATGTTGCCAAAGATCAATTTGTCGCAGTAGCACTAGAGGGTTCTGTGGTGCGTAATGCCAAGGGCGAGGAGCTAGAAATCAAACGCACGATGTTGCGCGATGTGGAAAGTTGTGGAATGATTTGCTCAAGCACAGAGCTTGGCTTACCAAAAATCAATGATGGTATTATGGTGCTTGATAAGAGTGCTGGAATCCTTACCTTAGGCAAGGAATTGCGAGAATTAGAGCTTTTTGATAATTATGTCATTGAAGTCTCCATTACCCCTAATAGGGGCGATTGCCTTAGTGTTCTTGGGATTGCAAGAGATATTAGTGCGTGTTTTGATTTGCGCCTAAAACCCATTAATGATGCGGATAATATCCTAAGCATAGGACTTGGGCGTGTGCTTGGTGTATTTACCGAAAATACATTGTATTCACATTTGTTGTATCGGATTATTGAGATAAGAGAGCTTTGCCCATCTGTATCGATGTCGTTAATTCTTGCTTATACAGATGCGCTTAAAGATAATGTGATTCAAAATTTCTTGGAATATGCTACATATATGACAGGGGTGATTCTTAATGCCTATCGTTTAGATGAATGTCGTTTGCGTGGGGCAGACACAAATTCCCTCCAAGCACAGCTTTCTATCAAAAAAGATGAATCTGGTATAGAAATTGTGTGCGCACAAGATAAGATTCTCTCCCAAATAGGTATAACCTGTGATGAAATTACTTGCGATGTAAAATCCGAGATTCTAATTTTGGAGGCAAGCTATGTGCCACCACTTGTGATTTCAGAAATTATCCATGATAATAAGCCAGAATGCAAACCCTCACTTACCTACAGAAGCACTCGTGGGAGCAATCCTAATCTTGATCAAGGTATGAACTTTTTGTGTCAGTGTATGCTAGAGTGCGGTGATGTGTTATTGTATTCGGGCACACACAATATTACCCACCATGAGCAAGAACATAAGATTAAAACCACTTTTCAAACCATTAATCAAATCATTGGCAATACGCTTAGCCCAGAGGAAATGACTGAGATTCTAAAACGCTTAAATTTTGAGATTGATGTTACTTGTGATGAAAATTTCTTTATGGTGACAGTGCCAAATTATCGCCACGATATTGCGGATATGCAGGATTTGGCTGAAGAAATTTTACGCCTTTATGGCATAGATTCTATTCGTGCTAAGCCATTGGCTTTTAGAGAGAATCTTGTGCTTAATACGCATTATAGATTCTATACATATCGTAGGAATTTGGCTCATTCGCTTTTGGCACAGGGACTTTATGAGTGCATTCATTATGTGTTTGCTTCTTCAAAAGATTTAGAGGAATATGGTTTTGTGCAGATAGATTCTGAACTTGGGCTTTTAAATCCTATTGTGTCCGAGCTTGATACGCTACGCACAAGTCTTATTCCGCATATGATCGCTAGCACAAGGCGTAATCTTAATTTGGGATATAAAAGTATCGGGCTTTTTGAAATAGGTGCTGTATATACCCAAAAGCGTGAAGAAAGCCAACGCCTGAATGTCTTTGTTTGTGGGGAAAGAGAAGGGGAGCATTATCCATATCCCAAAGGCGTGAAGTGGGATATTTTTAGTTTTAGCGCGCTTATTAAAAATGCTATTGGTGAATTTAGCTTACAAAATGCCTCCACACACCCACACAAAGCGCAAAATTTCGCTAAGTTTGGTTTTCGTGGTGAGCCCCATATTTTGCACCCATTTCAAAGTGGTTTTGTCTATAAGGGTGATGAGTGCATAGGATTTATTGCAAAACTTCATCCAAAGCTTGGTTTAGGAGATGGTTTTGTATGTGAGATCGCACTAGATTCTACGCCACATCATCTCACTCATGCCAAGGAATTTTCAAAATACCAAAAATCCCAGCGTGATCTCACCGTGCTTATAGATTCTAAGATTCCGTTTTATCGCATTAGAGAAGCACTGCTTAAGGCAAATATTCCTCACTTGCTAAATCTTTATCCTATGGATATTTTTACTCAAGACTTAGATTCACAAGTCGCACTTAGCATACGGCTTGTGTTGCAGTCTATGACAAAAACACTCCAAGAGCAAGATTTGCTAGAGGCTACACAACATGCACTAGCAGTGCTAGAGCAAGAATTTGGTGCAAAGCTTAAGGCATAATATGCGCATCACAAAAATTGATAAGGCACAGACATTTTCAAGTGCCATTAATACGATTGCAGCGGATAAATCCATTTCTCATCGTTGCGCGATTTTCTCGCTTTTGTGTGATGGGGCGTGCGAGGTAGAAAATTATCTCTTGGGTGAAGATACACTCCACACGCTTAAGATTGCTTCTCAGTTGGGATTAGAGGTTGAGCATATATCATCTACTTGTATGCGTTTTATCCCACCAAAAGATGGTATTGTTGAGCCAAGTGATGTGCTTGATTGCGGCAATGCAGGGACAGGCATGCGTTTATATGCGGGGCTTTTGGCAGGTGTGCAAGGCTATTTTGTGCTAAGCGGTGATATGTATCTCAACAAACGCCCAATGAAGCGTATTATCGAGCCATTGACAAATATCGGTGCAAAAATTTATGGGCGTTGTCATAATTCTTTGGCGCCATTAAGTATCATTGGCAGGGAATTGCAAGGTTTTTCTTATGTAAGTAACATCGCTTCAGCACAGGTAAAAAGCGCTATGATTCTTGCAGGGCTTTATAGTAATGCACACAATACTTTTAGCGAACCACTATTAAGCCGCGATCATACCGAGCGTATGCTAGGAGGTATGGGTGTGGAGTTTAGGACACATCATGATTCAAATGGCATACATATAAGCTTTGATCCACTTCCAAAGGGTAAGAAACTCCATGCGTTTAAAATGCGTATTCCTGCTGATCCTTCTAGCGCCTTTTATTTTGCACTAGCAGCGTGTATCGTGCCAGATTCTCATGTCGTGCTAGAAAATGTCTTACTCAATCCTACGCGCATAGAAGCCTTTGAGATTCTCAAAAAAATGGGTGCAAAGATTTCCTACACGCGCAAATATTCACAATATGAGGACATAGGCGATATTGAAGTGCGTTATGCACCGCTTAGTGCTATAGAGGTTGCGCATAATATCGCGTGGCTTATTGATGAGATTCCAGCGCTTAGTATTGCGTTTGCGTGCGCAAAGGGAAAAAGCATTGTGCGCAATGCCAAAGAATTGCGTGTCAAAGAATCCGATAGAATCACAACAACTATTGAGGGCTTGCGTGCTATGGGCATAGAGTGCGAGGAATTTGAAGATGGTTTTAGCGTGCAAGGCGGAGAGTTAAAACGCGCAAGTGTGGATTCGCAAGGTGATCACAGAATCGCGATGAGTTTTGCCATAGCAGGGCTTGTGTGCGGTGTGGAGATACGAGATAGTGCGTGTATTGATGTGTCATTTCCAAACTTTTTGGAGATTCTTTTGCAATTTACGCGCGTAGAATCTACCCAAACACATTCTTAAGCGTATTGTGCAATGATTGCTATCTTGGGCATGGGTGGGACAATCGCAGGGGTTGCTCATGCCAAGATTCAAACTACAGGGTATAAAGCAGGGGTGCTTAGTGTCCAAACGCTCTTAGAGGCTTTGCCGGAGATAAATAGTGTTGCTGAATGTATGTGTGAGCAAATTGTTAATGTCGATAGTGCTGATATGAGTGATACATTGTGGTTGCAATTAGCACATCGTGTCAATACGCTTTTGGCACAAGAGGATATTGAGGGTATAGTCATCACGCACGGAAGCGATACTATGGAAGAGAGTGCATTTTTTTTGCATTTGGTAACTAGGAGTGATAAGCCCATTGTTTTTACCGGAGCTATGCGCCCAAATACTGCCTTAAGCGCTGATGGCATAAAGAATCTCTATAGTGCTATTGTAGTTGCAAAGGATATAAATGCTAAGCATAGAGGTGTGATGATTGTAATGAATGAGAGGATTCAAAGTGCGCGCTATGTGAGCAAAACCCACACACATAATCTTGATGCTTTCTCTTGCTCAAATACTGGTGATTTGGGATATGTGATAGATGATAGGGCGTATTTTTATAATCCACCTTTTGCTATGCACAAGGCGCAATTTTGTCTTGATACAATCACCCAACTCCCAAAGGTCGATATTTTGTATTCATATGCCAATGATGGATCGGCAGTGGCTGCAAAGGCGTTGTATGAGCATGGGACACAAGGGATTGTAGTAGCAGGAAGTGGCGCAGGAAATATACACCACTCTCATAAGGCAATGCTACAAACTCTTATGCAACAAGGTTTGGTCGTGGTGCAAAGCACGAGAGTAGGTGCTGGGATTGTGCGAGTGAGTGAGCAAGATTCTATGCTTGGGTTTATTGGTGCGTGTGATCTTAATCCGCAAAAGGCTAGAGTGCTTCTTGCTTTGGCATTGATACACACGCAAAATCCCACAGAGATAAGACAAATTTTTGAACATATTTAATACAGAAAGGATTGTAGTATGGAAGTAAGATTAGCAAAGAATTATGGATTTTGTTTTGGTGTCAAACGCGCGATAAAAATTGCACAGGATCATAAAGATTCTATTACACTAGGACCACTTATTCATAATGCCAAGGAGATTGCGCGTTTAAAGCGAGATTTTAATGTGGATTTGAGTGAAGACTTGGAGAATCTAGAATCTGGCAGGAAGCTTATTGTCCGCACACATGGGATTCCCAAAAAAGATCTCCAAAGATTACAAGATCAACACTTTGAGGTGATTGATGCGACTTGCCCATTTGTGCGAAAACCACAAATGATAGTCGAAGAGATGAGCAAAGAGGGCTATCAAATCATTGTGTTTGGGGATAAGGAACACCCTGAAGTAAAAGGTGTAGTGAGTTACGCCCAAAATGGCGCACATATCATCGCTGGGTTAGAGGATTTGGAATCTCTGAAATTACACAAAAAAATCACTCTTATTTCTCAAACAACTAAACAACCAGAAATTTTTGCAAAGATTGCGGGATATTTGAGTATGCGTGTGGCTGAAGTGCGAGTGTTTAACACGATTTGTAATGCAACATTTGATAACCAAAGTGCAGCAGATTCACTAAGTAAGGAAGTGGATATTATGATTGTAGTTGGGGGTAAAAATTCATCAAATACCAAGCAGCTTTTATATATTTGTGAGAAAAATTGCGTAAGTTATCTCATAGAAGATGAACAAGAATTGCAAAAAGAATGGTTTAAAGACAAGAAAGTTTGTGGTATTACAGCGGGTGCAAGCACGCCAGATTGGATTATTGCTAAGGTTTGTCAAGAAATTATGAGCTATTAGGAGAGAATATGCAAGTTTTACAAAGCATAGAGGCACTAAAGGCATTTAGAGAGAATCTAGGCACACAAAGCGTTGGGCTTGTGCCGACTATGGGTGCCTTGCATAAAGGGCATATGAGCTTAATTCACCAATCTTGCGCACAAAACACACATACAATTGTTAGTATTTTTGTTAATCCTACGCAGTTTGGAGCAAATGAAGATCTTAGCACATATCCGCGCACATTAGAGCAGGATTTGGCATTGTGCGAGAGTTTAGGAGTGAGTGGGGTATTTGTCCCAAGCATAGAAGAGATGTATCCAAGTGCCGATGAGCTTACGATATTGCCACCCAAGATGATGGGGTATGTGTTGGAGGGTTTTGATAGACCAACGCATTTTGGGGGAGTGTTGCAAGTGGTATTAAAACTTTTTATGCTTGTGCGCCCTCAAAAAGCGTATTTTGGCAAAAAAGACGCTCAACAAGTGCTTATCGTGCAAAAAATGTTGCGAGATTGGCATTTGCCACTTGAAGTTGTGGCATGTCCTATCGTTCGTGATGATGATGGGTTGGCATTTAGCTCACGAAATGTATATCTAAGCCCACAAGAGCGCGCTCAAGCACTTTGTATCCCACAGACCATACAATGTATAGAATCTGCCATATCTCAAGGTGTGTATGAAGTGCAAGAACTTCATAAGCTTGTGCATAAAACCCTAGATTCTATCAAGTCTCTTGTGCCGATGCATATTTTTTATGCATATTTTTGTGATTATAATCTTGCACCAATTGAAAAGATTTGCAAGGGAGAAAGTCTATTTTTACTTGCCGTGCGAGTTGGCAAGACAAGGCTTTTGGATAATCTTTGGTGTTAGTGGGTTGTGCGCGCGAGTGTAGCCAGAATCTGCCCAAAACTAATGGCTGTATCATTGCTTGGGTATTGCGTGGGGAATTGCGCCTTAAAGCCATTGTTGGCTAGAAGCGAGGCGATTTTTTCACACAAACTTTTATTTGCAAAAACCCCACCGCCAAAAAATATTTCTTTTGAATCTGTTGTATGTTTTTGGGCTATGGCGAGTGCCATATGGCTTAGGGTATTAAAAAATTTTGTAACGATATAATTGGTGGGAAGTTTTTTGGCTATATCATCACAAAGTGCGTTAATAATCTCTCCTAGTCCTAGATGCAAAGAATCTCTCCATATGATTGGATAATGCTCCTTAGTGCGATTGTTGCACAGGGATTCTAAGGTTGCGCCACATTGTCCATCGTATGTGGCATTTTGGCAGACACCCAAAAGATATGCCACGCCATCAAAAAGCCTTCCTATGGAGCTTGTGCGCATTGTATTGAGATTTTTTGCATGCATGAGGCTTAGAGTTTGTAATTCGTGTGTGCTGAAATTGTGTGCTATGAGTTCTATATGTTTTGGTGCGAATTCTATAAGCAAAGCAAGAGCTATGCGTCGTATATCTGTAATGGCTTTTTCTCCGCCAAGAAGACTAAATTCCTCTATGCTCGCAACTCTTTTTGCGTAATAGAGATTGCCTACAAAAGCCTCTCCACCCCAAATATGTCCATCGCTTCCCAATCCCGTGCCATCCCATATAATGCCAAGATGTTGGATATTTTTAGTGCTATGCCCATATTCGCCTAGCAACGCACAAAAATGCGCATAATGGTGCTGGACATAGCACATATTTGCTTCTTGGGACCAAAGTTTAGAATGTTTAGAAACCTTGTTTGCGTGTATGGATTGTGCAATCTCTTTTGCCAGCGTGCTAGAAGCATATTGTGGGTGCATATCACACACATAGAGTGCAAAATCTTTAACCTCTAACCCAAAAAATCCCAAAAGCGATGTAAGCGTATGGGTGTAGTGCTGTTGGGTAGCAAGATTTGTAAGATCTCCAAGATATGGTGATAATAATGTATAACTCCCGTCAGTTATGCAAAAACTTGCCTTTTGGTTTGCACCAAATGCGAGAATTTTTGTAGGTGCAAATGGGGTGTGAAGTTTGTGTGTTTTTGGTGCAAAGCCTCGGGCAAGGCGCAAGATTCTTGGTTTGTTGGCTATAAAGCGCACAATGCTATCATCAATGCGATGTGTGATAGTGCGATTGTAGCTTAAGAGGACATCGTGCGGTTTTTGTGGGAGTGTCATAAGCTCGTTTGCTTGTATTGCAATGGGCGCACCACTTTGATTAGCGCTTGTAAAAATCAGTGGAGTTTGCAAGGCAGCGCAAATAAGGTGCATAATCCCACTATAAGGCAAGATAACACCTATGGTATCTAGTTGTGGTGCGATGAGGTGCAAACAAGTAGAATCTAGCACACAATCTTTTGCAAGATTTTTGCGTTTTGTAAGAAGCACGATTGGCGCTTGTGGGCTTGATAGAATCTTGGCTTGTGCATTAGAGCAAAGCGCAAAGGTGCGAATTTGTTGTATGTCCTTGCACATTATCACAAAGGGTTTATAAGGTCTATTTTTTCGTTTTCTTAATGTTTGTAAGACATTTGGCATATTTGCCTTGGCGACAAGGGCATATCCGCCAATGCCTTTGATAGCGACAATTTCTCCGCGATTGAGTGCTTGGATTGTAGAATCTAATGCAGCCTCATTGTAGGTCGTGTTCTCAAAATTTAGCTGTATGCCACAAAGATTGCATGAAATAGGTTGTGCATGAAAACGCCTATTATGTGGATTATGATAGTCTTTGGCACAAGATTCACAGAATCTAAACACAGACATTGCGCTATTTTGTCGCTCATAAGGAAGAGTGTAGAGCATACTATATCTTGCGCCACATTGTGTGCAAGCGCAAAAGGCATAGTTGGAAAATCGCCCACTGCTTTGCATATCCGCATAGCATTGTTCGCACATAGCCATATCCAGAGGGATTTCTAGCGCAAGTGGTGTGTTTGTATGTGTGTGGGGTAGGGCGTGAGATTGATGAAGGATACAAAAGTCTTTGTAAGGGGTTTGTGGTGTGTATATTGTATGGGTGATTGAAGTAATTTTGGCAGGTTTTGGAATGTGGCGTAAATGAGCAAGAAATGTAATGAGTTCTTGGCGTGTGATTTCATAAAGGCATATTTCTACACACGCAGAGGTATTGCATACAGAGCCTTTAAGATTCATAGTATGCGCGAGGTTATATACAAATGGGCGAAACCCCACGCCTTGAATAATGCCAAAAACTTTTATGAGATAACTTTTCATAGGGGAATTATAATATTTTAATGGGCTTTTTGTGTGTAAGTGCGTATAATTTTAGTTTTAGTCTTTAAGAATTGGAATGTGTTATGCAAGAAGATGCGATTCGCTGGAATAAGCGTCATAGTGATGGCTTTATGCCAAAACAACCAAGTGATATTTTACACACATATCAGCCCTTGTTAGAATCTTATGCACAAAAAGGAAGCGCACAGGCACTTGATATAGCCTGCGGTAATGGGCGTAATGCGAAGTTTTTGGCAGCATTGGGATTTGAGGTTTTGGGTGTGGATATTTCGCAAGTGGCATTAGATTCTCTTCAAGGAATGGAGCATATTACTACATTGTGTGCGGATTTGGATAGCTTTGATATTGCTAGGCAAACATATGATGTGGTGTTAAATTTTTATTTTTTGGATCGGAGACTTTTTGCTGGGATTAAACACGGAGTAAAAAGCGGAGGGCTTGTGATATTTGAAACATTTTGCGCCATACCAAAAATCTATGATAAAGATATTTTTTGTGAATTTAGCGCACAAAGAAGCCTAAAACACGCAGAATTACAAAAAGTATTTAGGGGGTGGAACATTATCTATAATGCACTAAATCCTTTGTATAGAAGTGTGAGTGAATCTGCCAAGAGCGTATATCTCACGCAAACTTTTATCGCACAAAAGCCCTAAAATGTCAAAATTTTCACTTCAGCATAAGCTTATAAAGATTTTTTCTATTGCCCTGCCAAGTGGCGCTAATTCATTGCTTGATATGGCAAATATCACGGTTGGTATGTATTTTATTGCGGATTTTTCCAAAGAACATATGATCGCGCTAAATGTGGGTATGAGCTATATGATGATGCTTTTTGCAATCACAGCGATTTTTTTTATTGGGACAAGCGCACAAGTATCTCGAGCCTATGGAGCCAAAGATTATCAACGCCTAAAAAGCATAATGGGCAATAATTTTCTTATCACGCTTTTTGTGTCTATTCCGCTTTTGATTGTGGCATTTATGGGTGGTGAGTTGTATTTGGATTGGATGGGTAATGGCGTGAGTGGCGAGACAAAACTCTTGGGTATGGAATATTTGGGGATTGTGGTGTTTGGAATCCCTGCCTTGATGACAAAAACAATTTGCATAGCTGGACTTTCTGCACTTGGCGATACCAAACGCATAATGTATATTAAATGTATCACCACCACGCTCAATATCATACTCAATTATGTATTTATTTTTGGCTTTGATTTTGGAATCTTTACGCTAGATTCATTAGGTATTTTTGGCGCAGGATTATGTAATGTGTGTATTACCTATCTTGAGGCATTGCTACTTTCTGGCGTCATTTATATGCGTAAAAGAGTTATAGGCTTTAATTTTGTATTGCGTTTAGAATATAGCAAAACAACATTTAGCGTTGGGATTCCTGCTGGTATCGAGCGATTTTTGACGCTTTTTAGCCTTGTTTTGACACAAAAATTTATGAGTGATTATGGTGCTGATGTCATTGCAGGATTCCAAATAGGATCTAAGGTTGAGGCATTTATTCTTGCGTTTGGCTTTGGGTTTCAAGTTGCAGCTATGGCACTTGTGGGGCAGAGTTTGGGTAGAAAGCGTATGGATTTGGCATATGATTTTTTACACACGCTTTTGTTGTATGCAAGTATTATGATGGGAATCTTGGGGCTTATGATTTGTGTGTTTGGCGTGGAATTATCTAGAATCTTTAACACCCAAGAAGCAGTATTACGCGCGAGTTTGTATTATCTTATTGCAGTGGGCTTCTCTCAAGTGCCATTAGTGATTATTTTTTGCCTTGATGGAGCGCTGCGTGGGGTAGGTGCGACTAAGCTTTCTCTTATGATTAATGCTATGAGTATTTGGCTATTGCGGATTATACCGATGTATATATTTGTGTTGTATGAAGCCGATGTGCGCTTTGTGTTTGGTATGATTTTTGTGGAAACATATTTACGCGCATTGATTTTTTGGATTATTTTTAAGAGTAGGGTTTGGGAGAAATTTATCAAGCGTTTTTAGAAGTGCTAGAGGCATTATGGTGTGTGAGAATCTCTGTGAGAATCTCTGGAATGTCGTTGTTGGCGTTAATAGTGTGATGTGCTACTTTGGCATAGAGATTCTGACGTTCAAGATAGAGTGCTTTGGCTTGTGCTTGGTCGCTAAAAAGAGGGCGTTTGCTGCGCTCTTGGTGATCAAGTCGTGCAAGGATTGTTTCAAAATCGCTTTGTAAATAATAAATCTCCCCTAAGGTGCTTATATCATTAAAGATTGGCATTCCTCCACCTGTGGCAATGATAGCATTAGACACATTAGTGCTAAGCCACGCAATAGCTTGAGATTCTAACTCACGAAATTTCTGCTCACCATATTGCGCAAAAATTTCAGGAATACGTTGGTTGTATGTTGTTTGGATAAGTGAATCTGTATCGAGCAAAAATCGCCCCATTTTTTGTGCAAGGGCTGAACCTATGGTGCTTTTGCCACTGCCCATAAAACCTATAAGCACAATGTTTGCCATTATTTAAACTCCAGCATATAGCCATCGCGCTGTGCATTAATGTCATAGGCATATTGTCCATCGAGCTCAAGCGAGATTCGATAAAAATTTTCGTGGCTAGAAAATACGACTTGTTTTATGTATTTTTTGTCTAGGATTTGTGTTTGATTGATGGCCTTATCCATACCTTCAAAATCCAAAACAATGCGGTAAGGGTTTGGCAAAATAAAGTGTCGCACATTTGGGTATTGGGTAGCAATAAATATTGTATTTTTATCAAAAATAAGCTCAAAGTCTCCGAATCTAAGGCGTTTTTCACCAGTATATTTTTTGCCTATAGCTTTTTGTGCAAGTTCTAGTGGATAATGCCAATCAATGTTTTGATGTATTTGAAGTTCTTTTGTCGCTATGGTGCCATCGATATTTTGGTATGTGATACTCACTTTTTGTAGCACACGCGCGGTAGAGGGCAAAGCAATTTCTATATCTTGAAGAAATTCTTTTTTTGGTTCTCTTTGATTATGTTGTCCTTCTTTTGGGGTAATAGAGGGCTCAAAAGGATCTTCTCTAGCAATGAGGATACTCCAACATATAAGCAGTACAATGATGTGTTTCATTTTGGTTCCAACCCCTTAAGTTCAAAAATATCTTTTTGAATCTTTGCATTTTGCTTTTGGAGTAAATCGACTTCTTGGAGTAATTTTTCTTGTTGTTTGCGCAAACTTAGCAGTGTGTAGAGTGAGGCATTCCCAAAGAGTAGGAATGCGCTATAGGTCAAAAGCGCTACCAACACCGCAGCGATGATAAGAAATGCTTTATTAATCTGTATCCATCGCTTGAATCTTGAGGGCTGTTGATAGAGCTCTTGCATACCCATTCTTTGTATTATTTTTTAAAGAGTTGTGTGCCTAGATACTCGCTATTAGAAAGTTCAGATTCTATTTCTAAGAGGCGATTGTATTTTGCAATTCTTTCGCTTCTAGCTGTAGATCCTGTTTTGATTTCACCGGTATTAAGTGCAATAGCAAAATCCGCAATAAAATTATCTTCACTTTCCCCACTTCTGTGACTCATAATGCATTTATACGCATTGCGTTGTGCTAGTCGCACCGCTTGTATAGTTTGTGTGATTGTGCCTATTTGGTTAGGTTTTATCAAAATAGCATTAGCGATATTTTTTTCGATTCCTTGTGCGAGAATCTTTTTGTTAGTTACAAATAAATCATCACCTACAAGCTGAATCTTATTTCCAAGTCGTTGTGTGAGATAACTCCACCCTTCCCAATCATCTTCACTCAAGCCATCTTCAATAGAAACAATAGGATATTTTTGCACCATTTCTTCATAATATGCCACAAGTTCTTGTGAAGTTAGCTTACGTCCTTCTCCTGCGAGATGATACATACCGCTTTCATCGACAAGTTCGCTACTAGCCACATCAAGGGCGATAGCAATCTCATCACCTGGTTTATATCCTGCTTTTTCTATGGCTTGGAGGATAATTTCAATAGGTTGTGTATTGTTTGTAAGATTAGGTGCAAAACCTCCTTCATCACCGATACTTGTGATGTGATTTTGTTCATTAAGAATCTTTTTGAGATATTGATACACTTCTGCACTAGCGCGTAGCGCCTCACTAAAGCTATCAAAGCCTAGTGGCATAATCATATATTCTTGAAAATCTACCGTGTTATCAGCGTGGCTACCACCATTGATGATATTTAGCATAGGCACAGGCAATACAAGCGCATTTGCACCACCTAAATAACGATAAAGTGGTATATGAAGGCTTTTTGCTGCTGCACGAGCAGTCGCCATAGAAACACCAAGCGTGGCATTAGCACCAAGCTTAGAGAAATTTTGTGTGCCATCTAGATCTTTAAGCGTTGCATCAATCAGTCCTTGATCGTATGGACTAGCACCTACCAAAGCTTCACATATGCTAAGATCAACATTTTCACAAGCTTTTAAGACTCCTTTGCCCAAAAAGCGATTTTTGTCGCCATCGCGTAATTCAAGTGCTTCTCTTTTACCTGTGCTCGCACCACTTGGGACGATAGCGCTTTCTTTTGTGCCATCACTTAATTCTACAATTGCCTTAATAGTTGGGTTGCCTCGTGAATCTAGCACCTCTTGTGAATAAATCTTGCTAATACGCACCATATTTGCTCCTCTTTGTTAGATTTAGATTTTTAGAGTTCCTCTTCCTCTGGCTCATCAGGAAGTGGTAAAATTTCATCTTTTATGCCAATTTGCTCACGGATCTTATTTGTGATTTCTTGAGCAATTGTTGGGTTTTCTTTTAAAAACACCTTTGCATTTTCACGCCCTTGCCCAAGCTTCATATCACCATAAGAAAGCCACGCTCCACTTTTGTCAATGATGTCAAGCTTGATACCATAATCGATGATTTCACCCTCTTTACTAATGCCCTCACCAAACATAATATCAAATTCCGCTTCCCTAAATGGCGGTGCCACTTTGTTTTTAACCACCTTTGCTTTTGCGCGATTACCGATATTTTGCTCATTTTGTTTGAGAGTGGCAATGCGTCGTATGTCTATGCGCACACTTGCATAAAACTTGAGGGCATTACCACCTGTGGTTGTTTCTGGACTTCCATAGCCCATCATTCCAATTTTCATGCGAATTTGATTGATAAAAATAAGTGTGGCATTCATCTTGTGCAAAACGCCTGTGATTTTGCGTAATGCGTGGCTCATAAGCCTTGCTTGTAAGCCTACATGTTGATCGCCCATATCGCCATCAATTTCTGCTTTTGGCGTGAGGGCTGCCACAGAATCTATTACAATAAGATCTACTGCTCCACTGCGTGTAAGCGTTTCTAAGATTTCGAGTGCTTGTTCGCCGTTATCTGGTTGAGAGACAAGGAGGTTTTGTGTATCTACACCAAGATTTTTTGCATAATACACATCTAGCGCGTGCTCTGCATCGATAAATGCTGCAATGCCACCATTTCTTTGGCATTCTGCCACGATTTGTAATGCTAGTGTTGTTTTACCACTAGATTCAGGACCATAGATTTCTATAATTCTACCCTTTGGCACGCCACCTATGCCAAGCGCCATATCAAGCCCTAGTGAGCCTGTAGAGATTGCATCGATTTTTTCTACCTGCTTATCTCCAAGTCGCACAAGCGCACCCTTACCAAATGCCTTATCAATCTGCTTGAGTGCAAGCTCAATGGCTTTTTGCCGTTTTTCGTCTATCGCCATTCTTATCCTTGTTGTAAAAGTGATTTAAATCTTGGGATTGTATCTTATAAGTTTGAAAAATATCTTTAAAAAACCCAAACAAATTTTTAAAGCGATTTTTGTTACAATGTCCATCACACAAAAGATGTAAGGATATTATAGCGATGAAACACCCACAACCTACCCCCCAATATATGATTGGTAAAAAGCGACATCTTAGTGTCGCACATAGCCCTGATGCTGATGATTTATTTATGTATTATGCGATTAATTTTGGCTGGGTGGATTCTACGCAAGTGCAATTTAGTGCGTGTGCCAAAGATATACAGACACTCAATGAAGCGACCTTGCAAGGTGAATATGATATTAGCGCGATTTCTTTTGGATTATATCCGCTTGTTTGTGAGGATTATGCACTATTGCGGACAGGTGTGAGTTTTGGGAATGGCTATGGACCAAAGCTTATTAAAAAACGCACCACTACACTAAAAAGAGATTTCAAGGTTGCACTAAGTGGTGCGCATACGACAAATGCTTTACTTTTTAGACTCGCATATCCACATGCACGCATTGTCTATAAAAATTTTCTTGAGATAGAATCTAGCGTATTAAGTGGCGAGGTGCAAGCGGGTGTGCTTATCCATGAATCTATTTTGGGCTATGATGAAAGTTTGGTTGTTGAAGCAGAATTGTGGGATATTTGGTGTGATCTTAATAAGCACGATTTACCTTTGCCTTTGGGTGGTATGGCATTGCGTCGATCACTACCCCTTACTATCGCGCTAGAATGTGAATCTATGCTTACTAAGGCGGTGGAAGTAGCTGTGCATAATAAAGCATTACTTTCGCAAATGCTTTTAGAACGTAATCTTATTAGGGTAGATTCTGCCAAGCTTGAGACATATCTTAATCTCTATGCAAACACAGATTCTATCACGCTAAATCCCGTGCAGATTCAAGCTATTGATGTGTTGTTTAAGCTTGGATTTGAGGCAGGGTTTTATCCTAATCTCATACATGCCACGCAGTATATGTTACCCCAAGAATATCTTACACAACGATATTCTTAAATACACCAAGAAGGATTTTTATGGCATCACAATTTGTCTATAACCTCTCAAGTCTTGTAAAAATTCTCACACCCAGTGTGCTTACGCGTGCAAGAACAGAATCTAAAATCACAAAGTTTTTGGCGAGCTTAGATTCTAAGGCATATGAGGGATTTGTGTCGCGACTTAGGCTATATCATCGCGTGTGCACACCTTTTAGTATCGCTCCCCTTAGTGATGCAGCCCCAAGCACCTACGAGCGACTTGGCACATATCCACCGCATTATGGAAGTATCAAAGAAAGCTATAAATGGCGGCGTTTTAGCACATATCATTATGATATGCGATCGTATGCGCGGTATTTTGATGAAAATCTCAAAGTGTATTATGGGTTTGGCGATGTGAATTATTATTTTACGCAACCAAGTATCACCAAATCGCGACCAATTAGTGAATCTAATCAAAATTCTATTGTCTTAAAGCTTGAGCAAAATAGGCATTTTACCTTCATCAAAGATCCTTATACATTTTCAGAAAAACAAGATCGCATTTTCTTTCGTGGAGCGTGTTATCAAGAGCATAGATCAAGATTTTTAGAGCAATTTTTTGACGCACCATTTTGTGATATCGGACACACAGGTAGTAAGTCTGTGCATACACAATACCTAAAACCCAAAGTATCTATCGCCAAGCATTTGCCTTATAAATTTCTTTTAAGTTTGGAGGGTAATGATGTGGCAAGTAACCTAAAATGGGTGCTTAGCAGTAATTCTTTGTGTATGATGCCACGCCCCAAATATGAAACATGGTTTATGGAATCTACACTCCTGCCAAATGTGCATTATTGTGAGATCGCAGAAGATTATTCTGATGTGGAGGAGAAGTTTAGATTTTTTTGTGCCAACCCAAAAGTTGCACAAGAGATTATCCACAATGCCCATAGATTCTGTGAGCAGTTTTATGATACAAACGCAGAAGAAGTATTAAATATTCTTGTTTTGCGTAAGTATTTTTATCTTAGCGGACAGATAGATATTACTAAGCAAGAAAGAGATTTTTTTGGACTTTGAGGTATTGCTGCTCATAGCATAGAGATATTTTCTCCAAACCCTGACTTTATGGTATTATAGATTCCAATGTTTTGTATTTTGCGGAGGTATCTAAAATGAAAATCGTAGGGATTGATATAGGTATTACATCTATTGGTTGGGCGTTTGTGGAAAATGGTGAGCTTAAAGATTGTGGAGTGCGAATCTTTACTGGAGCAGAAAATCCAAAAAATGGTGAATCTCTCGCTTTGCCTCGCAGGCAAGCTAGAAGTGTGCGTAGGCGTTTAGCAAGGCGTAGAGGCAGATTAGAGTCATTAAAGAAACTTCTTACGAATGCGTGGCATTTATCTTATGAGGATTATATTGCTACAGATGGGGAGTTACCTAAAGCTTTTTATGGCAAAAGATTTCTTAATCCTTATCAGTTGCGTTATGAGGCATTAGAAAGGCTTCTTAGCAAAGAAGAGCTTATGCGTGTTATATTGCATATTGCCAAACATCGAGGCTATGGAAACAAAAATATCAAACAAGATCAAGATAAAAAAGATAAAGAGGAAGGCAAGATACTAAGTGCATTGAGTGAAAATGCAAAAAAGATCTCGCATTATCGCACAGCTGGTGAGTATTTTTATAAAGAATTTTGTGCAGTGCAAGATGTTGGGAATGCACAAGATAAAACTCCAATGATACGCGTGCTAAAGCCTATACGCAACAAAGCCCTATCTTACGCAAATTGCGTTTCACAAGTGGCATTACAAAATGAGCTTAGTCTTATTTTTGAGATTCAAAGAGGTTTTGGGTTTGCAATGACACAAGAACTATGTGATGAGGTTTTGCATATTGCATTCTATCAAAGACCATTAAAAGATTTTTCGCACCTTGTAGGAAAATGCACATTTTATGAGAATGAGTATCGCGCTCCAAAATATTCATTGAGTGCAGTAGAATTTGTTACAATAAGTAAAGTTATTAATATTCTTGCTTCTTGTAGCAAGGAAAGTGGTGAGATCTATACACAAGAGCAATATCAAAAGATATTGTCCTCTGTGTTTGAGGAAGTATGCAACAAAGGAAGTTTGAGTTTCGCACAATTACGAAAAATGCTTAATATCGATGAGAGTATTCAATTTCAAGAATTAAAGCATAGTAATCTTGAAAAGCCCGAAACAAAGAAATTTGTAGAATTTAAAAATTTCAAAAAGTTTTGTCACATTTTGGGCGATGTAAAGCAGGATAGAGAGACATCAAACAATATTGCACGAGATCTTACATTGACCAAAGACAAGGAGCAATTAAAACAAAAGCTCTGTAAATATCCAGCATTGACACAAGACCAAATTATGCAGCTATCAGAGATAGATTTTGATCATCATATTAGCTTAAGTCTTAAAGCATTAGGTGAGATTTTGCCATTTATGCGCAATGGCATTAGATATGACCAAGCCTGTAAAAATGCAAATCTTGTAACACGACATAATGATAAAAAGATGAAATTTTTACCGCCCTTTAATGAGAGTATGTATGCACAAGATTTGCATAATCCTGTCGTGCTTCGAGCTATATCGGAATATCGCAAGGTGCTTAATGCTCTTATTAAAAAATATGGGAGATTCCATAAAATTCATATTGAGCTTGCACGTGAAGTTGGCAAAAGCTACAAAGATCGAGGCAGGTATCAAAAAGAGATAGACACAAACTACAAAAACAGAGAGCAGGCAAAGGAAATGTGTAAAAAAATCGATTTGCCACTTAATGAGAATAATATTTTAAAACTACGACTTTTTAGAGAACAAGATGAGGTTTGTGCCTATAGTGGTAAAAAAATCACCTTAGATGATTTAAAAAATGCAGGGGCTTTGGAGATTGATCATATTTTACCTTATTCGCGGAGTTTTGATAATGGCTATTTGAATAAGGTGCTAGTTTTTACAAAAGAAAATCAAAACAAAGGCAACAAGACGCCTTTTGAAGCATTTGGTGCTGATTGCATCAAGTGGAGCAAAATCGTTTCTCTTGCTATGCGTAATGGATATCCTAAGAAGAAAGCACAAAACATTACTACTACAACATTTGCCACGAGAGAATCTGGATTTAAGGCACGCAATCTTTCGGATACAAGGTATATAGCACGACTTATTGCTAGTTATACACGAGAATACCTTGCTTGTCTTCCATTGGATTGCAACGAAGATACAATGTTGGTTGCTGGAGAAAAAGGAAGCAAGATACATGTAGAAACAATCAATGGTATGCTTACCACGACTATGCGTCATTTTTGGGGCTTACCTGTGAAAAATCGCTTTGAGCATACACATCACGCTATTGATGCAATTATTATCGCTTATAGTAATGCAAGTATGATTAAGAGATTTTCAGACTTTGTAAAAAATCACCAAGAAACACTGAAAGCAGAACTCTATGCCAAAGAACTAGCACAAGATACATTTAAACATCAAAGAAAGTTTTTTGAACCATTTGCTGGATTTAGAGAACATGCCTTGCACAAAATAGCTCAAATATTTGTTTCACATTCGCCAAATAGGCGAGTGCGAGGAGCATTACATGAGGAGACTTTTAAATCTTTTAATGATGCAACCTATCAAAAAGCATATGGCGGATTAGCAGGTATTCAAAAAGCTTTAGAATTAGGCAAGATACGGCAAATTGGGACAAAACTTGTGGCAAATGGTGAAATGGTGCGTGTTGATATATTTGCACATAAAAAGAGCAAAAAATTCTATGCTGTGCCTATCTATACGATGGATATTGCACTTGGTGTATTGCCCAATAAAGCAGTAGTAGGAGGGAAGAGCAATGGCGTCATCAAAGATTGGATAGAAATGGATGAAAATTATGAATTTTGTTTCTCACTTTTTAAAGGTGATGTCGTGCTTGTGCAAAAAAGCTCTATGGAAAAACCAGAATTTGCATATTTTGTATATTTTGGTGTCTCAACAGCGAGTATTGCCCTACAAACACATGATAATAATATAAAAACTCTCACGCCAAACCAACAAAAACTCTTTACAAGCCCAACACAAGAAAAAGTAACCGCTGAAAGCCTAGGTATTCAAAGACTAAAGGTATTTGAGAAATACAAAGTCTCACCATTAGGAGAGCTTAAGCCTAGTAAATATGAACCAAGACAGCCTATCGCACTCAAAACCACACCAAAGACACAAAAACCCAACAAGGATTCTTAGGTGGGCTATGATGAGGCGTTTAGAAATGTTGTGTTTGCAAGCAAGGCACATTTGCGACTACAAGATCAACATTTAGTAGTGCAAAATGAGGAGGAAAACGCACGATTGTATATCAAGGATTTGCAATGCGTGATTTTAGAAAGTCCCCAAATTACTATTACGCAAGCACTATTAAGTGCGTTGGCTGAAGCAAAAGTCCTTGTGCTGACTTGTGATAAGACACACACTATCAATGGCATTTATACACCATTTCTAGGACATTTTGCCAATGCACAGGTTGCGCGGGAGCATATTGCAGTGAGTGCGCAAAATAAGGCAAGTTTGTGGTGTGAGATTGTCAAAAACAAGATTAGTAATCAAGCAAGTGTGCTACAAATGTGTGGCTACACAAAACAAGCCCAAGATTTGGCAAAGCTATGTGATAAAGTATCTATGGGCGATCATGATAATATCGAGGCATATGCAGCAGCTTTGTATTTTAGGTATCTTTTTGGCAATGGGTTTTCTCGCAAACATAAACACAAGATTCAAAATGCCTTGCTAGATTATGGATATGCGATTGTGCGTAGTTGTGTCATTAGAAGCGTATGTATGAGTGGATTACTCACTTGGTTTGGTATCAAACACAATAACCAGTTTAATCAATTTAATCTTTGTGATGATCTCATAGAGGTCTTTCGCCCATTTGTGGATAGATGTGTTTTAGCACTTTTAGAATCTAGGGTGTTAGATTCTGAATATAGCCAATATATAGAGACAATGACACGACAAGACAAAATGGCTTTGATTGAGAATCTACAGAGTGAAGCAAAGATAGGGGAGAGAGTTTTTCCACTGCATAGGGCTATTAATTTTTATGTTCAGCGATTTAAAAATGCCTTATTGTATGGACAGCCTTTGCTTTTGGTAGAGTTTGGAGTTTAGGTATGAGGGAGGATACATTTATGCGTGTGCTTGTGATGTTTGATTTACCTACCCAAACCAAAAAAGACAGACATCATAGTGCAAAATTTCGCAACGATCTCATAAAGTTAGGATTTTTTATGATCCAATTTAGTGTATATATGCGAATCTGCAAAGGCGTTGCCTCTGCCAAGTCTTCTATCAATAATATTAGGAAATTTGTGCCGCCAAAGGGAAATGTGCGGTGTATCACAATTACAGAAAAGCAGTTTGATGCTATGGAAATTTTACTTGGTGGTGTGAGTTTCAATGAAGAGATGAATACCCAAAAAAATCTGACACTTTTTAGTTTTGATGAAAAAACTGGAGATTATGTATATTTGAATGATACAAAACAAGATACACAAAATATATCAACACATAAAAAGAAGACATCAAGCAAAACTATCTATAAAAAAAGTTTATTTGAGTTGTATTGAGACACGATAGAACATCAGGAGTTTAAAAGAGGTGTCAGTCTAAAGGGATTTTCGAGCACTCATAGAGCCTCACCCTGCGCCGACTGACAAGCTTATTTTAGTCCCTTTTTGAATCTTTTGTAGTATTGTAGCATAAGATTCTCATTTTTGAACCTATTTTATCATAAAAAGATTCAGAAAGGGACTAAAACGCAAAAGGCGTTTCTGGTGGTCCTCATCGTATTTTATCATAAAAAGATTCAGAAAGGGACTAAAACATTCGACGACTGGGAATGCTGGATATCTCAATTTTATCATAAAAAGATTCAGAAAGGGACTAAAACACATGTGATGAGCTTGACCCCAAACCATTAATTTTATCATAAAAAGATTCAGAAAGGGACTAAAACGTTTAGTGAGGTGTTAAAATGACTGGTGCAATTTTATCATAAAAAGATTCAGAAAGGGACTAAAACCACAAAAGGAATTCGCGCAAAACTCAATTCATTTTATCATAAAAAGATTCAGAAAGGGACTAAAACTTACGCGTCCTGTTTTAGGGGAGTGTGTCAATTTTATCATAAAAAGATTCAGAAAGGGACTAAAACGCCCCGACTTTTGTTAATGGTGCTATTAAAATTTTATCATAAAAAGATTCAGAAAGGGACTAAAACATCAAAGTTGGTGATTTTTCTGGCTTTCTCGATTTTATCATAAAAAGATTCAGAAAGGGACTAAAACAGTGATACCAGCACCGCCTAAAATTGCACCATTTTATCATAAAAAGATTCAGAAAGGGACTAAAACCCACTGCGCGCCCGTTTACACAAAGAGGCGATTTTATCATAAAAAGATTCAGAAAGGGACTAAAACTGTGGGAAGTGTTAAATGAAGTGTTTCTATATTTTATCATAAAAAGATTCAGAAAGGGACTAAAACTATGGGTAACTCCCCTGGCTATACTCCTTCATTTTATCATAAAAAGATTCAGAAAGGGACTAAAACCTCGATATAAGCGTAGAGGTGGTCGTAGGATTTTATCATAAAAAGATTCAGAAAGGGACTAAAACGGTAGGTGATGCATGCATTTTTTTAAAATTATTTTATCATAAAAAGATTCAGAAAGGGACTAAAACCTTTTCCATGTCATTTTCCGTAATGGTAGGATTTTATCATAAAAAGATTCAGAAAGGGACTAAAACTTCTGAAAAAGCATTTTATCGTCCGTTCGCATTTTATCATAAAAAGATTCAGAAAGGGACTAAAACGGAGTAAGATTCGATGGCGACTTTGAAGGAATTTTATCATAAAAAGATTCAGAAAGGGACTAAAACGTCTCGCTTAGACTTTTTCACACCGGAATTATTTTATCATAAAAAGATTCAGAAAGGGACTAAAACAGTAATCGCAGCACTGCCAAGAATTGCACCATTTTATCATAAAAAGATTCAGAAAGGGACTAAAACTTAAAGCAGCACCGAGTAAATTACTACCTATTTTATCATAAAAAGATTCAGAAAGGGACTAAAACCGTTAGTGACGTTACCCCAGAAACCGAGGTATTTTATCATAAAAAGATTCAGAAAGGGACTAAAACGGATACAGCGACCGATATCAAGAGTATAGAATTTTATCATAAAAAGATTCAGAAAGGGACTAAAACCAAGTTCCATTTTTTACAAATGTCCTTCAAATTTTATCATAAAAAGATTCAGAAAGGGACTAAAACAACAAACCAGTATTGAGTGAAAAACTTCACATTTTATCATAAAAAGATTCAGAAAGGGACTAAAACCAGATACGGAACGATTTACAGATTTTGAGATTTTATCATAAAAAGATTCAGAAAGGGACTAAAACAGTTCTGGCATGATTTCACAAGACGACTATATTTTATCATAAAAAGATTCAGAAAGGGACTAAAACCAAGGTGCAGAATTAACCACCACTGAAGAATTTTATCATAAAAAGATTCAGAAAGGGACTAAAACAATTTTTCACACTAGCAAACGCTTCTTTGAATTTTATCATAAAAAGATTCAGAAAGGGACTAAAACCCACGATTGACCAAATGATAGGCGACGGCATTTTATCATAAAAAGATTCAGAAAGGGACTAAAACTAGATGAGGCAATACACAAAAATTGTAGAATTTTATCATAAAAAGATTCAGAAAGGGACTAAAACCACATTAACAATCATAGAAACCTCCGATTTATTTTATCATAAAAAGATTCAGAAAGGGACTAAAACAATGCTCCCTATTTCTTATGGTAGCGGTGCATTTTATCATAAAAAGATTCAGAAAGGGACTAAAACCATCATTAAGAACTGATGAGAAGTCTGAGAATTTTATCATAAAAAGATTCAGAAAGGGACTAAAACAATACTGGTTCGTCCCTAATCGCATTATTTATTTTATCATAAAAAGATTCAGAAAGGGACTAAAACTTAGAGAAAACAATTTTAGAATTACAAAAAGATTTTATCATAAAAAGATTCAGAAAGGGACTAAAACTGTAAAATTCAAAACTCTGATATGTGGGAAATTTTATCATAAAAAGATTCAGAAAGGGACTAAAACAAACTTATTGAAACGCAGTATAATTCATCTATTTTATCATAAAAAGATTCAGAAAGGGACTAAGGGATACGCGATTGGGAGGAAGATAGATTAGCCAAGATGATAAGCTCCATAATTCCAATAAAATCCTAACACCATACAGGAAGGTATGATTTTCTTGTTGGATTTCTTTTAGTATTTCACACTCCGCCATATCACCACTATCATATGCTTCGTCAAGAAGCGTGTAGCCTTGATCATTAAATGCTTATAAAGCTTTTTGTATGTCCTCATTAGCAAATATTATGCTTAAAGTCATAAACCCCAAAATAAAAAGCATAAAAAGTATTTCATCTCTATTCTTTTTAGTCAATACCTTTAGACATTGTATCACAATCCATTTTTGCACCAAATAACGCATATTTGTTATAAAAGATAGGGGATAAAATGGTTATTTTTGTATGTCTCTTAGCATTTTACATTCTCTTTTTAATCCATTATTACAGGCTTTTTCAATAAATTGTATTGCTTTGAGATAATCTTTTTCTACACCCTCTCCTTTGTAATACATATCTCCAAGAACCTTGCACCCATACGCTTCTCCGCCATTGCAAGCTTTCTCATATAATGCTATTGCTTTGAGATGTTCTTTCTTTATCCCCTCTCCTTTGCAATACATATCCCCAAGAATCTTGCACCCATACATTTCACCACGCTCACAAGCTTTTTCAAAAAGCTCTAGCGCTTTTGGATAGTCTTTTTGCATATATGCTTCCAAAGCCTTTTTAGAATCTATATGTATGTCACCAAGTGCCATATGTAATGTTATAAACCCTAAGATGACAAGTTTTTTCATCTGCGTTCCTTTGTAAATTAAAGATATAGAGATTGTATCAAAACAATCATAAAAGGAAGTCTTGTGCAATGTGTATGTAAATATTATCGTGATAGTTTTGGTGCTTTTTGTAAAAGCAAACCGCAAGAATAAAGAGAGATTTTTAAGGATTGTAGAGAATCTAACTAGAATAAAAACTATATACAGGTATCGCAAGAAATTTGCAACACCTGTTTTGTGGTATTAATGATGCTCAAGGTAAGCGATAGCTTGGAGTGCGGCGGTAGCACCATCACCAGCAGCGCACACGACTTGCTTAGAAGCTTGCACGCGCACATCACCAGCAGCAAAAAGCCCAGGGACGCTAGTTTTCATAGATAGATCTACTTTTATGCTATTCCATTCATCGCATTCGCAAAGCATACTGCCATCAGGTTGTTTGAGAATCTGTGTATTGACATCATAACCTACAAACACAAAAACACCAAACACTGCCAAATCTTGCACAGCTCCGCTTTGGATATTTTTGATTGTTACACCTGTTACACCGCTGTTGTCGCCTTTGATTTCTTCGATTATTGTAGGGGTGATAATCTCAATTTTTGGATTTTCTTTGACATGTTGGATTGTTACAGGTGCCGCACGAAAACCATCTCGTCTATGGATAAGGTAGATTTTGTTACAGATTCTAGAGAGATAGATTGCTTCTTCAAGTGCTGTATCGCCACCGCCAAGGACTGCTACATCTTTACCTTTGTAAAAAAATCCATCACAAGTCGCGCAAGTGCTTACACCACGTCCCCAAAACACATCTTCACCTTTTACCCCAGATCGTTTTGGTCGCCCACCTGCTGCAAAAATCACCGCTTTGGCTTCTACGACTTTGCCATCGCTTTGTGTGATTGTAAAAATATCGCCTTGTTTGCTCACCATACTAATTTCTGCCATTTCGTGCTTCAATCCGAATCTAAAGCATTGCTCTTGCCACGGCTCCATAAAGTCCAAACCGCTTTTTATTTCCTTGACACCTGGATAGTTTTCTATTTCGCTACTGCCTGTGATTTGTCCGCCAGGCATTCCTTTTTCAAATAAAACAACATTTTTTATCCCACCTCGTGTCGCATATAATCCTGCAGTAAGTCCAGCAGGACCACCACCAATAATCGCTAAATCAATCATTTGTATCTCCTTTGTTTTAGATTTAGAGGATTATATGGCAATGCTTTAAACAAATGATAATTTTTGTTATTTATTGCTACCACAGCTGAAATTCTGTTTTTGTATTTTTGTATAAACTTCGCGATCTTCCGCCTATGTCGTATTCGACCGCAAAGCCATATTTCACACTTGCCAAGCCGGATTTTTTGATTTTTGCACCCTCATAGGTTTCTTGTGGCACACTAAGCGCACCCACTGATCCTCCGGTTCTTGGTGCAAGTTTTTTATTGACACCTATTTCACTTATCAAATCTCCATCGACATAAAGCGCAAGGTAGGTGATTGTAACAAATTCATCTGTTTTGTTGCTGATATTAAGACCTACACTTCCTTTGCCTAGATTAAAGGCATTTGCACGCAAGATAATATCATCGTTTTCTATGCTTACTGCTGGCATAGTTTTGTTGGCAAGCACTACACGCGCTGGTGTATCGCCACGATTATTTTGGGCATACATATCTGCACCATTAGAGAGGAGAAGGTTTATCATAGCGGTATTTTTTTTGAGCACAGCATAATGCAAGGGTGTGTTACCTAAATGTTCATCGGCTACATTGACTTTGGCACCCTTTTGTATGAGTTCTTTTGCCATACGCACATCGCCCAATGCGACAACTTTGAGCAATGCAGTTTCGCCGTGGCACACAGCATTGACATCAGCTCCACGCTCTATGAGCAATCCCACAATTTCAATATTACCCTTACGCGCAGCATCATAAAGCGGTGTGCTACCGCGTAGTCTTGCTTCTACATCGGCTCCTAGAGAAATCCCTTTGCGGACTTCTGTATAGTTATTGCTAAATAGCATACTATTGTATCGATCATTTGCTCCAAAACTCATACTTCCAAAACTTAAACACATAATTAAGACTACAATTCGCATATTTTTCCCCTTAGTGTAGATGTTTTTTGGCAAGTGTCGCGATTTTTTCAAAAATTTCATCAAAATCTACCCCATATGTGCGCGCATTAGCCACAGAAGTCATAAAGTTGGTATCTCCTATGTAGCGTGGGACAAAATGGATATGGATATGTTCAGGTATTCCTGCTCCACCGGCTTTTTTGATATTCATACCCATATTCACTCCACTCGCACCATATTCATACAAGATTCCAAAGGCTTTTTGACTTAGGGTTTGTATGTGTATCCAAGCTTTAGAATCCAATAACTCCGGTGAATCACAATGCGTGTGTGGGATAAGCATAAAATGTCCGGGCGTGTAAGGATAGAGATTCATCACACCAAAACAGACTTCATCACGATAAAACACGCGGTTTTTCTTATCAGATTGAGGATCGGCGCTAATGGCGCAAAACACACAAGATGTGTCTTTTGATCCAAAATATTCTTTGCGCCACGGAGCATAGATTCTTTGCATCATTCTCCTTTAGATGAAGTTTGGTGCATCATTGCTAAAAAGAATAAGATCGCCAGGCAAAGTGCAAGCCTTAAGCATACCTTCTAGGGATTCTTTACTATGGAGGATAATTTTTTGTGCTTTTACAATATGTTTAGAAAATATTTTTGCATTGAGAGTGCCTGTGATAATGACAATATCAAAAACTTCGTCAAAATATCTTGCAAGTTCGATGTTGGATTCTTGGTTGCTTTCTACAATGCCCGGTGTTACGACAACTTTTCGTCCTTCATACAACGACGCCAAACGCGCAGCTTCTAGCATACCTTTGAGATTGCCATTGAAACTATCATCAAGGATAAGCTTTTGATTTGTAAGAATCTTTTGCAAACGATGTGGCACTGGCTCAAATTTGCTCACACTATGTTGGATATCGCTCATACGCATACCAAGTTCTAATGCCATACTAACAGCAGCAGCGATATTTCCGACATTAAAAGCTCCCAAGATTTGTGTATGGAATGGATACCAATTTCCCTTATATTCTAGCTCAAAGCTTGTGCCTTCTAGCGTGGCTTTGACATTTCTACAGCCAGTAGGATAGAAGCTAATAAGCTTCTTTTTTTGTGAATCTAAATCTTTTGGCAGGGTATTTTGTTCAAACACAAAGGCTTTTCTAAGGCGTGAAGAATTGAGAATCTCAAACTTTGTATTTGTGATATTTTCTAGTGTTTTAAAATATTCTAAATGTTGTGCGCCTACCTCGCCAATGATTGTGTATTGTGGTTGCAAGAATTGCGTGATTTCATCAATATCTCCCTTAAGGCGCGCTCCTGCTTCAGCAAGATAGATATCTGCACTATAATCAAGATTCTCATTCACATCTGCTATAATGCCTGTAAGTGTATTGACACTGCGCGGTGTCGCATAGACGCTAAAATGTGTGCTAAGAATCTGTTGCAAGAAATTTTTGATACTCGTTTTTCCAAAACTTGCAGTGATAGCAATAATTTTAAGGCGACTCATCACTTCTAGCTTGTCTTTGGCAATTTGTCTGTATTGCTTGAGTAGCACGCGCTCATAGAGATTAGATACTACCAGTGCAAACACTAATGGCAAGAGATTCATAAAGGGATTAGAGGTTTCAAATAAGATTCCCAATCCTTCATCAAGCAAGACAAAAAGCAAACACAAAGCAAAAAAGCGTTGCACGCGTTTGGTAAATTTGAGTGGCTTATCTTGTTTAAAACGCCATATTCCAAGAGCTATGAGCAGTGCAATAGCAATGAGCATAACATATTCTGTATATCCTTGAATCTGTAGCGCAGTGGCAAGGGAAAGTGGCAAGAGAAAAAACCATATATGCCACATAAATTTATGGTGCATAAAAATAATGCGATACAGGCTGTAGTTATACCATTGCAAGAGTGTAATCAGATAATACGCAAACTCAAAATTTAGCAAAAATCTTGCTACGATACCGATAAAATATTCTATAGTCATACTTTCTCACTTATTTTAAAATTACAAATCCGCTAAATTCACGCGGTGCTATTTTTTGGGATTGTATATGCACCACATCGGAACGCTCCGGACCACTTTTTAGATACTGCATAAATGTATCGAGCACTTTTTGTTCCCCTTGGGCATAGATTTCTACACTGCCATCTTCGAGGTTGCGCGTGCTTCCTTGTATAGAGAGTTTGTCAGCGTGGTATTTGGCAAACTTTCTGTATCCCACGCCTTGCACTTTTCCAAAAACTAAAATGTAATATGTTTGCATTTATACTCCTTGTGATATGGCATTTTGATAAAGAGATTCTATCTTGTTGGCTTGTTTGAGAAAAAAGAAATGATCTCCTTTGAGCACAAAAAAACGGCTATGAGTTAAAAGCGAGGCTATTTTTTCTCCACTGCTTAGTGGGGTGGCGCTATCATCTTTGCCCCAAAATATATAGGCTTGTGCCTTGCATTGCAAAAACAAGGGGGCAAAATCTTCATCTACCACATTTTTAAAGGTTTGATACATTGCTTCATTGAGGTTGTTGGCGTCTTTGGATCGCAAAAAGGTTGCGTTGATACCAAGGCTTTTGCAAAGTTTTGCAAGGAATATTTTGGAGCGCACCTTAAGGGATTTTTGGACTACTATCCCTGCACTGCTTAAAAGAATAAGTTGTGTTTTGGCAAGAATGGTTGCAATCTTGCCACCAAAGGAATGCCCAACCATGATGTATTCTTGTGAATCTAGCTCACTAAAATGTGTGCGTATATAAGAAAGAAAAGATTCTATAATCTTGGCATAATCGTGTGTGTAGAGAATGTGGGTATTTGGACTTGCCCCAAAACCGGGTAAATCAATATAAAGATGCACATAATCCCTAAAACTTTCCCCAAAAGCAAGTTTCATAAGCTCCTTGTTGCTTCCCCACCCATGCAAAAATACAAGCACACCACGAGGATTTGTAATGTGTAGATTCTGCAATACATAACTAATGCTAAAAGTGTTATGGTTATAAGAAATTTGTGCGCTTGCCATAATTGTTATTTGCCCTTGGCTCTTTGGATTTGTTCTATATATTTATAGCTTGGCTTAATGCGCTTTGAATGCGGGAGATTTGCACTAAGTGCTTGGAGAGTGCCTAGAAAATCTGCAAAAAGATAATGCGCACCAGAACCAGGGATTGGATTAATCTCATTGAGATAGACACGATCTTGTATCACAAAAAAATCACAGCGTATCAGTGCGCCCTCAAATGCATCAGTGTAGATTTTTTTGAAATTTTCTTGCAATTCTTGCTCTAGTGTTGGGGATATATCAGCGCGTAGCACTTGTTGTGTGCGCGAAAAATCTAAATATTTGTCCTCAAAATTTAAAAATTGCTTTTTGGAAGGCTCTTCAACGATAGAAAACACCCATTCTTCCCCAATCTTGCACCCTGCGAGATTATATTCTTTGACATTTTCGATAAATGGCTCAACAAGCACACGCGTATCATATTCAAATGCGCTATCAAGTCCATAGCGTAATTCACTTTCTTGTGTGACTACACTCACGCCAATAGAGCTACCAAGTCTTGCGGGTTTGATAATCACAGGATATGGGATTGTGAGTGGCGGTGTGTCTTGCTGTGTGAGTATTTGGGATTCTAGAGTGAGCACACCCCTTTGGGCTGCAAAAAGTTTTGTGAGGGATTTATCAAAACTCAAAACACAAGCTTGCACGCGTGGCGCGATATAAGGGATTACAAAAAATTCACAAATCGCACTTAGTGTGCCATCTTCGCCATCAGCTCCGTGTATGAGGCTATATAAAACTGCAATTTTAAGAATCTTTGGTTTATTAAATAAGCCCTGTGGATAGTAAAAGCCACCATTGCCCAAAAACAGCTCCTTGGCTTTTGTTTTATATAAGCCTTGGGCAAAAAATGAGGATTTCATATATTCGTGTGGAATAAGCCAAAAGCGATGATCGCCATCTAAGAAAATATAGTGTTCTATGTATGTGCCAAGCGTTTTTTTCAGTGCGATTGTGCTAACAATGCTAATCTCATGCTCATAACTTGCTCCACCAAATACTATACTAATACCCATTATATTCCTTTGCTACAATTTGAGGCTGGATTGTAGCTTGAAATAACTAAAAAGATTATTATGTGTGTTTGTTTATGAGGTTTTTGCCAAAAGCTATGCATGGCTTTTCGATATATTTATGTAAGAGATAGGCAAAAGCCACGACAACACAGAGATTGGCTAATAGATACAGGTTTGCCAAAAGAACATTATGAAAGTTGATATAGAGTTGTTCATTTATGCGAATCATCTCCCAATAGCCATATTTGGCAAGGAGACTTATTATTGCTTTGATAATACTAATGATGAAATAATGGGAGATATAAATACTATATGAGAGTGTGCCAAGAAATAGAAATACTCTGGTTTCTAGTATATAGGTAATCCCCCCCCCCCCTTATAGGCTGTATTTTTCCAATATGAGCTTAATCCAAAGATAAGCACTAAGCCACTAAAGATAAACACTGCATATTGTCCCTGACCGGAAGTAATGATATAGACACTTGTAATAATGATAAGAGCTTCCAGGATTGTAAGCAATAAGGGTGATAAGGGTTTTGTTTTGCAGAGGGTAAAAACCCAATACACAAGCGCACCACTACAAAAATATAAAATTCCAGAGACACCCTCGATTCTTACAAATCCTATAAGATGAAAATACGCAAAACTAGCGCCAAGAAGCATGATTGTATAACGCGCAAACTTTGGGATAAACATTAAGATTCCAAAAAATATATAAAGATACCATTCTACGCTTAAGCTCCACGCAGGATTATTAAATGAGAGTGGATATGTCCAAGAGAGCCAAGATTGCAGCAAGAATAGATTAGGTAAAATTTGGTCAAAGCCCCTATCTCCACTGAAAGGAATATTTTTAAAAAATAAACCAAAATGATGATAAAGGACATAATTTAGGCACTCTAAGGCTATAAAACACACAAGCATGAGATAATATAAGGGCAAGATTCTAAAGCCTCGTGCAATCATGAAGTGCTTGAAGCTAAATGTGGCTTTATCATAGACATAAGCTATAACAAAACCACTTAATGCAAAGAAAAATGGCACAAACAGCGAGGAATGGCGAAAAAAATCCCACTCACTCACAGCCGAGCTAATGTATAAATGATGAACTACTACACTAATAGCAGCAACGCCTCTAAAGCTATCTAATGCCCCTAAATGTATGTTTTTTATTCCCATGTATCATCGTTATTAGATTGGAAATACGCGGATACTTGGATCAAGGTTTTCTTGCAATACAGATTCTATAGCAAAGAGTGTCCCTGTCGCACCACTTGCGCAGCCGCTGCATGCTCCAAGATAGCGTATATACACATCAATATGTCCATCACTAGAATCTTTGATATCCAAAATTTCCATATTACCGCCATCCATCATAAGCATTGGACGCACTTGCGCATCGATAAGAGAATCTACCGCTTTAACTTTTTGCACCATTGTCATATCTTTAAACGCTAATTCTCCACTCGCGCTTTTTGCGACATTATCTTTGAGTGCTTCGCGCTCCATTTCTGCACGCACATCAGCAAGAATATCCACAAGGTAATATTCACGCTTTTCGTGCCCACCGGGTTTGACACAACTTTTGCAAAATGCCCCTGCCTTAGTGTAGTTTGTGATTTCTTCTACGGTTTTAAGGTCATTAAGTCTAATAACTTCTTTGATTGTTGAGAGACTTACACGCGCACATTCACATACGATGATCTCATCTTCAAAGTCTTCCTCACTTTTACCTAAATACATTCCTGCTGCTTTTTTGATCACATCATATGCCATAACTGAACAATGCATTTTTTGCCCTGGGACAGCTGGTGTGTCGGGATCATCACGCAATGCGCGCTCCACATCAAGATTAGTAATCTTAACAGCATCTTGCACTTTTTTACCAAGACAAAGTTCTACCATCATATCGCTACTTGCAATAGCCGTGCCACAGCCAAAACTTTTGAATTTTGCGTCAATAATCACATCATTTGAATCTACAAGCCAATACAATCGCACCGCATCACCACAAGATTCTGCGCCATAGTCTGCAACGATAAGTTTTGCACCTCTAGCATCTGCATCTTTTTGTGTCAATACGCCTAAATGTGTAGGGTTATCCATTCTTTCACTAACTTTTTTACTATATGCGTCCCAAAGCGCACCACCGAGTAAGTCATTTTTTGCCATTTTTCTTCCTTAATTGTTATTATGTTAAGAATTTGTTTTGTGTATTCATTTGTAATGATTAGCACAATTTTGGACGGATACTTTCTGCCCAAAAGTGTGCCAAGCAACTTAACTTGACTAAAAATCAAAGAGAATCTAATCTTACTAGATTCTCTTTATGGTATTTATTCATAAGAGCTAGAAATATTGCGCAATCTTTCTACTGCTTTTTTAAACACATCTAGCATATATTCAATCTCTTCTTTGGTATTAAATCTACTAAGCGAGATTCTAATGGCTGTATGGGCTAACTCTTTATCCGCGCCGATAGCTACCATCACAGGATTTGCTTCAAGGTCTTCACTTGCACACGCACTACCTGTAGAGCAAGCAATTCCTGCTTTGTTGAGATCCCATAGCATCGCCTCGCCTTCAATGCCACGCACACTAATAAGTGTCGTATTTGGCACACGATTTTCACGACTGCCTACAACAAACACATCTTTGATTTTAAGAAGCTCATCTTCTAAATAATCGCGCAACGCACGAACTTGCGTATTTTCATACTCTAGATTCTCTACAGCTAGTCGCATAGCTTCTCCCATACCAACGATATAAGGGACATTGAGTGTGCCACTGCGACGCCCACGCATATGCTCTCCACCATGAAATGATGGAGTTAATTCCACGCCCTTTCTGATATAGAGCGCACCTACGCCCTTTGGTCCATGGAATTTGTGTGCGCTAAAACTCAAGAGATCTACATTTGCTTTTTGCACATCTACTGGGATTTTACCGATAGCTTGCACCGCGTCTGTGTGAAATAGCACGCCTTTTTCTTTACATAATGCACCAATTTCTTCTATAGGGAAAATAAGCCCTGTTTCATTATTTGCCCACATAATGCTAACAAGTGCCGTATCTTCACAAATTGCCTCACGCACTTGATCTACAGAGATATTGCCATTACTATTGATTGGTAAGCGAGTAACACGCACACCAAGAGATTCTAAAAAGCTACAGGTTGCGCCCACTGCTGGGTGCTCAACTTCAGTAGTTACTATGTGGTTTTTACTGCCATTATGGATAAGATCAAAATACACACCTTTAAGCGCCCAATTGTTAGATTCTGTCGCGCAAGAAGTAATGATGATATCATCTTCATCATTTGCATTAATGCCCTTATAAAGCTCCTCTATTGCCTTATGAATAGGATGGTGAGTTTGTGTGCCAAACTTATGTAGAGAGTTTGGGTTACCATAGTATTCACAAAAAAATGGGTCCATAAGTTCTTTGACTTTGGGATCTACCATAGTCGTGGCATTATTGTCTAAATATACACCTTTCATCGTTGCTCCTAAGTTATCTGTCGTTAGAAAAATATGTTTAAAGTTTATAGGGGATACTAAAAACGCGTGGATTTTACACAATCTTTATTAATATATAGTTGTCCTTTTTTTTGAATCTAAAAAATGTTTTGGGTATTAAAATTGCTTTATGCAATGCAGCAAGTATGTATTAAAGAGCTATGAGGGAGAGTTAGTAGGAAAATATGGAATGGAAAATGCAGGTTTTTGACATAGACATTAAATTTCACTATGATAATTGCGATATTTGTGTAGGATTTTACCTTTTGTAAGGGGGTTGTGAGAACAATGCGTATCACTTTTGGGACTAAATATAACCAAATGAATTACTATCAAGGCACGATGCAAAGCAAGCTTTCTGACATTAATACAAAAATTGCATCAGGGCTAAAGATTCAGTATGGATATCAAGATAGCTCAGTGTTTAATCAGAATCTAAAGCTTGAATATGAAGAATTAAACCTTGATCAAGGCATAGATAATTCCAATACCGCTTACACACGCACACTTAACACCGATAAGGCTTTGGCAGAGCTTTCTCAAACAGCGGTGCAATTTAATACCAAGCTTATTCAAGCAGCAAATGATATACATTCTCCTATCTCGCGCGAGGCAATTGCACGAGATTTGGAAAAGCTTAAAGAACATATGATTAATATTGCCAACACTTCAATTGGCGGGGAATTTCTCTTTGCTGGAAGTAATGTAAAGATTCGCCCTTTTGAGCCTGATGGCACATATAAAGGAAATAATGAGCGTTTGGAAGCGTTGATAAGCTCACGCAATCTTATGCCATACAATATTACTGGCAATGAGCTTTTTTTTGGTAGGGATTCTGATAATTACAAAATCATCACCACCAACATACGGAAGCTTAACCAAAGCAAGTTAAATCCTGATATTATGGATAGAATCCGCCGTGGTGATATTCCTGAAGAAGTGTATATTAAGGCTACTGATACTCTAAGGGATTTGTTAGGTGATGATGATAGGATCACAAATAATAATGGCAAAGAGTATTTTTATATGCGTGGTGTGCGTCCTGATGGCACAAGTTTTAAGAGTAAATTTTCTTTTGATGTGGGTTTTGGAGATGAAAAAAACGCTACAAAAGTCCAAGATTTATTGGACAAGATAGGCAAGGAGTTTGGTAACACTTCTAAAAATAAGGTTGTGGATGTGAGTTTGAATTATTGGGGGCAAATTGAAATAAAAAATTTAGCACCCGGTAATGCAAATTTGGATTTTCATCTCATATCAAGCGACAAAGATGTAGAGAATCTTGATGAGCTTGCTTCCATAGGTGCGAAAGTTACGAGTTTTCAAAAGAGCCCATTTATAGGTGAATACTCACAACATACCATTATGGCATTGCGGGATAATTATGATTATAGAATTTCTAAAATTCCTTCAACATTTCTTACCAAAGATAATGTTCCTGCCACACTTACAACAAAAGTGCGTGATGTTTTGCCAGAAGGTGTTGATACACTAGTTTTTTCCGGCACACGCCCAAACACCAATGATGGGAAAATAAATCCTGAACCTATAGAGGATCTAAAAATTACCATTGATGATTCTATGCAATTTCGTGATATTATCAAGCAAGTGAGCACACATTTTGGTGGCAAACTCGAGGGAGAGATGATTAATGGTGAATTGGTCTTTAGAGACAATAATGTCAAAAACAAAGACAAAGACACATATGAGCCTCCATTTAATGGTGAGAGTGGGTTTAGCTTTTCGCTTTCTACATATGGTAATGGGGAATTGCGCGATGGGCTTAGGAGCGACTATAAGGCAGAATATGATAGGTTAGCATTTGAAAATCGCGGATCAAAGTTAGTGTCTAATGTGCAGCAGATTCTGAGTGGTGGTATGGGATTTGCCAATGATGATACCAAACTTTCTGAAGTTGCAGGTGGTAGCATCGATGGACAGGTATATAATTTAAGTCTTAGTGATCATAATGGTGTGCCACTTCAAGCACGCATTACGCTTAGCAATAAAGATGGATCGTTTTTGGTTATCCCAGATTCAAAGTCTAATCAAGAGATTCATATTCCGCTTTATAATCCACACGATGAACCCCCTGCTGTGAGTGTTACAAAAGCTGATGATTTGACATATAGACAATTAATGGACGCTATTGGTATTGCACTGAATTATTCTAATCAAGATTCACAAGCATATATCAATACACAGCTAGAAGATGGCACACCAACGCAAGAGGGCAAAAGAGCTTTTGAATCTTTGCTTCAAGCCCAACAAGGCAAAATAGAAGTAACTTTAACGCCACAGGGGCGTATACAGATTTCTGATCAAATGCGATCTATTTCGCGTATGAAATTTATGATTTATAATGATCAAAGCAATGATTTTTCCGAACAGGCATTGCATGATCACACGACTTTTTTGACATTTAACGCTAATAATGCTCTCACGATTGATCAACCAGATCTTAATTTTTTTGATGGGCTTGATGAAATGATTAAGGCTGTGCGTAATGGAATCTATCGACCAGATGCATATGGGGATAATTATGTGCCAGATATGCGCAATATCGGCATACAAAATAGCATTGAGCTTTTTGGGCATTTTAGTAACCACATAGAAAAAATGATTGCTCAAAATGGTGCACATGGAAGGAGTTTTGAAAATGCTTTGCGACGCAATGAAGTACTTAAGGTGCAAATTGCTTCTATCAAAAATGATAATATTGGCACGGATATGGCACAAACTTATAACCACTTTTCGAATCTCACGACAAACTATAATGCGGTTTTGGCTTCAACAAGTCGCATTAATCAAATGTCATTGGTGAATTATCTATGAAAACTATACCTATTATTAGCTATCAGCATATTAGAGACAGAGCAGAATCTCAAAGCGTAAGTGTGGCGGAGTTTGAAAAACAGATTGCATACACAAGAAAGAAAGGTTATGAGTTTTTAAGCCTTGATGAATATGTAACACTCAAATGCAATACAGGGTCTTTAGAATCTAGCAAGAAAAAATATATTCTTGTAATTTTTGAAGGTGGGTGGAGAGATTTTTATACCAATGCTATGCCTGTATTGAGGCAATATAATGCCAAGGCGGCGCTTTTTATTGCCACAGAATGGATTGATGAAGCCTCAAAACAAGCCATAAGTAATCCTAATATACCAAGTAGTGAACTTCCTCATGATGAATCTATGATGGCGCTAAAAGAAAATCCTCGATCAGTGGTATGCACTTGGGAAGAATTGCGACATACACAAGATATTATCAGTTTTGGTTCTATGACGCATACATATCAGCTTTCAAATTATGTCATAAAGCCTTGGCATGAAGACTTACAGCTTTCAAAAGATCTTATTGCGCAACATCTTGGGATACAAACTACCCATTTACTTTGGCCTCGCGGTGAATATGATGCTACACTTTTACGCACTGCCAAAAAAATGGATTTTAAGGCATTTTATCTCAAGCAACATGGGTTAAACTTTCAAGATTCTTGCTTAGATGAGAATATATATTACGCTATGCGTAATAGCTTATCTTACTTGAAAAAATTTCTTTTTATTTGCGCTAATGCTTTGAGATATAAGCTTTTTGGAGTCTTTTTATAAGGTTTTTTTAATTTTTTTAACAAAAAATTATTTTATGTGTTATAATGCTTAGGTTTTTTTAAGAATTTGAATCTTGTAAGAGGGAAAGATTATGCGAATTTTAATTATAGAGGATGATGTATCACTTAGCAAGGAGCTTAGCGATACGCTTGGTGCAGGTGGTTATCAGACAGATATAGCTGAAAATATTAAAGATGGCGAGTATTTTATTAGTATCCGAAATTATGATTTAGTCATAAGCGGATACAATCTCTCTGATGGTGTGGGAGTGGAAATCATTCCTCAAGTGAAAGAAAAATCTCCGCGCACTCCTGTGATTATTATTTCTGACAAAGCGAATGCAGAGCGTGAAATTGAGGCTTTTAAAGATGGCGCTGATGATTTCATTGCAAAGCCGCTTAATATGAAAGTATTGCTTGTCCGCGTGGAAGCTAGACTTAAATTTTGGGGATCTAGCGTGATTGAAATTGAGGACCTTGTGATTAACCCAGATGAGGAAAAAATCACATACAAGGGACAAGAAATCGAAGTGAAGGGCAAGCCTTTTGAGGTTTTGACGCATTTAGCACGACATCGCGATCAGATTGTATCCAAAGAGCAGCTTTTAGATGCGATTTGGGAGGAGCCAGAGCTTGTAACTCCAAATGTTATCGAAGTAGCTATCAATCAGATTCGCCAAAAAATGGACAAGCCTCTTTGCATTAGCACCATTGAAACTGTGCGTCGCAGAGGGTATAGATTCTGTTATCCAAAAGCACCTAGCGAAAGCTAAGGCTGCTTGTTGCTTGCAAAGTGTAGCTTTTTTCTAGTTTTAAATTTTTCTTTAAGTCTAGCTTGTATATAATCCGCTTGCTCTCTTATAGACCTATGCAATAGGCTTCTAAGACAACACTTCAGGGTGGGAACACAGCAGAGTAGCTTAGATTTTTATGTGCCGTAGGTATCTGTAAGGGGGTTCTTCTTAGACTCTTAATTTTCTTAAAGCATTTCCTTAATTGATCTTAGCTATAATGTTTCTTGATGGTGTATCATCATATTTTTAAATAAAGGAATGTTATGACTTTTACTGGTAAAAATGTTCTTGTTACAGGTGGGAGTAGAAGTATAGGTGCTGAAATTTGTAAGGTATTGGCGAGTTATGGCTTAAAAGTGTGGATTAATTATCGTAGTAAGCCAGAAATTGCTGATGCACTTAAGAGCGAAATAGAATCTCAGGGTGGTAAAGCTGCGGTTGTGTGTTTTGATGCTACCGATGAAGAAGGATTCTCAAATGCTATCAAAGCGATTATTGAAAGCGATGGAGAATTAGGCTATCTTGTTAATAATGCAGGGATTACAAATGATAAGCTTGCTATAAGAATGAGCACACAAGATTTTATGAGTGTGATTGATACAAACTTGAAATCGGCATTTATCGGTGCTAGAGAATCGCTTAAGGTTATGAGCAAACAGCGCTTCGGATCGGTGGTAAATATTTCTTCTATCGTGGGTGAAAAGGGTAACGCAGGACAAACAAATTACGCCGCAAGCAAGGGTGGTATGATTGCTATGACAAAAAGCTTTGCCTATGAGGGTGCACCTAGAAATATACGCTTTAATTGCGTAACACCGGGTTTTATTCGCACAGATATGACAGAAGTTCTCAAAGATGAAATTAAAGATATGTATATCAAAAATATCCCTCTAGCGAGGTTTGGAGAGGCAAAGGAAGTTGCGAATGCTGTAGCGTTTCTTTTAAGTGATGAAGCAAGTTATATTACTGGTGAAGTTTTGAAGGTGAATGGCGGGCTTTATATGTAGGTTGGCTACAAAGTTTAAGGTTATTTTTGTTTTTCTTGGTTATAATTCCGACTCGTTTGTAAGTTAATTCTAAATGTAAGGAGATTTTATATGGCACTTTTTGATGATGTAAAGGCAGTAATTGTTGAGCAATTAGGTGTAAATGCTGATGAGGTAAAGGAAAATTCAAACTTTATCGATGATCTTAATGCAGATTCATTAGATGTTGTTGAAATGATTATGGCACTTGAAGAAAAATTTGGTATTGAGATTCCAGATCAAGATGCTGAAGCTATCAAAACCGTAAAAGATGTTGTAGATTATATTGAAAAAGCTAAGCAATAAGTGATGTTAGATTCTCTTTTTGAGAGAATCTAACTTTAAAGTATTTCAATTTTATTACATTATACAAGGAGATTATGTGCGTCGAGTAGTGGTAACAGGTCTTGGCATGATTAATTCACTAGGACTTAATAGGAGCGATTCTTTTAAGGCTATCATTGAGGGAAAAAGTGGGATTAAAAGAATTTCTTGTTTCGATGTGGAAAATTTTCCTGTAAAAATTGCTGGCGAAATTACTGATTTTAGCCCCGATGAAGTCATGGATCCCAAAGAAGTGAAAAAGGCTGATAGATTCATTCAGCTTGCCCTCAAAGCTTCTAAGGAAGCTATGCTGGATTCTGGATTGCTTGAAAGCGATGGAAAAGTTAATCCAAATATTGCTGATGACTTTGGCGTAAGTTCTGCAGCGGGGATTGGTGGACTTGGCAATATTGAAAAAAATTCTATAGTATGCGCCGAAAAGGGACCAAGAAGAATTAGTGCATTCTTTATTCCTTCTGCGCTTGTGAATATGCTTGGAGGCTTCACGTCTATTGAGTTTGGTCTTAAGGGACCAAATATTTCTAGCGTTACAGCTTGTGCGGCAAGCACACACGCTATCATAGAAGCTGCAAAGTCTATTATGATAGGTGAAGTAGATAAAATGCTTGTGATTGGTTCTGAATCTGCGATATGTCCTGTGGGTATCGGTGGTTTTGCGGCAATGAAAGCGCTTTCTGATAGAAATGATGAACCACAAAAGGCTTCAAGACCTTTTGATAAAGATAGAAACGGCTTTGTTATGGGCGAGGGTTCTGGTGCATTGGTGCTTGAGGATTATGAGAGCGCTAAGGCACGCGGAGCTAGAATCTATGCAGAGCTTGTAGGTTTTGGTGAAAGCGGTGATGCTAATCATAT
Organism: Helicobacter sp. TUL; assembly: GCF_002287135.1. Lineage (GTDB taxonomy): Bacteria > Campylobacterota > Campylobacteria > Campylobacterales > Helicobacteraceae > Helicobacter_F. Next base: position 50,878 of record NZ_NESU01000007.1, read on the forward strand.
AACGACTCCGGCTCCGGGCGGAGAAGGTGCGTTGCGTGCGATGAAAGCTGCACTTAAGATGGCAAATACCAAGATTGATTATGTAAATGCGCATGGCACAAGCACAGCCTATAATGATCTATTTGAAACTATGGCGTTAAAGAGTGCTTTTGGATCAAAAGAAAATGTCCCATTTGTAAGTTCTACAAAAGGTCAGATTGGGCATTGTTTGGGTGCAGCAGGTGCTTTAGAAGCTGTGATTGCTATTATGGCAATGCAAGAAGGTGTGCTTCCACCTACAATCAACCAAGAAACTCCTGATCCAGAGTGCGATCTTGATTATATCCCAAATACCGCAAGACAAGCAAAGATTGATGCTGTGATGAGCAATTCTTTTGGTTTTGGTGGCACCAATGGTGTAGTCATTTTTAAAAGGGTTTAAGGCTTCAAAGATGGCTACTTACCTTGATTTTGAGCAAAAAATCAAAAGTTTACAAGATGATATAGAATCTGCTGATATTCGCGGTGATCATGCTGCAATAGAGATTCTTAAAAAGGCTTTAGACAAAGAGATAGCACAAGTATATGGTAATATGAGTGATTACCAAAAGTTACAACTTGCGCGACACCCAGATCGACCTTATGCGATGGACTATATTGACTTAATTCTTAAAGATAAGTATGAAATTTGTGGCGATCGTCATTTTCATGATGATAAGGCTATAGTGTGCTTTATAGGAAAAATCGGTGTGCAACCTGCTGTCGTGATAGGCGAGGAAAAGGGAAGAGGGACAAAAAATAAACTTATGCGTAATTTCGGTATGCCTCACCCAGAAGGCTATCGTAAGGCATTGCGTGCCGCAAAAATTGCAGAAAAATTTGGCTTGCCTGTGTTAATGCTTGTTGATACATCAGGTGCATATCCCGGTGTGGGTGCAGAGGAACGCGGACAGAGTGAGGCTATCGCAAAAAATCTTCAGGATTTTGCAGCGCTTCAAACACATACTATTTCTGTTGTGATAGGTGAAGGTGGAAGTGGTGGTGCATTGGCTGTTGCGGTAGCTGATAGACTTGCTATGATGCAATATTCTGTATTTAGTGTTATATCACCGGAGGGTTGTGCTGCGATTTTATGGAATGATCCAAGTAAGCTAGAAACCGCGACAAAATCACTAAAAATTACTCCTGATGAACTTAAAAAAATGCAACTTATTGATGATGTGATTATGGAGCCATCAGTGGGCGCACACAGAGACAAGGCAGGAGCAGCAAAAGCCATAGAAGAGTATTTTTTAAAATCCCTCGAAGAACTTGAGCATGATGAAAAATATATGAAAAAGCGTTATGAAAAAATTATGCGTTATGGAGTCTTTGCTAACTAATTACAAGCTTTGTACTATTTCTTGCAAAGATTTTAGACACATAGCTTAACTCTATGTCATAGAATGTAATTATGCTTTGAAACACACGCCACTCTTCAATCCTAAGTTTCATAAATCCTATGTTATTTTATTTACGCAATGCTTTGATATAACAAAAAACTTGTATAATGATATGCTTTAAATATATATAAAGGGTTTGCATGGATAAGATTGTGTATCTTCCTAGAGATTTACAAAAATTGCCTGACACAAAACTTTTTAGCACACCACATGTAGCATTTGCAAAATACACCCAAACACAAAGTGGCATCAAACAACAGGTGTATACCGATATGCATTGTCTTGTAATCGTGTTGTGTGGCGAAAAGATTATGCACACTAAAAGTGGTGATTTTGTGATTAGGGCAAATGAGGGCTTGTTTTTACAAGCAGATAATTATTGTCTAAGCAATATCACAGCACTTGATATAGGGGCAGCAAGTGATACACATCAAGCTAGTAACCTTAGATATGAGGCGCTTTTATTATTTTTTGATAATGTGAGCTTGTTTGAGTTTATAAGCAAGCATAAAGAGCGCTTGCATTTTCATTCTCTAGCGCAAGGATCTGAGGTGTTTCATCTCCGAGATTCTGATATGCTCTCTACAATCACAAAAAGCTTTGAGTTTTATATTCAAGAATTTAGAGAGGAATTATTGCCTTTTGTGTCGCATAAATTTGAAGAATTATTCTTGTATCTAAGCGTGCAATATGCTCGAGTTTTTACAAGCTTTGTGCAGCAGATTATGCAAGGTTTTGCCCTAGATTCACATTTGGCGTTTTTGTATTGTCAAAAAGAGTTTGATAATGTTGCGCAAATGGCAGAATACGCCAAAACCGATCAAGCAACATTTAGTAGAAAATTTAAGCAAGTGTTTGGGCTTTCTCCAAAACATTGGCTTGATGAGAGGCGATTTGAAAAGGCAAAGTTTTTGCTCGAGTATTCTAGTAAGAATATCAATGAAATTTGTATGGAATGCGGTTTCGGATCTTCATCGTGGTTTATAGAAAGATTTAAAAATCGTTATCATTGCACCCCCAAGCATTACCAAAAATCAAAAAACTTGTATTTTGCCTAGAGATCTAGTATGTATGGTAAAAACATGTTAGAATCTCGTATCTTTTTTGGGAGTATGGTATGAAAGCACAAAATAAAGATTGTATCCCAGTGTTAAGTATCGCAGGAAGTGATTGCAGTGGAGGAGCAGGCATACAAGCAGATCTCAAAACCTTTGGTGCACATAATGTATTTGGTATGAGTATCGTGCTAAGTGTGGTAGCAGAAAACACCGTGCGTGTTATTTCTAGTTTTGATGTGCCTACAAAAGTTATCGATGAACAATTTGTGGCGGTTTTTGAGGATATTCCACCCAAAGCCACCAAAATCGGTATACTTGGATCTTGTGAAATTATTGAGTGCGTTGCGCATAATCTTGCGCATTATAAGCCAGAGAATCTTGTCATCGATCCGGTGATGTTTGCAAAAAATGGTTTTGCGCTGATGCCAGAGAATATACGCAATGTGTTTCGAGAGAAGATTCTTAGATTTGCTGATGTGCTTACGCCAAATATTCCAGAGGCGCAGGAATTGTGTGGATTTGAGATTGCAAGTATTGAAGATATGAAACACGCTGCAAAGAGTTTGTGTGATCTTGGAGCAAAGATGGTATTGCTAAAAGGTGGGCATAGGCAAGAGGATTGTAGTGATGTGTTTTTTGATGGAAAGGATTTTTTTGTATTGCCATCTGATCGTATAGAAACCAAAAATACGCACGGCACAGGTTGCACGCTAAGCTCTGCAATCGCAGCTAATCTCGCACTTGGCAAAACGCCACTAGATTCTATCAAAATAGCTAAAGAATATGTATTTAATGCTATTTTGTATGCACTGAATCTAGGAAAGGGCAATGGTCCAACGAATCACTTTTATAATGCTCCTACAATATAGGGATTTAGAGATTAAGAGTGAAATTTGTTTTGATATGCCATGTTGAAATGATGTGGTAGGATTTGCAAACATTGGGTGCTTTTGGTATAATCTAGCTAAAAATATAAGGATACAATACTAATGGATACTCTCTCACCTGAAGCACTTTTTATTCTTGTGAGCTTCTTTTTTACTTTTTTATTTGGTGTCATTGTTTTATTGTATTTATTTGGTCCTGCGCCCAAAAAGGTTGTAACACTTGAGGAGGAAACGACGCCAAAAGCCCAAGATAGACTTAAGGCGATTATGGAGATTGTGGATAATCCCAAAAGTGATACAAAAGCCTTGCAAAAAGCTTCTGATGATTTTTTTACCTATTATGATGAAATGGAGCTTAGTGATTACAAGAAAAAAGCTTTTTTGTTTGCACTTGTAGTGCATAAACATGCAACACACGAGATTATTATTAATGCTGATACACTCTTGCGAAAGCTTAATCCTGACTTGGAATACGAGCTTACAAAGACACTCAATCGTGCCCTTGATGCGCGTTCAATCTAGCGATTATTTCTTAGTTTATTTTCAAAATCTTTTTTAAGCTTTGCCTCTTGTTCTCGTAAATTTTGTTTGGCGCGTTTCCTTTCCTCAAGCCGCTCTTTTTCAAGCATTACTTTGCGCTCCTTGCTTTCGCGTATTTTTTGCATATATTGTTCGCGTCGTTTTGGATCTTGGTATTGTATAGGTTTCATAAACATCATACCAAGCACAACCATAAACAACACAAGCGCCATAGCCGAGTCGTTTCCGCCAAAATGAAACCACAAAGCCCCAACAAGTGCCGAGATAAAGAATTTTAAAAAAAGCTTCACAATTGCTCCATAGGATTATGATTTATCATCTTTTGTTTCAAATAAATACGCATTTTTGGGGTTTGAAGAGAGAGCAAAAAATGAGTGCTCCAAGCCCTCTGAATCTTGTGTCGCGATTTCAAGACCGCTATATAAATTAGGATTGCTGACATTGATAAAAAGCGATATTTCTTGCGCCAATGTAGAATCTTGCAACAGGATTTGCACGATTCCATCATATTGGATAGTTACTAAACTCCCAAAATTATGCGCCCCAAACCCAGCTTCAAAGCTAATACTATGCGTTCCTATCTCGATACTCTCAAATGTGTAGCCTGCAAGCACAAAGAGAGTAAGTGTATCAAGATTTTTGTCAATGTCTGGTGGCAATGGTGGATCAAAGGTTGTTTGAGAAATATCACACAAAATGCTAAAAGAAATATTTTGCTCAATAAGGAGATGTAAAATTTCTTTTGCATGTTTGGTAAGCAGGGCTTTTAGCTTGATATTTTGGCAAATCATGCAAGCAACCCTTCAAATTCACTAAAAAGTTTTTGCACTTCCTGAATACCAATATCCCAAAATGCACCATCTTCAATATCAAAGCCAAATTTTTTGACAAGTTTTCTTGGGCTTTGGCTACCACCAAGAGAGAGAAATTCGGTATAGGTTTTGATAAATTTTTGTCTCTCTTTTGGGGTTTGTGCGCGTTTGTAGAGTCCAAAAAGCGCCAATACAAGAAGTTGCCCATAGCTATAGGCGTAGCAATAAAATGGAGAGTGGATAAAGTGTGGGATATAGCACCACCACGAAGCATAGTTTTTGGTAAGTTTAAGTGAATCTCCAAACATTTTGGTATTTTCTTCTAGCCAGATTTTATCAAAGTCTTGAGATTGTAACTCGCCTTCTATGCTGTGTATAGCGCGTTCAAAATTTGTCATAACAATTTGTCTAAAAAGCGTGGAAAAGATATCCTCTAGTTTTCCAGCATACAACGGGATAAGCTCTTCTTTGCTAAGTTTAGTTTTGAGCGTATCAAAGAGTAGCATTTCACCAAATACCGACGCTGTTTCGGCTGTAGTGAGTGGTGTATCCATATTAAGATAGCCCATTTTTTTGCTAAGCTCTTGGTGAATCATATGCCCAAACTCATGAGCTATGGTAAAAATATCACGCCTTGAATCCGTGTAGTTTAGCAATACATAAGGATGTGCGCTAGGCACTGCACCATGACTAAATGCCCCACCTCGTTTATTTGGCTTAGGATGTGAATCTACCCAACCATTTTTGATGGCTTCTTTGATGATGTCGCTAAAACGCGGAGAAAATGCATTAAAGGAGTGCAAGACAAGCTCCAATGCTTTGTTATAGCTTATTGTGTCTTGTGTTTTGGTTTCTAGTGGCGCGTATCTGTCATAATCTTTGAGTGTTTTTAGCCCCAACATTTTGGCTTTGAGCTTGTAGTATTGTTGCACGATATGGAAGTTTTTTGTAACAGATTCTATAAGCGTATCGACACTTTTTTGTGATATGCAATTACTGATGTGGCGGAAACTTTCACTTTTTGGATAGCCACGCAATTGCTTAGTAAGCGCGACATCTTTGCGAACGATATTTAGGATATAGGTAAGTAAATGCCGTGATTTAGCAAGTTTTTTACTAAAAACCTTTTGTGCTTTTTTGCGCATTTTTTGTTGTGGGTGGTGTAGGCGCGCGAGAATCTCCTCTTCACTTAAGAGGTTTTTTTCACCCATATTGAATCTCATTTGTGCAAGGTGCTCATCAAAAAGTCGCCCAAACGCATCACTTCCAATAGGGGAGAGCTTAAGGATAATTTGTTCTTCTTTGAGAGTTAGATTGTGCTTGGCTTGTGCGGCGATATTTTGGAGATAAAATTTGTATTGTGGAGCGGATTGTATAAAGGCATTAAGTTTTTGTGAATCCAATCTCGCAAGTTCTAGGTCAAAAAATACAATATCATTTTGTGCCTTATTGACTTTATGCTCAAACTCCGCATATATCGAGCCATTTGTCGTGTCTTGTGCAAAAAGCAAAAACGCATATGTCATAATCCTACCTAGATTCTCACAAAGATTCTCATATTCTTTGATAGCGATTTCAAATTCTTTTGGCGCGAGAGTATGCAACTTGCCCTCATAAGTTTTGGCAAAATTCTTACACGCATTTTGTGCTTTTATACACGCGCCTTGTGCTTGTTTTTGTGAAGCAAAAAGTGCTTTTAGATTCCATACAGAATCTGTGGGAAATCGCATTTTTATAGGTTTTGGTGTGACTTTGTTTGTCCTGTTTTGTTTTGTTCGTGTTTGCATATTTGCTCCTTTGTCCCCTAGTTTTGTTTGAGAATCTCTAGCGTTTTGAGGAAGGATATATCTTCTAATTGCATACCACTTGTCATATTTTTTAGTGTTATGCTTTTTGCTTTAAACTCACTTTCTCCTATGACAAGCACAAATTCGTGCCCTAGAGTGTTGGCATAACTAAATGGTTTTTTGAGTTTAACGATGTCAGGGTATATTTCAATCGCAATATCTGATCGCCTAAAGGATTCTGCTAGAGTGTGCGCATACGCCATATATTCCTCACTCATACATACAAGCAATGCGCGTGCAGAAGTGGATTTGCCCTCTAAAAGCTTAAGTTCTTTCATAGCCGCAAGAAGCCTATCAACACCTATAGACGCACCCACGCCACTCATTTTTTGCTTAGAAAATGTCGTAGTTAGGTTGTCGTATCGTCCTCCAGAGCATACACTGCCAATGCTTGGAATTTGTGTGAGGATTGTTTCATATACGATCCCTGTATAATATCCAAGCCCTCTAGCAATACAAAAATGCACACGATAGCAATCTTTATCCATTTGGAGTGGCTTTAGAATCTCATAAAGTCGCTCAATATCCTCAATGCCCTCTTTGAGTTCATCATTCCATTGTTTGAGATGCGCGATACTTGTAAAAAATTCTTCACCAGAACCATTTTGTTTGATTGAAACATATTGCAAGATTTCTTTTGCTTGTTGTTCTTTTATGTCAAGCTCACTATCAAGCTCAGCCAATACCCCTTCTTCTCCGATTTTATCAAGCTTATCGATGATACGCAAGGTTGCATTAACATCTTGAGGTTGTGTGATACCAAAATGTTTGCAAATACCATTAAGAATCTTGCGATGGTTAATACGTATGCTAAATTCATCAATGTCTAAATTTACAAGTGAGGCATAGATAACTTGGAGAATCTCCGCATCACAAGAGAGTGAATCGCTCCCAATAAAGTCAAAATCACATTGTGTAAATTCCCTGTAGCGCCCCTTTTGCGCTCTCTCACCACGAAACACATTACCTATAGCAAAACGCTTAAAGGGAAGTTGGAGCTGGTTTTGGTATTGGGCAATAAAACGCGCTAATGGGACGGTGAGATCAAATCGCAGGGCAACATCACGATCACCTTTATCTTTAAAGCGATAGAGTTCTTTTTGAATCTCATCGCTACCTTGTTTGACAAGCACTTCAGCATATTCTAAATGTGGTGTTTCAATAGGCACAAAGCCAAATTTCAAAAATACTTCACTAACTTTTTGTAATAAATTTTTTTTCGCCATTGCCTCTTGTGGTAGGCAATCTTTGAATCCACTCAATGTTCGAGGGGTGATAAGCATATATACTCCTAAAATCTCTTAATGTTCCTTAATTATATCTTAGTTCTTTTGAATTTTAGGTAAGGTTTGCAGAAATCTTGCTAGGAAGTTACTAATTCGCGTTACGAATCTAGTGTCGCATCATCATTTTATGTGTTGAGAAATATATAAAAATTGAGAAAGTAGGCTTAGAGTTTCATTAGGCGTTTGTATGCGATAAAACAAAGCCCTTGAGCATAGAGGAGGTGCTGGAGATAGTGGATATTGCCTAAAGGTTTAAAATTTAATGGGGAGTGACCATGGCTTTAGGATATGATAAACGTTTCTATCAAAACAGCAAATTTAATAATATAATTTCTGATGATGCTACAATCCGTACCCAATGCAATTACTAAGAGGGTGAAACGTGCCTTTCAATACCCTCAAAAGCATTAAGCATAGATGAAAATAACCTTGCAATCGTAAAAACACTTGACATAAAGCGCAGAGTGAGGTTGGATATCATCGGTAGTCCGTATTTGTGGGCGGATATATGCTTATACATGTGGGCTTTGTAATGCAAAAATAGACACGAATCTAGCTCTAGAAAACTTAGAGTTATACCAAAAAATCGCGATGATAAATAGATTAAAAAGCGAGCGACCTAGAAAATATAATCTAAGATATTTTTGTTTGAAAATGCAAAAAAGGCTTTTAATATACAATAAAAACAAGGCTTAAATAGGCGATGCTGTGCCTGTATATTTAGCTTATAAGGTAGGTAGAGAAATAATCATATCATTAAATGAATAAACACATTGGGACAAGAATCTATTTTAGATTTTATATCACAAAGTAATTTGAAAAATATGTTTTACAGAAAATGAATATGAAGGAGTGCTCACAAGCATTGATTGAAAAAAATAACCCAAGTATGATGCTCTATAAAAGTGTTTTTTTGATAAAAAGTAAAAGTGGTGAGAAATCGCACATAAATTTAGCACAATATATACCCTTGTCCGCGGACTGCATCAAGGGCTTTACCGCTTTTCCCTAATTTGCGTTTTAGTCGTGAAATAGCAATGTTTATTGCCTTATCTTTGACACTATCATCACCCCAAACTTCACTAGCTAATTCATAGCGTTCAATTAGCCGTTTTTTATTGCTTAAAAAATGCGCTAAAATACGAAATTCTAGTGCAGAAAGTTTTATATTTTTCTTTTTTACTCGCACTTTATTTTGAGATAAATCCATATATATATTTTTAAAATTTAGCTCATTTTTTATACCTTGTATGCGGCGCAAAACAGCTTTTATTCTAGCTTTTAACTCAATTATATCAAAAGGCTTTGCTATATAGTCATCAGCACCACTTAAAAAGCCATTTATTTTATCGCTTTGTTCGCATTTTGCACTAATTACAATGATACCTATTTCAATGCCTTCTTCGCGAATATTTTTAATAAAATCTAATCCATTTTCTGCAATTAAATCTATATCAATTAAAAGCAAATCTACATTTTGGCATTCTTTTAAAATACCGGTGCAAGACTTAAAACAAGTCACTTCGTAATCTTCAGCTTTGAAATGATGTTTTAAAAGCTTTAACACATCTTTTTCATTGTCAATTATTATAATTTTTGTCACTGCTTCTCCTTTGTTTATTGTGAATTTTTAAACTCGGGCTTTTTTGTGGAATTGTTAAAAAATAAATTATCCTATTTTACCTCCTAAATAAGCTCGTAAAAGTTTAGTTTGTGGCTTTTTAAATATTTCTTCACTAGCGCCAGATTCAATCATTTCACCCATATACATAAATGCAGTAAAATCACCTATTCGCATAGCTTGTGCCATATTATGCGTGACAATTAATACGGTGTATTTTTCTTTTAACTCTAAAATTAGCTCTTCAATCGCTGCTGTGCTTATAGGGTCTAGTGCGGAAGTTGGCTCATCAAAAAGTAAAATTTCAGGACTTAGCGCGATAGCTCTTGCGATACAAAGGCGCTGGGCTTGTCCGCCACTTAATGCGGTAGCATCGCTATTTAGCCGATCTTTTACTTCATTCCAAAGATTTACTCTTTTTAGTGAGCTTTCTAATTTTGTTTCAAGTATGGTTTTGTCGCGTTCGCCTTTAATTTTTAATCCATAAAGCACATTTGCTCTTATGCTCATATTAAAGGGTGTAGGTGCCTGAAAAATCATACCTATTTTACTGCGTAAATCAATTAAATTTGTGCTTTTTTTGAGAATATTTTTGCCTTTGAAAATAATTTCACCAGTGTAGCGATTACCCTCTGTGATATCACAAATTCTATTTACAGAGCGTAGCAAAGTGCTTTTGCCACATCCACTAGGTCCTATTAGTGCAGTTACACTATTTTTCTTTAACGTTAAATTTACATTTTTAACGCTCGCTTCGCTTTTATTTGGATAATAAAAGCTAAAATTTTTTATCTCTAAAATACTCATTGTATCCCTTTTAGGCGTTTTATAATTACTGATTTTGATTATGGATTCAATTCAAGTCTTTTGTTTAGATAGCTATTATACAAATTGCCATCAAAACTAGCACAGCTGATTGCCATTGTCGTTTTAATAAAGCCTCTTCTATTCATTGTATTATCCTTGATTTATTGTTTTTTCATAAATGCTATTTTGCTTATTAAGTTTGCTCCTAGCACCATAATAAGTAATAGCATTGCTCCACTCCACGCCGCATTTCGTAAGTTTTCTTCACTACTTAGGCTAAACTCATAAATGCTTACACTTAGACTTGGCAGCGAGCTAAAAATATCAAAGCTAAAAAAGTCATTATTGGCATTTGTAAATAATAATGGCGCACTTTCACCCGCTATTCTAGCTATACCTAAAATTACACCAGTAATAAGTGCAGGTTTAGCATTTGCTATCATTACACTCATTATTACTTGCATTTTATTTGCACCCAAAGCAAAGCTAGCTTCTTTTAGTTTTACACTTACAGATTCTAGTGCTTCAAAATAAGTTTTAGCTACTACACAAAGCATAATAAAACCAAGTGCCAATGCACCAGCTATACCGCTATAAGAGCCAAAAAATCTTACAAAAGTGGCATAAATAAATACACCTACAATAATGCTAGGTGTGCTAAGCATTACTTCTACTAAACATTTAAAGGCATTTTTTAGGGCTTTGTTTTTGATATATTCGCTAATATAAATACCAGCAAAAGAACCAAAAAATAATCCTAAAATACTAGCCATAAATACTAAAATTATTTGCCCTAAAATTGCATTGCCAAGACCACCAAAAGCAGTAGGCATAGTAAATAAAGAAAGGCTAAATCCGCCGATTCCTTTATAAATTAAACAAGCAATAATAAAAAGCAAAAAACTAACACCAAGAAAACCAAAAAATATGCATATTGCGCTAAAAATTTTGTCTTTTATTTCATTTGTTAAAAGCATATCTAACTCCAAATGAGCAAATTGCAGAAATACCAAATAAAATAAGGGCCAAAGCAAAAAGTGCACTTTGGTGTGTGGCATTTCCTATTGCTTCGCCAAATTGTAAAGCAATTGTTAGTGCGATTGAGCTTGCGGGCTCTACTAAACTAGGCTGAACTTTTAAAATTCCACCCATTAAAAAAACTACCGCCATAGTTTCACCCAAAGCCCTAGCAAGTGCTAAAATTACTCCGGCTAAAATGCCACCTTTTGCGTGTATTAAAACCACAGAGCAAAGCACTTGCGCCCTAGTGCTACCAAGCGCATAAGCGGATTCAACCATAGCTCTTGGCACTGCATTTATCGCATCTTTTGCAATACAGGCAATTAGTGGCAAAATCATAATCGCTAAAACTCCACCACTAGCTAAGAGCCCCACACCAGAACCACCAAAAATAGCCCCCACAATTGGCACAAAATACAAAAAGCCCCACATTCCATAAATTATGCTAGGAATTGCGGCCAAAAGCTCTATGCAAATGCTAAAAAACGATTTGAAACGATTAGTTAAAATATGCGTAAGAAAAATTGCTATTCCAAGTGAAACAGGCAAAGCAAAAATCATCGCAATTGCCGAGCTAAGCAAAGTAGCATAAATTGCCGCGGCTGCGCCAAAATGCTCTTTGCTTATATCCCAGCTACTATCAAATAAAAAGCCTATACCAAAGCGTTCAAAAGCAGTAGATGAACCAAAAATAAGCACTAAAAGTAACGCAAACATAAGTAAAACTATGCTAAATGCGCATAGTTTTACTAAAAAATTAAAGCTTTTTTCTATCATTTTGAAAGTTTTTGTTCTAAGTATGCTTTAATTTTTGCGCTAGTTTGCGAATCAATCGGCTCATATCCTAGTGCTCTTGTAGCATCTAGAGCTTTTTTATCACTCATAGCCCAGTTAAAGAAATCCGCTACTTCTTTATTATTTTTGCCATCTTTATGTAATAAAATAAAACTCGCTCCTACTAGCGGATAAGAGCCCTTACCGCTAGCATTTGTAAGGATTTTATAAAAGTCATTTTCGCTAGAAAAATTTGCATTTTTACTAGCCGCACTGAAACTTACAGGATCCGGTGATACAAATTCTTCATTTGAATTTTTTAGCTTTGCTAAGCCCATTTTTTGAGCATAAGAATATTCTAAATATCCTATACTAAAAGCAGTTTTTTGTATCATTGTAGCTACTAGTGGATTTGAAGCAACAGGTACTACTTTTGCGTCCCAATTTATACTTTTTGCTACTCCGTATTTAGAGCGCCATTGTTCATTGTTTGCAAGATAATTTGTGAAATTAAATGTAGTTCCACTAGCATCACTTCTAACAATAACAATTATTTCATTATTAGGTAGTTTTAAATTTGGATTCAATTGAGCTATTTTTGCATCGTTCCATCTTGTTATTTTGCCACTATAAATATCAGCCAATACATTTCCATCTAATTGCAAATCTTTAATATTTGGCAAATTATATCCAAGCACTACTGCACCAATTACAGCTGGAAATTGAATCAAGTTTTTTTCAGCTAAAACCTCTGGTTTTAATGGCTCATCACTTCCACCAAAATCACCATTTTTAGCACTTATGCTTGCTATCCCTTTGCCACTGCCACCACCTGAATAGCTTACTTGATTTTTTGTTTGTTCAAAATAAATTTTTGAAAGTTCCTTATAAACAGGCATAGGAAAAGTAGCACCAACCCCTGTTAATTTTGCAGCATTTGCCGCACTAAAAGCTATACTTAAATATAGCACATAAACTAGACATTTCTTAAGCATTTTTGCTCCTTTTTATTAAAATTACGAGCAAAATTATAAAAATGCTTGAAAACTTTTTGGAAACAAATTTTAGCTTAAAAAATCTAGCCTTGGAAACTCGTTCTTTTAGCTTATTTATGAAATTTATCCATTCGCCAAAACCTTCACTACTTTGCCATCAAGCACACAAAATTTTGTATTTAGATTCGATACGTTTAGTGTATGAGTGATAATTACAAGGCATTTGAAGAAATTATAGGCTTGGAGCTTCAAAGATCAAGACATAAACCAAATAAATTTTTTGGGTATTTTCATCAAGATATTTTTCAATATCTTAAAGGCTGTGAGGTCCCAAAAATGGTTAGGATAAGGAGGCTAGAATCTTGGGAGTGCTGTTGTGATATTTGCTTACCTTCACTTGGGCTAAAAAGAATATACATATTTTTAGGTTTAGAATCTAGCTGCTTGTGCGGTAGCGGAATTGTCCTTTGCGAAATACCATAGGCAATCCACCGATACTTAAAAGCCACCTATTTTCAATAGTATTTTTCATAAACGCCGCTAATTCGCCTTTGATATTTTTGTTAAACACTACCCCAACACCATCAGTATGTCCGATACTACACATGGTGCCACGATGAATAAATCGGAAGTCTTTTTTGTTGGGTTTGCCTAATATGAGGTTACTAAGGTATGTGCCTACAAAATCCCCCATTTGCGCGGATAATTGCGCAGTGGGTGCGTGGATAACATCTTTGCTTGTGGCAAGCGCGCTATCGCCCACGACAAATACTTCTGGATATTCAAAACAACGCAAATACGAATCTACAGGGATTCTTCCGCGTTTGTTTGTAAAGCTTGAATGTTCAATCACATCACTTCCACGCACACCTGCTCCCCAAAGGATTGTGTTACCTTTGATCTCTTTTTCCTCGCCTGTATTGCATAGTTGGATTATCACGCCATCACTTTTGCATTCTTTGACTTCTGCGCCGGTGATGATTTCTACACCTAAGTCAAGCAATTTCTTTTTTGCTGCATCTGCAAGAGGTTTTTTGAAGACAGGAAGAATCTCTTCAGATCGTCCTATACAAATCACGCGTGGGATTGAGCGATCTATACCACAAATTTGACAAAGATCATCAAGTTGTGTCGCAAGTTCTCCAGCAAACTCTATGCTTGTAAATCCTGTGCCACACACGATAACGCGAAGATCGTTAGGATCTTTGGTTAGCACAAAATCTTTAAATTTGTTTTCGATATTGTCTGTGAGTTTGAGGGCTGCATTGAGTGAAGAGAGCTTGTATGTGTATTTATCTACACCTTTTATACCAAAGGTTTCGGGCTTAAAGCCTAGTCCAATCACAAGGTAATCATAACTATAATTTCCCGTGCGACGACAAACAACATTTTTTGTTTCTGGGTGAATCTCTAATACCTTGTCTTTGATAAAGGTGATTTTTTGTGGATCAAGAATCTTGCGATAATAGATTCTTGCTTTTCTCGCGCTGAGTGTTCCTACAGCGACTTTGTGTAAAAGGGTCGTTTGGTAGTGATAGTCATGTTTGCTAATCATCGTGATGTGTGCTTTGCCTTGTGGCAATCGTCTTTGTAAGCCAAGTGCAGTTTTTAGAGCGCCATAACCGCCACCAAGAATGAGAATCCGTGGCATATCCTGTGTTTGTGCGTCTGCCATAGTGTCTCCTTAATGTAATAAGAGATATGTTGCAAATATTGGTAATTGTAAGTTTTTTTTGCCAACTAGACAATACATTAGTAAAATTTTATTTATCTTTTTTCATTTTTTCCCATTGATTTGTTATGATTTTTATCGTAGTTTTTGTAAGAAAGTTTCAAGATATCCAAAGAATATCTTTAAAACAGCCACACATAAAACACACAAAACAAAATTAATACAAAAGCATAAAGCGAGTTTTGGTATCCAAAAAATCTGAATCTTTGGGGTAATTTTAAGTAGAAAACTTGAGGAAATACCTTGTGCGATATAGAAATAGATTGCATTTTGTCCAGCAAATGTAAGGAATTTGATGATAGCCCCCCCCCCATTTATACTTGAGAATTTTTTCCAAAGATTCCAAGTTACAAGAAGCAACCCTATACCAAAAAGCGAAGCTAGGACATAAGGTAGAGATACCGGAAATTTGGAAGATTGTAAGACGAAAAATTGGTTTCCTCCTTTAAGAAAGTATGTCAAGATAAAACCTAAAAGTCCTATAATTATTAGACTAAGAGCAAATTGGTAATTGCGAAAATATTGTTTTTGGATAAAGAGATAACCCAAAAGATATAAGCTTGTATAAAATATACAAAAATTTAAAGTTGTATGTAAAAATTTACCTCCTACAGGAAAATTCATGAAATAACCTAAGACATACAATATTAATCCTCCAAGAATAAACCCTACTATAGCCTTTGGGAAATACTCCAAGATGATAGCTGCTAGGATACTTACTGCACAGAATACCGGCACAAACCAATACGATCCTCCAAACACTGGTAAAAGAGGTGTTTCAAAGCCATGTAGACCAAATGCGCTAAGTGTGGCATCGAAATTTATTGTATGAGTTATGATACTTTGCACAATATCATAGATAAGGAGTGTGACACCAAAATAAAGTATCATCTTGTAGATTACCTTGATAGGTTGGATTTTTTGTGTATAGGCCACACTTGCTCCGGCAATAAAAAAGAAAGCTGGAACATCAATAAGAAGGGATAGAGATTGCACGGGCCATGGAACATAAGCTCCGCCACTCCAGAATGTTGTATGAATCATGATAATACTAATAACACAGATTCCACGTAAGATATCAATTTCTAGGTTTCGGTAAGTATTTGGCATTTGTGTTCTCCTAAGTTTAGATTTGTTTTTCCCACATTGTGCCTTGTGGCGTGTCCATAATCTCTATACCCAACGCCTTTAGATCGTTGCGGATAGAATCTGCAAGAGCAAAGTTTTTTTGTTTTTTTGCCTCAAGTCGTTCATCGATAAGAGTTTGTATGCGTTGTTTTGTGGATTCATCAACGCCAAGCTGAAAATATGCCGCAGAATCTAGTGTTCCAATCCCTAGCAAAAGCTCTATAATTGCTAGATTATGGGCGATTTCTTGCATAAACAAGGTATCTTTTGGATTCGTATCAAGGCGTTCGTTGGCGTTACTTATCATCTCTTCAATCACACTCAACGCCTTAGAGATATTCAGATCATCATTAAGCGCGTGTAGGCATTCGCTGATAAATTGTGCATTTGCCTTGCTTGCGTGTTGTCGCCAAGATATAGAGAGGTCATTAGCACTTTGTGCATTTGGTGTGCATACAAGCGTAGGTTTAATACGTTTTTTTAGTCTATAGAGTTTATCAAGGCGCTTTTTAGAAACAAGCAAATCTTCCTCGTTAAAATCTAAAACTAATCGATAATGTGTGCCAAGAAGATAATTTCGTAAAATTTCGCCATGATAGACTTTAAGCGCATCTTTTATAAAAAAACTATTACCCAAACTCTTACTCATTTTTTCGCCATTGATATTTACAAACCCATTGTGTAGCCAATATTTTGCAAGTTCTCTTTGAGTGGCGCAGCGTGTTTGTGAAGCTTCATTTTCGTGATGAGGGAATAGCAGATCCGCACCTCCAGCATGAATGTCAATAGTATATTCACAATCATCATATGCCAAATGTTGCTCTATCATCGCTGAGCATTCGATGTGCCAACCTGGTCTCCCCTTACCAAGTGTGCTTTCATACCCTATATCTTGCTCACCCTTATAGCCTTTCCATAGTGCAAAATCTTTGCTCTCAAGTTTATCACCCGCAGATTCTACGCGACTTTTAGTGTGATCTTGATTGTGATTGGAGAGAGTGCCATAGCGTGAATCTTTGGCGATACTTAGATAGACATCATTATTTTCTCCCTTGTATGCATAGCCTTTTTGGAGAAGAGTTTCTATCATATTGACAATAGCTTGGAGGCTTTGGGTGGCTTTGGGTTCTAAATCTGGGCGCAACACGCCAAGAGCGTCCATATCGCGGAGATAAGAATCTATATAGTGCGCGGTGAGAGATTCTAAGCGTGTGTAGAGATCGCTTGTATCTTGTGGGTTTGTAGCGTGTGAATCTTGGACTTTTTTGATAATCTTATCATCAATATCTGTAAAGTTTTTGACAAAACACACTTCATATCCATTAGCTATAAGGACGCGTCGCCACAGATCAAAAGCAATAGAGCTACGCGCGTGTCCTAAATGTGCGTCATCATACACGGTTGGACCACAAACATACAATCGCACTTGTTTGTCTTTGAGGCTTACAAAATCGCACTTTTGTTTTTTTGCACTATCATAGAGTTTTATATCCATCGCGTTCCTTTATGTGAGTATGCCAAAATGGTGTTCGTAAAGTTTAAAAATATATAAAATAAGAATCTCTAAAGCTGTAATTATAGCAAGGAAAATCCAGCCTTTTGTATTTTTGAGTATATCTATAAAGTGTTGCATACCAAAGATTCTAATCGTAAGGATAAAATGTAGCACTCCACCAAGTGAAGACGCCAACGCCAAGCCACTCGCGCCCAAAGGGTGCATAAGCACAAGCGAGAATCCAACACCAACAAGGAGAGATATTGCAGAGATTTTGGCAGCTTTGCCTTGTAGATTGTGTGCATAAAGCCAAAGAGAAAAAATCCTTGCTAATCCGTATGGAAGCAGTCCCAACATATACATACCAAACGCCATACCCACAGCAAGTGTATCTTCTCGCACAAACTTATTTCTTTCAAAAAGTAACCATGTGATTTCATCTTTGAGCATGACACCGCCAACTACACACACCCACAATACAAGTAACAAAAACCAAAAAGATTTTTTCATTAACTGAAGGGCTTGTGTGTATTGAGCGTTTTTTACCGCTTTTGCGATGGTAGGAAAAAGAGCAGTGGAGACAGCAATAGCAAAGAGGGCTAATGGGAGCTGAAAGATTCTATTAGCATAATAGAGATAGCTAATAGCGCCAGCACCCAGATATGAAGCAATCACCGTGTCAAGAAAAGAAGCGATTTGTGCCGTAGAACTACCAAGCATTGCGGGAAAAAATCGCATAAAAAAAGATCGAATATCTGCAAGGATTTGTTTGAATCTTGGGGTTTGTGTCCCATTTTTTTGCTTACATACACGCCAAATTTCTTGTATACCGACACTAAAAAGTCGGCAATAGTTAAGCTTAAAGAGTGGATAAAAATGCAGTGCAATTTGTGCCAATCCTCCGCAAAGCACTCCATAACTCAAAATATATACTGCACGCATATCCTCAATATCACGCACAAAAAAAAGCGCAATAATCATACAGATATTGAGCAGTGCGGTATTATAAGCGCTTACCCAAAAGCAGTTTTTGTATTGTAATAATGAGCTTAGGAATGTTGTTACAAAAATAAGCTCCAAATACCAAAAGTTAATAGCGACAATAGGCTTTGCTAATGCGATTTGTTCTTCTGAAAATCCATTTGCCAAGGCTTTTGTAACCAGTCCGCTAAATTCCCATACAAACAGACTAAGGATAAAAATAACCCCAAAGAATATGCCAAAGACTAGCACACTAAAAGCCCCTTTTTTGCGAGCTTGAATAAAGTTTGGCAAAAAGCTTTGTATAAATGCACCTTCAGCAAAAATTCGGCGACAAAGATTAGGAAACTTAAATGCTACAAAAAAAATATCACTCAAAATTCCAGCCCCAAGAAATGACGCCATGCAAAGATCGCGAACAAGTCCAAAGACTCGAGAACATAAAGTGCCAATACTATTTGTCAAAAATGCTTTGCGTATCACAAACCCTCTTTAGTCAATACAAAAATAAATTAAGTGTAAAAAAGCTACAATATTTCGGAATTATAACACCAAAAGCTTTAAGGGGAATATGAATGCAGGATTTTCATTCTGTGATAGTGCGTGAGATTCAAAACATCAAAGAATGCTTAGAAAATATTTGTGCCACCTATGCGCTTGAAGGTGCGACATATGAAATTTTGCGCATTCATACCTTTAAGCAGCTTCCTACTCAAGAAGAAAATATCAAACTTAGCCCAGAAGAATGCGCCAATCTTTTGGAAAATAGCGATGCGTATAATGCAGCAGGATTTGATCTTATCCAGAGTTTTGATATTAGTGTGCGTGAGCTTAGTGCAGAGGATTTGGCGCATTTTGTGAGTTTGGAGCTGGATCCTTATGCGCATACATTGACACTAATCTTAAAACAAGGATTGGATACTAAAAAAGAGAAATTTTGGGAGAATCTCTATACAGAAATCGAGCGACAAAAAGCCCTCTTGGGCGTTATTGTCGAATCCATAGATGACGCAAAAAAACCCCAAGCGATAGCTTCCCTCAAAGAACAATGCAAAAATGTTGCAAATGTGCTTTCTAGTGATGTGCGTATAGAGATAATGCGCGCACGCGTGTATAAGCCAGAGATTTGCTCTAGCGCTCTTTTGCTTCCCAAAAAAGCATGGGAGCATAAAAATACTATGAGTTTAGAATCTGCTTCATATGCGGTGGATTCTAATGAAGAGGTTTTGCATGTGAGTATGCCCCAAAGTGGCGTGAGTGGGAGGAATTTATGCGGACATTATGTGCAGGTATCAAACGATACAGCAGAATCTAGCGAGGAACATACAGATTCTAAAGAAAATAAGCCATTAGAGATACATTATGATGAAAGACTTTTTAGCAAGACAGAATCTGAAGACATCATCGTATATACAGCGCTTAGCAAGGGTTATGTATCATTTAGCGATAATACGCTTAAGCTCCTTGAAATGCAAGAATTTCGAGAAGTCAATATGCGATCAACAGGAAGTCTTGTCGGTGGTATCGAAAAAAATATGGTGATTAGTATCACATGTCCAAATCCGCACGATGACGCATTGGGGCAGGGCACAATCCTTGAAGCAGCACAAATAGATATTGTAGGATCTGTTGGCGAAAAAGCACAGATTATCGGAACAGATGTCAAGATTCATGGGCAAACCCACCAAAGCTCAAGTATCAAGGCTACAAATTGCGAAATCGATTTTTTAAAAGGCAGTGTGCAAGCACAAAATATCAAAATCAAGCATTCAGAAATGGGAAAAATCGATGGATGTGATGTTGAAATCGATGAGGTTAGTGGCGGAAGTGTGTATGCAAAGAATCTAAAAATACAAAAGCTCCATTCTCACGCTAAAATCTATGTTTCTCATACGCTTGAGCTTCAAACACTTGTGGGAAGTGAAAATGAGATTTATATAGCAGCGCAATATTACGAACTGCGCGATACCATAACACACAACAATGCCCAAATAGAGCATTATATTAAACAAATAAATGCTTTGTTGCATCTTTTGGGCAAAGATAATACGCTTATTAAGCAAAGTAAGCCCATAATCGCACAGCTAAAAACAATCGTGGAAGAAAAAAAGCGCCTAAAAGAACAAGTGGATCCTAAGATTACAAAAGCGATAGCTGAATATGTAGTAACCCTTAAGCGTGCGCAGTTTCTCAAAGATCGTATTGTGTCTCTCCAAACTTGTGCCAAAGAAAAAAGTAATGCCTTGCAACATATTGATGAGGTGCTACAAGATGCAAGGATTATATGCCATAGCCCTTGGAAGAATCATAATGAGGTATTTTATGAGTATCTTTTTCCCAAAAATGGGCGTGATGGGTTGGTGCTACAAGATGCTAAGCAAAGCCATATTATGATTGATAAGCAAAATCGTAAATTGCTTTTGGTTGATACGCTACCTGATACAGCGGCTGAAAAATAGCCCGTGTCCCTTGTATGTATGTGAATTTTTCTTTTTAGGTTTTATATTGAGCGTTGGAATCTAAGGGATTGTCAATAAAAGCCAATATTACGAAGCTAGAGAAATGCCATTATGGCATTTCTCTAGCTCTATAGTAAGAGGTATAGAATCTGCTATGGGTTTTATTTGTAATTGTTTAGATTCTGTGCTATTTATTTCTTTAGATTCTTCCTTAGAATCTAATGCTTTTTCTTGCAATGTTTCATAGAACTCTTTATCTATATCCAAGTAATTAGGAAAGCTTTGCATAAGCATAATAGTTTGAAAATAACTATTCTTAAGATTGCCTACTTCTTTACAAAGTTCTTCAGATTCTGCTTCTGTAAGCTCTCTTAGCTCTATATAGTGATAACGCACAAGATAGTCTGTTATTCTATCAATCTTTAATTTGTATTCTTTTTCTAATCTCTCTATCTCTGCGTTATGGGCTTTATCCTTTTTTAGTTGTTCGTCTTCGTCTGCAAACATATAATCATTAACCATTCCAGCTATTAATGCTCCTGCTACTGCACCTATTATTGTGCCTACAATAGGTGCAGTAGAACCAACTGCTGCTCCTGTGGCTGCTCCTGTGGCAATGCGAGTTAGGAGAGATACGCCTGTTTTGGCTGCAATATTTGAAGCTACCCTTGAAGTAGCAAGTCTAGTGGCACTGCTTGAGGCGAGTTTGCTAGTTTGGTTAAGGGTGTGTTTTGTAGCATTTTCAATTATTTTGTTGCCTAGTTTGTTGTCAATAATCTTGTCTGCAAAGATTCCGCTTGCAACACTAATTCCTGCTTCTTTTAATCCTCTCTCACCAGATTTCCCCTCTATTATTGCTTGTAAAAAACTTAATAATCCTCCATTCATTTTAATATTTATTCTTGCTGATTTTTGCCCCCATTGTCCTATATTCTCTTGTTTGGCATATTGATTAAATTTATAGATTGTGTAACCCTCTCCTATTGCAAAAGCATAAGGTGCTATATCTCCAGCTATTCCTAAATCTCTCCTATCAATAGGAATCTTTTCAAAGTGATTGCAATAACATTCTAAACCTTTATAAATATTTTTATTTTCAACCATTGTTTGTTTGTTCCTCTCGCAGTTTGTCTATTTCTTTGAAGTATGAAATTTCATTTTTGATGAAGGTATCATTTTTAACCTTTGAATATTGTTTTTCATCTAAGTTTAGTAGATATTGTGTTATGTATGGCTCAAAGATTACATTTAATTTATTAGTTAATTCATCTGTAGTATTATCATAGGATAAATTTGATTCATCAATTCGAAATTCGTTATTTTGTAAAAAAAATGTAAGACATAAATCTTTTGTTAATTTTGGGCTTGAAGGATTAGTGGGAAGTCTCGAGGAATGAGCGTAAAAACTTCCTAGCTGAAGTATTGCTTTTTTGCCAATATATTTTTCAATAATAAGATAATTGTTAGTAATATATAGTCTTTTAAAATTAAATAGTCCTAAGATTTCTGATAAAAAAACATAATATACAGCCAGCACGAATAAAATTAAAAATAGTCCTCGAAATCCATTAAGTGGAGATGCTGTCCAAAATATTGTATAGGTGATAATAGAACATACTATAATGCTAATTATAAGGAAATAGATACGATATATTTTATTCCCAATATGAAAACTTCTCTTCATCTCCCACACAATTTCTTCCCCATTAGAATCTAGTTTCTTAGATTCTATGTTAGTAATTTCATTGTTGTTTATTTCACTCATTTCAATTTTTCCTTACTCACTTTATTCTAAATATTTATCAAGTTTATAACTTGTATAACTTTCTCCTATTGCAATCCCATAGGTTGCTACCCCACCATAGAAGCCTAAATCTCTACGATTTATGGGAATTTTCTCAAACTCATTGCAATGGCATTCTAAACCTTTATAAATATTTTTATTTTCCATTGCCTTTTTCCTTTCTCATCTTATCTATCCTATCAAAATCAATCTTTGAGCCTATAATCTCTGGGTGTTCTTGTATTGATATTTTTTCATAGTCATCTTGGCCTATATTGGCAAGATATAATTCAATTTTTGGAATCATTATTTGTTCTAGTAAATTAAAATTCGTGGATTTTAGCGGATTTATGCTTGGTAATATAAAATTATACAATTCTTTTTGCTGTTGAAAATTGATAATAGAAACAAAGCTAAAACAACCAACACTGTCCAAAATAATTGGAGATGGTTCACCTGCCAATCTTATATAAAAACTTCCAAGTGGAATCATTATATTTTTGTTGAACAATCTTTCAATGACAAGATAATCCTTGGTAGCATATATTTTTTTAATATTAAGTGTTTTATAAAAAAAATCACAAAATATCCCAATAATTGCTAACACACCAATGACAAATATCAGAAAAGTTGCAAATCCCAAACTATATTTTAAGGGAAGCAATGTAAAAACAAAAAGCACTGCCAATAAAACAATAATCAAGATTCCCCAACTCCATAGAGCATTGAATATATTATTTTTTTTCCAACTCCCAAATCATCTCATCACCATTGGAATCTAGCTTTTTAGATTCTGCATTTTTTTCTTGTTTCTCACTCATTTACGCTACCCTCTCATCAAAGTTATCTCTATCAGTAATAAAGCTTAATTTATCTATAGTATCTTCTTTCCCTACATAGACATTATGCACTATAAGCTTTCCGTTCTCATCACTTTTGCCTTTAGCTACCACTCTTTTAAATCTATGATTATAAATATATATTGTTGTGTTTCTTAGGAGATTCCCACTTATACCATTATGGCATTTCTCTATCTCTATACTAAGAGGTATAGAATCTGCTATGGGTTTTATGTGTAATTGTTTAGATTCTGTGCTATTTGTTTCTTTAGATTCTTTCTTAGAATCTAATGCTTTTTCTTGCAATGTTTCACAAAAATGCATTACCAAAGGAGCTTTAAGAAGAAATTATATAGCTCTTAGGTGGTTGCCAAAAGTTTTTTGAAGATTCTTACGAGTTTATTTTTTATCCTTATCCATAGAGGTTTTTTTAGAGATTTTTCAAAGGCACAAATTCTCTCAAATGCAAGATGAGAGACCTTAATTTCTGTAGGATAACTTATTGGAAACTTTACATTAATAGTAGATGGATTAAAGACATTTCCCTCTTCTCCACAATGCACCCCACTTCCATCAAAGCCAATTTGATAGACATAAGATATACTAGGGGCAAGACTTAAGGCATTATGTTTGTAGGCTATGAGATAATTAAATATCGCCCAGCTCTTTATCTTGCCCTGTTTATTGAGGATAAAGTCTCCAAAATAATTTGTGCTTCCGCCAAGATTGATTGCATTTATATCTGCTTTATTAAAATTTTGCTCCACCCATTGGATATCACGCTTAAAATATTGCCATCTATCGCCCCAGCTTCCCCATCCCCAACAATGAGGTATAGACCAAAAATAACTATCCCCCAAATCATGAGAATCTATAGGATAAGACCATGCATTGATACTCCACACCTTTGTCTCTGCTTGATAACGATTAAGGGCATCATTCATGTAATCTAAAAATACAGGTGAAACTACGATATCATCTTCTAAGATGATTGCTTTACCATATTTATTCATCGTGGCAGTGACTCCATCTATGATAGAATCTGCCAATCCAAAATTATAGGGACGCTCAATAATTGTAATACTTTTAAATACATGCTTGTCTTTATTGGAATCTACAAGATTCCTTAGGTATTCACGCACAGCAGCAACTTGTTGAGTAGCCTCTGTGTTTTTTGGAGCATCAGAATAGATAATAAGATCGCTTTGTGGGCTTAGAGCATTTTGCGTGAGGCTTTCTATGACCTGTTTTGTATGATTTACTCTATTATAGGTAAAAAGCACAATTGGGGCTAACATTTGATTTCCTTAAGAGAGTTCTAGCATTCTATCTAGGGCTATTTTTGCCCAATGCTGCGTATCATCATCTAAAAATACCTCATTGATTGGCATATTATCCTCATATGCCCTCAAGCAATCAAGCACATCTTGTAGTGTCGTTTCATTCATCGTCGGACATTCTGGTTTGGAGGCAGAAAGCACAAAGGTTGTGTTTATTCCATTGAGTTTTGGGCGTAACCGATTGACGAGGTTAAATTCGGTGCCAACAGCAACTCTTTGTTCTAAGGGCAGGCTTTGCACATATGAAATAATTTGACTAGTCGATCCCACAAAATCCGCTATGCTCACGACACTAGGATCACATTCTGGATGCACAACGATTTGTATATCTGGGTATTTTTGTCTATAAAACTCTACATCACTCACGCTAAAAAGCTGGTGCACCGAACAAAAACCATCATAGCAAATAACATCACTCCCAAGGACCTCCTCTTTGCTTGCATTTCCTATGATACAAGATGTTTTACCATCTGCTATTGCAAGATTTTGCCCTAGACATTTATCTGGGAGAAAAAAGATTTTTTTCTGCTTAGACTTGGCATAATCAAAGATTTTTTTGGCATTTGCGCTTGTGCAGACAAGCCCACCCATTTTGGCGACTTTGGCTTTGACATCGGCGTTTGAGTTGATATAGGTGATAGGGAAAATGTCTTCTTTTGGTATGCCATAAGATTCTAATGTGGCGATACTTCTATCGAAATATTCTGAATCTATCATTCGCGCCATTGAACAACACGCCATTTTTGGCATTATCACGCGTTTTTGTGGCGCCAAAACTTTGACACTTTGCCCCATAAAAGCCACGCCACAAAACACAATAAGATTCTTTGGACTTTGGGAAGCCTTTCTTGAAAGCTCCAAGCTATCTCCACATAAATGTGCGAGAGCCACGACTTCATCGCGTTGATAAAAATGTGCTACCAAAAGCGCATCAAGTTTGTGCAGTAAGTCTTTAATTTCTAGCATCATTGTTTCTAGTGTTGCCGACATTTTTTCTCCTTATGCTAAAGTCCCAAGATTCTGTGCGTATCGCACCTTATCGCCACTTTGAATCTGTGGTGTAAAATCCTCAATAAAAAGGACAATGGTTGATCCCATATTAAACATTCCAAGTTCCTCGCCTTTTTGTATGGCGATTGGTGAGGCGTAAGTATAGGTTTCATTGCCTTTTTTGGCATTGGTGTGAATCTTTGGCTCACAATGAAAAACAATCGAACCCACATTGAGCGCACCCACCGCGACAAAATAGATTGTTTTGCCATTATACATTTTGGCTTTTAGCACGACGCGCTCATTGCGAATAAAGAGATTATTGAATTTTTTGAGCGCTGGAATATGCACTGGGAGGAGTTCCCCACCAAAATATCGAATCTCTTCAATATACATATCACAAGGAGCGTGGTAGCGATGATAATCTCGCGGAGAAAGATAAAGATTGACATATGAAAATTCCATATCTTGCGGAATTTTCTCGCCTAAAAGCTCATTTATATCATACTCCATACCCTTAATCTGTAGTGCTTTGTGTTTGGAGGTTGTCGCAGATTCTGTGATAAGTGAATCTGTAGGAGAAATAAGCACATTTGGAGTCGTATCAAAGATACGCGGTTGTTTTAGCCTACGCGTAAAGAGTTTGTTAAGTGTTGTGAAGTTTTTGCTTTCCTCAAATTCACTAAGGTCGATATGAAACAAAGCGATATATACGCGATTAATAAAAGATTGAATGATTGAGGGAAATGCCATAGAGGCAAATGCACCAAAAAGCCTAGATATAAGATTAGTCATACTGAATCCTTTTTGTTTGCAAAAGTTGTTTTATAGAGATTTTTACCGCGTATAGCAAAATTCCAAAAAAGTGGCGTATTGCATAGGGTAAGAATGATTTTTATGGCATAGTCTGATAATGCCATAAGTATTACCTCTTCATATGGTTTGGTGAATAAAAATGCAACATGAAAGAAAATCATTGTATCAACGAGTTGGGATACCATAGTCGCGCCGTTATTTCTAAGATACCAAATTTTTGGGAATCTTTGTTTGAGATAAAAAAACACATACACATCAAGTATTTGTGAGCAACAAAACGCACACACACTCGCGCACGCGATGCGAAATTCTGCTGCAAAAATGCTAGGAATAAATGCTAACACAAGCCCTAAACGCAAGGTTCTTAAGACTTGATCTTTGCTATATTTTTCACTCAAAATATTCATAAGTAAAAAGCTTAGCGGATAGCATAATGCACCATATGTCAAATGTGTGCCAAAGATAGGATATTGCACACTAAAATTTGCCAAAACAATGATAAGCGCAAACCATAGCGCAGAAAGTATAAATGTTTGTGTATTCATTTGCATTGCAAAACCCTTTATTGTATGTTTTCTAGAAGTTTTTTGTATAGTAGCACGCCCACGCGATTTCCAAGTGTATCAAGACTAGTATTGGTTGGTAAAGATTCTGAAATTTGTGTTACAAATGTCGGATTCCCATTGCAATCTGTGATAGTGGCATGTAGTTTGATACTCGTGGGTGTAGGCATAGTAAAGGAAATGGTGATTTTTTGTGAGGATTGCGTGGTTAGGCGATAAAATTTGATAAGTTCTTTTTGGAGGTAATTTTTTAGCCACGATGAATCTAGCGAGGTTTCAAACACAAGGGCAATAGTAGGTTTTGGTGAGTTAGATTCTAAAATCTGCATATATGGCGATAAAGAGATAGCGTGTGTTTCTCCCAACGCATCAAGATAGCTTTTTGCACCCAACGCCTTGTTGAGTTCTTGTGCAAGGGTATTGTATTGGGAGAGTGTTATATCTTGACATGTGAGATTAAGGGATTGTAGTGTTTGTAGGGCTTGTTTTTGTGTCTTTTGGAGTTGTGTTATGAAGTCTTTTTTTGTGATTTGGGCGCGCACAAAATATTCATCACCGACACGCTTTGTTGTATAGGATACATTACTAAGCGTGGTTTTAGTAATGTCTTTTTCAATGCTTTGAGACATAGTGCTAGATTCTACGCCATCACGATATTGTTGCATAAGATGTGAATTTGAGCTTATAGAAACTTGCATATGAGAGAGCATATCGGTAATGGCATTATCTTTGGCGGTTTGGAGATTTTTTGCATTTCCTACACCATAGAGATTGTTTGCATCACTTTGGCTTTCATAATACCAGCTTGGCGGAGTAGGGGTATCATGACACCCTAATAACAAAATACCTATCGCCAAGATAAATTTTTGCATACGCGTATCTGTATCCTACCAACTTACAGATTTATTCGAGCCTACTTTGATGATATTTGCTTCATCATCCCACACCACTTCTCCTGTAGCTAAATCAACAAGTGTGAGCAAGAAAAAATAATCCGTGCGTTGCTTTCCATTGACTTTCACATTTTTTTGCCAAATTTTTCCCGAGAGTGAAAGCTGAGCACCTTTTAATTGCCCTTTTTCAATCACGCTATATTGATCAAATTCTTCATTACCACGCGTTTGTTTTCGCACAGAATCTATCATTTTATCGCTACTTGTCCCAGTGCCAGAAATTGCCAAAGAGAGTTTAAATTTACCGCTATTGCGCATATTTCGTGTGATTTTTCTACTAAGCTGCTCAACATCAACATTTTGCATAGTATCATTGATAATATCTGAAATAACAAGCACTTTTGGTTGTTTGATATTTTGCACATAACCGCTTGAAAGCAATGAATCAACGGATTTTTCTACGACACTTTCTATATCGTGATAATCTAGTCCCATACTTGCATACGAGCGTGAATCTGCTGAATCTACATATTCTGGACCATTATTACACGCACTGAAAAACACAATACCTACTAAAGCTACAATTACCTTAGACATTACTTTCATCGTTACATCCTTTATGTGTTTGGTTATTATTGCCCACGCAATTTTTGGATACTTATGGTTGTTGGTCGTAATCTGATATAAAGAATGTTATCATTTTTTTGACACAAAATCAATTTTTGCGCACTCAAGGCGGTGTTATTTTGTGGCTGACAAGCAGGAGATATTTCAAGATTAATAAGTGGTTTTTGATTCCCTATGAGTTGGTATTTGCCTTGTGTATTTGGGATTTGCACCGCATGGATTTTTTTAGGCAAGACACTTGAGCTTCGCACATCTGCTGATGTGGTGCTCAAAGAATAAATCATACCCACCAAACTTCCGTATATGCCGACTTGATCGCTTAATGTAGCTTGTGTAGCTGCTTTAAGAACCGCAGAGCTTATGGCGCGTGTCATAATAAACCCAAATTGTGCTTGAAATTCGTTTGCGATCACACCTTCAAGATCTGCTATCGTTGAGACATTAAAGGTTTTATTATCGCCTATTACTTTGAGGTTTGTATAAAATTCTTTGCCCGCTACAAGCTTAGGAAATGCCACACCAGCGTGCAAAACATTACTGCTTACAAGATAGGTAGGGAGATTAATCGTAACCTCTTCTTTTGTGGGGCTTATACCATCTTCAATAATAAGCCATGTGTAAAAGTTTTTTACTTGTTTGCGACGAGATTCTAAAATTTGTATGTCCTCATCAATGACTTTTGCCTTACTCATACCATAGGATTCTTTGTAGAGATCTAATGATTTTGCCCAATCAGATTCAAGCATAAAAAACAGCGCGGAAACATAACTAACTGCGGGATTTATGAAATTATTATAGGCTTGATATGCCTTGAGGTTGGAATATTGTTGTGCAAGAATCGAGTCTGCTTCATTGGTGGTTTGTCGTGTATTAAGTCTTTGTGTGCTTGTGTCTTTGGCATTTTGTGCTTCTTGATCCATCATAGCCTTTTGGATATCTTTTGCAAAATAATCTTTGGCGCGTCGTTGGCGATCATTGGCACGATTAAATTCCACTCTAGCAAGGGCATTTTTACCCTCTTTCATAAGCACAAGCGCCTTGTAATAATTCATCAGCACACCCTCATAGATATTGCCCCGATATGTTGTGACATTTTCGTTGATAACTACCGCTGCTGCTCCACTAAAAATTCCAGAAAATAACCCTTCTTGTTCATATTGACTAAAGATTTTTTCACTTTCATCAAGCAATGCAAAACTCTCTTGATCATTAAGTTGCGAGGCTATAACTCCAGATTCAAAGCCCCATAGCACCATATCATCTTTGTCGTCATATTTGGATTTTGCAAGTTTATAGGCGGAGGTGAGATTTCCACTATAGTATTTATCATTAAAAGATTGCATTGTATCTTTGTGTGAGCACCCACTAAGCCACAAGACACAAAAACCCACCGCGATATACATAAAAAATGATACATGAATCTTCATGATTTCCCTTTTTGGTAAGAAGTGTTGCTACAATACCGCCATTATATAACAACAAGTCTTTAAGGAACGACAAGTTATAATAAATACAATATTACTTTAAGGTTAGATTCTATGTATAAACAGCGTGTTTTAGAGGCATTACAGGCTATCAAAAAGGGTGAAATGATTATAGTAATGGACGATGAAGATAGGGAGAATGAGGGTGATTTGGTTATGGCGGGGATTTTTAGTACCCCAGAAAAAATCAATTTTATGGCAAAAGAAGCACGTGGGCTTATTTGTGTCTCATTGACTCAAGAAATTGCCACGCGATTAGATCTTGCACCTATGGTGGAAACAAATAGCTCCAATCATGAGACAGCATTTACAATTTCTATTGATGCGGCAAGTGCTAAGACAGGCATTTCGGCACATGAGAGAGATTTGACAATACAGCTTATGTGTCAAGATTATAGCACGCCCAAGGATTTTGTGCGCCCAGGGCATATATTTCCGCTTATTGCCAAAGAAGGCGGAGTGCTTGTGCGCACAGGACACACAGAAGCAAGTGTTGATATTTGTCGCCTAGCAGGTCTTAAGCCTGTGAGTGTGATTTGTGAGATTATGAAAAATGATGGCACTATGGCGCGTAACACGGATATTGCCGAATTTGCTAAGGAACATAATCTTAAGATTTTATATGTGTCAGATCTTATTCAATATCGCCTTCAATACGAAAAGCTTATCACATTACAAAGCAAAATGGAAGCGAAATTTCTTGATAAAGAATGTCTCAAATATATATTTATGGATCACATTCATCATCAACATATCGTATATGCTTTCACACAGAATCTCTCTCCAAAAAATCCATTGGTGAAATTCCATATAATCCAAAAGGATTATGAGCATTTTGAAGATTCACTCCAAGCGCATAGAGCATTTTTGCAGAGTATAGAAATGCTTCAAGAAGAGGGTGGGTATCTCATCTGCCTTGATACCAAACCACAACAAGATCTCAAAACATTAGGCATTGGCGCACAGATTTTGCGAGAGTTAGGCATAGAGGAGTTTAGATTGCTTAATTCAAGTTCAGAGAGTGCGGGTGTAGGGCATACTTTTAGCACACTAAGTGGTTTTAATCTAAGCCTAACGCAAAAAGTCTTGCCTTCTTAAAGAATGGTGAGCAATACTCACATATGATGAATCAGTATAAGTGATACTTGCACGCTATTTTAAGATTGCAAATATGTGTGAGAAAGTATCAAGTTTTGTAAGATGTAGTCTAGGGGATTAGGATAGAAATATATGTTCTTTATGCTTTCATGGTCGGAGTAGCGGGATTTGAACCCACGACCTCACCCACCCCAAGGGTGTGCGCTAGCCAGACTGCGCTATACTCCGAAAACAAGTTTGCAATTATAGCAAAGTTTTGTGCATTTCTGTATGCTATGTGAGATTACTATATCTCTAGTGCCGCACACTCAAGATATACTTGCCCTTTTTCATCATAAAATGCATCGCTTGCAACTGCATCTTCTTGTATTGCGTATTCTATGGTTTTGCCATTTTCCAATGTAAGGCTCACAATGCCAGAAACAGAAGCACTACCGGGTGTGGAGGCTTGGATAAGCACGATGTCATCAAAACGATCCAAATAAGGAATTTCAGCTACAAGTTTGCCTTTTTGAATAATAGGCGTGTTGTCTTTGTCATATGCAAACGCCACATCACCATTTGAATCGCGCAAGGTTTCATATAGCTTGAAATTTTTTACACTTTGTGTTCCAAGAGAGATGACATCAAAGTCATTCCCTTGTGTGAGTGTCAAGGTGTGGATTCTCCCGCCAAAGCGTTCATTAAGGCGCTCTAAAACCTCTTCTTGTGTTCCATATTCCTTAGAAATTCGCACCGCATAGTTTTTAGAATCTATTTGTGTCTGCACAAGACAAGCTAGATCATCAGCATAGCTCCACACACAAAACATAAGTGCCGACACAGCCTTTTTTCCCACCTTGCTTTCTCACAATCTTATCTTTTAGTTTTTGTTTTGATCGACAAGCTTGTTTGCACCAATCCAAGGCATCATAGCACGAAGTTTTTCGCCCACTTGCTCGATTTTATGGTTGGCTAGATTTTTGCGCTCTGCATTCATTCTCGCATAACCTGCTTTACGCTCTAAAATAAAGTCTTTTGCAAAGCGTCCTTCTTGAATGTCGCTCAAAATCTCTTTCATTGCTTTTTTAGATTCAGCATTAATCACTCTAGGACCGCTTACCATATCGCCGTATTCTGCGGTATTTGAGATAGAATATCGCATATTTGCCAAGCCACCTTCATAGATTAAATCCACGATTAGTTTAAGTTCATGCAAACATTCAAAATACGCCATTTCTTCAGGATATCCAGCTTCTACAAGTGTTTCAAATCCTGCTTTAACAAGACTACTTACGCCACCACAAAGCACGGCTTGCTCGCCAAAAAGATCGGTTTCAGTTTCATCTTTAAACGTAGTTTCAATAATCCCACTTCTACCACCGCCAATCGCACTCGCATAGCTTAGTGCAATCGCTTTTGCATCACCTTTGCTTGTGTTTTGCTCTACCGCGATGAGATCAGGGATTCCGCCACCTTTTACAAATTCGCTTCGCACTGTGTGTCCAGGTGCTTTTGGTGCTACCATAATCACGCCTACGCCCTTTGGTGCTTTGATTTGTCCAAAATGGATATTAAATCCGTGCCCAAAAGCAATGATTTTATCTTCACTCAAATTTGCTTTTATGTCGCGTTCAAACACATCGGCTTGTAATTCATCAGGGATTAGAATCATCACTACATCAGCCCATTTTGTGGCTTCACTTACTTCAAGGACTTTGAAGTTTTTTGCTTCTGCTTTTGCCCAGCTTTTGCCACCTTTATAAAGCCCAATAACAACTTCTACTCCAGAATCTCGTAAGTTTTCTGCGTGTGCGTGTCCTTGAGACCCAAAACCGATAATTGCCACCTTTTTCTTTTGAATTAACCCTAAATCACAATCTTTGTCATAATACACTTTTAGTGCCATACTCACTCCTTGCAAAATTTATGTAAGGTTGCTATTACACCAAAACTTGTATAAAAGATTTATAAAATCACATTTGATACGAAAAATTTAGTGAGCTAAAAGTTATGATAGAATCTAAATTTGTGATTACTACATATAAGGTTTTGCATGAAGATTCTATTTGTTGTTGGGATTATTTTTGTTGTTTTGGCATTGATAAAAATCTATGCTTATAGGCGATTTTTACGCCATACATTTATTTTTTCTCATCATAGAGTGTTGCTTATTGTGCTACTTAGTCTTTTGTATATTGGTGAAGTGGCATTTTTCTTTTTAGCAAAAGATCGCGGATTTGATCATCATACATATATTGCGCTTGGTTCGTGTGTGATTGTGAGTTATGCACTCTTTTTAGCGTGTATTATTGGCGATATGGCGCGTAGTGTGGGCAAAGTGATAGAGGATAAATCTCATATTTTAGATTCACAACGACGGAGATTTTTAAAAATTGTGCTAGATTTGGGAGTTTTGGCACTTTTTATAATATTTAGCACAAAAAGTATTAAAAATGCTCTAAACATTCCTAAGGTGCGAGAAGTAGAGGTAGAAATAGAGGGTTTAGATACCCCAAAAACTATCGCCTTGATTAGTGATGTGCATGTGGGCAAAATGATTCAAGGGGAGTTTGTCAGAGGCGTTGTGGATCGTATCAATACGCTTAATGCTGATATTGTTGTGATTGTTGGGGATTTGGTTGATGAAAATATTGAATTTGCCAAAGATTTTTTGCTCCCACTTAATGACCTCCAAAGCAAAGAAGGTGTGTATTATGTAAGCGGTAATCATGAATATTATCATGGTATAAAATCTATTAGTGCATTTCTCAAAACCCTCAATCTTACGATACTTGAAAATCAAAATATAGAATTACAAAGTTTTAATTTAGCAGGAGTAAGTGATTTGGCAGGGCGTAGATTTGGTATTTTGCCTCCTGATTTATCTGCTGCTAGAAATGGATTAAACCCAAATAAGCCAAGTATTTTATTGGCACACCAACCAAAATTCGTGCGTCATAATGATGCAAGTGATTTTGATCTTGTGCTATGTGGGCATACACATGCTGGACAAGTCTTCCCACTCTCGATTTTTGTATGGCTTGATCAGCATTATGTTCATGGGCTTTATCAAGTAGATTCTAAGACACAACTTTATGTAAGTTCAGGGGTAGGATTTTGGGGACCAGCAATGCGGTTTTTGGCTCCTAGCGAGATTGTGAATCTAAAACTAAAGCCAAAGCATTATGCTTAAATCCGTATTTGTGTAGAATGGTTGTGTATGCTTGGGATTGTGAGATGAAGTTAGTATATCAAATTTCCTCCACGATTAACCCCACTTTATAATCTCTCAAGCAAATCTCGTGTATATCATACTTACTATTGCCATAATGGAATTTATCGCTTGATGTAGTTTTGTGTAAAAGGTGTAAAGTATTTCAAACCACTGCAATGAATATAGCCTTCATAGAGTTTGAGAGTAGAAGGAGATTCTAAGAAAGTTTGGGAATAGCTGCCATTGATAAATGCAATGAGATCATCATTAAATCTATCTTCTGTCTCATCCCTAAAGTATTTTTTTCTTTTTCACTAGAATCATATGCATCTACCATTACCCAATCCTCATCTCTTATCATTTTTAATACCCACACCTTTGCCCAATTATTAGAATCTATATTCCATACTAAGATAAGATATTTATCTAAAGGATTAATAAGTTTAGACTTTTCTTTTTTATAATAGGCTTGTTTGGTTTTGTCGTTGTAGTATAAAAAACCTCCTTCATCATCTGTAGAGCTATTATCATAAGATTCTCTATACCATTTGAGCCCTTGATACACTATTTCTTGATACAAGGGATTAACTTCACAACCATGGTTACCATAACTCAGACAGAAATCAGAAGGAAATTTTGTTTTTTGTGTTAGGAGTTGTGTCACAATTTTACCCTCTTTAGAATCTGGTTTATCTCTCACATTCACAAGATAATCTCCAATGTTAGTTTGCGTGAGTGCTAAAGCAGCAGTAGGCAGAGGAGTGAAGATTTGGGAGTAAGAAAAGCTTCCAAACTATATAATCGTAACCCCAATCTTCAATAGAATCAGAAAAGTTTAGTGGAGTGTTTGTGGGTAGGACTTGATAAGATTTAATAATGCCAAGACAAAGATAAGCAAGTGGCTCATCAATAAACTTAAAATTAAGATATGGATCGTATTTTGGAAATAGAATATTCTTTTCAATGCTAGATTCTGGGTAAGGATCCCAATGCACATTATACCACTCAAACTCAATCTCCATAGGCACAAACACACTGCCAAATCTTACTTCAAAGAATTTCTCTTGTTGTGCTTTACTTAAAGCACTTTGAGAGAGGACTTTTTTAACAAAATCATAATTGATATCATAAGGAATGCTAATAGCACTTAATTCTCTCTTATCTTTATCTATGGTTTTAGGAAAGTCTTTTGCAAACAATACCGCATAATTAATATAAGGATTTTCTTCAGGGAAAAAGATTACATCAATGTTTTTATTATAATTTATATCAAAGCTCCAAGAAATTCTAAGATTGCCTTTGAGTTTGAGAGTATTTGTAACCTTTGGGAGTGTATGGATAAAGGGAATAAATGTAGGGTCAAAGTATTCTTGTAATTCCTCATCATTAAGATGAGAGTATTTTGTAGTGTAGTTATACATCTTAGACAAAGGGATTTGGTAGTAGTAGTGTTCATTCATTTTTAAAGACTCAACGCTTATATCCCTTCTAGGACTCATTAGTGCATTACTAGTTTCACTAGTATATATAGTGCTCATAAGCAAAAATATAGCAATGATTATACGCATTACTTCTCCTTAATGATAGACAAGATTTGGTATTTGTAAAATACCGATTGTAGCTGTGATATGACATCAAAGCCAAGAATAAAAGTTTAGGTGTTTTGATAGCCATAGATTTGGAACTATACATTCTTTAGTCTATGGTGGGATTGTGAATAAATAATAAATACAAGACTCAAAGGCTAGTGTGTATGGATTTCATATAATGGGAGAGAAGAGATAGTTTCATAACGCTTCGTGTGGCTTAAGAAAGTTAGATTTCCATTTTCATCTCGACTTTGCCGTGCATGATGGCGTTTGCAATATTCTTCTAAGGGATAAACTATAAGGGAATCCAAAGTTTTGGCACATTCTTGTTTGACAAAAAATAGATTTGTACCACTTGAATCGGCCCCAATGAAAGTATATCCCTTGTGTTTACCTAGTTCTATGAGTGCCTTTATACTCGCACCGAAATAAAGTCCACTATAATGAGCCGAATGTCGCATAAAATCTTCTTTATATGGGATACTAACACTTCTTGTTGCACCAAAAATTGCGTTGTATTCTATAATAACGATAGCTGGAGACACGCAAGTAATATTCTCCCATATGTAGTAATCGTTGCCATCAATATCAATGCTAAGAATCGCGATGTTATTTAGTTCTCTAGAATCTAACCAATCTTGAATAATACTATTGATATTATCTTTGGTGATAAATGCGCATTGTGCGTGTAAATCATGTCTCCAATATATTTCATCATGTTTAATAAAATTGATATTATCTTGCGAACCATCAATTACTAATCCCTGAAAATTGCGAA
Organism: Helicobacter sp. TUL; assembly: GCF_002287135.1. Taxonomy (GTDB): domain Bacteria; phylum Campylobacterota; class Campylobacteria; order Campylobacterales; family Helicobacteraceae; genus Helicobacter_F. Next base: position 87,737 of record NZ_NESU01000007.1, read on the forward strand.
ATTTAAGTAGAAATCTTGTATTAGCCTCTGTGTAATTTTCCACACCGAATTCCACAAAAGCCTTTGGATATGAGCTAAGGTCTAGGGTATGAAGTAAAAAATCTATGATTCCATCTTCACCATTTTGGCTATAAACACTAAATTCACTAGACTCTATGCCTATCCCCCCCCCTATAGGAGTAGCACCAAGCTTTTGTGCATATGAAGCGTTGCGTAATGAGAGATTGTGAGCAGAAAGCATGAGTAATTTATCAAGTTTTGCATTGAGTTGTGCTGTAAGAATAGTTCTTAGTCTATATATAATAGACCGTAAAATTTTTTTCATGAGGAACGCTCCAAGTTTTCGTGGTGTTTTTTAGATTCTTGGGATTATGCATAAAACTAGCTTAAATGTAAATTTGTTACAATCACACCTTTTGTTACCACGATAGAGGGTAGGGATATTATACAAGGAGTTTAAAGTATGGATTTTTTTGATGCGATAGTCTTAGGTATAGTAGAGGGATTGACGGAATTTTTTCCTATTTCTTCCACGGGACATATGATTTTGGCTTCGAGTGTGCTTGGGTTGCCTCAAGATGAGTTTTTAAAAACATTTGAGATTGCTATTCAGTTTGGCTCTATCTTGGCAGTGCTTTTTTTATTTTATCGTCGATTGTTTCAAGGTATAGATATTTGGATTAAGCTTTGCATAGGTTTTGTGCCTACTGGTATTTGTGGGTTGTTTTTGTATAAATATATCAAGCAACTTTTTGATGGCTATGTCGTGGCAATTATGCTTATTGTAGGTGGGATTGCGTTTTTATTGATAGAGTATTGGCACAAAAACAAGGTGTATCAAACCAATGAAGTTACGCAAATAAGCTACAAACAAGCATTTCTTATCGGACTCATGCAATGTCTTGCTATGATTCCTGGCACTTCGCGCAGTGGAGCTACAATTATAGGCGGTTTATTGCTTGGGTTAAATCGTCGTGTGGCGGCAGAATTTTCATTTCTTTTGGCATTACCTACAATGTTTGCTGCCACAGGCTATGATGTGTATAAAAACCTCCATATTCTTGATAATGCAAATGTTAGCATTCTCTTGGTTGGTGGGATTGTGGCATTTTTGTGTGCGATTGTGGCTATAAAGGTATTCCTTGCGTTTGTCTCTCGCTTTAGTTATGTGCCGTTTGGAATTTATAGAATCTGCATAGGTGGATTGTTTCTTGCACTTTTTGCAAGTGGTGTTTTTGATGCGCATTCTGAACTTTTTGTGGATTAGATTCTGTTGTGTCGCCATATTTTGTGCGATAAGCTATGCGCAAGAATTTGGCTTTGGCGTGAATGTCAGTGGAGGGTATTATAAATATAGCGAACCACAAGTGATGAATATAAGCGGTGCTATGTATGGTGTGGGAGGGTATGCGTATATGGCACAACAGCGTTTTAGACATCAAATACATGCGAATTATTTTGGTGGTATAACGCGTTATGATGGGTCAGAATGTGGTATCACCAATGCCACATTATGCACACCTTTACAAAGCACCTCACAAGATTCATATTACACATTAGAATATCGCTTTGGTTCTTTTATGTATCAAGATAGCGAGACATTTGTATATACAGGATTTGGACTTGGCTTTTGGGATTTGGATAATGCTATTAGTGCAAGTAGTGGCTATGCTAGAGAGCAAAGTTATGTGTATATGCCTCTTTTTATCCATATGCAATATGCGTTTTCTCACCGCATAGCATTGTATGGAATTTTTACCTATCAGCAGTTATTGCGTGGCTATAATACAAGCCATTTTCAAGATATTGGTTTTGATAGGAATCTCTATTTTACGCAAAATAGAGGATATGGCGTACGTTTGGATATAGGTGTCAGACGCAATTTAGATGAGTATGGTTATAGTGGTATTATCGTGTTTGGTGCGTATCTGCAATATTGGAATATCGCAGATTCTAGCGCTGATAGTGCATATTATAATGGCAGATTCATAGGCGTATACTATGAGCCTCATAATATTACACAAGCAGTAGGAATGTCCATAGGCTATGAGTTTTAACGCATTTAGTTTATAAGAATCTTTGGATCATATTTGCGTTTGCCAAATTCTACAATCTTAGCATGAAATCTCGCGTATATATAGGCGAGGTTAGCCTCACCATATAGGGCGTAGGCACGATGTATATTTTCCTCCACACCACGCATAAAAAAGCTTTGTAATTCATCATAATCTGGAATTTCTATCCCAAGAGCGCACAAAAGTTTGTAAGTATAGCGATCTACCACCATTACCTCACGCTTGCACATATAATTGAGCACACAATCAGCACTTTCAAGTCCTAATCCCTTTTGGGCTAATAGCCATTCTTTGGTGAGATTGTGTGTCATAGATGTATAGCTCTCAAAATCTTGCAATAAATTTTGTGCTAAGAGGATTAGTCGTTGTGCTTTTTGGTTTTGCAAACCAAAGATATAAGAACTTAGCACATCTTGCGAAAGTGCTGCGATATTGCAGATTGCACGATAATTTTGCTCCTCATCATGATAATCTGTTTCAAAATCCCCACTAAAGATAGGCAAGATTCCATTTTTGCGTAGGGCGTGGAGTGTTTTTTGCACATTTTCCCATTTGCTATTTTGCACAAGCACACAACCTAGTATCACTTCAAAACTCCCAGCATTAACCCACCACCATTTGGGTGCATTTTCTAGGAGTTTTAGCGCATATAATCGCTCTAAAATATCAATTGAGCATATCATGACTATATTCGCCATATCCGCTACTTAGGTAGCTTTTGAGATTATGAAGCACACTCTCCCATTTTCCCATATCGCTTTGCACAAAACCCAAAATATTTTCATACCACACGCTATCTATGCCTTTATCATACCGCCAATCAAAGCGTTTATGTAGCAATACAAGTGTGCTTTTGCCAAGACTTGCAGATAAATGCGCAAGTGCGGTATCAATTGTGATGATTACATCTAGTTTTTCTAAGATTTTGCGTGTTTGCAAAAAATCTTGCATTTCTTCTTTGCAATCATGCACCCCAAATTCTTCGCACAATGCGCGTTCAATCCCATTATAATTGACGCTATAAATTTGTGTTTTTGAATCTTTGGGAAACACTTCTCGTAACATTGTCAAAAGTGCTTTAGGATCGATATTTTTTAGCTCCACTTCAGCGAAATTTGAATCTGTATGAAAGCAAATACCAATCTTTAAGATATTGGGCTTTATGCCATAGATTTCTTGTATGTCGCCCCGCACAAGTGCGCGTTTGATGATATTTTGATAGACAAGATAGTGTTGTTGTTCTTTGATTTGTTGTTTTGTATGTATGCCAAGTGCTAAGGGAAGTGAAAGTAGTGAAATACTCACATCAAAGGATTCTGTATCTGGGATTTGTGTGTGAATCGTGAGATTTGGGATATGCTCAAGTGCATCACTAAAGAGATTTTTTAGTGGTTCTTGGACACAAAAAATGACTTCTTTAGCAATTTGAGTAAGCATAGGGATAAAACGCCCAAACATTATGCAATCCCCAAAACCTTGCTCATAATGCACAAGCACTCTTTTATCGCGTAGATTCTGTGTGTCTTCACAGCCCTTATTCCATAGATTTGGAAGATTGATAGGAAGCATATTATCAAACTTTTTACGCATTTCATACACGCTAAAACCTTCAGCAAAATGATGATTTTTTAGCAAAAAATGCGCATAATTGATAGCATACTCCACCCTTTGAGAATCTAACTCAATAGCGCGCAAATAATAATGTTTGGTTTCATCAAAATCTGCGTTGAGATAGTTTAGGGCATTGGCATAGTTAAATAAAAATACACTATCATTTTCAAAGACAGGATAAAGCTCTCTAAATATTTCAAGCGCTTGTGTAAAAAATCCTAGCTTAATGTAGGTATTGGCGAGATTCACACCGGCTTGGAGAAATCCTCTTTTATACGCCATTTCATAAAGTTCTATTGCTTCAGGAAAACGCGCTAAGGTAACTTGAGCATTTGCGAGATTAAACATTGCCCCCAAATCATTGGGATCTAAACGCAATGATATGACATAATGTTCTACCGAGCTTAGTGGATCCCCTGCATCTACATAGGCTTTTGCTAGATTAAAATGCAAGGTAGGATTTTCGTTTAAAACCGGTATAGATTCTAAAGCTTGGTGCAAAATTGTAATGGCTTCTTGGGGATTATTATCGCGTCGATAGGCTTCCGCAAGGTTAAGCCATAAACCCTCACAAAGGCGCAATGTTTGGCGTAGTGTCGTATGCAATGGATCTTGCATATCTTGTGTAGAAGATTCATCATGTTTGTGTAGCACCTGCACTTGCAAACTTTTTAGCCTCTCGCGCGCAAGGTGTAGCCCCTCTGCGAGATATTCGATAGCTCTAGCATATTCTTTGAGTTCTATCATCGTTATCCCTGCGAGATTCCAAGTATCTATATCAAAGTGATCAAGTGTGAGAATCTCTACACACAATCCCACGCATTCGCTATAATTTTTATCAGCAAACGCCTGTGCACAAAGTTGTTTTTTAGCCGCTATATCTGTTGTTTTATCGTATTCTTGCATAATCCTTGCCTATTAGAATCTTAGAGTTTCAAATCATCTCAAAGCAAAAGACACTCCAAAAATTTGCTATAATGCCACCCTTATCTTAAAATCATCACAATATAAATGGAAATTATCATGGAAAATACTTTTGATGTGATTGTTGTGGGCGGAGGACACGCTGGATTAGAGGCAGCCATTGCGAGTGCAAAAATGGGTGCAAAAACACATCTTTTTACGATTTTAATCCAAAATATTGCTCTTGCTAGTTGTAATCCTGCAGTGGGAGGATTGGGCAAGGGGCATTTAGTCAAGGAAATAGATGCGCTTGGCGGTGTTATGGGGCAAATTACGGATTTGTGTGGATTGCAATTTCGCACTCTTAATGCCTCCAAAGGACCAGCCGTGCGTGGCACACGCGCACAAATTGATATGGATATGTATCCTATCATTGCAAAAAGATTTGCACTCAATACCCCAAATCTTACGCTTTCTCAAGAACTTATTACGGATTTGTTATTGCAGCAAGATTCAGATGGAAACTTTGCAGTCATAGGAGTTAAAAGCAACCTCAATAAAGAATACAAAGCAAAATGCGTGATTCTCACCACAGGCACATTTTTAAATGGACTTATTCATGTGGGTGAAACTAAGCTAGAAAATGGGCGTTTTGGTGAGCTTAGCGCACGCACATTATGTAATTCATTTCATCAAATGGGTTTAGAAGTGGGGCGGTTAAAAACAGGGACTTGTGCGAGGATTGATGGGCGTAGTATTGATTTTAGCAATCTTGAAAAACACAATGGCGATGAGAATCCACCACATTTTAGCGCACGCACTAAGGATTTTAATCCCACACAGATTCCGTGTTTTGTAACATACACCAATCAAAAAACGCATGAAATTATCCGCCAAAACTTTTATCGCGCACCACTTTTTACTGGACAGATTCAGGGAGTGGGACCAAGATATTGCCCTAGTATCGAAGATAAGGTAAATCGTTTTGCGCACAAAGAACGACATCAATTATTCTTAGAGCCACAAACACGCGATTGCGTAGAATACTATATCAATGGATTAACAACTTCACTTCCAGTGGAGGTGCAAGAGGCGATGATTCATTCTATCGAGGGCTTAGAAAATGCCAAAATCACGCGCTATGGTTATGCTATAGAGTATGATTATATACAGCCTACCGAATTGTATCACACGCTCGAGTGCAAAAAATGCACAAACTTGTATCTAGCAGGGCAGATTAATGGCACTACAGGCTATGAAGAGGCAGCAGCACAGGGCATTATGGCAGGGATTAATGCTGCATTGCGTGTGCAAGGCAAGGAGCCATTTATCTTGCAACGCAGTCTTGCGTATATCGGTGTGATGATTGATGATCTTGTAACAAAAGGCACGAATGAGCCTTATAGGGTTTTTACTTCTAGGGCAGAGTATCGATTGTTGTTGCGAGAAGATAATGCGTATTTGCGCTTAGGGGAATATGGCTATGAGTTTGGCTTACTCACACAAGATGAATACGATAAGATTCTAAAAGATAAACAAGACATTGCTAGGATACTAGAGTTTCTTACACATAATTTTATCACGCCTAGCAAGGCAAATAAAGAGCTTTTAGATTCATTAGGATTAAAGGGCATTGGCGATAAAGCTTCGCTCTTGCAGCTTCTTGGTATCAATGAGATAAATATTCAAGCTCTTGATGGGCTTTGCAAACATTTTGGATTGGATCTTATAGATGTGAGTTCGCAAGCCAAAGAGCAGGTATGTATAGAATCTAAATACGCAAACTATATCACCAAGCAACAAGATTCTATTAATAATATGGAGCAAATGTTGCAAGTTGAGATTCCAAAAAATTTCGAATTTGATGCAATCCCAGGGCTTAGTCTTGAAGTGATTGAAAAGCTAAAAAAATTTAATCCAAAATCTCTTTTTGAAGCAAGTGAGATTAGTGGCATTACACCCGCTAGTCTTGATGTGTTGCATTTATATATTCATTTGCACACCAAAAAGGGGCAAACACAAGAGGCATAACGCGTTTGCCTTACAGAGATTTAAATCTCTGTAAAAGGCATTTGTAGGGCTTGTGCAGTTTTTGATCGTTGAGTATTGAATGCAGCGATATTTTGCTCAAGCGTGTTTTTATAAGAGGGAATCATTTCTTTGAGTTTGTCATAATTTTTACTTACTTGCGTTGCAAAGCATTTTTCTAGCAATTCAAGAATAACATCAACCGAGATAGAAGCCCCAGGTGAAGCTCCAAGCACTGCTGCTAGAGATTTATCAGCGGAGACAACCACTTCAGTCCCAAACTCTAAGAAACCTCTACCTTGAGCATTTTTCTTGATAATTTGCACCCTTTGTCCTGCAAGTTTTAGATCCCAATCTTCTTCTTTTGCACTTGGCATATAAAACTCTAATTTTTCCACACGCCCTTTTTTGTTCAAAAAGACTTGACGCACAAGGTATGCAGTAAGTGGAATATTATCAATCCCAGCTTGTAGCATAGGCATAATGTTATTCCACCGCGCAGAGAGTGGGAAATCTAAAAGGCTACCACTTTTTAAGAATCTCGTGTTAAAACCAGCATAAGGTCCAAACATTAACTCTTTTTTGCCATCGATAATTCTTGAATCTAAATGAGGGACAGACATAGGTGGATCGCCCACAGAAGCTTTACCATAGACTTTTGTAGCGTGTTTATCAATAAGGTCTTTATTGTTGCACACGAGCCATAAACCGCTTACAGGAAATCCTCCATAACCGCGCCCTTCAGGTATTCCACTTTTTTGAAGTAGTGGGAATGCACCACCACCAGCGCCCAAAAAGACAAAATCCGCTTGGACTTTTTTGCGTATATCATTTTTTGTATCAGTGATTTGCAATTCCCAGACCTTAGAGCTTCGATTGAGATCTGTTACTTTGTGTGAGAGGAAAATATCTATTCCATCTTGTTTTGTGAGATTGTTTTTGAGTTGGGTTACTATGGCACCAAAATTTACATCACTACCGCTATCTATAAATGTCGCTGCAACAGATTGATTAGGATCTCGATCTTGCATGACAAGTGGCACCCATTGTGCGATTTGGTCTTTGTCTTGGGAGAAAAGCATATTTTTATAAAATGGAGATTGACGCAAGGCTTCAAATCTATCTTTGAGAAACGCAACATTAGAATCTGCCACAAAGCTTAAGTGTGGTAGTGGATTAATAAAGCTCTTTGGTGTATCAAGAAGATTGTTTTTGACACAATATGCCCAAAATTCCTTACTAAGCTCAAATTGTTGATTGATTTTGAGGGCTTTTGTGATATTAATTGAGCCATCTTTTTGGCGCGGTGTGTAATTAAGCTCGCATAAGGCTTGATGTCCAGTTCCAGCATTATTCCACGCCATACTGCTTTCTAGTCCGACATCATCAAGCATTTCATAGATATGTATTTGTAGTGATGGTTGTAGTTCTTTGAGGATTGTAGCGAGAGTAAAACTCATAATCCCACCACCAATTAGTGCTATTTGAGTTTGTTCATTCATTGGTTGTCTCCGTGGTTGTTGTATACAACTAAAATTTATACTAAAAATCATTTATCTTAGGTTAATAAACTCTAATTTTATTATGCGATATTTACAAAAAGTAAAAATCAAACATAATAATTAGAGATTTTATTCAACTAATATTAGAAAAAGTTTGTATAGACTCGCACAAAGTGAGAAAACATAGATTCCAATAAGTGCGTATCGATGATTTGTAAGGCTTGTAAGATCGATAAGCTTACTACCAATGGCAACACCAATCATCGCACAAATACCCACAATCAATCCCTTATGCCAATCAATAAGATCTTGATTATAGAGTGAAAGTGATCCAGATATGGACGCAAAGACAATGAAAAAAAGAGCAATAGGCACAACTTTTTTGGAATCTAGTCCAAGAAAGTAGGCAAGAAGTGGTCCTATAATCAACCCACCACCGATACCAAGCGAAATCGCAAATATCCCTGTTAGCGCTCCTATACCAATCATTACAAGCTTTTGTTGAGTAGGGTCTTTGATAGGAGGATTGGGATTGGCAGTGGTTTTGGTATTAAAAATATATTTTTTGACACTCACAAGGGTAAGCAGAATAAACAATATCAATAAAATTGTGCTATGTATATTGGCAACGATAATTCCACTAAAGCTCGCGCCAATAAGTCCCCCAAGTCCTACATAGAATCCAGCACGCAAATCAAGCTTTTTACGCCAAATATTAAGGATACTTCCAAAAACCGATGAAAAAATCATTTGCACAATCGAAGTGCCTATGGCGTATTCCATACTGATACCAAAAAATAATAAGCAAGGCACGATAATCACGCCTCCACCGATACCAAAAAAACCAGCAGCAATGCCACTAATAAAACCAATAAGGGCAAATATTCCCTCTTGTATTGTAGGATCTAGCACAATCTCTCCTTGTGGTAAGCTTTTTAAAGCGTGGATAGTAGCACATCAATCCTTAGTTTGTAACAATTTTTGAGATCTTTTGGAGAGATATTAGAGTAGTAGTGGATTAAAAAACTCTCTTGTCAGTCGATTTATGCTATACTTGATGCCAAAAGCAAAGGTGGAATTTTGTTTGCTTTTGCTTAATAGTAGTTGGAATCAGGTTAATTTTTGAATCTAGAGAGTTAATAGAATGCATGTAGCACTAAATGAGAAATATATTCAAATCACTGTCGAAGATGATAATGCTTTTTTACATAAAGCAATCGCATATGCGGAGAAGTATTTTTCTAAAAGTTATAGACTTTCACGCACCGTGCTTATTTTAGATGATGGTGAGAGATTCAAAAAAGATTATTTGATTAATTGGGCATATCACGCGTGCTTACAAAATGATCAAAATAACCAAACCACAAACCAAGAAATGCAAGACTTAGAATATTTGCTTGATTTTACATATTTGCCTATTCGTATCAAGATTGTGGGCAAAAATTCCCTCTTAGAACGCGTAAAAATTTCGTTGCGTATTATTAATGGTGTGCGTGTAATGCTTAAGATGAGCAAGTCTAATGCAACAGCAAGGCGCTATATTGCTACATTATTTGATGAATATTATTTGGGTTGTGATCGTGATGAGATTTATTTAGATAGCACTAAGCCGTATTTTTGGGATAGTATCATTAATCTTGTGAGTTTTAAAGTGATTCATAATGTGATTTTGGATTTTGATTATGAGAGCTTTAAAAATCGTGGCGGTATGGGTGGCTTTGGTGATAGCTTTCTTACAGATCAAGAGCGAGAATTGCGCCATAGTTATATGATTTTAGAATCTCATTATCAAGATGATTTTGAGGTTGTCAAAAAGCGTTATTTGCAACTTGCCAAAGAATATCACCCTGATAATGTTTTTGGGCAAGATTCTGAAGTGATTGAGAGTTATAACGAGCGTTTTAGAACCATACAAGAGGCATATGAAAAGATTCGCAATACTTTGAGAATAGCTTCATAAAGGCTTATTGATACCAAGAGTTATGCTTAGACCTTAATCTAAGCACTCTTTATGCATTATTTTTGTGTATTTTCTCCATAGATTCTATAATTAATCTGCCACCAAGAAAGCTTAGTATAATTTTGTATGAACTGCTTTTTAGATTCTGGGATTATAAAGCTTTCTTGAGGCGTGATAATGCCATTTTTTGTGATGTATTTCAATCCTGTATCTAATCCAAGTGGATATATGCCATCTTTGTCAATCCATACTGCCTCATTATATGCAAAGGCATATGTGTCTTTGGCATTTGTATCAAAGAGGTTTCTTCCTCCAAGTGAAAGAAAATCATATTCTTGAAGACTTAGGGCATAGAGTGTAGGAAATATGTCTTTGTGTGATCCTAGAGTATCTGGATTAAAATTTAAATCCTTAGCAATAGCTGTAGGGATATAGAGATAAAATGGCACAGAATGATCAAGTGCAATATTTGCACCTTGTTTCATATCACGACACAAATGATCACCACTTGCTCCAATAATGACATTATCTTTAAGTATGGGATTATGTCGTATAGCACTAACAAAGTTTCCAAAGGCATCACTTGCGTATGTGAAAGCTTCTAAAACATCATGGATTTTTTGCTTACTACTAAAGAATTCTGTATATGAGTTTATTTCATATTCTGGTGCCTTAAAGCTTTTTGGTGTCGCAAATGGAGGATGATTTGAGATTGTGAGCATCATAATAAAAGTAGGTTTCTTTGCTTTTAACAGAATCTCTGTGGCAAGCGCAAAAGCATATTCATCAGCATTCCCAAATGCCCAAGCATTAGCCTTGCTTTGTGGGTAGTGTTGTGCTATATAACTACTATCATAGATAGCATCTGCACCTAAGGTCATAAGATAATCTCCAAGGTTATACCAATTTTGATTACCAGAAGTGATAAAAATAACATCATATCCTGCTTGTTTATACACATCAATAGGTGTAAGCGGAAGTTTAGTATTTTTG
>NZ_NESU01000008.1 GCF_002287135.1 Helicobacter sp. TUL
TGTGCGGATACGCAGTGTTGGGATTGTAAGGCTTATAAGCTTTTTGCTTAGCTTTACACAAGCAAAGCTATATAATATACAAGCAAGCAAAATAAGTATCACAGGATAGTCTTGCCACATAATTTTTAGGACTGCTAGTGTATCATCATCTTTGAGACCAAAAATAAAAACATCAATTTTTGTATGATATGTCTTGTAATAATAAAAATTCCCAATAGCACTAAAACATACAAGGAAACTTATAAGCGCGATATAACCTAAGATAATGGTATGTCCTATATTTCTTTTAGTAGTATGAGACATATTGTGTTTGGAGCATTTTGTGTTTATAAACGATACAATTTGCACAGCATATATGAGTAGCAAAAGAGCAGCCATACCCATGCAGACTATACGAAAATCAAGTCTACTACCCATTTCATGCATAATCCATATATCTTGCATTACAGCTTGTGGGACAAAGACTACTTGCATGATTACACGCATAGCCAAAAAGCTAAGCATATAAATACACACAAGACCACAAACTACAAGAAGTGCATTACTTCCTTGCAATGTTTGGTGTGTGCTAGGTTTCATTGCACACATTCTTTGTATGTTTGCTTATCTGTAGGGTAGAGTATCCTACCACAATGTGGACATGTAATAATAGAATTTTCATCACAAAGCACTTCAGCATATGTGCGATCATTTAATCGTATAAAACAACCACCACACGCTTGTTTAAATACAGGCACTACACTTGTATTTTTTGCCCAACGACGAATCTTCTCATAAAAGGCAATGCTTTTCATATCTGATTGTGCAATGATGTTTTGTTTTTGTTTAAAGATTTCTTGTTGTTCTTGTTTGATAGATTCTATTGCACTTTTTGTAGATTGTTCTAATTCTGCAATAACAGAATCTAGTTTTATACTATCTTCTTGTAATTGTGCAATTTGTTCATGTTTTGCTTTTTGGATTGTTTGGAGTCGTTGGATTTGTTCATTGGCAAGTGTAAGATTTTCTTTTGCAATGTCTTCTTCTACACTTAATGCACGCAATTCTTTTTCATTACGCACTTCTTGTTGTTTTTTGCTAATATCTTCTAATCGTGTAGCATTATCATGAATAAGACGATCATTTTGTTGGATTTCATACTGAAGTTGTGTGCTTTCTTCTTGTAGTGTTTGTATGGTATGTAGTAGAGAATTCTTTTGTGCTATGTTAGCATCTAATTCTTTACGCACTTCTGTAATCTTTGGTTCTAAGCCATCAATTTGCTTATCAAGATTTGCGATTTGGATAAGTGATTGTAAATGTTTATTCATTGAAAGTCCTTTGTGTTAAATGTGTGCAATAGGATTTTTATAGTCTGTAATTATAGCTTGATATTGAGAGGATTTTAAGAGTGAATCAAGGATTTTAGTGAAATATTTTTCACTCTCATAATGTGGAATGTCTATGAGGCTAAGCCCAAGTGATTTGGCAATCATTGCATCATGGTATTTGAGATCGCCACTAATAAGCAGGCTATTTGGGAGGTTGAGACTTGCAATGTTGGAAATTTCGCTAAACCCACTGCCACAAATGACAAAAATATGTTCGATATATTCACTTGCTTGAGTTATGCGGAGGGTTTCTAAATGAAGCTTAGCTTTGATAGATTGAGCAAGGTCGCTAAAGCGTGTTTTTTGTATGCTACCAGAGCAGTATAAGTCGTGTTGGTTGAAATCTGAAAATCCTAGAATCTTTTGCGTAAAGTATTCATTAAGGTGGCTTTTATCAAAGTTTGTGTGCATAGCGATTAACGCACAATTTTTGGCAATAAGTTCTTGTGCAATATTGCAAGGATATGTAGCGACATTAAAATTTTTGATAGGCTTAAAAAAAAGTGGGTGGTGCGTGATGATAAGGCTATTGTTTTTCACAGATTGTGCAAGTTCAAGCGTTGCTTCAAGGGCGATGTAAATATCGCTAAATTCTTGTGAAAATGAGCCTAGATTTAGCCCAGAATTATCCCAAGATTCTTGTGTGTTAAATGGTGAGGTAAAATCGCACACATAATACAAATATGCCACGCTGTGTCTGTTGTGATTGGTGTTGTTTTGAGTTTGTGTGGTTGTATTCATATAAGTTCCTTTAGTGTTTTATTCGTGCTCTAAGTCATCAAGTATTTCTTCTTTATGCTCTGCGTTTTCTGCTTCTTGTTGGTTTTGCATAAGCCAAGAAATTTTATAGATTTTGCTTACTGCTTTGATGATCTCTTTGCCCATATTACTAGCAAATGCGATGTCATTGAGTAGTGAAGTAGCATAGTTTGCTGAAACTTTATCTTCTATGATGATTTTTTCTACCCTATTGAGTGCGCGTTTATCAAATTGCTTGAGGGCTTTTCGCTCTTGTTTTAGAATCTCAACAATCTTTTGATACTCAACAGATTCTAAAAATTTTAGCGATTCGATTTTTGCAAGAAGTTGGGCAATTTGGATTCGGATAAGGTTGTATTCTTGTGCGATATGAGGATTAGGACTTGTGGCATTTTTTTTGAGATTTTTTTCCAAAAGAATCATATTTTTGGTAGCTTCGGCGAGATTTCTTGCGCTGACATTGGCTTCATTGCTAATCTTTATAAAACTTTCTTGGTTTATATGTGTTTGGGCTTTGGTGCTAAAGTCAATGATTGCATCAAAGAGAACCTTTACTCTGTGGTGATACAAATCATTGACATTGCTTTGATCGCTATACCATTTTTTGGCTAGTAGCGTATCTTTTGGGAGATTGGCGCAAATATCTGATCGTGAAAATCCCAAAGAATGTGCAATAACACTAAAGACATTATCATAGAGGTGTTTTACTTCATTGATAAGTGCTTGGGTTGCTGTCATTGGGTAGTCGATGATATTTGGATTAAGGTAAATAGGTGCGTCCATATCCGCAGGTTTTTTGCTTTTTATAAATGTGTTGGCAAACTTTACAAACACTTGAATATAGGGCGTCATAATAAAAACCGCAAGGGCATTATAAAATGTATGAAAAACCGCAATTTTTAGGGCATAATCTTGATCGCTTATGCCACTAAGATCACTTATGAGATTCACAATGCTTTTGAAATAGGACAAAAAGATAAGCGAGATGAGTGCAATAATGAGATTAAAAATCGTATTGGTGATTGCAAGTTTTTTGCCCTCTAGATTCGAGCCAAAAGACGCAACAAGTGCTGTAACAACACCACCAACATTTGTGCCTATCACAAGTCCTAATGCATTATCGTATGTGATTGTCCCTGTGCTAAGGGCAGAGATGATGATAGTGAGTGTCGCAAAACTTGATTGCACAATAGAAGTGATAATAATCCCAGCCATAACAAAAATAAAGAGATCTTTTGGGCTACCACTTCCATATGCGCTTAGATCAAGTGCGTCTTTGTAGCCTTCAAAGCCACTTTTGATATACGCGATACCCAAGAAAAAAAAGCCAATCCCAGCAAAAATATGCCCTAAAGACTTGATATTTTTGTCCTTTTGAAAAACAAGCATAATGGCAAGAACAATAAGAGGCATAGCAATGGTTGCAATATCCATTTTCATACCAACCCCAGCAATGATCCAGCCACCTGTAGTCGTGCCTAGATTTGCCCCAAAGACAATGCCAATGGCTTGAGCAAGACTGATTAACCCAGCAGACAAAAATGAAATAGAAATGATTGTAACAAGTGTGGAGCTTTGCATAAGGATTGTTGTAACAATCCCAAAGAGTAGGGCTTTTATCTTGCTATTAGTCCATTTGGTAAGAATATTTTCTAAGATTCCACCGCTAAAGCCTTTAAAGCCATTTTCCAAAAAAATCATACCAAACAAAAACACCCCAATCCCTGCAAAAATCTCTGTCAAAGAGGGATCGAAACTCATCAAATAAATCGCGATGATACATACAATGGGTAGCCAGAGTTTTTTAAGTGTTTGCATAAATTTCCTTAGGGTTTTACACAGATTTTACGAAAGCTTTTGTATTATATTCTAAAAAACTTTAAATTCTCTAAGGTCGTTATATGCGCAAACTTTTTCATCTTTCTCACGCACCTATTGATTTTTATTTTCATCCAAGTATTCGGGATTTTGTTGTGCGTGAGATTCCATTGTATGAGGCGAGTGGTGTGGGGGAACATATCTTGGTGCTTGTGCGCAAAAAAGGACTAAGCACATTTGAAATGGTAGAGATTCTCAGTAATGTTTTGGGGATTAAGTCCGCACAGATTGGGTATGCTGGACTAAAGGACAAACACGCTACCACATATCAGTATATTTCAATTCCGCGGAGTTGTGAATCTAAGCTTCATAATCCAATACTTCAAGAGCGTGGATTAAAGGTGCTAGAGTGCAGAGCGCATACCAATAAATTGCGAGTGGGTCATCTCAAAGGCAATAGTTTTTTTATGAGGCTAAAAAAGATTACTCCCATTGAGGCGCAAAAGGCTATCAATGCACTTGAGATTCTAAAACTTAGCGGTTTTGCAAATTATTTTGGTGATCAGCGTTTTGGTAGAGATGGGGATAATTATCAGGAAGGTGAAAAAATCCTTGAAAATTTGCGTAATGTGCGCAACAAAAAAATTGCGCGTTTTTTGGTTTCGGCGTATCAAAGTCATTTGTTTAATCTGTGGCTTATAGAGCGTATGCGTCTTAATGCGATTATAGAATCTTGCACGCTTAAGGAGCTTGTGGGCAATACGCATAATTATGGTGTGCTAGATTCTGTGCTACATAACAAAGAAATGTTGCATATGCTAAAAGATCAAGCGCAGTTTTTTAAATTACTGCCCGGTGATGTGGGGTTGCATTATCCTTATGGCAAGACATTTGTTATTGATGATGTGATGCGTGAGAGTGAGCGTTTTTGTGCAAGACAAATCGCTCCAAGCGGTGCACTATATGGTAAGAAGCTTTTTGCCCCACAAGGAATGGCTTTAGAGATTGAGCAATCGTTTGTAGATTCACGACTACAAGAGACTGGAAGTAGGCGATATGCGTGGGTATGGGCGCAGGATATAAGCTATACATATAAGCCTGAAGTAGCGCAGTTTGAGCTTTATTTTACATTGCCAAAAGGGAGTTATGCCACGATTTTCTTAGAAACCCTAAAAAATGCCTAAACTCCCATATCTATGGGTAGTTTAGTGTTTTTGTTTTTTATGTGTGTCTAGGATATGCAATTCAGATTCTAAAAATTTACCCGTATAGCTTCCGCTTTTTTTGTGATTTTTTGCAATGGCTTTTGGTGTCCCACAATCCACGATTTTTCCACCTTTATCACCACCTTCTGGTCCTATGTCGATGATATAGTCTGCATTTTTGATAAGATCTAGGTTGTGTTCAATCACAATAACACTATTGCCAAGCTCCACAAAATGGTGCAAAACTTTCGTTAGTCGATCGACATCGGCAAAATGTAACCCTGTCGTTGGTTCATCAAGGATATAGAGTGTTTTACCTGTGTCTTTGCGACTAAGTTCTTTTGCAAGTTTGACGCGTTGGGCTTCCCCACCACTTAGGGTGAGTGCATTTTGTCCTAATGTGATATAGCCTAGTCCCACGGCTTTTAGAGTGGCGAGTTGGGAGGCAATTTTTGGGATTTTGGCAAAAAATTCTAACGCCTCATTAACATTCATCGCCAATACATCAGCGATATTTTTGTCTTTGTATGTGATTTCAAGCGTTTGAGGGTTATATTTTTTGCCATTACACGCATCACATTTGACCATAACATCAGGCAAAAAGTGCATTTCAATTTTGATTTCCCCTTCACCTTGGCATTTCTCACAACGCCCTCCCTTGACATTAAAGCTAAAGCGTCCCACATTATAACCGCGCAGTTTAGATTCTTTGACTTCACTAAAGAGTGTGCGGATATGATCCATAACGCCTGTGTATGTCGCGGGATTGCTTCTTGGGGTGCGTCCTATAGGCGTCTGGTCAAGGTATATGACTTTATCAAGCTGATCTAATCCTTGTATTTCCACGCCATCGCATTTGTGAATCTTTTTGGCATTATTGAGGATTTCTTGAGCCGTTGGGAGAAGCGTTTGGAGGATAAGAGAGCTTTTGCCACTGCCACTTACACCTGTTACACATACAAAATTTGCAAGCGGAATTTTGAGGCTTAAATTTTTGATATTATTAATATTTACATTTTTGATTTCAAGCCATTTTTCTTGGATTCTGTTGTGGCGATGATCAATGCAAATGTCGTTATTGAGGTAGCGAGCAGTGAGGCTTGTAGCTTTGAGCAGTGCGTTTTTATCGCCACTAAAGACAACTTCCCCACCTTGCACGCCTGCACCCGGACCTATATCCACAATAAAATCTGCATGTAAAATCGTTTCTTTATCATGTTCTACGACTATTACACTATTGCCTTTTTCTTGCAAGGATCGCAATGTCTTAATAAGGCGTAGTGTGTCGCGTTCGTGCAAACCAATACTTGGCTCATCAAGGACATACATCACACCTGTAAGCCCACTACCGATTTGACTTGCTATGCGTATGCGTTGGGATTCTCCCCCGCTTATTGTGCGTGCATCACGCCCCAAGCTTAAATATCCAAGCCCTACATCATCAAGAAAATACAAGCGTTCAAGAATTTCTTTGAGGATAGGCGCGGCGATGAGCTGTTGTTGGGCATTTAAATAGGTGAAATTTGTAGGTGTATTAAAGAATGCATAACTTTGCTCTATAGGCAAATCAATAATATCACCTATCCCTAATCCCGCAACCTTTACATGCAAAGATGGAGCGTTTAGACGATGTCCTTTGCATGCTGGACACACTTTTTCAGTCGTATAATCCGCAAGTTCTCGTTCATCTTTAAACATATCATAGGCAATTTGGACAATGCCTTTCCATGGGCGCTCTAGCTTACTATTTTTCCATGTGAAAGTAACTGGCGTTGGGCAACCATAGAGGATATAATTTTGCGCTTGTGAATCTAGCTCCTCAAAGCTTTGATTAGGGTCAATCTTTTGTGCTTGACAAAATCCATGAAAAAGCTCGGCATAGTAGCTACGATTGTAACCAAAGATTGCTTTTATACCACCTTTTTTGAGTGGCTGGGATTTATCAAGGATTTTTTTTAGATCAATGGTATATTTTACGCCTAATCCTAAGCATTCTGGACAAGCACCCTTAGGAGAGTTAAAGCTAAAGCTTAGGGGTTCGAGTTCTTCAAAGCTTACCTTGCATTTAAAGCACGCAAAATGTTCGCTGTAGTGAATATGGTGGATTTTTTCATCAATGAGCTGTTCTATTTCAACTTCACCATAGGATTCTTTAAGCGCTCTTTCTAGGGCTTGTGCGATACGCGTGTGATTTTTTTCTTCTAATCTTGCACGATCGATGACAACTTTTATAGTATGTTTTTTGTGTTTGGCAAGTTCAATATCTTCATCTAAACGCACCATAACACCATCAATCTGTGCGCGGACATAGCCTTTTTGTCGCAAAGTTTCTATCTTATCAGCAAAGCTTCCCTTTTTTTCCTTGATAATAGGAGCAAGGATTGTAAGCTGTGTATTTTCTGGTAACTGCAAGACTTGCGCGATAATATCAGTTTGACTCATATGCGAGATTGGCTCACCACACAAATGGCAGTGTTGTTTTCCCACACGCGCATACAAAAGGCGTAGATAATCATAAATTTCTGTGATTGTTCCAACCGTGGAGCGTGGGTTTTTTGATGTGGTTTTTTGATCGATAGCAATAGCTGGAGTTAGCCCCTCAATCTTATCAACATTTGGTTTTCCCACCTTATCAAGAAATTGTCGCGCATAACTTGAGAGAGATTCTATATAGCGTCTTTGTCCTTCTGCATAAAGTGTGTCAAAGGCGAGGGTGGATTTACCACTACCGCTCAAACCCGTGAAAACAACAAGTTGATTTTTTGGGACATCAAGATGAATATTTTTGAGATTATTTTCTCTAGCTCCTTGAATGTGGATAAAGTTTTTACTATCGTTATTCATTGATATGTCCTAAAAGAGAATTTTGGCGGCATTATAGCATTTGGATAGTAAAAAATGGGCTTTTGTGAATCTAGACTTGTTGTGTGAAGTGTGTGTGGGGTTTGGTATTAGCTTGAGAAAAGATCACAAAGGGTGGTTGTTTGCGTTGTGGTATTAGATTCTGAAGTATGTGTGTTGGTGTGTAAGATTCTCTGTGGGTGCGTGTAGATATTGCAAGCACCATTGCGTGCAAAGCCAACAAGCGTGATACCTAAAAGCTGTGCGGATTTAATCCCAAGTTCAGTTGTGGCAGATCGAGAAATAACAATCGCAATATCATGCATAGCTGCTTTGATAACCATTTCCATAGAAAGACGCCCACTTACGATAAGCACCGCCCTAGAAGTGTCGATATTTTGTAATCTTGCTTTGCCCACGACTTTATCAATCGCATTATGACGCCCAACATCTTGGCTAATGATGTCGCTTTCATCTTCTAAGACTAGCATTGCTTTGTGGACACAACCTGTAGATTCAAAAAGTTGGCTTGGTGCTTCAAATCTTGTGATGAGATTCCAAAGTCTTTTTATAGGCAATTGCACTTTGGTAGAAATAAACTTTTCGACAATCTTGCCCTCAAAATTTGCACTCACGCCCACGCAACAACCAGAAGTTAGTGTCTTTTCGTGAAAGAGGTTTTGTATATTTTGTTCGTTAATGTGTGCTTGTATATGCACACTCAAGCCATCTTGTGCAATTTCAACACTCTGTATATCATGTATAGATTCTATGACGCCTTCACTCATCAAAAAACCCACTGCATAGGCATCTTGATCTTGTGGTAGAGACATACTTGAGAGGAGTTTTTTGCCATTGAGATAAAGCGCGATTCGTTGTTCGCGTATGACGCAATCTTGTATATGTTCTTGCCTACCATCTTTATAGAGTCTTGTGATAGGTATTGTTTTGGTAAATTCTTGCACTCTATCTCCCTAAAAAATCAAAAGAATATTTGTAAGAATGAGGTAGTGAGTATGCTAGATTTTCTCTAGCATACTGCATTAATGTCCGGCTACACGCATAGAATCTAGCTTGCCCTTTGCTTTGAGCTCTTCATAATAATAACTATGAAGCATAGAGAGTTCTTCTTCGCCCATTTGACCATTTGTTATGGCTTCCATTGCACCTTCAATCGCAAAAGCAGCCATATAGATGTGCGTAATGAGGAGCGCTAACACCGCAAACCCAAGGACATTATGCACAATTGCCACAAGGCGTAATGTGTTTATATCGGTGCATTGAAAAAACATAACTCCACCGGTAAATGCCATCACACCACCACCAAGTGTCGCAATCCAAAACCACATTTTTTGTCCGGCATTGAATTTATGCGCAGGAATAATGCGATTTTGTTTATCGAGATAGCCACCCATAATTATAAGCCATTTGATGTCATAACTACGAGGTAGGCAGTCTTTTACCCACATCAAAAACATTAAAAACCCAAATACTATAAAAACAGGGGTGCTTAATCCATGCAAATCTCTTGCAAAGCGAATAAGCGTGCCACCACCGAGTTTATCACCAAAAATCATCATAAGTCCAGTGATACAAATAAGCACAAATGGCACGGCAGCAAACCAATGCGCGATAATGTTATATTTGCTAAAGACTTGTAATTTTGAGTGGTGGTTGTATTTGCGCGCACCTATGATTTTGTAATGCCCAAAAAATGCCAAAGGCACAAACAAAAGAATACACAAGAAAATAATGGCAAAATATTTTTCTTGTAAGGTTGTAAATAGCTCACCTAAGCCATTCCAGCCTCTAATACCTTGGATTGGTTGCCCCATAGTAAGAGGCTCTATACTACCGCCATTTCCCTCAATCACACTTCCTGAAATCACACCCGCAGTGTGTGTGCCAAGCCCCCAGTTTTTGATAGCTTCAATCTGTGGAGTGCCATAGATATGTTTATTATAAGACATATCAAGCGCACCTTTTTGCTCCATATCATACTTTTGGGAGGCAAGAAGACTTGCCAAACCAAAAACTACGATAAGCCCTAATCGTGATATTGCTTTCATAGTGCTTCCCCTTTTTTAATCCCCATAAGCTTTTTTCCAAGTATAAGGGATTTTTGGTGCACCCTTGCCTTTGTGTAATGCTCTCTCTCTAATAATCGCGCTTACATCATCACTACCACCAGCAAGCAACGCTTTTGTAGAGCACATAGCAGCACATGCAGGAACTTTGCCTTCAGCAATTCTATTTTGTCCATAAAGTCTCATTTCTTCCTCGCTATGTGTTTCCTCAGGACCACCAGCACAAAATGTGCATTTATCCATTGATCCTCTTGATCCAAACACATCAGATTTTGGGAATTGTGGCGCTCCAAAAGGACAAGCATAGAGGCAGTAGCCACAACCTATACAGGTTTTTTTATCATGAAGCACGATACCATCAGCGCGGATATAAAAACAATCCACAGGACACACCTTTGCACATGGTGCATCAGCGCAGTGCATACAAGCAATAGAGATTGATTTTTCTGCACCCTCTATGCCTTCATTGAGTGTTACGACTTTGCGGCGATTGATGCCTACAGGCAAGTGATGTGCTTCTTTGCACGCCACATCACAGCCATGACAATCAATACAACGCTCATCATCACAATAGAATTTAATACGCGCGTGTCCGGGAATATTTAGCCCTGTTGTTACTATAGATTCACTCATGATCTACCTCCTATGCTTTCTCTATGCGGCATAAACCACATTTTGTTTCCGGACAAGCCGTATTATAGTCATATCCATAGCTTGAAATCATATTTGCAGATTCACCTATTGCATAAGGCTTTGTGCCTTCAGGATATTTGTCTAAGCGGCTTACTCCTTGATCCATACCAGAGAAGTTTTGTGGCACCCATACGCTATTGACATCGACACGATAAGAAAGCTTTGCTTTAATGAGTGCACGTGTATCCATAGTGCCATATACCCATACCATATCGCCATCTTTGATACCAAGCTCAAAGGCTTTATCAGGGTGAATCTCTACAAACATTTCATTATAGACTTCAGCCAAATATTTCGCACTTCTTGTCTCTGTCCCTGTTCCCATATGTGAAACTACACGCCCACTAAGCATATTGATAGGGAATTCTTTTGTCCAATCTTTTTCTATCTGTCGTGAGCGATATTTGATATTGGCACGGAAATGGTTTGGCTTATCTGGGAATTGCGGATATTTGTTAATCAAATCCGGTCTAATAGAATGCACAGGTTCTCTATGCAATGGAATCTGATCATACCAATTCCATACTTTTGCGCGCGCCTTACCATTACCATAAGGACACAATCCTGCTTCAAGCGCTTTTTCTACCAAGATATTATTACCAAATCCAGTAGAATATGTTGTGCCTTCAACAAGTTTTTTCTCTTCTTCTGTAAGTTTGATGCCTAGAGATTCTGCATTAGCAGCGCTCACAGGACCATGACCACCTACACTTGCATTTGGCATTTTGCGCTGTGAAAACATACTTTTTCCATCAGGTGAAGTATCGCCCCAATTAACCCTAAAGCCCATACCACCTTCCATAACAGGAATAGTATCGTTATAAAAGACTGGTGTTCCAGGGTGTTTATCACTCCAACAAGGCCAAGGCAAACCATAATATTCACCTTTAAATGGACCTTTACCAGCGAGCGTTACTTTATCAAACATATGCCAATTTTCTTGATGAGCCTTAAGGCGTTTAGGACTCATGCCTTGCAATCCAATGCTTCGGATACTTTGTGTAAGCTCTGTTGTTGCATCATCTGGCCAAATAAATTCTGTTCTGCCATCTGCTTTGGCAATTTCATAGAGGCTTCTTTGATATTCTTCTAAGAATCCAAAACGCTTAGCAAAATCAAATAAAATTTCTTGATCTTCTCTACATTCAAAAAGCGGCTCCATTACTTTAGATCGCCATTGATAACTGCGGTTTGTTGCAGCCACCGTGCCTGAAGTTTCCATTTGAGAAGCGGCAGGAAGCAAGAATACATTATCTGTCTTATCGCTATAAATAGCCAAGTCATTGACATAAGGATCGATGAAGACAACAAGCTCAAGTTTATCCATTGCTTTTTTTTGCAAATCAAGCAATGAAACAGAAGTCATTCCTGTGCCTATGACTACCAATGCGCGTAGCATAGTATCGCCATTATTGACTGCGTTTTCTTCCTCAAGAACACCAAACTTCCAAGTAGAATGTGCAAAACCAGTAGCTTCCATCATTTTTTTATCTTTGAAACGAGAGAGCAACCAATCATATTCTACTCTCCAGTGTTTTGCAAAATGCTTCCATGAAGATTCTGTAAGTGGGTAGTAACCTGGCAATACATCAGGGTTAGCAGCCATATCTGATGAACCTTGAACATTGTCGTGTCCACGCAAGATATTAACACCACCACCATTTTTACCCATATTACCTAAAAACATTTGCAAGATAGGCATAATCCTTGTGTTGCTTGTCCCTACGGTATGTTGTGTAAGCCCTTGATTCCATATGAGACTTGCAGGTTTTGCTTTAGCCATATCTTCGGCAATGTGGCGGATTGTATCAGCCGGAATACCTGTAATATTACTTGCCTCTTCTGGTGTCATTTTCATCGCTTCTTGCATAACATCTTCATACCCATATACACGCTCTTCTAGGAACTTTTTGTCATAAAGGTTGTTTTTGATGATATGATGTAGCATACCATACACAAGCGCAATGTCTGTCCCACTTCGGATTCTATGGTATTCATCAGCCTTAGCAGCAGTTTTACTAAAGTGCGGATCTACCACTACAATTTTTGCACCAGATTCTTTGGCACGCAAAATATGCACCATTGATACAGGGTGATTCACCGCAGGGTTAGCACCGATGATGAAAATATATTTTGAGAAAGTCATATCTGCAATGTGATTTGACATTCCACCAAAACCAAATGTATTCGCCACACCGGCGACTGTTGGTGAGTGTCAAACGCGATTGCAGTGATCTATGTTATTTGTCCCAAAAAATGCCGAAAGTTTGCGCAAATAGTATGCTTGCTCATTTGAAAGTTTAGCACTTCCTATCCACATTACCGCATCAGGACCACTTTGTTCTCTAATTTGGCTAAGCTTATCACATATTTTGCTCATCGCACTATCCCAATTGGTGCGTTGCCATTCTCCATTGACTTTTTCAATTGGATAGCGCAATCGTGTTTCGCTTCTTGCTCTATCAATCAAATCCGCACCCTTGCAGCAATGTCCTCCAAGAGAGATTGGGTGATCTTGTGCTACTTCTTGTCGCACCCATACGCCGTCTTTGACTTCAGCAATAATGCCACAACCAACAGAGCAGTGTGTGCATATTGTTTTTATCCGTTTTGCATCAGGATATTGTTCTTTTAATTCCGCTTCACTTGCTTGGCGTAACACGCGTTGGCTATCATTCCCAAAAGCACTTCCTACACCCGCTACCGATGCGAGAGCTGAAAGCTTGAGGAAAGATCTACGCGCATTGCGTCTTAGATTTGCCTCGCTCATCATTTCTCCTTTTTAGTATTCATTGTTATCGAGCAACAGAAAAATATTCCTGCCAATATTTCGTATCACTACGATATAACACCTCTTGTTTCTTGCTCTTGCCCTTTATGACTTCTTTTTGTTCGTGTTCTCCAGAACACCCGCCTAAGGCGACAGAGCCTACTGCTACAATAGCACTTCCCAATGCCGCATTTTTCACAAACGACCTACGAGAATTGCCAATATCATCTTTTTGTGCATTAGACATATTTGCCTCCTTTAAGAATTTTGGGATACCCCCACACAAGGCTTACAGGAAGTCCTGTGTGCGAATATCTTAGGAGATAATATGTTGCTCAAGTGTTAAAAAACTCTCAAGTAACAATCCCACAAGATGATAGCATACTAAATCTTCTCTTGATCCAAGCGCTTTAGCGATAGGAAAACCCATAGGAGCTATGGCTTGGGTAAAAATCTCTTTGACAAGTGTATCTCTTTGCGCATTGTAGCGTTCATTTGTAGTATGCGTGTGTGAATCTTGTGAATCAGTAAGCATATGGCGCACAAGAAGAAGCAAAAAACCAAAATGCTCCTCTGTTTCTTTAAATTCTTGTGCATTCAAGCGAAAATGTGTTTTTTTGACAAGTGCTTTGGCTTTGAGGAGACTTTCACCATTGAGACAACCCTCTAAATAATGCGAGAGATATAAAAAAATCTGTGGATTTGGAATCTTGGGTCTTTTGGATTTTTTGCCATGTTTTGTCGATGATGTGTCTGCTTGAGGAAGAAAATGTGTGCTAAAAGGAAGATTAAAAGTTTGTGTGTATTCTCGCAAAAGTTCATTAGAATCTGCCTTGAGTAGATATGCTTTAAGCATAGCAAAAGATTCACTATCAGATTCAGTAATTGGTGAAGTGGCTAAAATATCAATTTGTTGCAAAAATAAATTTTTTCGCTCACCCACAAGTTCATATAAAAAAAATCCTGCAAAAAAATCATAATATAATGCGCGTGCTAGTGTGCTTGAATCTTGCATATAGCCTCCTTATATATGATCTTTTGGACCAAAGATAATTTTTATTTTACAATCGCTACAGCATTCTAATCCCCGTGCTTTTATAGGATCGCTGCCTATGGTAGGAAGTAAAATATTTTTTATTTTATTAATGGCTTTTGTGGTAGCAAAAATCTTGCCACATTCTACGCACTTAAAAGGTTCATCAAAGGCTTTTTGGACATATTCAAAGCTAGAAGATTTTGCATCTAGGATTTTAGGTTCTAGGGTGATGACTTTTTCTGCGCATGTATCTACGCAATATCCACAACCCGTGCAAAGCGATTGCTTAAATAATAAGCTAAAGCTTGAGCCTTCATTGACAAGTGCTTTGGTATTGCAAGAATCCACGCAACTAAGGCATAATGTGCATTTTTGTGGGTCTATTATGATATTGGCACTATGTTGCATACTCACGCGCCCAAAATCTCCATTTCTCACCCATGCAAAAGCCCTTTGTGAGAATATTTCTTTGAGATTTTCATCGGCACGAGGTGTGTATGTATAATATACAGAATCTAAGACTTGTGCTTGTTGCAAGGCTTGGTGTAGCTCTTGTTTTGTATGTGCGAGCAACACACATTTCACACCAAATATTGCTTCACATAAGGCATTGAGTGTATTTACGCCCTCTGTAACATACTGCGATGGTTCAGCATAAACAATCACCATTGCCCCGCTTTCTTGGACAACAGAGAGAAGATATGTAGCATTAAGGATATGAGATTGCCCTAACACAAAAGGCAATGCTTTTTGGTTTGGCACCTGTGTAAGGGCATCTATAATATCTTGGCTTTGCGTGTGAGTGTGCAAGATTGGTATAGCGCCTTTATACATTTTGGCTTGATATGTAAGGGATTCTAAACTCTCACTTTCACGCTGCAAAGCTCCCGTAGGACACACGCTCACGCAATCCCCACACGCTATACAATCCACGCTACTAAGCGCAATTTCGCTTTTTTTGTCATCTTTAAAAACTCCAAAACTCTGGCACACATCACTACATGCGTGGCAATATCCACTACCATCGCTTTTTGGGCGACGATGCCAAAAATCGCATAATGTTGAAGTAAAGGCAATAGGGGTGGTGTATGTGTATGTGCCTATAAAGCTTTGTAAAGATTGTAGCAATTCTTGGGGGCTGTGGTATTCATTGACCCAATGCACACCTTTAGAGTGCTGAATATGAGGGAAGTTTGTAAACAATACGACTTGCGCGATTTGTAGGGTTAGGGTTTGTGAATCTTGTGTATAAAGGAGTGTAAAATGTCCCAAGTTCCCATTAAGATTCACAAAACTTTCTGGCAATACCGAAAAAATTTCACAATTTTGGAGATTCTGGCAAGAGCGTGAGAGAGAATCCAAAAACTCCTCTACAATTTCTCCGCTTCCTACCACGGCAATTTTTGGTTCCAAAAACATAGTTTTGGTGCTTTGGATTGGTGTAAAATCTAGGCGTATCTCGCCCACTTCGTGTAAAATTTCTGATTGTGCTTGAGAAAAAAGTTGTGTATCAAGAAAATTTGTATAAATGTTTTGGGTCGTAATATCTAGTGCTGAATGAGACATCTATAAACCTTATAGTAATGTTGTCTTGTTATAAATTCTATTTGGGACGCATTATAGTTCTAAAACTTTGTGAAATACCAAAAAAAGTTAAAAATTTTTATCTCAATAAAAACAATATAGTAAAAAAGTAACAAAAAATTTATATTTTTAACATCCTTGCTATTTTTCTTCTAGCTCTGTAGAAAAACATATAGATCCAAGCAGTGAGAGCAGATGGCATAGTATTGTTTTTATGTGCCTTGTAATATTCTACAATTTCTCGAGCACCTGCAGTAGCTGGTGAAAGAGTCATTGCATTATATCTAATGTGACATTTTTTTATAAATAAATTTTTACGGTAGGCTTTGAGATCGAATGTAGTAGAAAATTCTTCAATTTTGCCCATGACATCAAGAATACACAATACTCTTGTACACTTGCTACACTGCCCACACAGAATCCCATTTTTTTTGCAACCAAAATTTAGATATTTTTTCATAATATGCCAATCTGATATGCGTTCTGTTTTTTGGGTGCGCGTATATTGACACCCATGGGTAATAAACTCGATATTTTCAGTTTGAAGGAGCGGCACTAGGTAGGATTCGCAAAATTTTGACAAATCATAACCTCTAGCATATTTACCACATTCTTTGATTTCTTCATATTCATAACTATTTGGGTAATAATACTTATTTATGCCCTCTTGAAGAGCAAATACACATGAAAATGTTGCAAGATAACCCCATGACCCGGAATTAAAAATGTTTCGTCCATGTAATTTATCAAGCTGGAAATCTTTTATGTTTCCCATGAAAGCATGAACATTTGATTTTACTTGATGGGCTGGTAATCCTAATTCATCGGCTGCTGGCCTATTATAAATATATTCTTGATTGTAAGCCTCATGAGATTTGGGATCTTGATAGTTTCCATAAGCTCCGCAATCACAAAGAAATAAAGCATTAAGCTTGTAATCTTCATCTTGTTCGTTGATATAACAATCATATATTGTGGTGAGCGAATCAATCCCACAAGAAAAACTTGTGCCTATTATCCCCCCATTCTTTATTTGATTTGTTGTATTACTAAAGCCGTCAACAAATATATTTACCTTAGAGAGTCTCTCAGAATATTCACACAAAATAGTCTGCACATATGTCATGATATTTTTATATAAGCGTTTAGAGACTTTGCCGCGAATATACAGATCTTGTTTGTAGGACATGGCGATATATAGTGGCACTAACAAGAATGCATCATAGCTTTCAGAGAGCATATGTTTATTTTTAGAAGGTGTTGAAAACCATATACCTTCACCATTATACAGATCATCCATTCCTTCAAAATTAACATCAACAGCGACGCGTGACCATCCATCACTGGTATCTTCTATTCTTAGATTCTTGATTTCTATCATTGATAATCTCCCTTTTAAATATTTTTTGTATTTAAATTTTCATGAATTATAGCCAAACTTCAAATATAAATACAATATTATGCAATGCCATTTTGGTGGAGCTTTATAAATTCTTTGGCAATGCGTGGATTTTTGCTACCTCGTTGCGTGGCGTAGTTGAGTGCTTTTTGGCGTAGCGTAGAATCTAGCTCATGAATCTTTAGATAATGTGCGATAAGCTGTAGGTATTGTTGGCTTCCTAATGTATAAAATCCTAGTGAAATGCCAAACCGATCACTAAGGGAGATGATTTCATCTTGCATATCGTTTATGTGCATTGTATCTTGCGCGTATTCTTCTAAGAGGAGGTGGCGCATATTGGAAGTGGCGTAAAATACAATATTGTTCGCTTGTGTTTCAAATCCCCCATCTAAGATACTTTTTAGCGCTTTGTAGCTTTCATCACTGCGTCCAAAGGAGAGATCATCGCACATAATGACAAATTTATAAGGCTCTGTGCGTAAATAATCCACCAAATGTGGCAAAATTGCTAGTGAAGTTTTGGGTATTTCTACGACACGCAAAAGTGTATCTTGTTGGTGCAAAAACTCACACAAAACCGCGCGCATACTTGAGCTTTTGCCACAGCCTCTAGCACCCCACAACAAGACATTACTTGCATATGTGTTGTGCAAAAATTGTTTTGTGTTCTCATACACTGCTTGGATAATCTCATCAATTCCCACAAAATATGATAATTGTATGTGTTCTAGCTCTTTAATTGGGCGTAAGATTCCGCCATAGCCTTCAAATTCTCCGCGATAGATACACGCTTTTGTTGTGCTAAAGTCTATGCTAAATTGCTTCATTAAATACCTTTAAAATTTTTAGCTTTATTCTAGCAAAGAATCTATTGTTTGTTTGTAAGATTTAGATTTTGTATGTGTGTGTTTTGGTTTGAAACAAGACATATAAAAACCTAGCAAGAAACTTGACAAGAAAACTTTGTTTGCTATAGAATGTGCGGGTTTAAAGCTTATATCTCTAAGGAGTTTTTCATGAAGGTTATGCAGTCTATTAGTGAGGGCATAGGCAATACCCCTCTTTTGTTTATCAAATCGCTTTCCAAAGAAAGTGGGGCTAATATTTATGGTAAGTGTGAGTTTTTTAACCCAAGTGGATCGGTTAAAGATCGGATTGCGCTTAATATGATTGAAAGTGCGATACGCGAGGGCAAGATCAATGAAAACACAATTCTAATCGAGCCAACAAGCGGGAACACAGGTATAGGTTTAGCCTCTGTGTGTGCAGCTAAGGGTATTAAGCTTATTCTTACAATGCCAGAATCTATGAGTATTGAGCGACGCAAGTTGCTTAGCGCATTTGGTGCAAAATTAGAGCTTACTCCAGCACCACAAGGTATGAAAGGCGCTGTGTCTCGTGCTTTGGAATTGCAAAAAGAGATTCCAAACTCTCTTGTATTACAGCAATTCCAAAATCAAGCAAATCCTGAAGTGCATCGTAAAACTACCGCGCTAGAGATTTTGGAGGCAATGGATGGTAAGATTGATGTATTTGTGAGTGCAGTTGGGACAGGTGGGACTTTAAGCGGTGTAGGATCTGTCTTAAAGCAAAAAAATCCCAATGTAAAGATTATTGCCGTTGAGCCAATAAATTCACCTGTTATTAGCGGTGGCGCCCCTGGACCTCACAAGATTCAAGGTATTGGAGCAGGGTTTATTCCTGAAACTTTGGATACAAGTTTGATTGATGAGGTTTTGCAAGTTGATGCAGAGTGGGCGGCACAAGAAGCAAGAAAAATTGCAAAAAATGAAGGTGTGTTGGTAGG
The DNA here is from genome assembly GCF_002287135.1 of Helicobacter sp. TUL. Classification (GTDB taxonomy): domain Bacteria; phylum Campylobacterota; class Campylobacteria; order Campylobacterales; family Helicobacteraceae; genus Helicobacter_F. Next base: position 19,373 of record NZ_NESU01000008.1, read on the forward strand.
GATTTCAAGTGGTGCAAATCTATGGGGCGCAAAAGAAATTGCTAAAAAATATCCTAATGCCAATATCGTAACGATTTTATGCGATACAGGTGAAAGATACCTTAGCACGGATTTATTTGAAGTATAATGCAGATTCTAAGATAGAGCAATCTATCTTAGAATCTAACCCCATTCTCCTAATGATGCCAAAATTTCTAGAATCTAAGCTTTTTGCTTACTTACAATATCAATGATAGTATCACCCACCATAAGAGCGATTTTTTCCATAAATTCTGCTGGAGAAGTAAAGCCTACGCATGAGCAATTAATTTCACCCAAGACATATTTATCCTTGCCTTGTGAATCCGTATCAAGAATAAAATCCGCTGTCCAAATGAGTGGTAAATCATAATTTCCTAGCTTGGATCGAATCTCTGGAAGTTGGGCTAAAAACCAATCAATAAGCGTTTGCCAATCTTTGGGTTCATCATAGCGATATTTTGCTCCACTAAAGAGTGTTGCAGAAAAGGCATCGCCACCTTCAGCTGGTTTTTTATGCACGACATATACAGGGGTTTTGTATAGCATAAGGATTCTAATCTCCCCTTCTTTGATACGCGGTAAAAATGTCATATCCACAAGCATACCATTATCGCCTACCAAATAATGCTCACAAAAATCCATAAATTCTCCCAATTTTCGCTCTTCTGTGTGGTTATCTTTGGCTTCTGTGCAGATTATTTTTGTATCAAGCGGTAGTGAATTAACCTTGCCATAATCATTTGGAGATTCTAAACGCACACGCCAAATTCCCTCGCCTGTAGATCCACGATTTTGCTTTAAGACACGCTCACCCTTAGCTAGAGTTTTTGGAAATGTTTTTTTGAAATCATGTATATCACTCCACGTTACCCCAATGCGTTTGGCTTCTGCTGGATCATAATACGCATAGGTATCGCTAGGCACAAGTTGTGTGTCTGCGAGTTTTGTGAGTGCATCTTTGGCTCCATAGCCTATCATTGCATCAGGATGAGGCATACCTACAAGCCCATCATCACAAAGTTTACGCAACACATCAAAATACAATTTTTCTTCCTTGAGATTCCCTGGATTGACGCGTGAGACATAGCCATCAGCAGTATTCTTGACATGCTCATAGATTTTGTTGCGCTCTGTTTGGTCTCGCAAAATATCATCAGTAAAAAAGATAACTTCCGCATTCCAACCCTTGGCTTTGAGTGCATTAACCATAGGCATAGTATCTTTTCTATAGCCATCAGGTCCTTTATCGCTTCCACCTCTTGCTTCAAAAAACACAATGTTCTTTTTCATACCCTCTCCTTTAATATAGATTACACTTTCATTGTATCCCATTTTTTTGGCAAGTTGTATAAAATCCCTTTATCTTGATATGAATCTAGCAAGCTAGTAACAAATATGAAGGTCTTGCAAAAATTAAGCAAGGATTATGTATTATCCGACGCACATTTTACCTATGACACTAAGGCTTTTGTTATGGATTATATACAAACATATCGCGATAAAGATTCTATTCTTGCTCTTGCGCACACGCTTAGCACATTAGCACCCAAGCTCCAAACACCACTTAGGATAATGGAAGTGTGCGGAGGACATACACATACCCTAATGAAATATGGATTATCAAAACTTTTGCCGCCAAACATTGAGTTTATCCATGGACCCGGCTGTCCTGTGTGTATTATGCCTCGTGGTCGCATAGATGAAGCATATCATATCGCTATGTGTCCTGATGTGATTTTGCTAACTCTTGGGGATATGATAAAAGTCCCAGGTAGCAATGGGAGTTTGCAAAATGCACGCGCAAAAGGCGCAGATGTGCGTTTTGTGTATTCGCCTATAGAGGTTATCAAAGTTGCGCAAGAAAACCCTCATAAAAAAGTTGTATTTTTTGCTATTGGTTTTGAAACGACAACACCTATGACGGCTGCACTTTTGGAGCAGTGCATAGCCTTAGGTCTTAATAATGTGTATTTTCATATTAATCATGTCCTTGTCCCACCACCACTAGAGCTTATACTTTCGCAACCAGATTGTCGGATCAATGCCCTTATTGCGCCATCTCATGTGAGTGTGATTAGTGGTGCAAAGATTTATGTCCCACTTTTAGAGCGCTTTGGGCTTCCTATTGTGGTGAGTGGCTTTGAACCTCTTGATATGATGCAAAGTATTCTCTCTATCACCAAACAAGCCTTAGAATCTATACCACGCCTTGAGATTCAGTATGCGCGAGTAGTCAATATGGAGGGCAATCTCAAGGCACAAGCAATGGTGGATCGTTATTTTTGTCCTAGAGATCATTTTGAATGGCGTGGTTTGGGCGATATTCCAAAATCTGCTTTATGCCTTAGAAAAGAGTTTGCGCAATATGACGCAGAAATAGCGTTTGCACAATATCTCCCAAAAGAACGCAAAGCAGATCATAAAGCGTGCTTGTGTGGAGAGATTCTTAAAGGTAATGCCAAGCCTATGGACTGCAAGGTTTTTGGCAAAGCTTGCACACCAAGCAATCCCATAGGAAGCTGTATGGTAAGTAGCGAGGGAGCGTGTGCGGCATATTATAAATATGGTTCTTTGTTGTAATGGATTTAGCAACAACACCAGAAGAGATTCTTATAGATTCAGCCAAGAGCTATTATACATATCTTGATGAACATAATTTGGGGCTAGAAGAGCTTAGAATCTTGAGTGCGAGTTTGGAGCAAGAGCGTCTTATTCTTACGCTTGGCACAAAGTTATTTTCGCAAGATGGTTTGGTGTTGGGGGTGGGTGAAACATTATTTGAACTTAGTGTTTATGGAGATATGCAATACAACCAAGAACACAGCATTTTAGAGGTTTCTCCAAATTATGAGCTGTTAGAATCTTTGGAGCAAATACGAGATTCTAAGATGCGTAAATCCACCAATGCTACATATAAACTTGTGCTAGAAAAACTAAAACTTTTTAGCGATCTTAAATTTTTAGTGCGCAATGTTGGGGAATTTGTCGCAAAGCATTCCCTCAAGCTTCCTAGTAAAAAACCTATAGCAGCCCCACAAATCCCTGCATATCTGAATGAATATCAAAAAAAGGCTTTGGATATGATTTTTTCTCAAAGCCTTAGCTATGTGTGGGGTGCGCCAGGCACAGGCAAGACACAAGTTGTGTTATTTGAGGCTGTGTATCATTATGCCAAGCAGGGCTTAAGAACGTGCGTGTTAGCACCGACAAATTCCGCACTAGAGCAGATTTTTATCACACTCATCGAGCATTTTAAAACAATGGATTTTGAGCTTAGCAATCTTTTGCGTCTTGGTATGCCTACGCAAAAATTTTTAAATCTGTATCCAGAATGTTGCGATCCAAACTTATTGATACAAAAAAATCAAATCTCACTTTTTGCCCAGCCAACTTCGCTCAAAAACCGCTTGAAAAATGCCCTTATCATCGGATTTACACTTGATGGATTCATTAAAAAAAGTGAAAGTCTTGAAATAGAATTTGCGCATTATTTTTTAGATGAATGCGCCTTTGCACCATTGGCAAAGGCGTGTGCGTTATGTGTAGATGATGTGCCTATCACGCTTTTTGGCGATCATAAACAGCTTATGCCAATTTGTGAGATGCCTCCAAAAGATCTAAAGGCACACCAAGAAGTCAATGTTTGGAATCTCTCCACCCTTTTTTTGGAAGAGTTTTTTACCAATCCCCAAGCAGTGCTACAAAAACAACCCACAGACACGCCCTTACTTAGCCATATAGCAGAGCTTAAATATACGCATCGATATGGCGATAATCTCGCACAGATCTTAGATTCTACGATTTATCATATAGGTTTGCAAGGACGCGATGAGGCGATGGAAGTGTATTGCATTGATAGTGGCACAAAGCGTGAAGCGCAAAATAATATTAGCCAAAATGAAGCTATTGCTATCCAAAAGCTTTATGCGTATCTTCACAAAAAATCTCTCACGCAAAGTCTTGGGATTATCACTCCTTTTGTCAATCAACGAAAACTTTTGCAAAAGACAATTACACATAGCGATATTAGCACCATACATAGTTCGCAAGGCAGAGAATGGGATAATGTGATCTTTTCACCTGTGGATTTGCACTACTATCTCACAGATTCAAGGCAAATTAGCGCACTTTTTGGGTTAAATGTCGCAATTAGTCGGCTGAAAAAACGCCTATTTATCGTGTGTGATTTGGGCTTTTGGCAACAGCAAGAGGGGCAATTTCTCCACGCTTTGCTTATGCGATCTACGCGTATTAATCTTTAACATATGGAGGCTGTATGAGAGATATTACTTTAGCACATGGTAGTGGCGGGATAGAATCCCAAGAACTTATACAAAGCGTTTTTCTAAAACACCTTGCACCACATATGCAAGGTAATGGAGAAGATGCGGGTATTGCGCGTGGATGCGCAGGCACATTTGCAATGAGCACGGACAGTTATGTGATTACTCCGTATACATTTCGGGGTGGCGATATTGGTAAATTAAGCGTGTGTGGTAGTAGCAATGATGTAGCAATGATGGGCGCGCGACCTATGTATATGAGTGCAGGATTTATCATCGAGGAAGGTTTTGATATACAGGAGCTAGAATCTCTTGTAAAATCTATGGCAGCTGAACTTATGCGCGGGAATCTAAAGCTTTTAAGCGCAGATACCAAAGTCGTGCCAAAAGGTAGTGTCGATAAAATTTTTATTAATACAACAGCGTATGGTGAAGTGATATATCAGAATCTTAGCGCATATAATCTCCAAAACGGGGATTGTATTATTGTGAGTGGTAATGTCGGCACACACGGAAGTATGGTATATTGTGAGCGTAATGAAATAGGATTGGTAAGTAGCTTGGAGAGTGATTGTGCGCAGTTATTTGGTATGCTAGAGACACTTTTTGTATCTGGTGTAGAAATTCACGCTTTGCGTGATGCGACGCGTGGAGGGATAGCGAGTGTGCTAAATGAATGGGCGCAAGCAAGCAATGTGGGTATTGATATAGAAGAATCGCATATACCGATTTTGGAGGAAGTGCGTGGTGTGTGCGAGATTTTGGGACTTGAGCCTTATGTGTTGGCTAATGAAGGAGTGTGTGTGCTCAGTGTGCCACAAAAAGATGTAGCAAAAACACTAGAGATTTTACACGCGCACCCTTTGGGAAAAAATGCGTGTGTGATTGGTAAAGTGCATACCAATATGCCACAAAAAGTGATTTTGCACAATCCCTATGGCACAAAAAGGTATTTAGAATATCCACAGGGTGAGATTCTGCCTAGAATCTGCTAGGTTTGGTGTATATGGGTTATGGTATTTTTGCATTAACAATGCTTTGTGTGTATATGCGCCCATTTAAGTTGCCTATATGGGTGTTTAGCACTCTTGGTGCGTTGTGTGTTTTTGTTTTTGGGGTGGTAAGTCTTGCTGATATTATGCTTGTGTGGGAGATTACAAAGCCTAGCACCTTTGCATTAATTGGGCTTATTTTGCTTAGTTTGGCATTTGAGAAACTTGGTTTTTTTACGCACCTTGCTTCGTGTATCACGCCACGCACACATTCTATACGCACTTGGAAATTTTTTGTTTTACTTATTGTTTTGGGTAGTGTTGTAAGTATTGTTTTTGCAAATGATGGGGCAATTTTGGTGCTAACACCTCTTGTTTTTGCACTTTTTTCCAACACGCACAATAAAGCAGCGCTAATCACTACCATATCGCCATTAGTAGTGTTTTTATTGCTTGTAAGCTTTGTGAGTGATTTTGCTTCCAATGCGCTTGTTATTTCAAATCTCACTAATATTATTACAGCACAAATGTTTAGTATCGAATTTTTGCATTTTGCATTGTCTTTGGCAATTCCCCAAATTTTTGGACTCTGTATGTTTGTGGGTGTAGCGTGGCTTTGTTTTAGGCGTTTTCTCCCACACACATTGCATTTTAGTCCAGAATCTAGCACCAAAGCCTATCCTTCTGCAATGACACTTGTTGTGTGTTATGTCATTGTTGTGATGTTGTTAGGGGGTATTGTTTTTGGCGAACGCTATGGAGTGAAATTGTATGTATTTTTGTTTGGTGCGAGTTTTGTAGCACTTGTGTATGCAAAAATCTTACAAGTTTTTAGCTTTAAATCCTTGGTGCAAGAAACACCTTTTTGTGTTATTGTTTTTAGTTTTGGACTTTTTGTTGTGGTATTTGGTGTGAAAAATGCGGGATTTTTAGAATCTATGCGTGAAATTTTTTCTCATGTAGATTCAGCACCACTTTTTGTGCAGATTTTTAGTGTAGGTATATTTTCAAGTCTTGGATCTAGCGTGATAAATAATCTTCCTATGGTGCTTTTAGGAAATTTGACGCTACAATCTTTCGGGTTAGATTCTCTTAGGGAGCAAGCGCTTGTTTTTGCGCATATATTGGGGTGCAATATCGGCTCTAAACTCACGCCTATAGGCTCACTTGCTACCTTGCTTTTTTTGCTAAAACTTCGAATCTATGGGATAAAGATTGCACTTTGGCAGTATATGGCTTTTGCCTTGATACTGAGTGTTTGTGTCTTGTTTGCCGCACTCTTTGGCTTGTGGATAAGCACACTTTTATTCATGTCTTAGTGCTTCGATTGGATTAAGTCTTGAGGCGCGTCTAGCAGGGAGATACCCAAATAGCACACCAATAAAGACAGAAAACAAAAAGGCTATAATTGCAGTAGGAATATCAAAAATAAAGGGCAAATCTTTGGCATACGCAAAGCCTAGCGATCCAAAAAATGCCAAAATAATTCCCATAATGCCCCCAAGCGCACTTAGCGTAACAGCCTCGATAAGAAATTGCAACAATACTTCACTCTGCAATGCACCAATCGCCATTCTTGTGCCAATTTCTTTGGTGCGTTCTGTGACAGATACAAGCATAATATTCATAATCCCTATGCCACCTACAAGCAAACTAACTCCTGCTACCAATCCTAAAAACATTGTTAGCACTTGGATATTGGAGGTAAAAGCTTGGGCGATTTGTTTGGTATCCATAATCTCAAAGGAATCGCGTTCTCCAGGTTTGACATTGCGAATCTTGCGTAGGGCATTTTGGAGTGCGAGATTGACTTCTAGTGAATCTTGATTATCTTGTGTGCGTATCATAATACGACTATAATTATTCATCGTGGTATTACCAGAAATAGAGCGCGAAAATGTTTTCATTGGTAACAAAAGCACATCATCTTGATCATTGCCCATACCACCTTGTCCCTTAGATTCAAGCACACCCACGCATTCACATACGATATTGCTTAGGCGGATTTTTGTCCCCAAGGGATTTTTTTCTCCAAAGAGATTTTTACGCACAGATTCACCAATCACACACACATTGCTTCCCATTTTATATTCATTGTCTTCAAAAACCCTACCTTGTGCGCTATCCCATTGTGTAACTTCAAAAAAATGCTTATCAACGCCTTGAACTTGTGTTGTTGTATTTTGAGATTGGAATTGCAAAAGCGTAGAGCTTTGTGATATAGGGGCGATTGCAGCGACATATCCACGCATACGCTCATTAAGCTCCTTGACTTCTTGGGCTGTGAAATTACGCCTAAGATTTGATCCACCTAGATTCATAGCGCGTGCTGGAAATACAAGAATGATATTTCGCCCAAGCGAGGTAAATGTATCACTAGTTTGCTTGGTAACACCATTGCCTAGACTTATCATTGTTACAACCGCACCCACACCAATAATCACCCCAAGCATTGTCAAAAAGGCACGCAAAAAATTGCGCCGAATCTGCCTAAGCGCAAGGACAAAAGCATTAAGTAGCATAATAAATCCCCTTATACAAGCTTGCCATCTAGGCAGTGAATTTCTCTACTAGCATATCGTGCCATATCTGGTTCGTGTGTTACCATAAGGATTGTTATGCCAAGCGTTGTATTAAGCTCACACAAAATCTCCATAATTTCTACGCTTCGCTTTGTGTCAAGATTACCCGTTGGTTCATCAGCAAGTAAAAAAAGAGGCTTTGAGGCGATAGCTCTTGCGATTGCTACGCGTTGTTGTTGTCCACCGCTAAGCTTTGCGCTTGTATGATCTGCCCACTCACGCAACCCCACGCGCTCTAAGGCTTGTAGGGCAATTTCTTTGCGTTTGTCTTTTTTGATACCACGATACATAAGTGGTAACTCTACATTTTCAAGGGCTGTTGTGCGTGCAAGAAGGTTAAATCCTTGAAAGATAAAGCCTATATAATTTCTGCGCAAAAGTGCTCGTTGATTTTGTGTGAGGGAAAATACATTGATTCCACAGAATCTATACACCCCTTTGGTGCCTACATCAAGTGTGCCAAGGATATTGGCAAGACTAGATTTTCCTGAACCACTTGGTCCCATAAGCGCGATAAATTCGCCCTGTTTGATTTCTAGGCTTATACCCTTTAGGGCTTCAAAGGCATTTTCGCCCTTGCCATAGGTTTTATGCACATCTTCTAGCACGATAAATTCTTCCATCACATTTTCCTATATGTTAGTCAGCCTTAATAGCTGTAATGATTATGCTTTGTGCGTCTATACCGCTAAGAATCTGTGTGTATTGTCCATCAGAGATTCCAACTTCTACATTCACTGCCTCTGGAATATTGTTTTTTAATACCCATAAAGTAGCATTCTTTTTTGTTTGCGATGTGCCTTGTATTTGTTGCTTGGGTGGTCTTGGTGGGGCAAAAAATGATCCTATGGATTGAGATTTTGTAGGTGTGGCTTTTTGGAGAGCTTTATTGAGATCAAAATATAGCGCGCTGCTTGGCACAAGCAAGGCATTGTCGGCTTTGGCAATGATAATATCAGCAGTCGCACTCATATTAGGACGCAAAAGTAAGTCTTTGTTATCTACTTCAATGCGTGCAATATAGCTTACAATTTCTGATGAAGAACTGCTAGATGAGCTACTTGAACTACTAGAGCTGCTAGAGCTTGAGCTTCCATCACCAGAGCCAAAATTAACCTTATTGACTTTTGCTGTGAATGTTTTGTTAGGGTAGGCATCAACGCTAAAATGCACTTCTTGTCCTTCTTGTATCTTGCCAATATCTGCCTCTGAAATATTGGCTTTTAGCACCATTTCTTCAAGTTTTTCTGCAACTTTAAAAAGCACTGGAGCTTGGAAACTTGCCGCGACACTTTGCCCCACCTCTACGCTTTTTGTTAAGATCACACCATCAATGGGCGTAACAATATTAGAATTTTTAAGATCAATACTTGCGCTTTGTATGCTTGTTTCTATTTCGACAATAGAGGCTTTTTTGATATCTACATCGGATTTTGCGGAGGTATAGGCAGTTTTGGCATTTTGGAGCTCAAGTTGTGAGGGGGCTTTGCCACCTGTGCTTTCATATACATCAAGTAACCTATCATAATTCCATTTTTTATCTATGAGTGTCTGCTCACTTGCCTTAAGTTGTGCTTTTGCAGAGTTTAGTTGGGCTTTGTAACGAGCAATTTCTTGGTTGATGGTTTCGGGATTTATGCGTGCTAAGACTTCTCCTTTTTGCACACGATCATTTTCTTCTACAAGCACTTCAAGCACGATACCAGAAATCACACTCCCAATTTCTACTTCATTGGTTGGGGAGAGCGATCCTGATGCAGAAACACTTGATTGGATTGGTCCTTGTGTGGGAGTGATTGTTTCATAATGTATGCTAGGAGTGTGAAATTTCCAAAAATACACTACCACGCCAAGTATGATAAGACATACAATGCTTATACTAGCAATCCATACACGATTAAGATACCTTTTTTTGGGATTGAGTGTGTCATAAATATTCATTGTTATTCTCCTTTGGGTGTTTGATCTATGTTTTGTGAAGGCTTATCATCTAATGCCTGTATATACAAAGCACCGCCAAAAGCCTTAAATAATGTAATAACAGATATGATTTCATTAACTTGGGCAGTAAAATATTGTGTTTGTGTAGAAAGATAGGTATTTGTGCTATTTAAAAATGTATTTGTATCTATGATTCCGCGTTGCCATTGCACATTATCAGTTTGATATGCTTGTTTACTTATCTCAAAGACAGCCTTATTGTTTTGGACTTGTCGTTGTTTAGAATCTTTATCAAAAAGGGCATTTTCTATTTCACTTACTGCCGTGTTTATAGTGTTTTGGAGTGTATAAAAAGCCTCTTTACTAAGTTCTTGTTGGATTTTATAATTCTCTCTTAGGCTCGTGCGATTTAAAAGCGGTGCGGCAAGAGAGTTTGCGATTTGAAAGACAAGGGAATTTGATGCTATATTGCTATAGAGTATCTGCCCAATCGATCCGCTAAGCGATATGCTAGGAAGTTGCGCTGCTTTGGCATTTGTGGCTTTGTAAAGTTGGGAATGCAAGGCAAATACACTTGCTTGCACATCAGGACGCTCTAATAACACATCAGCAGGAATGCTATGCACATCAAATGTCGCTATGCGTGGCAAGGTATTTGATGAATCTAAAAACTGCATAGGAGATTCTAGAGATTCTAGGCTTGTAAGATCTAATAAAACCAACAAGGCATTTTTATTTTGTTCGTATGTGTAGCGTAGAGATTCTAAAGTATTTTGTTGGGTAAGAAAGGCAGCCTTTATATCTTTGTAAGCGCTAAGTGTGATAAGTCCTTTTTGGTATTGTTGTTGGCTTATGCTATCAATTTCGCGGAGATTCTCTAGTATTTGGGTATTATGCACGATAGCATACGCATTATCTTTTAGTGTAAAATATAGAGTGCTTACTTCCGCAAGGAGTGAGATTTGAGCATTTTGTAGATTCGCTTGTGCAGCTTCTTGATCTTTTTTGCTTGATTGTCGCAGGGCATTGAGTTTGCCAAAAAGATCAACTTCCCAGCTTAATGAAAGATTTGCGCTTGTAGAATTCGTGCCAGGTCGGATTACAAGACTTTGGCTTTGAGTGCGCCTATCGGTGTAATTTGTGCCAACGTTACCATTTATGGTGGGAAACATTGATGCGGTGTTGATTTTGACTTGTGATTTTGCTTGATTGAGGCGTGAAGCCATAATAAGGACATTTGTATTACGCTCTAGCGCTATGTCTAGGAGTTTGTGTAATTGCACATCATCAAAAAGTTTATAGAATCTTGCAATAGGTGTGTCCAAAAGCTCCTGTGTAGATGTGTTTGTAGAAGATATATGATTGCGAAATGATGTGGGAATATGGGTTTGTTGTTGTAATTCTTGTGTGGTGGGGAGTTTGGTAGAACACGCACAAAGTATAAGTGTTATAGTAATGGATATTATTGTGTGCTTCAATGCCACTCCTTGTTTTGTTTTGGGTGTGTAATATTATGAAACAAAGGTGAAATAGATGTGAATTTTTCTCTATATAAAAATCTATACTTTTTAGGTAATTCTTAATATATTTTTTCTACAATTCTATCCTTAATTCCAAAATTCACATCAAAAGAGACTACTTATGCAAAATATACGAAATATCGCTGTTATCGCGCACGTTGACCATGGTAAAACGACTTTAGTAGATGGGCTGCTCACACAATCAGGCACTTTTAGTGAGCGTGAGCAAATCGATGAGCGGGTAATGGATTCTAATGATTTGGAGCGTGAGCGAGGGATTACTATCCTTTCAAAAAACACTGCTATCAATTATAAAGGCACAAAAATTAATATTATCGATACACCCGGACACGCCGATTTTGGCGGTGAGGTTGAGCGTGTGCTAAAAATGGTTGATGGCGTGTTACTTCTTGTTGATGCACAAGAAGGCGTAATGCCACAAACAAAGTTTGTTGTCAAAAAGGCTCTAAGCTTTGGAATCCGCCCTATTGTGGTGGTAAATAAAATCGATAAACCCGCAGCTGAACCAGATCGAGTGGTTGATGAAGTATTTGATTTATTTGTGGCAATGGAAGCTACAGATTATCAGCTTGATTTTCCTGTGATTTATGCTGCAGCACGCGATGGCTATGCGATGAAAAATCTTGAAGATGAAAAGAAAAATCTTGAGCCACTTTTTGAAGCGATTTTAGAATATGTCCCTGCTCCTAGCGGTAGCAGTGAAGAGCCATTGCAAATGCAAATTTTTACACTCGATTATGATAATTATGTAGGAAAAATTGGTATTGCTCGAGTGTTTAATGGCAAGGTGAAAAAGGGCGAAAATGTAATGCTTGCTAAAAGCGATGGCGAAAAAGAAACCGGCAGAATCACCAAGCTTATAGGGTTTTTGGGCTTAGCACGCACCGAAATAGAATCTGCTCAAGCAGGAGATATTGTAGCGGTAGCAGGTTTTAATACCATTGATGTTGGAGATTCTATCGTAGATCCTGCTAATCCTATGCCTTTGGATCCTATGCACTTAGAAGAGCCGACAATGAGTGTGTATTTTGCGGTTAATGATAGCCCATTGGCAGGATTAGAGGGCAAACATGTAACGGCTAACAAGCTTAAAGATAGATTGTTAAAAGAAATGCAAACAAACATCGCGATGAAATGCGAAGAAATGGGCGAGGGAAAATTCCGCGTTTCTGGGCGTGGAGAGCTACAAATCACTATTTTGGCAGAGAATTTGCGCCGCGAGGGGTTTGAGTTTAGTATATCGCGCCCTGAAGTGATTATCAAAGAAGAAAATGGCGTCAAACTTGAGCCTTTTGAACATCTTGTGATAGATACGCCACAGGATTTTAGTGGAGCGATTATTGAGCGCTTGGGCAAACGCAAGGCTGAAATGAAAGCTATGAATCCTATGGGTGATGGATATACACGTTTGGAGTTTGAGATTCCAGCGCGTGGGCTTATTGGATATAGAAGCGAGTTTTTGACTGACACAAAAGGCGAGGGTGTGATGAATCACAGCTTTTTGGAGTTTCGACCTTTTAGCGGTAGTGTAGAATCTCGCAAAAATGGCGCACTTGTTTCTATGGAAAATGGTGAGGCGACAGGATTCTCACTCTTTAATATCCAAGAACGAGGCGTGCTTTTTATCACTCCACAGACAAAAGTATATGTGGGTATGGTGATTGGTGAGCATAGCAGAGATAATGATCTTGATGTCAATCCTATTAAGGCGAAACATTTGACAAATATGCGCGCAAGTGGGAGTGATGATGCTATCAAGCTTGTGCCACCAAGGGATTTGACACTTGAGCGCGCATTAGAATGGATAGAAGATGATGAGATTTTGGAGGTTACGCCTCTTAACATTAGGGTGCGAAAAAAATATCTTGATCCTACCGAGCGTAGGCGTATGACAAGAAATAAATAAAAAGAAAGGAGCAGATAGTATGGACAAATTTTTAGAGGGCGTGGCTATGCGCCATGCGTGTAAGGTTTTTGATGAAAATAAACAAATCCCTAAAGAACAATTTGACAATATTTTGCAAGTAGGGTATGCAGCACCAAGCTCTTTTGGTATGGAGCCTACACGCTTGATTGTGTTGAGGGATAAAAAAGCAAGGCAAGAAGTCCGCGCATTGTGTTGGGATCAAAAACAAATTACTACTGCTTCAGAACTTGTGATTTTTAAAACACTAAAAACCGATTTACTTGCCCACACAAATTATGTGCAGCAAGCACTCCAGCGCAAACAAAAAACCCCAGAGGAAATTGCAGCATACAAAGAGCGCTATGGATCTTATCTTATTGCGCGTGGTTATGATGATTATAAGATAGGCTATTGGAGTGCATTACAGAGCTATATTATCGCTACTTCTATGATGGATTATGCGTCATATTTGGGTATTGATACCTGTATGCTTGAGGGCTTTGATAAAAAGGCTTTAGAATCTTATTTTGGACTTGATAAGGAAAAAGAGCAGATTACTTTGCTTTTGGCATTTGGATATAGGATTAATCCTCAATCCAAGCGTTATAGAATTGATTTTGATGAATTTGTGCAATACAAGTAAGGAGTAGCTATGCTAGATGTTATCACCGTTGTTAAGCGGAGTGGAAGAATCGAGACACTTGATATCTCAAAGATTCAAAAATACACAGCAAGTGCAGTCGAAGGACTAGAAGGTGTCAATCAAAGCGAACTAGAAGTTGATGCTAAGATTCACTTCAAAGACAAAATTACAACAGAGCAGATTCAAAAAACACTTATCCAAACAGCGGTAGATAAGATCGATATTGATGTGCCAAATTGGACTTTTGTCGCAGCTAGATTGTTTTTGTATGATTTGTATCACAAGGTTTCTGGCTACACAGGCTATAAAAAACTTCACGAATATTTTGAGCGCGGAGAGAGAGAGGGCAAGATTCTAAAGGGCTTAAAAGAAAAATTTGATTTAGATCTCTTAGATTCCAAAATCGATCCAAAGCGTGATTTGCAGTTTAATTATCTTGGGATTAAAACCCTTTATGATCGTTATTTGCTAAAAGATGCCAATAATCAACCCATAGAATTACCACAACATATGTTTATGGCAATTGCGATGTTTTTGGCGCAGAATGAAAAAGAACCAAATGAATGGGCGATTAAGTTTTATGATATGATTTCTAAATTTGAGGTTATTTGTGCCACGCCAACTCTTGCAAACGCACGCACTACACGCCACCAACTTAGCTCTTGTTATGTGGGTAGCACGCCAGATAATATTGAGGGTATTTTTGACGCCTATAAAGAAATGGCGCTTTTAAGCAAATATGGCGGAGGTATCGGCTGGGATGTAAGTCGTGTGCGAGGTTTGGGAAGTTTTATCGATGGACACAAAAATGCTGCTGGTGGTGTTGTGCCATTTTTAAAGATTGCCAATGATGTGGCAATTGCTGTCGATCAGCTAGGCACGAGAAAGGGTGCGATTGCTACATATTTAGAGATATGGCATACCGATGTGTCGGATTTTATCGATTTGCGTAAAAATTCTGGCGAAGAGAGACGACGCACACACGATCTTTTCCCTGCATTGTGGATTTGCGATCTTTTTATGAAGCGTGTTGAAGCCAATGAACATTGGACACTTTTTGATCCTTATCAATGCGGCGATCTCACAGAGCTTTATGGCGAAGCATTTGAGAAGCGCTATATAGAATACGAAAATGATTCAAGTATCCTAAAAGAACAAATCAATGCCAAAGAATTGTGGAAAAAGATTTTGACAAATTACTTTGAATCTGGATTGCCATTTTTGTGTTTCAAAGATAACGCCAATCGGTGCAACCCAAATGCACACGCAGGAATTATCAGAAGCTCAAACCTTTGCACAGAGATTTTTCAAAACACAAATCCTAATCATTATGTGGTGGAAGTGGAATTTGAAGATGGTAGCTTTATGGAATTTGAAGAAACCGATGAGGTGGTGACAGATTGTGGCGTGCGCAAAAAAGCAAATAAAATTACAAGCATAGATTCTATCAATGGCAAAAAAGTCTTTATTGCTTCACGCAAGGCACAAGATGGACAAACTGCCGTTTGTAACCTTGCAAGTGTGAATCTAAGTAAGATTCATACCAAAGAGGACATAGAGCGCGTTATTCCTATCGCAATACGTATGCTTGATAATGTTATTGATTTGAATTTTTATCCAAATAGAAAAGTCAAAGTAACCAATATGCTAAATCGCGCTATCGGATTAGGCATAATGGGTGAGGCAGAAATGCTTGCCACACAAAATATCGAGTGGGGATCTGATGAGCATTTAGCAAAGATTGATGAAATTATGGAGCTTATTAGTTTTAATGCCATTAATGCAAGTAGCGACCTAGCGCAACAAAAGGGCGTATATCCACAATTTGAAGGATCAAATTGGAGTAAGGGAATCTTCCCAATCGACCTTGCAAACAAAGAAGCCCTAAAGCTTGTAAATCGTAATTTGCTTGATCAATCTTGCGATTGGAGTGCCTTGAGGCAAAAAGTTATGTCACAAGGTATGCGCAATGGCTATCTTATGGCGATAGCACCGACAAGCTCAATTTCTATCCTTGTGGGGACTACACAAACTATTGAGCCTGTGTATAAACGCAAATGGTTTGAAGAGAATCTTAGCGGACTTATCCCTGTGGTTGTGCCAAATCTCACGCTTGAAACTTGGAATTACTATACTTCAGCCTATGATATTGATCAAACCAAAATCATCAAAGCCGCTGCTGTGCGACAAAAATGGATTGATCAAGGACAAAGCACAAATATTTTTATCCGCTTAGATCTTGCAGGTGGTAAATTGCTCAATGACATTTATACTCTAGCGTGGAAACTAGGGCTTAAATCTACATATTACCTCCGATCCCAAAGTCCAGATATAGAAGAAAAAATGGATCGTAGCATTGAATGCTATAACTGCCAATAAGCACCCACTTATCCTCGCACAGACCGATACAACTATCGGTTTTTTGTGTGAGCAACAAACTCCTATTAACAAAGCCAAAAACCGCCACAAACTTACCCTAAGAGAAGCTAGAGATTTTCAAATCTTGCGCCTTGTTGTGCGTGTCCCAAAGACACATAGACGCCTTGTGCGTAGAGCAAGGCATACAAGCTTTGTGTATCCAAATGGTTGTGGTGTGCGTGTCGTGGCGAGTGATAGCCCACACCAAAGCCTTTTGCATTATTATCCGCTCCTTTTTTCCTCATCGGCAAATGTGCATACTAAGCATTTTGATCCGCACTATGCGGTGCAAATGTGTGATATGTATGTGCTAGATTCTAGAGGTTGGCGCGAGTGCAAGCCCTCTAGTATCGTGCGACTTGGTAAGCACAAAAAGCAAAAAATTCGCTAAGTATCACAATGCTAAAATCGCAATTACAATGCGCAATATGACAAAGGAAGATTCTATGAGAGTTGATAAATTCTTAAATACTACCAATATTGTAAAACGCCGCTCCATTGCACAAGATATGTGTGATAGCGGTGTTGTGGCAGTCAATGACAAACCTGTCAAAAGCTCCAAAGAAGTCAAAAAAGGCGATATTATCACGCTTACTTATCTTGAATACACCAAAACATATGAGGTGCTTGAGATTCCCACAACTAAAAATGTGCCAAAAAATCAAAGCGCACTATATGTCAAGGCTGTGGATCAGTAAGCCTTAGCAATCTTTATAAAAATCCTCTGGGAAACTTTTTGGCGAGATTGTATCGCTAAGTGGGCTAAATTCTTTATGCGCATACGCCTCACACGCCAAACGACCAATCATAGCGGCATTATCAGCGCAAAACTCAAGCGGTGCTAAAAGTAGGGTTTTGTCAAACTCTTGGCATAAAGATTCTATCTTTGTGCGTAGCAATGTATTAGCACTTGCTCCACCAACTACCCCAAAATGCGTGAATCTATCGCTATATTGTTGAAAATAGATTCGCAATTTATGCAGGATATGCGTGCAAGCAGCTTCTTGAAAACTTGCGCATATTTGTTCTTTTGAGAGGTTATCTTGCGCCTTTGCTATCTCCAAACGCACCGCATTTTTAAGCCCCGAAAAGCTATAAGCAAGGCGCTTATCGTGCAAAAGCGGTATAGGCATGGGCAGGAGTGTGCCACTATAATTTTTTGCATAAGATTCTACGATAGGCCCCCCCGGATAGCCCAAAGAAAGCATTTTTGCCACCTTATCAAAACTCTCCCCAAAGCTATCATCAAGGCTTTGTGCTACAAGCATGATGTGATGATAATCTCGCATATGCAAAATTTGCGTGTGTCCGCCTGAAACAAGCAACACACCCAATCCCTCGCCAATTTGCGTGGGTTTGTCGATAAAAAGCGAGTAAATATGCCCCTTGAGATGATTAAGACAAAGCAGTGGGATTTCAAGGCTTAGGGCTAGGGCATTTGCCATACACATACCCTCACTAAGCGTCACGCTAAGCCCTGGGCGATTGGCAATAGCAATAGCTTTGAGCGGTGCAAATGGCGCGCGTGTGTCATATGTCGCACACAAGAAGTCTTTTACTTTTTCCAAAAGTATAGGGAGGTTTTGGGCGTGTAGGCGTGAGGCGATTTCTGGCACCACACCGCCAAATGGACTATGATATGAATCTTGAGAAAGCTTTGTGTGAAAGAGGAGCTTATGATCTGCAATGCGTGTGAGCGCCAAAGAGCTATCATCACAACTAGATTCTATGCTTAAAATCATACTAACGCGCTCCTTTACAAAACTTCCACAAAAGAGGCGTGATTATAGCATTTGTTTAGGTTTTAAAAAATAAAAGACTATAATTGACACATTACATTGCAAGGGGGTGGCTATGTTGCGCGCAGAATGGGAAAAGCAAAAGTCCGTGCTTGTGGGATTCCCACATAAAAAAAGTGATTGGAAGCCTATGCTTAGGGAAGCTCAAGAATGTATGATTACATTTATCAAACGCATAGCGGAGTTTGAATCTGTGTGGGTGTGCATAGATCCACGCGACAAAGATGCGAAAAAATTCGTGCTTTCATCGTGCAAAAAAGAAGTCAAAAATGGGACCCTACAAATCCTTAATGTGCGAAGCAATGATGTGTGGGCGCGAGATTTTGCCCCACTTACGATACGCCAAAACAATCAAAACATTTTGCTAAATTTTGGTTTTAATGGCTGGGGATTAAAGTTTGCTGCTAACTATGACAATGCCATAAATACCACACTTTCTGCAATGGGCGTTTTTGAGAATCTCCATACACAAGGACTTATCTTAGAGGGTGGGAGTATCGATAGCAATGGTGCTGGTATCGCACTCACCACAACCACTTGCCTTTTAGAAAAAAATCGCAACCCACATCTAAACAAACAAGAATTAGAATCTATCCTTTTACACACACTTGGGCTAAAAAAGCTCTTGTGGGTAGAAAATGGCTTTTTACTTGGCGATGATACCGATAGTCATATCGATATGTTGGCGCGATTTATCGATAAGCACACGATTGCGTATATACGATGTGAGGACAAAAACGATGTGCATTATAAGGCATTGTGCGCAATGGAGAGGGAATTACAAAGCTTTAGAGATTTAGAGGATAAGCCATTTAAACTTATCGCATTACCATTTCCTAAACCCATATATCACAAAAAAGAACGCTTACCTGCGAGCTATGCAAACTTTTTGTTTGTCAATGGTGGGCTACTTGTGCCAATCTATGGAGACAAAAAAAATGACAAAAAAGCCCTACAGATTCTCCAAGACGCACTACCACATCATCGCGTAATAGGAGTCCCTGCAAAGACCCTCATCAAATGGCATGGCAGTTTGCATTGCACAACTATGCAGATATACTAAGCTACACATTACATACCACAAAGGAGGCGTATGCGCTACATTTCTAAGCCATTGCAAGAGTTTTTACACACATATACATTACCAAACCCCACGACACAATCCCTAAACACATTTAAAGAACACTTAGAGCATTTTTTAGCCCAATGCCACAAACACACCGCGCAAGACACAAGCGAGAGTGAGGAATTTCAAAAGAACCTTATTGCAGATTTTTTAAAACAAGCATTTAGCTACCCAAAAATCAACACAAAACGCAAAATCGATCTTGCCATATACGAAGATGATGAAGTCAAGACATTTTTTGAAGTCAAATCCATAGCCAACAAAAGCGAATTCCCCAAAAGCACCCAATCCCTAGATTCCAAAGCCTTGTATGAAGCCCTGCTGTATTATATGAGAGAACAAAACGAGGGAAATAACAACCTCAAATATATCCTTTTATGCAATGTAGAATCTTTTTATCTCATCAGTGCCAAAGAGTTTGAGAAACTCTCCCAAAACAAAGAATTGCAACAAGCCTACAAAAATGTCGACAAAAAGCAAGGCAACGACACAAGCACAAAAAAATTTTATGAAAAAGCCCAAGAAATCCTAAGCACACTTGATATGGAGATGACTTTTACGCATTTTGGGATTAAAGACACCGAGCCTGTCTTGCTATATCAAGTCTTTAGCCCACATATGCTACTTGGCTACAAAACTCACATCGATAGCAATGTGCTAAACCAAAATTTCTATGAAGAGCTACTATATATCTTGGGATTAGAAGAAACAAAAGATGGCGCCAACAAACTCATCAAACTTAGCGACACGCCAAACACCCTAAGCTACGCGATAAGAGAAAATTTAGGGCTAGATTGTGTGCGAGATTTTGAGAGCATATTTGAGCTTATCATCACATGGAATAACCGCCTTTTATTCTTGCGTTTGTTAGAATCTATGCTGCTAAGTTTCAAACATATCCCAAAGCCCTTTTTGGATTCAAGCGTGATAGAAAGCTTTGCCAAGCTAAACACACTCTTTTTTGAGATTCTCGCACTTAGAGAAAATGTCCGCAAAAGCATACCAAAAGAGCTAGATTCTATCCCTTACCTGAACTCAAGCCTATTTGACAAAACCGAGCTTGAAAAGCAAGGCAAAGAAATCAAGCTTTTAGATTCAAAGCCATTAGCACTTTATAAAAAATCAATCCTCAAAGACACCAAAAAGCCCCTGCCACTTTTAGAATATCTCTTTGACTTCCTAAACGCTTATGACTTCACCACCACCCCAAAAGACATACAAGACAATGTCAAGATAAACCACGACAAACTTATCAACGCCGCCGTATTGGGGCTAGTCTTTGAAAAGTTAAATGGCTACAAAGAAGGGAGCTTTTATACCCCAAGCTTTATCACAAACTATATGTGTAAGCAATCCCTGCAGCAAGTCGTGATACAGAAGTTTAACACCGCCAAAAATTGGGATTGCAAAGATCTACAATCCCTAAAACTAAGGCTAGATAAACTCACAGATTCCAAAGAGGGCTACAAAGAAGCAAATGAGATATTTGATTCCATAAAAGTATGCGATCCAGCGGTGGGAAGCGGACATTTCCTCGTTTCTATGCTAAACAATATGATAGAGCTAAAATTCCACCTAAAAATCCTTTGTGATGAAAACTTTGAACGCCTAAAAGACATACAGCTACGCCTAGAAAACGATGAGATTGTGCTACAAGATTCTACAGGCAACCCACACATCTACCAAATCCCAAGCCACCAAAACATAGAATCCCACAAACTCCAAAAAGCCATATTCCACAACAAACGCACACTTATAGAATCTTGCCTTTTTGGCGTGGATATAAACCACAATTCTTGCGAAATCACAAAGCTAAGGCTTTGGATAGAGCTACTGAAATATAGCTACTATATCTTTGAAAATGGCAAAAACACAAACACCCTCCAAACCCTCCCAAACATAGACATCAACATAAAATGCGGCAATAGCCTTATAAGCTATTTTGACATCACCCAAAGCCTTAGTCATTATCCCAACATAAACACCAAGATAAAAGACTACAAACAAGCCGTGCAAAACTACAAAGAGGGCTTATACCAAGACAAACAAGCCCTAGATTCAAAGATAAAAGAACTCCACACAGCCTTTAAAAACTTTTGTTTCAAAGACAAATTCAAATCCCAAATCAAAGCCTTTGAAAAAGAGTGCGACAAATACAGCACTCAATATGGCAACTACCTAGCCAAAGATGACAAAAATCTCTCAATTTATGTCAAGGCAGGATTTTTCCTAGAGTTTGATGAAGCAGTAGCACAAAAAGACTTCGCCACACTCCAAGAATCCTATAACGCACTCTTTAATCTCGAATCAAACAAGCCTTTTGAATGGCGGTTTGCATTCCCAGAAGTGCTAGATAACAATGGTAATTTTAAAGGCTTTGACCTAGTCATCGGTAACCCACCTTATATCCGCCAAGAAGAGATAAAGCACCTAAAGCCACATCTCCAAAAAGCCTTTAGTATCTACAAAGGCACGAGCGATATTTACACCTACTTTTTTGAGCAAGGCTACAAGATTCTAAAGTCAAAGGCACTCCTATCTTTTATCACGAGCAACAAATACACGCGTGCAGGCTATGGCGAACCTTTGAGAGCATTTATCCTAGCAAACACACAGATTCTACATTACATTGACCTAAATGGCTTAAAAATCTTTGATTCTGCCACCGTGGATACAAGTATCATCACTTTTGCAAAGACACCGCCAAGCCTAGAATCTAGCTTTGACTACCTAGCACCTACACAGCCTAGCCTAGATACAGATGAGCTACACGCACAGCCCATACACCAAAGTAGCCTAAGCAAAGATTCTTTTATATTCCAAGACCAAGCAAACCAAGCCCTAAAGGCAAAGATAGAAAGCCTTGGCACACCACTAAAAGAATGGGACATCTCTATATATCGTGGAATCTTGACAGGCTACAATGAAGCCTTTATTATAGATAGTGCAAAAAGAGAGGAGATTCTAAACAACTGCAAGGATAAAAGCGAGAAAACACGCACAAGCAAACTTATCAAAAAAATGCTACGCGGTAGAGACATCAAACGCTATGGCTATGAATGGGCGGGATTGTGGCTTATATGCACTTTTCCAAGCTTGAATCTAGACATAGAAAAATATCCAAGTCTAAAGGCATATTTAGAATCTTTCCGCCCAAGAATCGACCAAAGCGGAGAAAAAGGGTGCAGAAAGAAAACAAGCAATAAATGGTTTGAAACGCAAGACAATATCGCTTATCACGAGGAATTTGAAAAAGAAAAGGTTGTATGGGCAGAAATGACAAATGCACCATCTTTTATATACGATAATAATAGTTTCTTTATTAATCAAACTTGTTATTTTTTGATTCACGAACACAATAAATATTTATTAGGAATCTTAAATAGTAACCTGATTCATAATTATATGAAAAGCATATCATCAAATTTAGGCGATGGTGCTTTTAGATGGATTAAACAATATATAGAAAAACTTCCTATTCCCAAAATAGATTCTACAAACAAAGCCCTAAGCGATGAGATAATAAGCCTAGTAGAGCAAATCTTAGATTCCAAAGCCAAAGACCCCACAAAAGACACCAAAGAGCTAGAATCTCGCATAGATTCTCTAGTCTATAAACTCTACAACCTAACCAACGATGAAATAAAAATCATAGAGGGGAAATAATGGAATTTCATTTTGTATTAATAAATGTTGGAATGTTGACAGGTGTAGGTGGTATCATTGTTTCTATAATAAGATCTATATTTCAGAGGTATTCTTTTATTAAATGCATAAAAAACAAACCAAATATTTTGTTGCTTGTCGCATTATGTAAGGCTGAAACAGAAAGGTATCGATTTATTAGAGTTGGTAAGGAAATAGTGCTAATAGGACACACTCAAAATAATAAATGGATAAAGCCCTATGAATGCATAATAGACCCCCATTCAAAAAGCCAATTTCTTAATGAGCAAGAAATTTATAACTACAAGATAGATTTATTTTTGTTGTTGATGATTAAAATCTTAAAGACTATAAAATATAAAGAGATTTTAAAATTAATAAACAAGATTCCAGAATTTGATGAAAATAATTCTAAAAAAGAACAATATTATAGGTTTGAATTTTTTAAGCACAAAAGTGAATTACCAAAAACTCCATAGTGCCAAACTAAAGGGATATAAAAATGCAAGGAATTAGCTATATGATAGATTCTACAAACAAAGCCCTAAGCGATGAGATAATAAGCCTAGTAAAGCAAATCTTAGATTCCAAAGCCAAAGACCCCACCACAGACACCAAAGAGCTAGAATCTCACATAGATTCTCTAGTCTATAAACTCTACCACCTAACCAAAGATGAAATAAAAATCATAGAGGGAAAATAAAATGGCTATCGATCAATGGAAGCTAAAATTTTATTTAGATTCACAAAAGGACTATACCTCAAAAAATTTTTGTATGTTTTTGAAATCTTTAGACTCTACTGAGATATTTACAAATGAACGAGGCGTAGAAACTATTGCGGTTAATGAGGAAATATACCTTAACTTCTCTAGCGATTTACTTGATGATTTTACTAGTTTTGAATTATCCAATATTGTATTTCACAAACGAGTTACGATTTCTAATAAAAATAATATAAGAATTACTTTTTACAACTCTGAAGCAAGGGATAGTTTTCATCTTTCAGAATGTAAAGGCGCGAATCTAGCCTTTAATGGAACAAATATCTTTAAGGCAAATTTTATGGTTTCTGGGAGTGAGTTTGAAAATGTTATCATAAATTCTTACTTACAAGTTGATAGTGAGATGTTTTTTATAGGTTGTGTTTTTAAAGACTTTAAGGTTACAAGATACCAAGCACCAAATATTGAACCTCAATTTACTTTAGAATTTTGTCATTTTGAAAATAAAGTTAATTTTATGAATTTTGTATTTGGTGATAAAATGAGATTTAAGCAATGCACTTTTAAAGACAATGTGTATTTTAACAACTCCATTTTTAAAGATTCTGCGGATTTTAGTCAATGTGAGTTTGAAAAAACAGCCAATTTTTATGGAGTGGAGTTTAAAAAAGTCCCTAATTTCTCACAAACACAATTCAAGGGAAGCCTTAATGTAGTAAATACAAATCTTGATTTTGACTTTGAAAGCCTAAAAGAGAAAATCAAGCAAGAGCATAGACAACAAAATACAAACAGCAAAAAATCCCTAGTGCATTTTGTAAACGATTTTAGGGATTCGTTTAGGGGTTTTAAAAACGCTTTGATAAAAGATAATAATTTACTAGACGCTTCAGAATTCCATAGGTGCGAACTCTATTGCAAAGAACTAGAGCTAGATTCTAAAGAAAATAAAACTATAAAAGACAAAGTAGAAAAATGGCAATTATGGTTTTATCACAAACTTTGCGACCATCACACAGATTTGGTGTTAAATCTCAAATGGCTTGTTTATACTATCGCCTTGTATGTTTTCCTTTTGGGAAAAATACCTTTTGTATATCCTGTAGCAATATTTATCTTTTGTGTTTATGGTTGTATGTGTAGTTTCAAAAATATATGGCTTGTTATCTCATCGGTAATAGTTTTTATAACGATTTTGAATAAACCAAAAATAATTCTTGGCATTTCAAATTTATTTGAAAAAGATTTGAATCTATGGCAAAACTTTATAACAACTCTATATGTTATAGCTATCGGTTTAGTGCTTTTCTCTCTCCAAAAAACCGCACGCAAAAACTCCATAGTGCCAAACTAGCCTTTGGCTAGGCAAACAAGCAAAAGCCACGCTATCACAAAGTAGATTCTAACAAATGAGATTTGCACTCATCACCACCACCAACCCCCACAAACAACGCTAGATGTATCGCCACAGATTTTCTTAGCACAGATTCTATCGCCACAGATTTTCTCAAGATTTTATCGCTACAGGCTTTATCGCCAAAAAGCGCAATCCACAATTGACAATCTAGGCTTAGATCCAAAGATAGAATAATAATGAGATATAGGGAATATTGAGAAAGGGCACACCGCCCAACGGAGGAGGGGTCATTGGAATTGAGCGGTGCTTAGCTTTATAAACATTAGCGTTATGAGATTGGAGGGAATCTCGGGGAAACACTAATCATACACAAACTTACCTTATCCCCATATTTTTAAGTTTGCGAGGTGGATTCTACACAACATAGAGAAACAAATTTTAAATTTTAGTAATTTTTTTTGAAACTTTTTAATTAATCCATTATTAATACTTACTCTTTATAGTTTCGCCAAAAAATTATAAGGAGTTTGTATGTTGCACACGCAAATCACACACGAATCTATCGCAAAGCTTATGGATATTTTTTATACCAAGGTGCGTTATCACGAAAATTTAGGACCTATCTTTAATGCCAAAATTACAGAATCTGATGAGCGTTGGGAAGCACACAAAGAGCATATCGGGCGATTTTGGCGACAAATGTTGTTGGGTGAGATGGTGTTTGATGGGCAGCCACTCAAAAAGCACCTTGAGTTGCCACCATTCCCACGAGAATTTTTTAATGATTGGTTGAAGTTGTTTGAAGATTCACTGCACAAAGTCTATGAACCTGCGATTGCACAAGATATTTTAGCAAGAGCTATGGGTATCGCACAAAGATTCCAAATGATGATTTATGAAATGCCACACTAACGCTTAGCGATTGTCTATCTTTTCAGGATAGAGATCGTGGTTTAGTAGGCGGTGTTGCGCCATTTGCTCGTATTTAGTTCCGATTTTGCCATAATTGACATAAGGATCGATACTAATCCCACCGCGTGGCGTAAATTTACCCCACACTTCGAGATACCTTGGATCCATAAGAGCGATAAGATCCTTGGCTATCACATTGATACAATCCTCGTGAAACCCTCCGTGATTGCGAAACGAAAATAAATACAGCTTAAGAGATTTGGATTCTACCATTTTGAGTTGAGGGATATAGCTTATATAAATCGTTGCAAAGTCCGGTTGTCCTGTGATAGGGCATAGCGAGGTAAATTCTGGGCAGTTAAATTTCACGAAATACTCTACATCAGGGTGCTTGTTTTCAAAAGTTTCCAAAAGCGATGGATCGTAATTGGTGGGATATGTGGTGTGTGCGCCCAAAGATTTGAGTGATTGCATATTTACTCCTTATAAACATTAAGTGCTGCTGGAGCTTGAGTGGTGGGCATAATCTCGATTGTATTGACATTGACATGACTAGGCAATGTCGCCACCCAAAATATCGCTTCAGCAATATCTTCTGGCAAAAGTGGCTTAGTGCCTGCATATACAGCATTTGCAAGATTCTCATCACCCTTAAAACGCACAAGCGAAAATTCACTCCCACCCGATAAACCCGGCTCGATATTGCTCACGCGGATATGTTTGTCATACAAATCCGCGCGTAAATTAAGGGAAAATTGTCGCACAAAGGCTTTGGTAGCACCATAGACATTGCCTCCGGGATATGGGTATCGCCCTGCAATAGAGCCTATGTTGATGATATGCCCTTTTTTGCGCGTTACCATTTGGGGCAATACCAAACGCGTTAATCGCACAAGCGCAAGGACATTTGTTGCAATCATTTCTTCCCAATCTGTGATATTTGCTTTATCCGCACTTTGTAGCCCTAGCGCAAGTCCGGCGTTATTGACAAGCACATCAATATCTTGAAAATCCTTTGGGAGATTGTGCAAGGCAGATTCTATGTGTGCGATATCACGCACATCACAGGCGATAATCTGTGCATTTTTCTCACCACCTAATGCTTCTTGCAAAGCCTTAAGCTTTTGGATTCTGCGCGCTAGTAAGATGACTTTATGCCCATTTTGGACAAACTTTTTTGCACTTGCTTCCCCAAACCCTACTGAAGCCCCTGTAATAAATACTACCATTGCTAAACTCCCTATAAGAATTGCATATGAAATTTTAGCATAGATTGTAGCACTTACATTAAAGGAAATGTAACCTTTTAATGTTACAATGTCCAAGCTTTTTAAGCAACAATTATAAGCAAGGAGAAAATATGTTTACTTTACGCACATTACCTTATAGCGACAAAGATTTCGGAGATTTTTTGAGTCCAGAGGCGTTTAGCTATCATTATGGCAAACATCATCAAACTTATGTAAATAACCTTAACAATCTTATCGCTAACACAGAGTTTGCCTCTAAAGGTTTGGTAGATATTATTTTAGGTTCAAATGGTGGTGTATTTAACAACGCAGCACAAGTATATAATCACGATTTTTATTGGGATTGTATAGCGCCAAAAGGTGGCAATGCAAGTGCTGAATTAAAAGCAGCAATTGATGCAGAGTTTGGATCACTTGATGGATTCAAAGAAAAATTTATTGCTTCTAGCACAACGCTTTTTGGTTCTGGTTGGAATTGGCTTGTGTATAACACAGCAAACAAAAAACTTGAGATTGTGCAAACAAGCAACGCTCAAACTCCAATCACAGAATCTAAAATCCCTCTACTTGTAGTTGATGTGTGGGAACACGCTTACTACATTGATCACAGAAATGCACGCCCTGCATATTTGGAGAAATTCTGGAATCACATTAATTGGGAATTTGTATCTAAGGCATATGAGTGGGCAACTAAAGAGGGCATAAGCTCTGTGTCATTTTATGCAAATGAGTTACACCCTGTAAAATAAGTATGCGGCATTGCATAGCCCATACTCTAGCGGTGATTGCCCTTTGGGCATCGCCTTTAGTCGCTAAACCTACATTTTCTGACGCCAAAAGAGAATTAAAATACCTCTATTTTTTCTTAGATTCTTCATTTCAAAAAGATTTTTATTGTCATATCCCTTTTAGTGTGCGCTTAAAAAATGGAAAACCACATTTACAACCAAAACCCTCTGGTATCAAAGACGCCAAGGCGATAGAATGGGAACACATTATGCCTGCTCATACCTTTGGCAAACATCTTGCGTGTTGGGCGCGTGGTGGTCGCAAGAATTGTCGCAGGGATCCATTTTTTCAAAAAATGGAATCTGATGTGCAAAATATTGTCCCAACATTGGCAAAAATCAATCGTGATAGGGGCAATTACGCATATGCCAATGCACCAAAATCTTTGCGTTTTACACAATATGGATCGTGTCAAGTATATGTGGATACAAAAGCACAAAGATTCTATCCGGCGATGTATTCTAAAGGCTATATAGCGCGTAGTTATTTGTATATGGCAAAAATGTATAACATTCCGCTAGATTCTAAGACTTTGGCGCAAATGCAAGAATGGAATACAGCCTATCCTATGACAAAACAAGAGCAATATTTACGCGCCCAACTTGATATGATTAACCAAAAGCTTATATTACAAGCACTCCCTTTTGGGCGTTTGTTGCGCTAAGATTCACACAAGCATTGTTGCAATTTTTTCGACAACAAGAAACAAACTCATACTAAAGCCAAGAATATTGCCTACTATCATAATCCAAAAGCCTATATTATACACACCCGCATACATAAGGCAAAAGATACTGATAGGAAAAAGCACGATACCAAGTCCGACAAATATATATCCTAGCACACACGCTGCCAAACCAAAATAAAAAAGCCAAAGCCTCATTTGTGTGAATCTCGCATTGTGGGATTTATAGAGGTTGTATCATTCGTGCGCAAGGACTTTTTATTATGTTTTTTGCTAAGCCAAAGGTTTATACATTCTACACCAAGAGAAAAAGCAATGGCAAAATACAAATACCCCTTTGGTATATGAAAATGCAATCCATCAGCCACAAGCGCCACGCCAATGAGAATTAAAAACGCTAAAGCAAGAATTTTTATGGTGGGGTTTTGTTCTACAAATTCTGAAATGCTTTTGGAGGCTAACATCATCACGCCCACCGCTATGATAATTGCAAGCACCATTACTGGAAGATTTTCTGCCATACCCACTGCCGTAATCACAGAATCTAGAGAAAACACAATATCAAGCAAGGCAATTTGTATAAGCACTAAGCCAAAGGCATTTGTGTATGTGATATTTTGAGTTTGTTCATCGCCTTGTGCCATTTGGTGAATCTCGATAGTGGCTTTGTAGATGAGAAAAAGCCCACCCAAAAATAGCACCAAATCACGCCCCGAAATAGCAAACTCTCCGATACTAAAAAGTGGCGCAGTGAGTTTAGAGAGGACAAAAATAAGGCTAAGTAATGCTATGCGTGTAATCATCGCAAGAGCCAAGCCCAAGATACGCGCTTTTTGTCGCAAATGTTCTGGAAGTTTTGAGACAAGCACCGCAATAAAAATGATATTATCAATGCCTAAAACAATCTCCATAATACTTAATGTAAGCAATGCCATCCACGCGCTAGGATCAAAAATCCAAGCAAAAATCTCCATTTATAACCACCCTTTTTTCTTAAAATACACAATAGGAAAGATTGTTGAGAGAATCATAATGACAAGCACCACAGGATAGGCATATTCTAAGTGTGTCTCTGGCATATGATCGAAGTTCATGCCATAAATCGTGCCAATGAGTGTGGGAGGCATCATAGCCACGGTTACCACGGTAAAGAGTTTGATAGTTTTGTTTTGTTCAATATTAATTTGGTTGGTAAGAATGGTTTGGATATTATCAAGTGCGTGCATATTGACGGTGTTAAATTCCACAAGAGAGTTAAGGTCTTTTAGCACAATGGTTAGGTTTTGCTTGATTTCTGAATCTGGCTTGTTGCTTCTAAGCATTGCAGTAATTGCGCGGCGTTTATCAAAGAGTGAATCTCGCACACTCATATTGAGTTCTTGGAGATTAGAGAGGGCTTCTAGCATTTGTTTATAATCTATAAGTTCCTCATTAAAGACATTTTTACGCAAGATTCTTGTTTCTTTGGCTACAGATTCTAATAAGTCCGCGTCCTTTTCCACGCGCGCTTCAAACATCTTGCTCACCAAATCAAATCCATCTTCAAAAATTTTGGGACTAGCAAGCACAATTTGTTGAATCTCCTCAAAAACCTTAAGTTCGCTATATCGAATGGTAAAAAGAATATTTTTATGCAAGATAAAGGTAATGGTTTCATTGACGAGATTTTGTTGTGTGCGCACCAAAAAGTAAGTATTAATCGTAATAGATCCGCTATCCTCCCAATATCGTGCGGATTGCTCGATCTCCTCGCGCTCTTCTTTGGTTGGAATATCAAGATGATAAGTGTTGGCAATATAATCCACTTCAACACTTGTAGGCTCAAATAAGTCAATCCACAGAATCTGCTCGGAAATATGTTTGGTTGTATCAAGTTCTTGGCGCACAACAAGCCCATTTCGTTTCAAAAATACATTCATGCTA
Organism: Helicobacter sp. TUL; assembly: GCF_002287135.1. Classification (GTDB taxonomy): domain Bacteria; phylum Campylobacterota; class Campylobacteria; order Campylobacterales; family Helicobacteraceae; genus Helicobacter_F. The sequence goes on from NZ_NESU01000008.1 coordinate 49,931, forward strand.
CCTCCTTGCATACATCACGATATATTATTCTTGGTATTGTAGCAAATAAAATATGTGTTTGTGCTTATTACTTTAGGCGCTTAGGCTTTGTTATAGGGTTTTAGGTGATAGTGTGGCAAGTGTAATGCACTCTTACTCATCACGCTTCCGCTACGCACTAGCTTATCTTTGTGCGTGCAATCATAGACCAAAAATCCACACGCAAGGGCATTTTTCCGTATGCTAGAGCTTTGGGAATAGGTAGTGAGTATGCCATTTGGGCGCAAGATTCTATATAATTGCGCAAAAAATTCTTTGCTCCAAAGTGCAGGATTTTTGCTAGGGCTAAAGGCATCTTGATAAATCACATCAATACTATGTGTTGTTATAGTGTGTATGTATTCACACGCATCGATAATGCGCACTTCTATATATGTGTTTGTGTCTTGGTATGTGTCTGTGTTTGTGAGTGCTGTAAGGATTTTTTGGATAGGTAGCACATCAAATTCCTTTGGATAAGGGAAGTTTTTGAGATTGTGTATGAGTGTATGATCAATCTCTGGAGAATATATCACTAAGCGTGTAGGTAGAGCGTGTATTTGTCGATAATAAAGGCTTGTAAGGGTATTGTAGCCAAGTCCAAAGCAAATATCTAAAATTGTTATTTCTTGTAGATCCTCACACGCACTAAAAGCTGGTATGATGTGCTTATATAGGCTTTCTTGCAAGGCGCCATCTTTAAGACTATGATAGCATTCATCAAATGCCTCATTATATGCGCTAAAGCTCCCATCAGCGCTTGATTTTAGCATAAGATTTGAGGGGGTTTGGAAGTTAGGATTCATATAGAATCCCACGCATTAAATTCCCGTTTTCATAATATATTTTTTCCACACACCCACTTATTTTATCTTGCTCGCTTTTGCACTCTTGTAACTCTCGCGTTTGTGTAAATACAAAATAATACACAACACAAAGCACTATAACCACACAACCTATACTATATAAAAGAATCTTTTTCATACAAACTCCTTGATTATTTTTTGCAAGTTTTGGAGATTTGCTTCCCAATGTTCCAATATCCTAATCCTTGTATATTTGGAATCTCTTTGCCATCACCACATACACCAGAGACTGCGCTACCATTGTCATAGGTTACTTGTGCTTGTAAGTTTCCATTTTCATAATACCTTTCTTCCACACCATGTCGCTTATCATTTTCATATGGAATCTCATATTTTAGTTTCCCATTTTCATAATATGCTTTTGCAACACCATGTTTCTTGCCATTGTCAAATGGAATCTCATATTCTAAATTCCCATTTTCATAATACCACTTTTCTGCGCCATGTGGCTCACCATTTTCAAATGGAATCTCATATTTTATATTTCTATTTTCATAATATCCCTTTGCAGTACCATGTGATATATTGCTTTCAAATGGAATCTCATATTTTAGATTTCTATTTTCATAATATCCTTTTTCCACGCCATGTTTTTTATCATTTTCGTATGGAATCTCACGCTCTAAATTCCCATTTCCATCATACCACTTTTCCACGCCATGTTGCTTATCATTTTCATATGGAGTCTCATACTTTAGATTCCCATTCTTATAATATTCTTTTTCTACACCATGTTGCATATCGTTTTTATATGGTATCTCATACATTAGATTCCCATTTCCATAATATTCTTTTGCAACACCATGTCGCTCACCATTTTTATACGGAAATTCAGATTCTAGATTTCCATTTTCATCATATTCTTTTTCCACACACCCACTTATTTTATCTCGCTCACTTTTGCACTCTTGTAACTCTCGCGTTTGTGTAAATGCAAAATAACACACAACACAAAGTGCTATAACCACACAACCCACAGCATATAAAAGAATCTTTTTCATACAAACTCCTTGATCACTCTTTGCAACTTTTGGAGATTTGCTCCCCAATGTCTTCCCATTCTTCTAGCCCCTGTATATTTGGAATCTTTTTTCCATCACCACACACACCAGAGACTGCGCTACCATTTTCATATGGATCCCTTGTGTGCCAAGTCAGCACAAACGCACTTCCTATGCGCGTGTCACCCTCTGTGATACTCTCCACATGAATCTGGATATTATATTCTTTGCATATTTCACGCACAAGGCTTAATCCTATGCCAAATCCTCCAACGCTTCTATCAAATCGTGCAAAGCGATCAAAAATCATTGCTTGGTGTTTGGAATCTATCCCACTGCCACTATCTTTAATTACAAAGCGATTATTATGGAGCGTGATGTGAATCTCTCCATTATGTTTGTTGTATTTAATCGCATTACTTATGAGATTGTCAAAAAGTGTGATGATTTTTTCGCGATTTGCTTGAAAAGATACTGGTGTGATATCGCTTTGGAGTTTGAGATTTTTTTGTGTAAAAAATGGCGTGAAAAATTCTATGCGTTCTTGCAAAAGGATATCTAAGCGCAGTCTTTCTGTGTGTTGTGGCAGACTATGTGGAAAATTATATGCTACAAGCGAGCGGTAAATATGCTCTAATTGCAGCGAGGCAAGTTTTATGCGTGTGATTTTTTTGGCATCATCTGGGTTATAATGCTTATTATGTAGCATTTCTATGCTCATAAGAATAATGCTAATTGGTGTGTTAATCTCGTGCGTTGTGTCTTTGATAAAAGTATCAAGCCGTTGTATGTGGTCATTAATGGGCTTGAGAAATAATCGCACCAAAATATACGCCACAATGCCCATAGCCACAAGGATTGCTGCAAAATACACGCCAAGCTTGATGTTGTTTTTGATAACTAGTGAATCTACGCTATCATCTTGCAAAAAAATCCTCAATCGAACATGTGGGGGTTTTTGGTGACGATGCACAAAGGTTTGTGGATCTATGATGACTTTATCTCCCACCTTATAAAATCCCTCTAAAAACTCTTCTTGTGTGGGATCGCGCACGAGATTAGAAAATATAGCATGCCCTTTTTTATCAAAGATTCCAAAGGCAATATCTTGTTTAGATTCTCTAATTTCTGTAATGGCTGCATTGAGGGTATCTGGGGGATATTTTTTGAGAATCTCAAGGATTTCTAGGGATATTTCCCGTAAGGCGATGACTTGTTCATAATAAATATTGCGCGATTCTTTTTTATAAACAAAATAAAAAAGCCCACACAAAAGCACAAGCGTTGTGCCTAAATACAAAGATAGAATCTTAGCGATAGTGCGTTTTGTGGAGTTAGCGGACATAGCAATATCCCTTGTTGTGTTGATTTAAGATTTTATCTTTGCCAATAAGTTTGCGTAGGTTTTTGATATATGCGCGCAATGAAAGCTCACTTGGCTCTTGTCCCATATCCCAAAGCTCTTCAAAAATCCGATCTTGTGAGATATAGGTATTTGGGTATTGCAAAAGGAGATTAAGCAAGGCGGTTTCTTTGTTGGTTATGGAGAGAATCTTGCCATCTTTATAGAGTGTTTTGGTGATGATATCAAAGCTCACACCATTACCAAAATCCTCCATTTGTGTATTGCGATGCGCAAAAGATCGTTTTAGTAGTGTATGGATACGAAGTCTTAGCTCCACAAGTTCAAAGGGTTTGCGTAAAAAATCATCACAACCCACATCATAACCTATTTGCAAATCTTGCATGCTATTAAGGGAAGTGAGAAAAATACAAGGCGTATTTTTATTTGCTTGGCGTAAGGTTTTTAGCACTTCAAAACCCGGAAGTTCCTTGGAAGCACCCAAATCATCTCCTAGCGGCACCTTCACATCAAGCAGCCAAATATCAAAACTCTTTTCGTATGCGAGGTTTAGCGCACTTGAGGCATCTTGACACCATTCTACGCTAAATCCCTCGCTTTCCAAAAATTCACACAAGATTTCAGCCAATACGCTATCATCTTCTAAAAGCAAGACCTTCGCACCAGTGGTGCTTTTTTTGGTGTTGTGTGTCAAAGACATAGCGCGATATAGGCGTTATTTTCTAGGTGGTTTTGGAGGTTTTGGCTTATCATCACGATCATCGTGTAATTCGTGTGGTTTTGGCGGATGAATAAGCTTGCATTCCTCTTTGTTTTTGCGACAAAACTCTTCTACTGCCTTATGTGCTTCGTGTCTGTAATCACGAAATTCTTTGACTTTCATACCATCATAGACTTTTTGGGCTTGTTCGCGTATGCTTTCTTCAAACTCACGCGCCTCTTTGACACTCATATCTTCAATGCGTTTAGCAATCTCTAATCTATACTCTGGAACATCTTTGGGCTTTACTTTTCCAGCGAGATTTATGAGATCTTTATTGCTTTTTTTTGCAAAATCCTCTCCCACGAGCAAACCGCTCACAAGAAAACTTCCTGCCAAACTTAGTGCTAGTATTTTTTTCATAAACTACTCCTTATGTAATGAGATACACCTAAAAGTGTAGAGGAATTGTAGGTATAAATTGTGGTTGTGTGTGAAATTTAGCGCGCAATTTCAATTTCAAAAACTTTTTCTCCATTGTCTTGTAAGTTTATTTTTCCGTTATGTGCTATGACAATTTGTTGGCTAAGTGCTAAACCTAAGCCATTACCCTTTAGCTTAGTGCTTTTAAAGGGTTCAAAAAGCACATTTTTATCCTCGATAGCCTTACCATTATCGCGAATATAAAAGACACTTTTTTGAGAATCTTGGCTAAACCATATCTCCACAATTCCTTGCTCTTCATCGCTTTCTTCAATCGCATCAATCGCGTTAAAGACAAAATTTTGCAACACAATGCTAAATAAATCAAAGTCTATTAGCACTTCAGATTGTGCATTAAGTCTAAAGATAAATTCAATATCTTTGGCATATGTGTAATACGCGATACATTCTTTTAATTCTTGTTCTATGGCGTGGAGTGTGTGGAGTTTTTTATTTACGCTTATGCCTTTTGAAAAAAGAAGGGTCGCGTTGATAAGTCGCTCAATACGCCAAATAGATTTTTTAATTTCAGTGGCGATAGGTTGGATTGTTGAATCACCGCGTTTAAGCAGTGTAGAAGTAAGAATAGAGATAGATCCCACTGGATTGCGAATCTCATGGGCTAAATGTGCCGAGACTTGTCCCATAGATGCGAGGCGTTCTTGGCGTTTTTGGTTTGTGATATTAAATGCCGTGATGATGGTTTTATCACTTAAGAGGCTAATTTTAAACATATAGGCGTTGTTATTGTATTCTAACTCACTTTCATAGATCTCTCCTATCTTGATAGAAGAGAGACTAAGGCTTGTTTGAATCAGTGTAAGAATCTCTGGCATTGCGTAGGCTTGATTGTTTTGATAAAATAAATTACCATCTTTTTCAAGCACCCAAATAGCTTGAGGGAGGAGCTCTAAGACATTGTTATAGAGGTTTTTTAGGCTTTTAAATTCCTCTTCTAGTTGGTAAGTGCCTTTGATAAGCTCTAGGAGTGAATCTAGCACCTTTTGTTTATCATTGGTATCAAGACTTTCTATGAGGTTATGGCTTAACAAACTCTCTTTGAGTGATGTTTCTTGCAAATCTTTTGGCATTATTTTTGTAAATCTTTGAGGTAATTAGATAAAAGTTCACTATACCCAAAACTTCCGCTAAGATTTTGTGCGAGATTTTCAATATACATAGAGTGGTAAATGTCGCTTCCAGGTTGTTTTGGATAGAGTGGATTCTCGTTTTTGATAGCGTCTTTTAGCATAATTTGCAAAAACAAGGCTTCAAAATTATCTGTTTGCTCCCTAAGTTTTTTATCTTCTTCGTGTTGGAGTTTTTGGATTGAAGATGACTTGGCTCGATGTTTTAGATTCTCTAAGAGTGCATCGCCTTTTAGATTCTCATAGGCATTAAGACCATTTTGTGTTGTTATATTCATTGCTACTCCTTAAATCTAGCTACATAACCACAATGTCTGCGGTAATTGCGCCACTTTTTTTCATTGTCTCAAGAATAGAGATGATATTTTTAGGACTCGCACCAATTTTTTGCAATGCACGCACCACATTAGCGATTGTAGGCTTTTTGCCATTGGTGGCAAGGACATTTTGTGCTTTGGAAATACTCACATCATCACCGATATTGAGTGCTTCTGGATCGCTTTGAATCTCATCAGAAATTTTGAGTGTCAAATCCCCATGCGTTACCACAATAGGTTCTATGGTAATCCCTAATCCTGCTACGATTGTGCCACTTTTTTCATCAATAATCACTTTTTGTTTTTGTATATAATCAATCTCAACTTCCTCTACGAGTGCGAGAAATTCCACCATGCTCATAGGTTGTGGTTTTTGGAGTTTGATAGTGCGTGAATCTAGCGCAAGAGCAACATTGGCATTAAAGGTTTCATTGAGGGTTTGTTGGATTTTTACGGCATTTTGGAGATCGGATTTTTTGAGGCTAAGCGTGGCAGAATCTTGCGCAGAGATATTGTAGCTTACTTCACGCTCAATTGTTGCACCATTTATGAGTGTGCCAGAGAGCGCGTTATTGCTCTCACCAAGAGTGATAGCGCCTTGGGCAAGGGCATAAATATTACCATCAACTGCACTTAGAGGTGTGAGCACCAAAGTTCCACCATTGATAGACTTTGCATCACCAATAGATGAAACTTGTATATCAATTTTATCTCCCGCTCTTGCAAAAGCCGGCATATTTGCTGTTACCATTACTGCTGCGACATTTTTTGATTTAATGTCATTTGCCGAAACCTTGACATTCATACTCTCTAGCATATTTGCCATACTTTGCATGGTAAATTTTGAGCCGTTTTTATCCCCTGTGCCATTTAGTCCTATCACAAGCCCATAGCCCACAAGTGAGTTTTCTCGAATACCCACGATTTGAGCGAGATCAGAAACTTTTTGTGCCCATACAAAACTTAGACAACTTATGCTAAAGCCAAATATACATATCGCAAGATATTTTTTCATACTATCTCCTTAAGATGTTCCCCTGTCCTTTGGGTATGTGCGCATTGTGAGGGAAAAAGCAAAAAAGATTCCAAAAGTTTGTAAGCTTATGTTTTGTGCTATTGGAGAGTTTTTAGAATCTCGCAAGATTGGTGATTGTTATGCAAAAAGCATTCATCGGTGAGTTTTTCAAATTGCGCTTTGGCTTGTTGTTGTGCTTTTTCTTGGGCTTTTTGTGCGCGGTATTGTTTCATTTCAAAGTGATTAAACACATACAAAATGACACAAATTAGCACGATGAGTAAAACATTGATCCCATTTAATGGCATTTTGCCACAAAATCCACATCGCCTTTTTTTTGTATTCATTTTTTTGCCTTTTGTTTTGTTGTATATTTGGCATTGTAACGCGTTTGTATTTTTGGTGCAAGGGAATACTTACTAAAACTTTAAGCATTTTCATTTTATGATTGCATTTTCTTTTTTTGACTGCTAGTGGTAAAAATACTATTGAATCTAAATTCTGTGTAAGGATAGACAATGTTAATTGTGCAAAAATATGGTGGCACAAGTATGGGTGGGTGTGAAAGGATAGAGAATGTCGCGCAACGCGTGATTCAAACCCTAGATCATCATAAATGTGGTTTGGTCGTAGTTGTGTCTGCTATGAGTGGGCAGACAGATACGCTTTTAGAATATGCACATTTTTTTTCCTCTCTGCCAAATACGCGCGAAGTGGATATGCTTCTTAGTTCTGGAGAGCGAGTAAGTAGTGCGCTTTTAGCGATAGCTTTAGAATCTAAAGGGATAAAAGCGATTTCTTTGAGTGGGCGTGGTGCAGGGATTGTTACAGAAAATACGCACACAAAAGCGCGCATTAAATATATTGATACCAATCACATACAAAAACTTTTGCAAGAAGGCTATGTCGTGGTCGTTGCAGGGTTTCAAGGCATAAGTGAAGAAGGTGAGGTTACAACGCTTGGGCGTGGTGGTAGCGATCTCTCTGCGGTTGCATTAGCGGGTGCTTTACATGCGGATTTGTGCGAGATTTATACCGATGTTGATGGAATCTACACTACCGATCCGCGCATAGAATCTAAAGCCAAAAAGATTGATAAGATTAGCTATGATGAAATGTTAGAGTTAGCGTCTATGGGTGCAAAAGTGCTGCTTAATCGCTCTGTGGAGTTAGCAAAAAAACTGAAAGTAAAGCTTGTGTCGCGTAGTTCGTTTTCGGCTAGTGAAGGGACATTGATAACAGATGAGGAGGATATTATGGAAAAACCCATCGTAAGTGGTGTGGCATTGGATAAGAATCAAGCTAGAGTAAGCATAGCTGATGTGCTTGATAGACCTGGTATTGCAGCAGAGATTTTTAGCACATTGGCAGAGGCAAATATCAATGTGGATATGATTGTGCAAACCATTGGTAGAGATGGTAAAACAGACATTGATTTTACAATCCCACAAACAGAGGTAGAACTTGCCAAAAAAGTGCTTGAGTGCTTCAAAAATGATGTGCAAAGCATTGAGTATGATTGCGATATTGCAAAGGTTTCTATCGTAGGTGTGGGTATGAAATCTCACAGCGGTGTGGCAAGTATCGCTTTTAAGGCTATGGCAAAAGAAAATATCAATATTATGATGATTGCCACAAGTGAGATAAAAATCTCTATGATTGTAAATATCAAATATGCCGAATTGGCTGTCCGCACACTCCATGATGTGTATGCGCTTGATAAATAGGATTAGGTGGTAATGGAGCGTTTAGATGTATGGCTGAAAGAAGCCATTATACAAGAAGATAATAAAGGCATTATGAGTGGTTGGCTACACGAGCAGAGATTAGGGCTCGTCCCACTTTTTCGTCGTGTATTTTTGCATATTTTACATGGTGGAAGTTTGGTGGTGCTTACCGATACGCAACGCCAATGGTTTAGCAAATACATCACACAAAATATCAATCTTCCTAGCAAAACACGCCCATTTTTTCCTATTTTTGAGGTTGAATCTCTAGGCTTTATGATTGATATGAATCTTAATTATAATAACACACCTGATAGGCATTTTGGTGCGATTAATAAAATGCTTGAGCATTCTTTTGCCAAGAATTATATGCTTTGGTATATTGGTAAAAAGACTATTCGTGGGGATTTTGCGCTTTTCCCTGCGGTGCATGAACCATTTATGTGGCTTATTGATGGGCAAGATATGCCTACTAAAACCATTAGACTAAGCTCACTTGATGATTTGCTTGATTATAAGCTTTTGCAGCTTTATCGCTTGTTTGAAAGGGCGTTGTGTGGCGTTGTCTTTGGGCAGATTTCCCTAGAGCTTTCGTAGGGTTTGGGTATGGGACTTTTTGTTGGAGAGTTGCATATTAGCGCACAGCCTCAAGAGATTGCGCATAATATCACCGCGACACTACAAAAAGGAGATTATGTCATTTTTCACCCCACAGATAGCAAGGGCAAGGAACTTGAATTTCGCATAGATGATGCACGAGAGGTGATTGCGCAAAGCTATCTTGCAAGTGATAGGGAGCGATTTCTTATCCTTATAGCACCTTCTTATAGTATCGAGGCGCAAAATGCGCTACTTAAGATTCTTGAGGAGCCACCACAAAACGTGCATTTTGTGCTTATTGCGCCAAGCAAAAATGCGTTATTGCCCACAATTCTTTCGCGTTTGCATATCTATATGCACAAGAGTAAAAAAACACTTCCTCTTTTTGAGCTTGATATGAAAAAGTTCACGCTTTCTGCTATTTATGAGTTTTTGCGAGATTGCGATAGGCAAAATCGCAGTATCCAAGAGATAAAAGATCACATTCAAGCCTTGTTGTTTGCGGTGCATACAAGCGGAATTTGTTTAAATCGCACCGAGCTAGAGGCTTTTGATGAGGCTATTGCATTAGCAGATTCATATACCAAAGAGAGCTATATTTTTTTACCCCTGCTTTTAAAGATTCACAAAAAACAACGAGGAGTGCGATAATGCAAGTTACACGCATAGCTACTTCAAGAGCATTAGATGTGCTAAAACGCGTGGGTGCTGATGAGGTGGGGCATAAGATTATGGCACAAAAGGCGCAGATGTATTATTTTGCATTGCACGATTTAAGCTATGTGGCAAGTGCGATTGTAAAACAAGAAGCGCTAAGCGTGGGGGCAGAGTATGCCACACCTCGTGAGCAGATTCTCTACAAAGGAGAAAAAGTTGGCTTACTCATTGCCAATGCATCTCAATTAAGGCGGCTTGTTACTAAGCTTTCTGCACAAGATTTTGGACTAAAGAATCTTGCTACATACCTCAAATCACACATCAAACCACCCCCAGATACACAAGCTAAGATTATGGCGATTATCAATGTTACGCCAGATAGTTTTTATGCTTCTAGTCGCAAAAGCTCTAAAGAGGCGATTGAGCGTATTTATGAGCTTTTGGAAGAAGGCGTGGCATATATCGATATAGGTGCGGCAAGTTCGCGTCCAGGTAGTCAAAATATAGAATCTTGTGATGAAATAGCGCGCTTGGGTGAAGTGTGTGCAGAAATAGATTCTAAGCAATTGTATAAAAAGGTGCAATTTAGCATTGATACCTACAACCCAAAAACCGCAGAGTTTGCGCTTAAAAGTGGTTTTAGTATCATTAATGATGTGAGTGGGTTTAGTGATCCTGATATGGCACGGGTTAATGCTGCCTTTGGTGCAACTGCGATTATTATGCATTCAAGGGGCACACCAGAGACTATGCAAACGCTTACGCAATATGATGATTTTTTGGGGGAGATTGATACATTTTTTGAGCGCAAAATTGATGAAGTTATACACAGCGGAGGCAAGGAAATTATCCTAGATGTGGGTTTTGGCTTTGCCAAAAATGACGCACAAAACCTCGCGCTTGTAAATCATCTCCTGCATTTTAAGCGGTTTGGATATCCTCTTTTACTTGGTGCTAGTCGAAAAAATACTTTAGGGCAAATTACAGGCAAAGCAGTGTCTGAACGCCTTGCATCAACACTTGCACTACATCTTATTGGTGTGCAAAATGGCGCAAATATTTTGCGTGTGCATGATAGCAAAGAGCATAGCGATATGCTTAAAGTCTATTATGCCTTGCAAGAAAGCACTTTGCAACAAGGAATCTTGTAATGGCACTTAGTCGTGATAGAATGATAGAATTTCTCAAGCGGCATGATTATGATCCAAATACATTGCAATCTATGGAAACAAAAGAGATTCAAGAGGCATATCAAGAAGTTACAAAAAAACTTTTAGGGTCGTATTTTCATCTCACAAATGACAATAAAAGCATTAAAACTAATTCTATTTTACTTGATATGGGTGAACTTACGGAGTTTAAACAAAAACTCAAAGATTGTGCAAATGATGTCATAACGCTCATAGAGTGTCTGCAAGAGGGATATATGAAGTTTGATTATAGTGAAGTCAATGATTTGTTGGCTATAGCGCTCAAAGATATGCCTATGCACAAGATGCAAAAAATTTCTCACATTGCCTATAGAAGTTTTCAAGAAATTTTGCTTTCCCAAATCGCTACAGCGCTAAAAGGTTTGCCAAAGGAAGAATTTAAGGTGCTTGAGGAATTTTATGAAAAGCGTCGCAATGATACGCAATTTTTGCACCAAACTATTGATAAACTTAAAGATCCAGCCACGCGTCAGCAGATTCTCACAATGGCACGCGTAAAGCTTATGGTGGTTAAGGATTTTATGCCTTCAAATTTGTATGATGTGTATCGAGATTATTACAACAATGTGCCTCAAAAACTCGAACTTGTCGCCAAAGTAAGGGCACTCACAGGTTTGTATTCTAAAGAATATTTAAAAGAAATGCCATTTGAGGAGCTTGAAACATTGTATCAGGATATCTTGAAACACAATGAACAAGAGGAACAAGATAGAAAAATGTTTCTTAAATATTCCCAAGCGATTCAAGAGAGTGTGGATAATAACGATGATGAGGGCTTTAATGAAATATGTTACAAGGCAGTTACACATCTCACACAAAAACAACTCTCTATGCTTGTAGAATATATGAATGGACAAAATCCATTTTTTCTTAGCAAGTTTGAATCTGTCGTGCATGAATACAAGAAAAAGCTTCATATTAAGCGTTAAGGATAGGCATGATTCTTGGTGTCAGTGAGTTAAATGCACAGATAAAGGCTCTTATGGATAGCACATTTTTACAAGTCCAAGTGCAAGGGGAGATTAGCAATCTTACAATCCATACAAGCGGACATATGTATTTTAGTCTCAAAGATGCAAACTCACAAGTGCGTTGTGTTATGTTTCGTGGTAATGTCAATGCGCTTAAATTTGAGCCAAAAGATGGCATAAGCGTTGTTGTGAGTGGTGGCATAAGCGTATATACACCGCGTGGAGAATATCAGATTCAGTGCAAGAGTATGATTCCAGAGGGTATAGGTGAGCTTACGTTGCGCTTTTTGCAGCTCAAAGAAACATTGCAACAAAAGGGCTATTTTGAATCTAAAAAGCCTATACCACCATACCCTAAACGCATAGCGATTTTGACTTCTCTTAGCGGTGCAGCACTCCAAGATATGCTAAAAGTTGCCAAAAAGCGATGGAGGCTTACAAAAATTGTCGCGATAAATACGCTTGTGCAGGGCAATGAAGCAAAAGATTCTATCGCGCGCAATATCGCATATGCCGATAGTTTTTTTGGTACACCACAAGCTTTTGATGTGATTGTTATTGGTCGTGGTGGCGGTAGTATCGAAGATTTGTGGGCATTTAATGAGGAAGTGGTGGCTGATGCGATTTTTCATGCACGCACTCCGATAGTCAGTGCTGTGGGACACGAGGTAGATACAATGATTTCGGACTTTGTAGCAGATTTGCGAGCGCCTACTCCAAGTGCAGCAATGGAGATGATTTTACCAGATTCACAAGAGTGGCTTATGCGTCTTGATGAAATGGGTAGATTGCATGAAAATATGTTTTTATCCCTGTATGCCTCAAAGTATGAGATTTTAAAGCATATCTTAGCGCTTTTGCAAGCAAAAAATAGAGAATCTACCATACGCACACAATGTGAGCAAGTTGCTTTTTTGCGACAAAATCTTGTGAATGTGGCACGAACTTTTTTGCAAGATAAAGAAGCGGAAATATCGCCATTTTATCAGGCATTGCGCTTTGAGCGATTACTAGATTCTAAGCAAAAAGTTATAGAATCCTTGCGCTATACGCTTTTGGCACTAAATCCGCAGCAAACCAAAAAAGATCTAGCGCAGGTGCTACAAAATGGCAAAGTGGTTGCCTTAGAGCATTTGCAAAGTGGCGAAATAGTCGAGCTTGTGGATACTACGGCGATAAAACAAGCAAAGATTCTCTAAGAGAATGGGGCTTTTAAGAGAGGATATAGTATAATCACCAAAGTTTTAAATGCAAGGAATGTAATGGCACAGCAATCTATGACAACAAAAAAGATTTTAGTAACTGGTGGGGCAGGATATATTGGTTCTCACGCAAATGCCTTATTGAATGCATTGGGATTTGAGACACTTGTATTAGATAATCTTAGCTTGGGACATAAAGAATCTTTGCAATATACTTCATTAGATGTTGCTAGTAATGCCACATTAACACAATTTCTTGCACAATTAGCTAAGAATTTTGCGGGGGGGGGTAAATACCCCTTAAATGATACTTTTGTATCACAATTACAAGCTTCTAAGACACAAACTAACTCTGATTCACTGCTACTTCACTCACTCCAAAATGCACACTTACGCACTACTTTTATACAAGCTGATTTAAGCGATAAGGCTGCATTAGATTCTATTTTTGATACATACGATATAGAGGCAGTTATGCATTTTGCTGCTTATGCGTATGTTGGGGAGAGCGTGAATGATCCTAGCAAGTATTATCGCAATAATGTTGCTAATTCTCTTAATCTTTTGGAATCTATGCGTAGGGCTAATGTAAAAAATATTATTTTTAGTTCCACGTGCGCCACATATGGCAATCCATTGCACTTGCCTATAACAGAATCCCATACACAAAACCCAATTAATCCTTATGGTTATTCAAAGCTCGTGGTAGAACACATATTGAGAGATTTTCATAATGCTTATGGATTACATTATGTGGTATTGCGTTATTTTAATGCCGCTGGTGCAAGTATGCTTTTTGATATTGGCGAATCTCATAATCCAGAAACACATTTAATTCCTTTGTTGTTGCAAACCGCACTTGGTCAAAGAGAGTCTTTGAGTGTTTTTGGTGATGATTATCCTACAAAAGATGGATCTTGTGTGCGTGATTATATTCACATTGATGATTTGGCAAGCGCACATATTCTAGCCCTAAAGTATCTTTTAGATGTTAAAAAAGATGGCAAAGTAGGTGAAGTATTTAACCTTGGAAATGGGGAAGGGTTTTCTATCTTTGAGTTGTTAGAATGTGCGCAAGATTTATGTGGCAAAAAAATCCCATATGTCATAGAATCTAGGCGCGCAGGAGATCCTGCCATACTCATTGGTGATAGTAGTAGGGCGAGGGATATATTGGGTTGGAATCCATATTTTTATAAACTTGAAACAATCCTTGCATCTGCTTTGCGTTGGCATACAAACCCAAGATATTAATACAAGAAAACAAGATGCAGTTCCTAAAATATTTTTGTGTTGCACTTTTGGCTTTACTTGTAAATCTTATATCAAGGCATTACATAAGTTTTTATATAAATTTTTCATATAGTGTAGTTATCGCCTATATTTTGGGGCATTTTGTAAATTTTGCACTCTCTGCTAAATATATATTTCCTCGCAATATTAGTTTGAAATTCGCCTTTGTCCGTTTTAGTATCGTAGCAAGTTTTGGATTGGTTGTGGCTTTGTTTGTAAGTGTTGCAACACTTTTTGTTTTAGAAACCCTCACCCCTACTTTTTATACTCACCTACAAGCACATTCATTGCTTGGATCATATACAGATTTTTTACTACACCAAAAACATTTGGAGTTTGTGGCGCATGTTTGTGGGGTAGGTATGAGTTTTATCTGTAATTATTTAGGACACAAGTATTTTAGTTTTACAAAACTTCCACACAAAATAATCTCATAAAAGGATAGCAATGACACAAGAAACTTCTAAAAAAGTATTAATCATTGGTGCAGGACCTGCTGGGCTTAGCGCTGCTAGGGTATTAAGTGAGTCGGGATATAGCGTAGAAATTTTTGAGCTAGAATCTCAAGTTGGCGGTATGAGCAAGAGCGTAGAGCTATTTTCTCAAATCGTAGATATTGGACCACACAGGTTTTTTAGCAAAGACAAAAGACTTAATGATTTTTGGCACGCACATACAAATGGCGAATATGAGAAAGTCTCACGGCTTACTAGAATCTTTTATAATCGTAAGTTTTTTTATTATCCCTTGCGTGGATTTGATGCGCTACTTAAGCTCGGGTTTATAGAATCTGCTCTATGTGTTTTAAGTTATTGTAAGGCGAAAATTTTACCTTTTAAAGGAGATAGCTTTGAATCTTGGGTAGCAAATGCTTTTGGCTACCGACTTTATAGCATATTTTTTAAGGGTTACACAGAAAAACTTTGGGGAATCAAGGGCAGTGAGCTAGATTCTGATTTTGCTGCACAGCGTATAAAAGGACTAAATCTCTATGAGGCTATAAAATCTGCGTTTTTTGGCAATGGTGGAAACAAACATAAAACTTTAGTCGATGAATTTAGCTATCCTAAAAAGGGTTGTGGTGTAGTGTATAACAACATGAAAGATGAGATTATCAAACTGGGTGGCACGATACATTGTGATGTTGAAGTTGTGGGTATCAAAACGCATAATAAAAAGGCTGTCGGAATTACCACAAATAAGGGAGATTTTAGTGGAGATATTGTCATTTCGACCGCACCTTTTAGGGATATGGTGCTATCTTTAGATGAATTAGATTCTAAGACAAAAGATTTGGCCAAAAAATTAAAGTTTAGAAACACCATTTTAGTGTATGTAGAAGTAGCACAAGATTTGCAAGATTCTAAAATCCAAGATCATACAAAGACTATAAATGATGTATCATCAGGCACTTCATTGTTTAAAGATAATTGGATTTATGTGCATAGCAAAGATACACAAACAGGTAGAATCACAAATTTTGCTAATTGGACAAAAGATTTGCGGTGCGGAAAAGATTCTGCGATTTTGTGCCTTGAGTATTGGGCTAATGATGATGAGCCTTTGTGGAATCTAGATGAAAATACACTTGGTGATACGGCAAAAAGAGATTTATTGGAATCTAAACTTGTGGCGGATTCTAGATTGATAAAAAATGTAGCTGTATTAAAAATTCATAAAAGCTACCCTATATATGAAAGAGGCTACAAAGAAGATTTACATCAAATCTATGATGCACTTGATAGCTTTGAAGATTTGTATTTTATAGGTCGAAATGGTAGCTTTAAATACAATAACCAAGATCATAGTATTTTAATGGGATTGATGTGTGCAGATAAGATTTTGGGCAAAAATTGTAATTTGTGGCATATTAACACAGACTATGACTATCAAGAAGGTGGAAAAAGTGAGTAAAGAGTTTATCACAAGAAACAACAAGGTTACATTTTTGTTCATAAAATTGATGAGATATATGAATGTTATTATGGAGCATAGAATGTATGCTCTATTTGGAGCAGTAGTTATTGTATGTCTTACAAGTGTGCTTTTCTACACAAAGGCAAACTCTTATCCTGATGTGGATAGTCATATCTCATTTTTATCGCAAGAAAATAGCATAGGGATATCATCATTAAGCGGATTCTATGGATTTGAGATTTTTATTGATAAACAATAGGTTGTATTTTAATATATGTTGTGAAAAAGATTGTCTTTTATGCACATTTCTTTGTGCGTTGATTTTATCAATCTTTAATTTGCGTTATAATGCTTTTTACAAATCTTGATATATAAGGAGATTGGATGCAATATAAAAAGATTTTAGTAACTGGTGGGGCAGGGTTTTTGGGCTCACATTTATGTGAGCGATTGTTGGAGCAGGGGCATGAAGTGCTTTGTGTGGATAATCTTTTTACTGGCACAAAACGCAATATTTTGCACCTGTTGAATAATCCGCGTTTTGAGTTTATGCGACACGATGTGACCTTCCCTCTGTATATTGAGGTTGATGAGATTTATAATCTCGCTTGTCCAGCAAGTCCGGTGCATTATCAATTTGATCCGGTGCAAACGACCAAAACCTCTGTGATGGGTGCTATCAATATGTTAGGACTTGCCAAGCGCACACGAGCAAAAATTTTACAAGCATCCACAAGTGAAGTGTATGGCGATCCTGAAATCCACCCACAGGTAGAAAGTTATCGCGGCGCAGTCAATCCTATCGGCATACGAGCGTGCTATGATGAAGGCAAGAGGTGTGCAGAAACATTGTTTTTTGATTATCAAAGACAACATAATGTCAATATAAAGGTTATGAGGATTTTTAATACTTATGGTCCTAGAATGCACCCAAATGATGGGCGTGTGGTGAGTAACTTTATTATTCAGGCACTAAAAGGTGAGGATATAAGTATTTATGGTGATGGGAGCCAAACACGCAGTTTTTGTTATGTTGATGATCTTATTGATGGTATGATAAAACTTATGGAGAGCAAAGATGGATTTTTTGGACCAGTAAATATCGGAAATCCCAATGAATTCACAATCTTAGAGCTTGCCAAAAATGTTATAGAACTTGCTAAATCTCATTCTAAAATTAGTTTTCACCCATTGCCGCAAGATGATCCCAAGCAAAGAAAACCTGATATTACTCTTGCACAAAGCGAATTAAAGTGGGAGCCAAGCATACAGCTTAAGGAAGGACTTGAAAAAACTATTCAATATTTTAAACAAGAATTAGGAGTATAAAGGGCATATATTGCTATGATAAGGGGATTTTTGCTTAAAAATGTCTTGATACCTTTGCATTTTTTAAGAATTTTTTTGCTAGATTTGCAGGAGCATAAACTATAGGGGGTATTAGTATGAGATTTTCTTTGGCTAATAAGTTATTGATAAGTGTATTATCAATTTTTATCGTTGTGATTGCAACGGTTACTATCTATAATTACAAAAAGACTTCCGAAAATACCATAGATCTTTTTCAGAGTATTCAGCAGGGAGCTTTAAGTGCGTCGTATACGACTATCAATATTACGATGAATATCGAGGCACAACAGCATTTAGATTTTTTGCGAAAGCAAATTTTGGCATTGGAGACTATTTCTGATCAAGCTGATAGAATCGCAAAACAGCGAGCAGTGTTAGCAGAAACTGCTGAACTTATCAAATATCCTGCTGCTTATGTGATATTTGAGAAAAATGGAAAAGCGCTAGTGGAATATAATGAAGAATCAAAGGCAGCATTTAAACATGATTATGAGGCAGTGGAACCAGGTTTTAGTTATTTAGATCGCCCATATTATGTAGAAACTAAGAAAAAATATCTTGAGACAAAACAGCTCCAAGGCATCGTAACCTCAACATACATAAGCCAAAATGGAAAAGATAAAGGTAAGATGTTGGCTACTGCGCCACTTGTCGATGAAAACGGCAATTTTTTGGGCGTAATTTGCTTAGACGTTTTTGTGGATGATTTTCAAAAGAGATTTTTGAATTTTGAGCGTCCAGAGCTTCCTAGTATGGCTATTTTTATCACAGATGATACGGGGCGAATTTTCTCTCATAAAAATCCAAGCGCTATTAACCATGATAAACCTCTGACGCAAGTAGAGCAAGCTGTTTTTGATGCCGTGCAAAAAACACCCGAGGGCTATGTAGAATTTATAAATCGTATGGGTGAAAGACGACTAACATATTATAAGCAATTTCCTTTTGGTTGGACAATCGTAGTTGCAGCAACGCAAAGCGATTTTATAGATGCGGTTAATAAAAGTTTTGTGACTTCAAGTGTGATAGCATTAATTTTAGGGGTGTTTGGCTTTGTTATGTTATATTTTATTATCAAAAAACTTATTGGACCAGTTAGCGTAATTCAAAAGCTTCTTCAGGATTTCTTTAAATTTATTAATCATGAAGTTTCTACGCCTCCTGCTTTGCAACATAAGCTTGCAAAAGATGAGTTTGGATCCATGGCTGAAGTGATTGAGCAGAATATAGAACGCACAAAAAACTCACTGCAGCAAGATAAAGAAGCGATACTTGAAGCTACAGAAACTGCTAAAGCAGTAGAAGATGGTGATCTTACAGCTCGTATAGATAAAGTTCCATCAAATCCTCAACTTGTAGAGCTTAAAGAAGTGCTAAATCATATGCTTGCTATTTTACAAACAAAAATTGGAAGCGATACTAACGAAATTACTAGGGTATTTAATGCTTATACACAACTTGATTTCTCTACACAAGTTAAAGATGCAAAAGGAAGAGTAGAAGTTGTTACTAATACATTAGGTGAAGAAATTAGACAAATGCTTCAAGCTTCTTCTAATTTTGCAAAAGATTTAGCAGCACAAAGTGAAGAACTTAAAACTTCTATGCAAAAACTTACAGAAGGTTCTCAATCTCAAGCAAGCTCTTTAGAACAATCTGCCGCTGCTGTAGAAGAAATAAGCTCATCAATGCAAAATGTTAGTGATAAAACCATTGAGGCTACTAAACAAGCAGAAGATATTAAAAATATCGTAGGCGTGATTAAAGACATTGCTGATCAAACAAACCTTTTAGCACTTAATGCTGCTATTGAAGCTGCAAGAGCAGGAGAACACGGAAGAGGATTTGCCGTTGTTGCTGATGAAGTAAGAAAACTAGCAGAAAGAACAACAAAATCTCTAGGTGAGATAGAAGCTAATGTTAATATCTTGGTGCAATCAGTCAATGAAATGAGTGAATCTATTAGAGAACAAACAGAAGGTTTATCACAAATCAATGAAGCTATTGCACAGCTTGAAGGTGTAACACAAGAAAATGTTGAAGTAGCTAATAATACTAATGAGATTACTCAAAAGGTAAATACTATAGCTGATGAGATATTAGCTGATGTGGAGAGGAAGAAGTTCTAAGAGAGATTAGGATACAACACATGCGGTCTAAGATCTCGATTATTACCGTAGTATATAACGATGTTTCCCACATCGTTGTAACTATGGATTCTGTATTGTGTCAGGATTATCCACATATCGAGTATATCCTTGTTGATGGATATAGTAGTGATGGCACGACCCAACGCATAGAATCCACAATCACTTCCCTAGCAACTATCACGCATAAGGAAGTTAAAGCAGATTCTCTTTATCTTGAAGCGCAATTAGATTCTAACCCCAATGTTAGCTTTAAGTTTTTAAGTGAGCGTGATAGCGGAATCTATGATGCGATGAACAAAGGCATAGATCTCGCTACTGGAGAGTGGTGTAATTTTATGAATTGTGGAGATATGTTTTTTAGCAAGGAGAGCGTGTCTAAACTTTTTGCAGCATATCAAGAATATTTGGCTAGTGCTGGGAAAAAGGCGGCAGTTATTTATGGGGATACGCAGATTATTTATGATGCAGAACATACCAAGATTATTCATGCTGTGCCAAATGAGCGTAAAAATGCCCATAAATATCATCATCATTTTATTCACCAAAGTGCGTTTATAGATTCTGCAACAATGAAGCATTATAAATATAATACATATTTTAAAATTGCTGGTGACACGGATTTTTTTACTAAAGTATATAATGCAGGATTGCTTTTTTGGCATAGCGCGGTGGTTGTGAGTGCTTTTAATGTTGAGGGAGTTTCTGGTTCGCTTTCTTGGCGTATGTTTTGGGAAGATTTGCAAATAGGGACGCGCTATCATAAACTTTTCCCTATTTATCATACTTTGCGTTATGTATTTTGGATTATTCCACGCGTTGTTGTGCGAAATGCAATTCCTAGAAGATTCCGCAATCAAGCAAGGGTCTTGTTAGGAAAAAGAAAGCAATAATTTTTTATTTAGATATATATAACGGCGGATATATTTTTGGAGGGAAAGTGCATGATACAAAAGATGTTTAAGGGGTTTTCTTATGTTTAAATTTCAAAGTCTTGGCTTTTCTGATTGTGCTCATACTAAAGGAGCAAATACAGATTCTCGATTTCAATCACCCACTTCGCATACCAAAATAAGACTTCTTCATCTTGCTTCAGATTCTTATCGTGGTGGAGCTGAAAGCGTATTTCGTAACACCATTGAGCAAACCCTGACTCTTCCAAATTACGAGATTTTTGTCGCTAGTTGTGATACATTACAGACTTTACCAAAGGGTGTAGATTTTCAACATTTTTTGATGCTCGATGATTGGGCAATGTATTCTAAACCTATAGGTGCTATCAAGTATATTTTTAACTTGAAAAATTATCGATTATTAAAGCACTTTTTGTTTGCTACACGTCCTGATATTATTCATACGCAAAATTATCTTTCTCGTCTAAGTCCAAGTGTTCTTTTTGCTCTTCGTGCTTATAAACGCAAATTCCCACATATTAAACTTATTTTTACACAACATAATTTTGGTGTTTGTCCCAATGGGGGTTTATATAATTACAAACAAAAAGCGATTTGTGAGGAATGTATAGGACATTCAAAATTTCGCATTATGTGGAAAAATTGTGATAGGAGAGGGAGAATCTATTCAATCTTGAAGGGCTTGCGAACGATTTTTTATTGTGGAATTTTGATGCGAGAAAACAATCTTTTTGATAAGATTCTCTGTGTAGGCAAGTTTCAATACCAAAAACATATAGATGATGGGTTTAGTAAGAAAAAATTAGAAGTATTACAAAACCCTATACAAATGCAATTTTACAATCCTAATGTGTGCTTAGAAGACAAAGAAGATCTGATTGTATTCTTTGGTAGGCTTGCGCCAGAGAAAAATGTTCCACTTCTTATCGAAGCATTTGCAAAGCTTATACAAAAACCAGAATTTTCATCGTATAAGCTTTGTATTATAGGCGATGGAGATGATAAAGAATATTGTGAAAACCTCGCTCACAAGCTTTTAAATTCCCATTCTACAACAAGTTCAAAAGAAATTTTAAATTGTATATTCTTAGGTAGGCGGACACCAATGGAGATTGCAGAGATTTTAAAAAAAGCCAAGCTTTCGGTGATACCTTCATTGTGGTATGAAACCTTTGGGTTAGTTATTGTGGAATCTATCCTTGCTGGAGCTATACCTTTAGTTTCCCGTATTGGAGCATTGAAAGAAACAATTGAATATTTTTGTGGCAGTAGTTTTATCTTTGAAGTTGATCCTAGATTATCTTACCAAGACCGCTTCAAAAATAATGTGGGAAATCTTGAAGTAATGATTGCTTCCAATTTGCAATCTTATGAGGAAATTTGGCAGAATTTTGTCATAAAACGACAAGAAATCATAGAAAATCTCCATAATCCTAAGTATTTGGATAGTCTTATTAAAATCTATAGCCTCGGGG
>NZ_NESU01000009.1 GCF_002287135.1 Helicobacter sp. TUL
TTGCTTAAGATTCTGTGGGTTTTGGAGATTTTTTGGAAGTTTTGAGGTTTTAAGTTTTGGATTTACACATCATATGCTTTGTGCATACATGCAAAATCTAACAATCATAGAATCTTGAGCAGATACTCCATACATTGCACAAGGGCTTTTTTGCGATGAGAAATTTCATTTTTAGATTCTATTTGTGCGAGGGTTTGTGTGTAATGTTCTGGGACAAAGATAGGATCATAGCCAAAACCCTTATCGCCTTTTGGCGTGGTAATTACCTTGCCCTCACATAATCCTTGGAAGTTTTGTAAGATACATTGCTCATCTATATACCCAAAAAGGCAGACATTCGCGACAAAACGCGCACTAGATTCTTCTATGCCACGAGATTGTAGCTCATAAACAACGCGCATTAGATTCAATGTATCAAGAGAGAGATTGTTGGGCTTTATGTCTTGCCAACTATTATCACCAAAATCCCTAAAGTTAAAACGCGCACTATAGATTCCGGGCGCACCACCAAGGGC
The DNA here is from genome assembly GCF_002287135.1 of Helicobacter sp. TUL. GTDB lineage: Bacteria > Campylobacterota > Campylobacteria > Campylobacterales > Helicobacteraceae > Helicobacter_F. The sequence continues at coordinate 516 of NZ_NESU01000009.1, forward strand.
ATCAACACACAATCCGCTATCTTCACTCAACACAAGATAGGGGGTTTGCATAGGCAGTGTTGTGAGGGCTTGATATACTGCCTTTGCTTTAATGGTGGCATTTTGCTCAAAGCTTGTGCCATTTTCTTCTATCTCAAATGGGGGCATAATATCCCCTACATTAACAATCATCATATCAGGAAGTGTTGTTGCAAAAATAGCTGTAATTTCTGTTTTTTTATGGGGATTGGAAGTGGCAAGAACAAGCTGCATACAAATCCTTAGAAGTAAGAATATATAGTAGTGGTGTCCTTGATGCGATTTGAACGCATGACCTCTCGATTAGGAATCGAACGCTCTATCCAGCTGAGCTACAAGGACTAGCAGGCATAAAAGTTGGGATTCTACTTTTATTTTTTTTGGAAATCAATAAAATAGGGAGTTTTTATATTTTTTTCTTTATAATGCACGATATAATTTATCTTACTTCAAAAGGAATCATATGTCAGTTAAAGTTGCTATCAATGGAACAGGGCGAATTGGACTATGCACGGCTCGTATCATCGGAACAAGAGAAGATATAGAATTAGTTGCACTCAATACCACCGCGCCTATTGATACTCTCGTGCATTTATTGCGCTATGACTCTGTGCATAGGGGCTATAATGTGCAAAAAATCGATGATCACACTATCCAAATAGGCAACAACAAAGTTGCAATCCTTTCGGATAGAGATCCTGCTAACCTTGATTTTAGCCGATATGGCGCACAAGGCGTAATTGAATGCACAGGTAAATTTAACTCTCTCCAAGCCTCAAGCGCTCATATCAAAGGTAATGTCAAAAAAGTTATTATTTCCGCACCAGCTGATGAAGCACCGACATTTGTGTATGGTGTCAATCACCTACAATACAAAGGCGAAAGCGTCATTTCAAATGCTTCTTGCACAACAAACTGCCTCGCGCCTATCGCAAAAGTGTTGCACGATGCGTATGGCATACAAAGTGCATTAATGACTACAATACATAGCTATACAAATGATCAAAATGTGCTTGATGTCAAACACAAAGATTTGCGTCGTGCGCGTGCTGCAGCACTAAATATTATCCCCACAAGTTCAGGTGCTGCCAAAGCTGTGGGACTTGTGATTCCAGATCTTGTAGGGAAGTTTAATGGCTTTGCGGTGCGCGTGCCAACTCCAGATGTAAGTCTTGTAGATCTTAGTGTGAATCTAAGCAAACCAGCAGACAAAGAAGCCATTAATGATCTATTTAGAGAAGTCCAGCATACAAGTATGAAAGATATTATCTATGTAGATGAGGAAAAGTGTGTCTCAAGTGATTTTATCGGATCGCCATATAGCGCAATCTTTGTGCCAGATAAGACATTAGTCATTGGTAATAGTGCCAAAGTCTTAGCTTGGTATGACAATGAAATGGGCTACTCTACTCGCCTTGTAGATATGAGTGTATATGCCCTCACACATTAAACCAAAAAAGGAGGAGGGAAGCCTATGCTAGAATTCACGCATTCTTTTGCCCACACAACAAAAGACGATACAAGGTGCCTAACACAAATCTTTGAATCTATCACCAAAGAGCGCGCAAATCAAACAAGCGGATATTACGCATTGCCCTTTAGTCAAAAAGCCTTGCAAGATTCACAACAATATATCAAGCAACACAAAGATCTTATTACAAAGCTTAAAAATATTGTGATTATTGGCGTGGGTGGTAGTTCGCTAGGATTAAAAGCGCTAGATACTATGCTTAGTTCTTTGCCACAACGCAATGCTATTAAGCTTAGATTCTTGGAATGCACGGATTGTATCGCGGTGGAAACGGCTCTTAAAAAGGTGAAGGTAAAAAATACGCTTTTTATCGTTATTTCCAAAAGTGGTAGCACGATTGAAACCTCCTCTCTTTTCAAATATGTGCTAGAAACTTATAATCTCTTATCTAAAAAGCATACATCACATATCGTGGCAATAACCGATGAGAATTCACCACTGCAAAAATGGTGTCAAAAACACAAAATCGCTTCCATTGGGATTGATAAAAATGTCGGTGGGAGATTTTCTGTGCTAAGTAGCGTGGGAATCTTGCCTCTTATGCTACTAGGATATGATGTAAAAAAACTTCTCCAAGGCGCCAAAGAACTTGCGATGAGATTTTTTGATCGCAAAGAAGATCATATCTTGCAAAAAGCGCTTTATTTGGTGCAAAACCGCGAACAATATCCTATCAATGTGCTTTTTTCTTATTCAAGCATACTCAAGGAATTTAACGCGTGGTATGTGCAATTATGGGCAGAAAGTCTAGGTAAGCTCAACATTCACAACAAAGCGGTAGGATTAACGCCTGTTGGGCTTGTGGGAAGTATCGATCAGCATTCATTTTTGCAACTCATCGTGCAAGGCTGCAAAGACAAAAGTGTGACATTTATTTCGCTTAAACCCACACATTACCCAAAACCTCGCGTTCCTAACACTACACTTACATTTTTAGAATCTACAGACTTTGCTAATGGTGCAAGTTTTGCGACATTGCTAGATAAACAATGTCTTGCTACAATGCAAACCCTACAGGCGCAAGGAATTCCTACAGATTCTATTGTGATAGACAAAATTTGTGAATATAACGCCGGAGCACTTGTGATGTATTATGAACTTTTGACTTCATGTGCCGGTTGTGCTTTAGAGATTAATACCTACGATCAGCCGGGTGTAGAATTTGGTAAAACACGCCTAAGAGAGATGTTTTAGGCGTGTGGCTTGGTAATATAAATCTATAATGTCATTGCGTAGCTAACGCATAATTGCTGTATCTATAGCTTGTATGTGAGTTGCATATACACACTTGCTCCAGCTACACGATAAAAATCATAATAGCGATTATTTGTAAGATTGTATCCACTCAAAGAAAGATCCGCGCCATTACGCCATACATACCCTATTTTTGTGTTAAGGCTAAATTGACTTTCATAATATCCATATGTATTTGTAAGTGGCGTAGAATTTGTATCATTACTAAAAAATGCAGGAGCATAATACGCCCATATCACGCCATAAAAGCCACTCTTTGGAAGATATTTTAGAGTAACATTACTCATATGTCTAGGCACACCAGCAAGTTGCTTGCCCTCTGTGTATGGCATAGCGCTATTTTCCAAGATTCGCGCATTGGTAAAAGTATAATTTGCCCCTACAGATATATATGAACTAAGTGCGATCTCGCCCTCTAGCTCCACCCCATGAATGCGACCAAGTCCTGCATTGACATACTGCCAAGGATTATTTTGCACACCACTACCCGCACGATAAATCATATCTCGTAATTCTGTGTGAAAGTAATACACACTTGTAGAAAGCCTTTGTGTGCGATATTGTGTCCCAATCTCAAAGCTTAATGCGCGCTCTTGCGTAAGATTAGGATTTATCGCCCATACATTGCTTGCGTGCGTGAATTGATACATATCGCGCAATGTAGGGACTCTAAAGCCCGTGCCAATGCTAGAGCTTATAAGCCAAGTAGGTGCAATAGACCAAGAAATGCCAAATTTTGGGCTTATAGATGAAAGCGTAGATTCTATAGTGTCGCGGTTTTGCTCTGGTGCTTGATTGTTAAAAAAATATCCTCCATAATTACGCCAATAATCATAACGCACACCGATATTGGTAGAAAAATTTTCCCACCATTGGGAATCTAATCGCACATAACCAGAACCTACAAATGCCCTTTGACCAAAACCACGAAAGCTATCAAGACGTGTAGCAGAATCACGCCAATTTGCCATATTGCGTTGTTTTTGTGTATATGTGTAATAGCGAAATTGTAACGCTGTAGTTAGAGAATGTATGTTTAAAAAACGAGTATTCCATACTATATCAAGATAATTGCTACTTGAATTTATATCTTGCGTAGTGCCTGCACCGCCAAAACGATCGCCCCCAAGATCGCGATTTGCGTCTTGCCAAGTGCTTAAGAGATTGAGACTAGAGAGAGAAATTTTTAGCACCGAATCTGCCCCAAAAGTATGCGTATAGCCAAGATTCCCTAAAATATGCGTATAATCCCCTATGCCGCCTAATCCAGAACCCACAAAATAATCCTTACCACCAATAAGATGCGTGGATTGTCCTGTAGTATTGTCATACAAATAGCTTGTAAAATGCCCAAAATCATAAGTATGATTGGACATACTCGCCATTGCCCAAAGCATACCGCAATCGCCTATATCGTATTCTGCCTTAAGTCGCACATCATAAGTTTGATACGCGCGTTTGCCACCTGTGCCTATGATGTGATTTCCTGCTTTGTCTGTGTAGTAACCACCAAGTCCGCTACCACTAAGACTTGTATCGTTAGGAGCAAGATATGTAGGAAAACTCGCATACCCACCGCTTTGTGTATAGCCACCGCTAAGCTTTATCCGAAGCCCACCTTGCAAAAATACATCACCCACAGAGGCATAAAGCTTGATTAGGTTTGTATCTGCGCTATCACGCACCAACTCATTGCCATAGCCAACTACCAGATTAGATTCAAATTTCTTTGGCATTGCGGTGACAAAATTTACAACTCCTCCTATAGCGCCTGTGCCATAAAGGCTAGAAAAACTACCTCTAGCCACCTCTATGCGCTCCACATCATAAAGTGAAATTTGATTTAGGATTCTGCTCTCACCCTCCAAATCACTTAAAATCACGCCATCAAGCATAACCAATGTGCCACGATTTATTCCTCGAATCATAATATTTGGACGAGGATTAAACCCTACATCATTTTGGATTCTCACACCAGAAAGTTTTTTAATCGTATCAGTAAGCTTGGTATTAGGAGATTTACGCACCTCTGTAGTGTCCATAACACTTATGTTTCCGTGTATATGCGACACATCAGTTTCTAAGGGGGAAGAGGTAATGATAGAATCTAAAAGGCGTTGCGTATCCTTGGCATACATAACCACCGAACTCCCAAGACATAACAACAAAGAATGTATGACATACACTCTAGGGAATTTTTTCATCATTCTTAAACCTCTTAAAATATTATGATTTTTTTTGTTACAATACCTCATATGCTTTATCACAAAAAAGAAGTAGTCAAAATATTATGAAAATGTCCCTTTATAAAATCTTATCGATATTGTTTTGGTGTTTTGCGTGTAATACTCTTGTTGCTCAAAACATATTACGAGTAGCCATTACTCAAAATGTCGGTGCGCTTAATCCTCAAGGATACAATACAAATGCAATGTTTGCACAAAATATGGTGTATGAAGGATTGGTGCGTTTGGATAAAAATGGTGTGCTTAGCCCTTCTTTGGCAATATCTTGGGAGATTAGCAACGATGGCAAAGTTTATGTATTTGCCTTGCGAGAGGGTGTGCAATTCTCCAATGGAGAAAGCTTTAATGCCGATGCAGTAGTGCTAAACTTTGAATCTATCCTCAAAAATAAAGTAAGACATTCATGGTGCGGACTTATCCACGCACTAGATTCTGTAAAAAAAATCGATGATTCCCACATAGAGCTACATTTAAAGTATCCCTATACTCCCACTTTGTATGAACTCTCCCTCATACGCCCATTTAGATTTTTAGCCCCTAGTGCGTTTCCTCCAGATCTTGATCTCATAAAACACGATCCCAAACCTATCGGAACGGGTCCCTATGTGCTTGTAGATTCACAACCTGGGATTAGCGATAGTTTCAAAAAAAATGAGTATTATTGGGATAAACATCGCTATAACGGAATCTATTTTGATACGATTGTTATGCGTGTTATTTTTGATCCCAATACAAAGCTTAGCGCCCTAAAAAGCGGACAGATTGATCTTATCTATGGATATGACATAATCCCTATTGAGATGTTTTTGCAGATTTGGCACGATAAGAATCTAAAAACATATCTCTCAGAACCAATCTTTATTACTTCTTTGGTGTTAAATTCTAACAAACTTCCTGCATATATGCGAGAGGCTATCGCTACAGCCATTAACAAACAAGAGTTAGTCCGCGGTGTATATGGAGATATGCAGCCTTGTAGCGATTGGCTTTTTATCACGCGCGATACACTTCCGAATTTTCAGCCACAATCCCACACGCAAAAGAAACAATATGATTTTATCTCTAAATCTTGTCAAGCACCAGATACAAAAAAAGCCAAAGCCTTACTTACACAAGCAAATCCTACTCTCCAAGCGCCCATAAAACTAGAATTGCTTTATAGTGGCGATAGTCCAGCCCAAAAAATGCTCGCCCAAATTCTTGCTTATGAACTCCAAAGCATTGGTATTGAGCTGAATCTAAGCGCTAGTGAACCAACGATATATCGCAATAGGCAACTAAATGGTAATTTTGAAATCTCTTTTAATGATACATGGGGCGTGCCATATGAGCCTCTAAGTATTTTATATTCTATGCTTACACCAAGTCATATAGACTTTAGCGCACAATCTGGACTTGAAAATGTCGATACGATTCGGACATTAATCACAAAGCTTTTGGCTCAAAACCCTCATTCCAACAATGCACAAACACTATTAAAGCAGATTCTTAGCCTATTGTCTCAAAGTCATGTCTATATTCCACTAACAGCACAACGCAACAAAGCCATTGCAAACAAAGACATAAAGGGCATACAAATGGGTATTTTAAGCTATGAAATACCATTTTGGGAATTCTACAAATGAATGCATATATCATAAAAAAGCTTTTAAGCCTTATTCCTATTTTGCTTATTGCCTCATTTGCAATCTTTATGTTTTTGCGCTTAGGTGGCACAGATCCAGTCACGCAATTTTTACTAAACTCCCATATCCCACAAACTCCTCAACTTATCGCAGAACTCACAGAGGAATTTGGGCTAAATAAGCCACTTTTGGAACAATACATAGTATGGTTAGGTGGTGTTTTAAAAGGAGATTTTGGCACCTCATATATGAGCGGAAGAGATGTGCGAGCAGATTTTTTTTATTATCTACCAAATACGCTACTGCTTGTGTTTTTTGGCTTTTTGCTTACGCTTATGCTATCTATTCCACTTGGAATCTTAAGTGCTATGTATGAAGGCAAATGGCTTGATAAGGCATTACAGATTCTTTGTCTTGTTGGTGTGAGTGTGCCAAATTTTTGGTTTGCACTCTTGCTTATTGCATTTTTTTGTGTGTCCTTGCAATGGTTACCAGCAATAAGCGACGGAAGCCTTGTGTCCTTTATCTTGCCCACAATCAGCATTGCATTTATGTCAATTTGTATCAACGCACGCCTCATACGCGCAAATATGCTACAGGTGCGAACACAATACCATATCTTATATGCCACACTTCGTGATATTCCACGATACAAGATTATCACAAAACATATCCTCTATAATGCACTTATACCCATTGTTACGGCATTTGGTATGCATATTGGCGAACTTATTGGAGGTTGTTTGTTGATTGAAAGTATCTTTGCTATACCAGGCATTGGGCTTTATAGTATCCAAGCCATTGCCAATCACGATTATCCTATTATCCAATGCTTTGTGCTTGTGTTGTGCGGGATTTTTACACTTTGTAATATCCTTACAGATATTTTGTATGCTTTTCTTGATCCTAGAATCTCTAAAAACTTTAAGGGCGTGCAATGAAATATAATACCTACACGCCTTATAGGCAAAAATCTTTCTTTGCTCACACACACAATATAATCACCACTATATTATTTTGTGTATTTGTCTTATTTGCTATATTTGCGCCCTATATTGCCCCCTATGATCCAAATGCTATTGACATCACGCAAAAATTTGCCCCTATAAGCCTTGAGCATATATTTGGTTGTGATCATTTAGGGCGTGATATTTTCTCTCGAATCTTGCAAGGTATGCGTATTTCATTGGGATCTAGCGCAATAATCCTTGTTTGTATCGTAATCCTTGGTATTAGTATTGGTGGATTATGTGGATTTGTAGGAGGCAAGGTAGATTCTATTATTATGCGAGTGTGCGATGTGCTCTTAAGTATGCCTACCTTGGTGCTTGCGCTCTTTTTTGTAGGGGTGCTTGGTGTGGGATTAGCCAATGTCATTCTTGCCATTATCCTCACACATTGGGCTTGGTATGCTAGGATTGTGCGATCCATTGTCTTAAGCCTCAAAAATAAAGAATATATCGTGCTTTCTAGCTGTTATGGTTGCAATAAATTCCAAAGTTTTAGACGTCATATCTTACGACCAGTCCTTAGCCAATGCGTGATTTTAGCAAGTATGGATTTGGGGCATATGATGCTCCATATCGCTGCACTCTCTTTTATCGGACTTGGTGTGCAAGCACCTATGGCAGAATGGGGCATTATGCTTAGCGAAAGCAAAGATTATTTATGGAGTTATCCTCAACTTATGCTCTATCCAGGAGGGGCGTTATTTATTAGTGTAGCGCTGTGTAATATTATTGGAGAGAATTTGCGTGCATACTATGATATGCCAATCTCTCATACATAGCATTATAACAATGGTAGGCGATATGTATGCAATATAACAATACTCTTACAAAAACTTGCGATGCCATTCATATCAAAAACCTTAGCGTGTGTGCTAATGATACACTCCTGCTAGATTCTATACATCTTAGTATCATGCGTGGTGCTATCACTGCATTACTTGGTGCAAGTGGTAGTGGCAAATCCCTGTGTATGCGCGCTATTAGCAACTCACTACCCTCTAATCTCGCACAAATATGTGGCACTATATCTATCGATAATTCCCCTATGCACAATGCCTCTACATATGTTTCTCATATCCTCCAAAATCCTCAAAGCTATTTTAATCCGCTCTTTAGCATACGATCCCACTGCCAAGAGACACTAAAAGCTTTGCACAAGCCTTATGATACACATCATATACATCGCGCCTTTAAAGAAAGTGGGTTTAAAGATACAGATATAGAATCTGTGCTTAATGCCTATCCTTTTATGCTTAGTGGAGGAATGCTCCAGCGTGCAATGATTGCCATTGCGCTTTTGCGTGAAACTCCTTTTTTGCTTGCTGATGAACCAACAAGCAACCTAGATACACATACCCAAGAAGAAATCCTTGCGACACTTGTAAAACTACGAGATACAAAGCATATTGGAATCTTGCTTATTACGCATGATATGAGTATAGTGGCGCGTCTTGCGGATAGATTCTATACAATCCAAAAAGGGAAAGTGCAAGCTAGTAAGCGCGAGGACATTATCTTACCTCCCAAAGTATCCAAACCCTCCCTATACACGCCTATAACACCGCCAATCTTAGAGGCAAAAGAGATTTGTTATGCATACAAAGAATATGTATTTTTGCGATGTGTGCATACTCCAGTGTTGCATAATGTCCATTGTGTGCTGCACAAAGGCATACATACCGCTATCGTGGGTCCTAGTGGTTGTGGCAAAAGCACATTTGCAAAATTGCTAAGCAAGATTCTCACACCACAAAGTGGGGAAATTACCTTGGATTCTAAACCTCTGCATACATTTGGGCGAGAGCTATACACACAAGTGCAAATTTTATTTCAAGATTCTCTAGCGTCCCTAAATCCTACATTATGTATTTTTGAGAATCTTATTGAGCCATTGATATATCTTTGTGATATACGAGAAAAATCCGCGCAACTAGCGCATATCACTCCACTTCTCACACAACTTTCACTTTCTGATACAATCCTTTGGGCATACCCAAATATGCTATCTGGTGGGGAATTACAACGCGTATGCCTTTTACGCGCTCTGCTCCTAAAGCCGAGGATTCTTATCCTTGATGAAAGTTTATCAGGGCTTGATTTTGCACTACAACTTGAAGTGATAGCATTTCTTCATACGCTCCAAGAAACGACTATTATTTGTATCACACACGATCTTTACATAGCCTATAGACTTTGTAAGCAAATTATATTCTTCCCTGCTCCCTAAATTTACGCATAAATCCTATTCATAGATTTCTTGTCCTATAGCTACATAACGCGCAAAATAATGCTCTACAAGTTTAGCACTTTGTTGGCATAGCACTTGCACACCTTGGGATTGTTGATTAATGCAAAATCGCTCTAACCATAACTTGGCATCTTTTTTATCGCGATAGTGCGTGGCAAGATCTATATAGGTGCGTAGATACCAAAGTGCTAATTCTACATAATGCGTGCGGTGTATGCTAAGTTTGCTAAAATCTTTAGATTCATCAAAGCTAAGCGCCCCACTCTCAAACATACCACGCAAATGGATAATCCCCTCACAATAATATGGGCGCACTTCAAGGCTTTCTCTCCACGCCATAAGTCCCACTGCTCGTTTGATACAATCATCAAATACTGCTTCCCATATCTGCTGATGTATAGAATCGCTTTGTTGTATCGCCATTATGCACTGCTGTATATCAAGACGATATATATCATCTAAGCAATCTTGTAAAATATTTGCAATAGGGCTAGAACCAAGCAAATACGCGACAATTCCTCCACTTGTGGCTTTGAACTCTTCGATGTTTTTAAATTCGCCACTTGCATTCATCACCTCTTCACTGCTTTCATCAATCCACAAAATATGCCCAAACTCGTGTCCATTGGTGCTGATGTCATAAACGCTATGCCATAAATGCTCATTATCAAATAAAATCTCTCGCCCACGCGCAATAAACGCCTTAGGGAAAAACTCATAGGTTAGGCGCATTTGGGGCTTAGCACGCGCTTGTGCAATGATACGAAGAGGAAAAGCAAAAATCTTTTTGCCTTCTTTTTTGCTCACAATTTCATCATTTGGCACGACTTGTGCGCTAAAAAGCCCATTATTTTCTGCACCAAAGAAAAAAAGTGGAATAGATTCATATACCTTGCTTTGCCTAAGGCTATGCTCGACAAATTCCCTGCTGTGTGCGTTATACCCTAACTTTTTAGCAAGCATATCAAAAGCATTGTGTATATTGTGGGCGACATTGAGTGCATATACGCCCTTATTGTCATTTGGTGTGCAAATACGCAAATCCCATTCTGGCGCCACTGCATGTCGATAAATATCTTCATAATATTCTAATGGGTGTCCTATCTGCACAGGTGTATCAATACCCATCCACGCATAATCCACCGCACGCCAAGATTCTATAAGCCGCGTGCTATCATCACAACTCCACGCATTTTTTAGCGCCTCAAGATATGTAATATATGCCTCTTCGCGATCAAAGATAGAATCTTCCAAAGCCTCAAGATTTTTGATACTCTGCTCTAATGCCTCTATAATCGCTCCTACTTCCTTAGGAAACGCCTTGATATAAGGCACGCACGCAAATTCACTCTCTTTTGTAAGTGTTGTATTAGGCATACACGGCAAGGAGTATGTGCGTTGCGCATTTTTATCTTGACTATCACGCTCCATTGTAGGCTCTAATCTCTCTAAAGCCTCTTGAAATGAAAATATCTCACTAAGACGCTCATTAATCCCATAAATAAGCTCCCTATCCCATAGCGCAAAAAATGTATTCATACATTGCCCAACTCTGCACACACTCGCAAAAATCTCACGATAAAATGGGCTAAGAAGCTGTTTAGATTCTATATTTTGTAGCACTTTGGTATGCGCCTTAGCATAATATGTGCTTACAAAATCAAGCATAATCGTTCGTGCATATAAAATCTCATCGCGCGATTTACCTAGAGATTTTAACACTTCCAACAAAGAATCTTCTCGTAAATTCACAATCCGCTCTATAAGCGCCACAAAATGCTCTCTTGTAGATTCTATCTCTAGCTGCGCACATAAATCACATAATGTCTTTTGCATAGCTTCAAGCTGTGAATCTGATGAGCTTTGCGTAGATTCTATGCGTTGCACCACTTCATAGAATCTATAATGCTCTTTCATACTCTCTGCATAGATTCTATACACTTCGCCCAAATCCGCTAAAAATTGCTCTTTATGTTCATTCTCTCTCATATATATGCTCTCTTAATATCTATAGGCTACTATCGCCCTCTCATATGTCCTAAAGATCTATAGCTCTAAGTTCGACTTTTTGACCATTTACGCTTACAATCTCACATTGAATCTCTTGTCTTTGCCCTAGAATCTCACTCATTTTTTTGCTCTTGTCGCTTGTGCATTTGCTGATATGCAAAAGTCCATCACCTCCATGAGGCAACTCCACAAATGCCCCAAAATCCATAACCTTTTTTATCTTGCCACTAAATTGCATACCACTATGATACTTTGCAAAATCTACATCTCTTACAAGATCTAAAATATATTGCTTAGCCCCTTGCAAATCCTCTTTTGTATTAGCGTGTATATGCACATTGCCCTGCTCTCTATCAAGATCAATACTTACATTAAAGCGCTCAATAATGCCCTTAATGGTTTTGCCTCCTTGACCGATGATATCCACCATTTTATGCACACTCACAGGAAAAGTCGTTATTTTTGGCAAGACATCATAATTTGGCTCCACACCTTGGAGTGCTTCACGCATCAAATGCAAAATATGCGCTCTTGCTTTTTTGGCTTGCATAAGTGCATCGTGGAGAATCTCACTTGAAATCCCCCCAAGCTTTATATCCATTTGCAATGCACTAATGCCCTCTTCATTTCCAGCAACCTTAAAATCCATATCGCCATCATGATCCTCTAATCCTGTAATATCAGTCAAGATAGCATATTGCTCCCCTTGTGTCACAAGTCCCATAGCCACACCGGCGATGAGTGTATGCATTTGCACACCACATGCTTGTAATGCCAAACTTCCACCGCACACACTTGCCATAGAACTTGATCCATTAGATTCTAAAATTTCAGACACAAGGCGAATGCTAGATTGTGAATCTTTTAAGCTTGATCGCAATGCCTTACGCGCAAGATTCCCATGCCCCAACTCACGACGCCCCACAGAACCTATCATATCCGCTTCTCCCACGCTAAAACCTGGGAAATTATAATGGAATAAAAATTTATCTTTTTTTACTGCTTCCCCAAGTGGCTCAATGCTTTGGGCATCATTATCGCCACCTATGGTGCAAACCACAAGGGCTTGTGTCTGTCCTCGCGTAAAAAGCGCACTACCATGCGCATAAGGCAAAGGATTCATCACAATACTAATAGGGCGCACTTCATCAAGTTTGCGCCCATCTGCACGCATACGATCTTGCAACACCATTTCTCGCATAAGCGACTTTTTATACACGCTAAGCGAATATTTAGCATCTTCTTCCTCATAGCCTTGCGCTACAAGATAGGCAATAATCTCATCAAAAAAATCGGCGCGCTCACTTTTAGAGGCTTGTGTAATGGCATTTTTGACTAATTGGGCGCATGAATTTTGCAAAAATTCTAGGGCTTTAGAATCTTGTTCTTGCAACACAAGCTCTAATGAAGGCTTGATAAAAGGCGCAAATGCCTCCTTAAAACACGCACAATCTTTTTTAATCCTCTCTTTTGCAATCTCAAGCGCTTCCATTACTACAGATTCTGCTAAAACACTTGTATGATTGTCTGTATTCATTTCTATCATCAATAATTCATCATCTTTTCCACTCACAAAGAGATCTAGTGTGCTTTGGGCGCGTTGCTCTTTGGTGGGATTGATGATAAATGTTTCATCTACAAATCCAAGGCGCACAGCACTTACACACATTTTTGGCATGCCCTTGATACCGATATTTGACACATACAACGCATTTGCTGCGGCATGCAGTGCTCCCAATGCAAGATCGCTCTTGCCATCATAGCTTAGCACCATCACCACGATATGTGTCGCATACGCAAATCCCTTTGGAAAAAGTGGGCGCAAACTCCTATCAATCAGGCGTGAGGTAAGAATCTCAAAATCATTTGGCTTGCCCTCGCGCTTGATAAATCCAGATGGAAACTTTCCACACGCATATGCTTTTTGAATATATTGCACACTAAGAGGGATAAAATCTCCCTCAACAACTTTCTTGCTTTGCACACACACACTCGCCAAGATTCTAGTGCCTCCACTCGCATATAGCACCGAACCATTACTTGCCTGTGCCACACTTCTAAAATCATACGATTCACTAAGGTTTTGTAATTCCACACATACTGCATTATGATTCATCATTTGTATCCTTTCTTTTGTAGCTCAAATGTTTATCCAAAATTTCCTCAATCACCTTACTTTCAAGTGGTTGTAATTCTTTGTAGTAATGCTCCACATTCACAAAATGCTCCACGCTTTGCACACATAATACTTCATCGCATACTTCATTAAGAGATTCATACACGCTTGTAGGCAAAATCGGCGTAGCCACCCTAATGCTTTTGGCATTGAGATTCACACAGGTTTTAATCGCACACATCACGGTCAAACCTGTATCAATGCCTTGATCAACAATAAGCACATCTTGCCCCCTAAGAGAAGAAAGCAACTCACCCTTGCGATATTGATAACGCGTAGGAATGATGCTCTCTTCATATTGTCTTTTGGCTTCACCATAAATATAATCTAGGCTTATGCCAAATGTATCGATGAGATTCTCATGCATAACTATATCAAGCTCTTCACTCACAATAGCAATCTGACATTCTGGATTTAATGGAGCGCAGAGAGTTTGGGTAAATAGATATTCTAGGGGAATTTTTAGAATCTTTGCAAGTTCATCGGCAAAATACGCTCCATCTAGGCTTGTGGCTAAAAGCACGCTTTGGCTAAAATCAAGGTTTCGCACCATAAGCACATCTACAAGCTTTTGCAACGCTTCTTGTCTATTAGCAAATATGGTATTTTTCATAACTCTCCTTTCATAGATTTTATATCATTGTTGTTGTAATCGCTGTGTGAATCCAACTCCAGCAAGAGGCACAAATCTAAATTCTATCTTAATGTATTGATTAGCGATAGTTTCGATAGGGTTACTAGTATTTGCAGTCAAGATCGGACGCACATCGGCAGCAAACTTTAGCGCAACACCAAAACAACGAATATCACGAGAGAGGATCACACTCCAATCTTTAAAATAATTATTTTGTGTATCATATCCTACATTTCCGCTAAATTGAAAATATCCAAAGTCATATCGAAGACTCCCACGCACAAAACCACTTCTGTTTCTTGCGTCATTGTAAGTGCCACTTTGGATTGCTTGGGAATTTATCTGAAAAAAATAATTCAGTGTTGATTGCACACCAAAATTATTAAAACTTGCTGTGATAGAGGCTTCATTAAAGGTTTTGGCAATATAAGAGTAAAAAATATTAGTTGTTAGTGTGAGACCATCAAAGGGACTTAAGCCAAATTCTTGGCGCAAAGATTGGTTTTGGGTAAGAAGCTGGTTTTGGGTATAAATCCTTTGATACACACGATAAAAAAATAATTCCTTACCCTTGGTATTATAAAAATAATTTGAAAATTTAAGATCAAGTTTTGGCTGTGCGCTTCCAAAATCAATAATCTCATTTGGATTCCAATATGTCTCTAGGGCAGCAGAACTCATAGTTTGAGCAAGCGCACTATAAGCATCATAGACTTGATTGCTTAGTGCATCTGAAGTGTAGCGATAGGTTGGCGCGCTAAAAATTCCCTCAAGATGCATAGTGTGGAAAAAATATTTATATGCTTTGGCTACATCAGAATTTACTCCCACTTCATAATTAACATAGGCATACTGCATACTGCGCTCTACGCTATTTCTTGTAGCAGGATCAAGCACATCTTGGGCTTTATTGAGCGATACATTACTTGCAAACATATCAAGCTTGGCATTAAGATTCACATAATCATTAAGAATCGATATATTTGTGCCTATTGGGACATTAATGGAATTTTGCCAATATGTATACCCCACTGAACGCGTAATATTTTTACTCTGCACATCAAAAGCATAATACAAATATTTACTAAATAGTGTGTCTAAAGAGTGGTGGTATTGTAGGTTGGGGAGTGTTTGGAATGTGTTTGCATTGCTCTCTTGTGCGAGGTTTGAGAAATATTTAAAATACATACCAACATAATGTTTATCGCTTTGTCCAAAGTAATTAATCCTTGAAGTATGTAAGCGTGTGCTATAAGTCCCATTAAGTTTTTGAAGTCTTTTGTATTCCAAATCATTCATATACATAATTGAAGTATAAAGATGATCTTTGTAATTTTTAAAAAGCGGTTGAAGTATCCCTGATCGTGAATAATCCACCTCAAAACCAAAAATTTCTTTATTTAAGAGATTGTATTTTTGGATATATTCATTGTATTGATGAAATGACCCAATTTTAAAACTTGCTATGTTATTTTTTTCATCAGCGATTCTAAATTCTGCATTGCCACCATATCCTCGTGCTACACGAATTTGTGGAGATAATGTAAGATCCCATTGTTTATATGGCGCAAGATACACAGGCTGGATATATACAAAACCCTCCCTACTTGTATTACCAAATTCTGGAGGGAGCAATCCGCTTCTTCGCTCTGTAGAAGAAGGAAAAGCAAAATAAGGAAGATAAAAAAGAGGTGTGGATCCAAAATATAGCCTAGAATTCCAAGCGCTCACATATTCTTTTTGAGAATCATAACGCCCTGAACTCGCTTTTATATGCCAAATTGGAAATTGCACATCACAACCCGAAATAACAGCTTGTTTAAAAGTATAAATCTTATCTGTATTTTGAATTTCTTTCCCAAAAAACCACATACCATCGCTATTTTGGACATATGCGGGTTGCAATATTGTGTGCTTGGTTTTAAGATTCATATCTACCCTTGTTGCATCCACAAAAAGACTATCACCACGATAGATTCTGACATTACCCTCTAACACAGCACTCTCTTTCTCACGATCATATGTGATTGTATCCGCATACATATACACATCTTCACTCAGCATAAAGGCATTATCTTTGGCAATCACAACATTGCCGTGTGAGGTTACATTATTAGCAGAGAGTTCAAAAATCCTTTTTTTATCCTGTAATTCTGCAGCATAAGCACTAATAGCAAAAACGCATACAAATACAATATACCTAAAACGCATTTAGTTACTTATCACAAGAGTTTTTGGAATCTTATCGTGCAATGTGCGTCTAAACACATCACCAAAGGCTGGTAGATAGCTAAGATAAAAAATATTACTTCCTATGTATTTAAGCAATGCTCGTGTGAGGGCTTGAAAAAATGAGGGTTTATCCACAAAATCTATGCTAATAATGCGAATCTTCATCACTATCTTGCCCAATGTCGCACCATAGAGCATACAAAAAAGCACTTCATAGACTATGTAAAACACAAAGACCCATAGTGTAAGTGTCGCCATCATATCGCGCAAAATCTTTCCAGAATCTAAAGCCACCTGTATGGCTATAAGTTCCTCCCAAAAAATAAATGATATCGCTACGCCCAAAATACAAAGATCTAGGATATACGCTACTATTCTAGCTTGTAATGATGCAAGGCTTAAATCCTCGCGTTCTAGTAATTGCTCAATCTTTGTATCCATACCCTATCTCTTTATGAATCCAAAAATCTAATACCGCGCATAGCAATATCACTACGATATTGCATACCTTCAAAATGGATAGATTCTATAATTTTATAGGCATTTTCTCGCGCTTGTAAAAGTGTGTTGCCCACACCCACGCTAACAAGCACACGCCCACCAGTTGCCAAAAGTGCGCCATTTTGCACATCAGCAAAACGCAATTTTTTATCACTAGTATGAGAATCTATGCTATGCTGTGTATTTAACTCTACTCCAGCAAAAGAAATATGTCCTAATGAGTTGTCAAAATCCTTAATAAAAATAGGCTTAGCCTCGCTTTTAGCATAAGGATACGCCTTAGATGCAAGCACTACTCCTACGCTATAGGTATTTTTAAATCGCACTTGCAATGCCCCCAAATCCGAAGCAAGCAATAAATCTAGCAATGGTGTCTCAAGAGATGGCAAAAGCACCTCACATTCAGGATCGCCAAAACGCACATTAAATTCCAAGAGATATGGCGTAAGCTTTCCTTCTTTGCGCACCACCATAATCCCACCAAATAGCACCCCACAAAAAGGCATACCATCATCTGCCATACCATCGATAGCTCTTTGCATAATGTTTGTTTGTATTTCCCTAAAAAGCTCTTTATCACACATTGGCGTTGGCGTATAAGCACCCATTCCACCAGTATTTGGACCTTCATCATTATCCAAAAGCCGTTTGTGATCTTGCGCAGGATTAAGTAATAAAGAGGATTTTCCATCACTTAGCGCAAATACAGAAAGCTCAAAGCCATCTAAATATTCTTCAACCACAAGCACTTTTCCAGCTTCACCAAATAACTCCCCACTAAGCATTTTTGAAGCATTCTCTAACGCCTCATCTACATCTTTTGCAATAATCACACCCTTACCTGCACATAAGCCATCAGCCTTTAACACGATAGGGGGTGTCAGAGTTGTTATAAATTCTTTGATTTGTGCAAAATCACTACTTTTAATATAGCGTGCTGTGGGGATATTGTGGCGCATAGCAAAATCCTTCATAAATGCCTTAGAGCCCTCAAGTTGCGCAGCCTTAGCGCTAGGACCAAAAACCCTAATGCCATTTGCCTTCAATACATCACTCACGCCTTTTGTTAGTGGTTCTTCTGGACCTACGACTACAAGCGTAATGTCTAATTCCTTACAAACACGCACAAGATCGTGATTGTCATTATAAGTAATGTTTTTGCCAAGCAACAATGTAGCACCATTTCCGGGTGCAAAATATAGTGCCTCCACTCGTGAATCTTGTGAAAGACACAATCCTATTGAATACTCTCTACCACCATTACCAAGAATGAGAATCCGCTGTGTTTGCATTAAAAACCTTTGTGTGATTGTAACCCAGACAAGCGTTACTCTAAATGTAGCAAAGCCTAAAAAAGTAAAAATACAGGGATAAGAGATCGTAATTAGGGGCAGATTCTCACCTTGCAAGGCTACAAACGAAAATACCAAAACACACATACAATGCTACATATCCCAACAAGCTTTTTTAGTAACAGACTTGCGGTTATTTATGTGAGAAAAGCGCATCATCTAGGCGAGTGGAATTATAAAATATATAGATTTAAAAACTTATAAAGAACCAAGTGTTTCTATTTTCACACATATAGAATCTGTAGCTCTCTGAAATTTTAATACATCATTATGTTACATAATGTAACTTTTTAATATCAATCAAGAAAAATTTATAATAAATTTCATCAATTTTAAGAAAGTATTTTTTTTTTTTTTTGAGAAAATCCAACATATGCAGGTTATTTTTAATTTGCAATACATCAAAAAATCAAAGGAGTTCGTATGAATAGGACAATTTTCAAAGGTGTTATTACAGCATTAGGTATGTTTACCTTTATTGGTTGTATAGGTGAAACAGGCGGGGGTTATACGGTTAATAAATTATCAGAAACACCCGCTAAATTCGAATATGCAACAACACAAAAAGCCAATAAGACACAAGGCAAGGATATTTATCTCAGTGTTGAGGGCGAGACTGGCGCTCTTGGAATATCCAATGATAAATTTCAGGAAGCATTACAGAATCTTGTTTCTGAAATCTTGACTAACAAGGGCTACCAAGTAAGCACAAAGAGTCCAAATTTTCAAGAGCGTAAAGATGGTTACCTCAAGATGCATGTATACGCAAGCATGAATCTTACAAGGAATGTAACCAAGGAACAAAAAGTAGGTGAGAAGTGCCAAACACGTGAGGCTCTTGGGGTTCAATTATGTGAAGCTTTTGTAACAAGAGAAGGCACATACACAGGGCATACTAATGTAGTTATTCATTATAATGAACCGCTTAGTGATGTGCATCTTGATTCTGTAAAATTTGCATTAGATGAAAAAATGCCATTTCATGAGGTAGCAAAAGCACAATACCAAAAGACAAAAGCAAACGATGATTTGGTTAGCAGCATAGCAAGTTTAGGAAGTATGTTTAGCCAAAAAGAACAGGAGGGTGGTATGTTAGAAGATGATTCGCTAAAAGTGAAAGGTGAATTGTTTAACGCTCTCTATCAAGGATTAGGTGCAGCACTTGAAGAACATATTAGCCAGAAAGAAATTAATAGTTTTGAAAGTGCAGTAAAAAGTATCAAGGCTAAAAAAACTTATTAAAACTTCTAGATTTTGTGATCTAGATTTAGATTCTTAGAATTTAAATTGTGATTCTTTGACTTACGACTTCAAAGCCATGAGTATTTTTGTATGATACCCATGGCTCTCCATAAAATAGCATTAAAAATTAATTTTTCTAGTAATTTTTCATACGCCCCAAGAGCTAGATGTATGATTTATATAAAATTATGTCTATTTTTATAAATAAACTTGACATTAAATGACTAAACTTATATAATGCCAAATAACTTAAGATTATAAGGAGAATATCATGAATATTTTTGAAAAACTCACAAACCAACTCAAAGAAACACTAGATAGTGCAGCAGCTCTTGCGCTCCACAGCCAAAATCAAGAAATAAATATGGCGCATATGTTTTGGGCATTGCTCACAAATACCCAGTCTGTGCTCAATCAAGCCCTAAATAAGCTCAATATCGATAAGGCTCCCATAGAACTAGAAGCGCGCAGTGTAGCAGATAAACTACCAAAATCCTCTAGCGTAACAAAAGAGAATCTAAGCATATCAAAAAACCTTAGTGATGCGCTTGCAAAAGCACAAGGCGAGGCGACAAGAAATGGCGACTCATATATCGCGGTAGATAACTTTATCATCGCCAATCTTACAGATTCTGCCTATAAAGAAATTTTTGGCAAATATCTTGATAGCAGTGAGTTGAAAAAAACACTTGAATCTATTCGTGCAGGGACAAAAATCACTGATCAAAATGATGATTCTAATTTTGAATCTCTTGAAAAATATGGCATTGATCTCACACAAAAGGCGCTTGAAAATGCCATAGATCCTGTGATAGGTCGTGATGAAGAAATCACAGCAATGATGCAGATTCTCATACGCAAAACCAAAAATAATCCTATCTTGCTTGGAGAACCCGGAGTGGGAAAAACCGCTGCGGTAGAAGGTTTGGCTCAAAGAATCGTGGCAAAATCTGTGCCCCTATCTTTGCAAAATAAGCGTGTCATTGCCCTAGATATGAGTGCGCTCATCGCTGGAGCAAAATATCGCGGAGAGTTTGAGGAGCGACTAAAAGCAGTTATCAACGAAGTCAAAAAAGCTGGAAATATCATACTTTTTATTGATGAGATTCACACAATTGTAGGAGCTGGAGCAAGTGAGGGCAGTATGGATGCCGCAAATATCCTAAAACCTGCCCTTGCACGTGGAGAACTCCATACTATAGGTGCGACAACGCTCAAAGAATACCGCAAGTATTTTGAAAAAGACGCTGCACTTACAAGACGATTTCAACCAATCACGCTTAATGAACCAAATACCAATGAGGCATTACAAATCTTGCGCGGCATTAAGCAAAAGCTTGAAGCACATCATAATGTAAGCATTACGGATTCGGCACTTGTGGCGGCAGCTAAGCTTTCTCAACGCTATATTCCTGATAGGTTTTTGCCTGATAAAGCCATTGATCTTATTGATGAGGGTGCAGCAGAACTCAAAATGCAAATAGAATCTGAACCTTATGAGCTTAGTAAAATTAAGCGACAGATTCAAAGTCTTGAGGTAGAAAAACAAGCGCTCAATATGGAAAAAGACAAAAACAATGCCACACGCTTGGAAGAAATTGAGCAAGATTTGGCAAATTATAATGAAGAAAGACGCACGTTAGAGGGGCAATTTGAAAATGAAAAAGAGGTATTTAGGCAAATTGCAGAGCTAAAAACACAGCTAGATTCACTCCAAAGTCAATCAGAAATTGCCAAACGCAATGGGGATTACAACAAAGCTGCGGAAATTGATTATGGCAAAATCCCTCAAATCCAAGAAGAAGAGAAAAAACTCCAAGAAAAATGGGATACAATGCTAAAACAAGGCACATTGCTAAAAAATGCCGTAACAGAGGAGATCATAGCGGGTATTGTAAGCCGATGGACACAAATACCTATCAAAAAAATGCTCCAAAGCCAAAAAGAGCGAATCTTGGGCATAGAAGATGAATTAGCAAAAAGTGTGGTAGGACAAGCAGAAGCAATACATGCCATTGCACGCGCTATTAAACGCAACAAGGCTGGATTAAGTGCGCCAAATCGCCCTATAGGAAGCTTTTTATTTCTAGGACCTACAGGAGTTGGAAAAACACAAAGTGCTAAGAGTTTGGCAAATTTTCTCTTTGATAGCCCAAAAAATCTCGTGCGAATTGATATGAGTGAATATATGGAAAAACACTCTGTAAGTCGTCTCGTAGGTGCAGCACCAGGCTATGTAGGATATGAAGAAGGTGGTCAGCTCACAGAAGCTATTAGACGCAAACCTTATAGTGTCGTGCTTTTTGATGAAATCGAAAAAGCACACCCTGATGTGTTTAATATCCTTTTGCAAGTGCTTGATGATGGGCGATTGACAGATAATAAAGGTGTTGTGGTAGATTTTTCAAACACAATCATTATCCTTACAAGCAACATAGGAAGTGATAAGATTCTAGAATTGCATGATAAAAGTGATCGTGAAAATACGGTGCGTGATTTGCTAAAAGGCTACTTTAAGCCAGAGTTTTTAAATAGGCTTGATGATGTCGTGATCTTTAATCCACTAGAACTCAAAGACATTATGGGCATTGTAGATATTATGTTTGAACAAATCGCACAAGTCGCAGGACAAAAAGGTATCCAAATCTCGCTAAGCGATGAAGCAAAAGCCTTTATTGCTAATGCAGGATTTGATCCTATCTATGGTGCTAGACCACTCAAACGCGCCCTGTATGAAGAGATAGAAGACAAACTTGCTGAACTTATCTTAGAAGACAAGCTCAAAGAAGGCTCAAAAGTACAATTTGTGCTTGAAAAAGATAGTGATAATCACGAATATATCCAAGCCATTTACTCATAGCCTACGCTATGAGTAAGGCTAATCCCTACAGCAATAACACATATTTGTATGATACAATACCCACAAATTTCACTATATAAGACATAAGAATATCATACATAAGATTCTGTTTTGGGATTTGTGTAGCGCATTGGCATTTGATTAAGAGAAAAAATCCTAAGGAAATTTCACAAATCTATCACAGAAAAAATACTAGCCTCATAAGCTTTGGTGGTAGTAAGTGCGATGTATAAACCCAAGATAGAATCTAAAAAACTAATGACAAAACCTAAGGAAAATCTATGTGGCTAAGTATGCGAAAGTATAGGCATTTTATCTTTTCATTGGCAAGTATATATATCTTTGTGGGTTGTGGAGATCCCTCTGCTCCACATACACAAAACACATTTACTCAAGCAAACACACATACTAGTGATACATATGCTCCTCAAAGCACCATAATCATAAGCTTTGTAGGGGATTGTGTATTGGGAGATTATAAGGGAAGTAGTGGTGCTACCTTTAATGCAAAATTTAAAGAAGTGGGCGAGGATTATAGCTATTTTGGTAAAGGTGTGCGTGAGGTGCTAAGTAATGATGATCTTAGTGTAGGGAATCTTGAAGGTGTCTTGACGGACAAAAATTTGCACAATGCTTTTATAAAGCCCTTTAGCTTCAAGGGTCCTAGCAAATATACCAATATTCTTAAACATGCAGGTATTGAAAGTGTTAATATCGCCAATAATCACACACGAGACTATGGCACAGAGGGCTTTAGGGATACCATAGCTATTCTCACAAACGCAGACATTCCGCACTTTGGCGAAGGCATACTTGATATACGAGAAATCAAAGGGCATAAATTTGGGTTTGCAGGACATCGCGGGTGGAATCCAGACATAAAATATACAGCAAAGAAAGAAGTAGAGGCATTGCGTGCCAAAGGAGCGGAGATTGTAATCTTTGTCTTTCATTGGGGCGAAGAGCGCCAACATATCGCCAACAAAACACAAAGAGACATTGCGCATTATGTGATTGATAGTGGTGCGGATCTTATCATTGGACATCATCCGCATGTCCTCCAAGGCATAGAGGAATACAAGGGCAAAAAAATTGTATATAGTCTAGGAAACTTCATCTATGGTGGGGCAAAAAATCCAAAAGACAAGGATACGATGATTTATCAAGTGGAATTTAGATTTAATGATACAAAATCCGCACACGCACTACAAAAAGATTCTACACACAAAGCGCAATATGTTTCAAACCTTAGTCCTATTGATGTATGGGAGGAACACAACGCGATTGTCATTCATCGCATTATCCCTGCAAACATTTCAAGCCAAAATGCCTATAACGACTATAGCCCTAGAATCTATCCAAAACAAAGCCAAGATTACACACGCGTGATAAAAAGAGTGAGTGAATATAGCGAGGCGCTAGAAAGATAACCCTAAAGGTTATTTAGGATTTCTAGCACCAAAGGATTACTGCTAAGCAAAAAGGCTAGTTAGCAGCTATAGGTAGTTAAAAATTCAAAAGGATGCGGTCGCCCTTCCCAAGGCCAAATCTCTGTCTCAAATTTGTATTGTTTATAAGTTTGGATAAATTCCTCACTAAAAACGCTACCTTCTTTCAGATATGCCTTATCCACAAGCATTTCTTCAATCGCATGGCGTAGTGTGTGTGGTAATTGCTTAATGCCCTTTTCTCGAATCTCATCAAGGCTTAACTCAAAAAGATTCATTTCCATTGGCTTACCTGGATCGCTTTTTTGCTTAATCCCATCAAGTCCCGCCATCAAAAGCGCTGCAAATGCAAGATATGGATTACTAGAGCTATCTGGGAATCTAAATTCCATTCTCTTTGCTTTTTCTCCACTATTGTATGGAATCCGAATACTTGCACTACGATTTTGTGCAGAATATGTAAGGATTGAAGGTGCTTCAAAACCTGGTATAAGGCGTTTATAGGAATTGGTGCTTGCATTTGTAAATGCTGCTAAAGCGCGTGCGTGTTTTAAAACACCACCCAAAAAGTGCAATGCCAAATCACTCAAGCCCTCATAGGCATTACCTGCAAAAAGATTTTTGCCCTCTTTCCAAATACTAATATGTGTGTGCATACCACTACCATTATCGTTATAGAGTGGTTTTGGCATAAATGTTGCTGTTTTGCCATTGAGGTGGGCAACCATTTTTACGACATATTTAAGCTTTTGGACATTATCCGCAGCTTCCAAAATATCACCAAATTTTACGCCTATCTCACCTTGTCCTTGTGCCACTTCGTGATGCACGATAAATGTTTCTAACCCCACTTGGTTAAGCACTTTTACCATTTCAGCACGAATATCCACCATAGAATCTACAGGCGCCACAGGCAAATATCCACCCTTTGTCCCAGGGCGATGTCCGATATTTACGCCCTCAAATTCCTTATCACGATTCCATTCTCCCTCTTCTGTATCAATCTCATAATATTGACAATTGACAGAATCTTTAATCTTGATAGAATCAAAGACAAAAAACTCATTTTCTGGTCCAAAATATGCCACATCACCGATTCCAGAATCTTTAAGATACTGCATAGCACGCTTTACAATGCTTCTTGGGCATTTTTCATAAGGTTGATTTTTATAAATATCCCACACATCACAAAACACTACCATTGTTGTATCAGCGGTAAATGGATCGATAAAATATCGCACAGGATCAGGAATAAGAATCATGTCTGATTTATCGACAGGTTGCCAAGCTGGTGCTGAACTTCCATCAAAAGGGATACCCTCAAATGTCTTTTCATCAACCGCACTTGCACTAAAGGCTATATGATTCCATACACCCTTAATATCCGTGAATCGGAAATCTATGAATTCCACTTCATGCATTTTACATTCTTCAAAAAATTTAGCCACCGCTTGTTGATCGATTTGGATTTTATTCATTTTGGATTCCTTGCTCACAAAGATAAAATACTGCTGAGAGCGAAATTATATGATTTTAGAACTTAAAATTCTCATAACTACTTTGCAACCTAACACACACTAAGATTCTTAGCAAGCCCACCCAATGCAGTTTCTTTATATTTGTAATTCATATCCTTGCCGGTTTCATACATCGTTTTAATAACCTCATCAAGCCCTACTTTTGGTGTGCTTTTGCGAGTCATTGCCATTCTTGCTGCCGAAATAGCCTTGATCGCTCCAAAAGCATTGCGCTCAATACAAGGAATTTGCACCAAGCCACCTACTGGATCACATGTTAAGCCCAAATGGTGCTCCATAGCCATTTCGGCTGCATTACACGCTTTGTATGCATTTGCACCAAGCGCCGTTGCCATAGCACCTGCTGCCATAGAACTTGCACTGCCTATTTCTGCTTGACACCCTGCTTCTGCACCACTAATGCTTGCATTCTTTTTATAAAAAGATCCAATAAGCATAGCTGTTAGGAGAAATTCTACAACTTTTTCATCATTAAAGCCTATGGTATGATTTTTGAGATACAACATAACAGCTGGAATCACTGCGCACGCACCATTTGTTGGGGCTGTTACGACCTTGGCACCACTCGCATTCTCTTCGGCAATAGCAATAGCATACAATGAAATAAAATCAATAATCCCCATAGGATCGGTAGTAAGCGATATGCGCTCCCTTAAGCCATTAGCGCGTCTTTTTAAATGCAATGTGCCTGGTAAGTATTCTTGTGTTGCATGTGTGCCTTTATAATACACCTCTTGCATGACTTCCCAAATCTCATGACAATAGCTATAAATCTCCTCTTTGGTATGGAATTGTAGCTCATAGTTATAAGATAGTGTAGCAAGATTCCAATCATGTTCTTGACACAATGTTAGTGCTTGTGTAGCATTATTTACTTCTATGGCAAGTTTTTGTGTTTTGGCTTTTATGTTGTGTTGTCTCTCTAATTCCAATGCATTAAGCACAAATCCACCACCGATAGAATAATATGTCTCTTCATCAACCACACTACCATTAGAATCTAATGCCTGTAAAATCATACCATTTTCATGTAGTGGTAAAAATTCTTTAGAAAAAACCACATCTCTTTGGTAATCAAACGCAATATCTTTTTGCCCACAAAGAGTGATTATATGTTCTTGTAGCGCCTTATGAATGCTTGTATCTTGTATCTCTGCATCTAAGTCTTTTGCTTGTAATCCATTCAATCCCCAAATTACTGCTTTATCGCTTAAATGCCCCTTGCCAGTAAGCGAAAGAGAACCATAAAATGTAATGACAATGCGCTGTATTTCTGAAAGGCGATTTATAATCTTGGTGCAAAATAAATTTCCAGCAAGCATTGGTCCAAGCGTATGTGAAGAAGATGGACCAACACCTATTTTAAAAATACTAAAGTTACTTGACATTACTTATGCCTAAAAACTATAGATAGTGGTAAGAACCGTTAGAATCCCTGTAATAAATACAAAAGCATCAAGGAATGGATTTTTAAACTTCTTAAGTTTAGATATGCTCCAAATCGCAATAATTGGCATCAAAAATAAAATAACTGCAATAATAGGACCACCAAGCTTTTCAATAAAATCCAAGACACTAGGATCAAAATATGCAACTACAAGCATAATGATATACATCACAATGCCACTTGCCACAGAAATTACTTTAAGATTTGGATTCTCATTACCTGCGAGTTTGCAACATTTACGCACTATGCCATATGCTCCCTCACGCGCACCAAAATAATGCCCAAAAAATGATGTCGTAATAGCCAAAAATGCAATCAAAGGAGCACCATATGCGATTAGAGGCTGATCCAATTTATTAGCAAAATACGAAAGCACTGGAATATTTTGTTCTCTAGCATGCACAAGCTCATCAGGACTAAGGCTTAAGACACATGAAAACACAAAAAACATCACAAACACAAGCAATAAGCTCGATGTTGAAAACAAAATCTGATTAGACTTCATTTGTGCATGTTGAGCGCCATATTCTTGCTTAACACTAAGTGCAAATGTAGAAATAGCTGGAGAATGATTAAAAGAAAAAACAAGCACAGGCAAGGTAAGCCATACAACGACGAGAAACTCTTGCCAGCTAGGAACAACAGACAAACTATCAAATGACCAATGAGGAATAAGATATACAGAAAAAACAAAAAGAGCGATACACAAAGGATATACGAGCGATTCACACATTTTGGTAATGAATTTTTCACTAAAAAGCATAACCCCCATAAAAGCACTCACGCCCAAAAACACCAACAATGCACGATACATAGGCATAATTTTATGGATAGACTGCCCTTTTTCATTGATAGAAGTAGTATAAATACTTTGTATAAATTGCGCGATACTACTTTCGTGAGGTTCTCCACAAAGTGGCAGAATCTGATTATAAATAAAACTCTCAACCGTATTTGTTATCCCCACACAATATGCCAAGCAAATAGGAAAAATTGCAAAAAAATACAATATTGAGATAAAAACACTCACCCCACGCCCAAAATATTCCTCTGCGGCATGTGTGATGTCTTTATTACCATCTGCTTGTGATACAAACAGACTAAGCGCCCTATGACTTAAATACACCATAGGAAAAATCACGATACACATAACCACGATAGGCCAAAAACCACCAACCCCAGCTTTGATAGGTAAATACAAGATTCCAGCACCAACCGCAGTGCCAAAAAGCGAAAGCATCCAACGCGTATCAAAAGTATTCCAACATAACTTCATTACCTCTCCTCATATAAGTTTTGTGTTTTAAGGTATGGTAGTATAATAGATTTTTGATAAATCCCAAAGGGTATATAAGCCATATCCATAATCATGAGAAAAAACTACACGCTAGAAACGCTATATTTTTATGGATTAATGCCCAAAAAGTAAGAAAATTGTGTTACACTCCCAGCGATTATTAGGGCGTATAATGAAGGAGGTCATAATGTCTAAAAAATGGTATTTTTGGCTAAATTGCGCGATACTTATAACTATCTCACTCAATCTTCGTGCTCCAATTAATGTATTAGGACCTATGATAGAAAGCATTAGGGAACATTATGGTATCTCATCGGCTATGTTTGGATTTTTAAGTGCGATTCCTATCATTGCCTTTGGAAGTGTTTCGTTTATCGTATCGTATTTTTCGGATATAAAGATTCTCTTTAGTGCGCTTTGTGCTGTTGTATTGGGCGAGATTGGGCGTAGCTATGGTGGCATAACTGGATTATTTGTGGGCACAGCGTTTATCGGTGCTGGTGTTGCAGTAGCTAATGTCCTTTTGCCTAGCTTTGTTAAGAAAAAATTTCCAAAACATACAACAGCAATGATGGCGCTTTATTCTTTTGTGCTAAATCTCTCTTCGGTTATGGGCATATGGCTTGCTTTACCTTTAACATATAGTATCGGTGTGCCACATACTTTGGCATTTTGGCTTATTTTTAGTATCCTTGCTCTTATGCTATATTTTCCAGAAATACGCAACAATCGTATTTCAAGAGTAAAGATACGACACAAACACACAAAAAGTCTTATGCGTGAAATAGGTGCGTGGAAAATTACAATCTTTATGGGCTTACAGGGATTCTTAGCATATAGCACATTTGCGTGGCTTCCTGCAATTATTGCACAAAAAGGCTATGGGCTTGAATATGGCACTAAAGTGCTTTTGTATTCACAATTTGTGTGTGTGCCTGTAGCATTCTTTGGTCCTTTGTTGTTAGGTGTATTACGCGAAAAACACAAAAGCTTATATATGGCATTTTTGTGTAGCCTATATGTGATTGGGTATTTGTGCGTATTACTTGGCGAAAGTCAATGGACAATATATGTAGCAATTGTTTGCATAGGCGCTCCTATGGGTGGCGTATTTGGTTTGGCTTTATTATTTATTTCTCAAAAAAGTAGTTCGGTTATGGTTGCTACAAAACTTTCTGCTATGGTGCAAGGGTTTGGCTATCTCATAGCGGCAAGTGGTCCTTTTGCTATAGGACTTTTGCACGATCATTTTGAAAGCTATACATATGGGATTATTATAGTGCTATGTGTGGCAGTTGCGCTAAATATCACTGGGATATTAGCACATAGGACCAAAATGATTGGCTAGTGCTATTCAAAGCTCCCAAACCACTTGGCTATATCACTCCTAATAGTTTGTCGTAGCTGTATGGCGGCTATCATAGTATCGCTAGTGGCTTTTTGGAGGAGACTTAATGCACCATTGCGAAATTTACTAAGATAAGGGTGATCAATTTGCGCCCAATCTCCCAAAAAGACAATCTTACTCCCATCGCCTATTCTTGTCCCAATAAGCTTTATTGTTGCATTTGAGGCGTTTTGGACTTCATCAAAGATTACAAATTTATTTGCAATTGTAATACCTCGCGCGTGTGCAATGTCTAAAACTTCAATCTTATGTTTTTGTAAAAAATATTCTGTTGCCTCCATTTTTTCTATCGTTTTAACCTCACCACGATATTCTATGCGTTTAGCTAAAGAACCTTGTTGAAGCTTATCAATCATACAATTTATAGCACTATAGAGTGGATACATAAAATATCCAAGCTTTTGGCTTTCATCACCCTTACGGAATCCTAATTCTGCTTCTTTGTCGCTAGCAGTTACGGTATTACGCAAATACACAATCCCCTCTACGCTACCACTTTTAAGCAAACTTAATCCCGCTTGTAGCGCAATAAGTGTCTTTCCGCTACCAGTAGCACCTGTCACAATGCTAATAAGATTTTTTGGATGTAAAAGCATAGCATAAAGCATTTTTTGCTCTAAGTTTGTAGGAATGATATAAGGTTTATGCTCTGTGATAATCTCATCAAAATCAGTAATTTCACACTTGCCATCGACTTTTAAACCAAAATGTTTTTTGCCAGTGCGATAGAGTGCAGAATCTGTATTATCTAATTCTATAAGCTCTAATAAACTCCAATTTTTTAAGACTTGAAATTCTTTGCTTGATTCAAAAGTGCTTAGACTCTCATCTTTGTGAATCTCAAAGGTATGCCAAAAATCTATATCTTGAGGATTCTCAACACGATCCCTAAAAAGTGATTGGGCATGTAAATTTTGCGTGAGGGCGCGGATTTTTAGCGAAATATCATTAGTCAAAAGGATTAAATTATAATCTTTGGCAATGGCTATGATTTTTGTATCATTAAAGCTATGCTCTTGATGTGGTATATCATAATGTGGGCGATAAATCAATGTGATAGGTATCAAGTGCGTATCATACGAAA
Source organism: Helicobacter sp. TUL (assembly GCF_002287135.1). Taxonomy (GTDB): domain Bacteria; phylum Campylobacterota; class Campylobacteria; order Campylobacterales; family Helicobacteraceae; genus Helicobacter_F. The sequence goes on from NZ_NESU01000009.1 coordinate 31,677, forward strand.
AATATATCTCTCGGATATAATCATTTTTTAGCGGCGCTATTGTAGATTTAGAATCTTCTGGTGTCTGTAGATTCCTAAAAAACTCTCGCACAAAATACCCCATTTCATTCATCAAGTCCTTTTTTTTATCAAGTTCATCAATGATTGTATCAGAAAGAAAAAGAGTGTTTGCTCCATTTTGATAAAGATAGACAATGTTTTGGATATCATCTAAAATCACAGAGGTATCAAGCAAATATGATTTATTCTTCAATTACTAACCTTGTGCTAAAATCTCATCCGAGATTGTAGCAAGTTTTATCAAAAGATACAATCTCAATACTTTTATTTACTAAGGAGAATCCAATGTCAGTAACATTTAAAGGAAATGCAGTAAGTTTAAATGGCAAAACTCTTAATGTAGGGGATAACGCACCAAAAGTTGATCTTGTCGCTGGAGATTTGAGTGTCAAAAGCGTGGGTGGTGCAAGTGGTAAATTCCAAATTATCAATGTCGTGCCTTCACTTGATACAGGTGTATGCGCTACACAAACACGCACATTTAACCAAAAAGCAGCAAGCTTATCAAATGCTGAAGTATTTGTCATTTCGCTAGACTTACCTTTTGCACAAGGAAGATTCTGTAGCACAGAAGGTATCGACAAAGTTAGTGCATTAAGCGACTTTAGAACAAAGGCATTTGGTGAAGCATATGGAGTAGTTTTGGCAGGATCACCACTTGAAGGGCTTCTAACACGCGCGGTATTTGTAGTTGATCCAAATGGTAAAATCGTATATAAAGAAATCGTTAGTGAAGTAACTAATGAACCAAATTATGATGCAGCTTTGGCAGCGGTAAAATAAATGCAAAATTTACAAGATATCGTAGCATTTATCGATGATTGTGGATTAGGTTTTTTAAGCACTAAGGGAACTTGTGGTAATCCACGAGTGCGCCCCGTGCAAAGTATCATCTGCCACAATAATAGAATCTACTTTGCCACTGCTACAACAAAAAATTTTTACAAACATATCCAAAATCATTCGGGTATAGAGTATTGCGCTTGTAATCAAGATGGAAGTTTTTTGCGTTTGCGAGGAGAAGCAAGGATAGCACAACATCTTGATGTCAAAGAAGCGATGTTTGCCAAATACCCTATTGTGAAAGAGATATACAAGGAAGTTACAAATCCGAGTTTTGCAGTCTTTTATTTAGAAAATATTAGCGCACAACTCCAAAACCCACAGGGAGAGCGCACACTATTAAAAGCGTGAATCTAAACCCCCTTTTGGGTAACCCTACTTAATCCTCTCTCGCACTTTGGTATACTCAATTCTAAAAAGTCCTAGCATCAAAAATCCCAAGCTCACGATACCAACACAAAACAACAACAACAAAATACCAATCATAATCGTAGATGCAGAACTATATGCTTCCATAAATTTAACAAACAAATACTCGCTACCACTAAACATTGAGGCACTTACCAAAAGCGGACTACTATTCAAAAAATCCACAAACATAAAAATAAATGCTACACATAATAATATAAATCCTACAACATAAATCACACAAAGCTTATAGCCGGTAATAAATGCTTTAATACCTGTTAAAAAGCTCATCTCTATGCTCATCTTATATTGCAAATACATACTTAAGATTAAAGTCGCAACACCCAACAACACTACAATACCCAAAATCACATAAGCTTGAGTGTTTGAGAACATTATATCACCAATCCCCAAAAACCCAAGCATAAAAGGTGCAAAAAATTGGTAGCCAATATTTGATAAAATCACATATATACCATACCGAAATATAAATGTATTGGCAATCTTGCTAAAATGATAAAGCCCTATAAAAACAACCACGATACACACAAGTCCAGCCAAAGCAGTAACGATACTTATAAACGGAAATATAATCGAAAACAAACTTAAAATAATATACCCAAGAAACCCCCCAAACATCATTTTTTTACTCTTTGCAAGAGTTGGGTTTTCGGATATGCTAACAATCTCCATGTAAAAACCTCCATATGTTCATAAGCATACAATGCTTTTTATTATATTATAAAACAAGAATTCTTAAATATATGGTGGCTTTTAGAATCTAGCACTTAGCAAATTTTTACTGCATACTTTTATGTAAGCAGGGTTTTTACTCGCACAACACTATCACTTTGTGCGAGACTAAGGCGCACGATACTATCTTCTAAGCCTCCTAGCGAGTGTGGGACATTTGCTTGCAACGCAATCATATCAAGCGCCTCTAATACGAAGCGCTCCCCCTCTACCTCAAACCAAATTTTTCCCTTTAACACCTGCACGCTAATAGGAAATGGTGCTTTATGCTCTTTCATCACGCTATCTTTTGCCATAAGAATCTGAATTTCTTTTGCAAAGGCATTTTGCGCTAGTGGCGTAATTTTCACCTTTCCTTGCTCAAAATCTTGAGTATTCCAAGATATAGGCTTATTGATAGTATTTATACTTGCTCCTTAAAGATTCTAAGATTTTAGTGATGACCTAAAATCCATAGCGTAGGCTTATCCAATAGTTTCTACCTGGCAAATATACACCATACATATTTGAGTAATTATTACCAACCGCAGTAACATCGGCAAAATTTACATCAAAGAGGTTATTTACCACAGCGCTAAGTGTAAGCTCTTTTTGCAAATGAAAATTAAAACCTAAATCCACAATCGCATAATCTTTATAATATGTCCCATACAATGCCCGTGCTGCTGGTGCCTGACCGCTATTGCTTGTTTGACTAATAGGAGTCATAAATTTACCTTGCACACGCACATAGGTATCAAAAAAGCTATTAGGCTTATAAGAAAGCTTTGTATTAAGCGTATGTTTCGAGAGGTAATTAACCGGTAAGCCCATCTGTGCTCCAGATAGTTGCTTACTATCAGCAAATGTATAGTTAATGTTAAAACCTATGCCATAGATTGGATTCATCTCAAAACTTGCTTCAAGCCCTCTTGTGAGTGCCTTATCTACATTTGTATACCATACACAAGTTGATCCAGTGGTGCATCGCTCACCATTAGGTAATACATCGCCATTTATTGCACCGGTGCCAGAGTTTCCAAATTCTTGTGCATAAACTTTATCTCTAAAGTCCGTATAAAACGCAGTCAATGTAAAAAATCCGGGATTGACATCAAAAATCGTGCTTAGCTCATAATTCCAGCTTTTTTCAGCTTGTAAATTAGGATTGCCATAATACGCTGTCGTCGTATCACTATATAAAAACCCATTACCAAGTTGCGTAATACTTGGGATTTTCATACCATTGGCAATACCTGCTTTGATAGTCCACCAAGAAGTCGGATTGACATTCACATAAAAGCGTGGGTTTGGCGTGGCAGAATAGATATTAGAATAGTTATAGCGCAACCCAAGACTTGTAGAAACATATTCATTAAAGGTATATTCACCCTCTGCATAAGCTGCGGCTTGATGTTGGGTGAGTAATCCTCTAGCATCTGAATAGTTTTTGTATGTTTCATACATATAATACACACCACCATTTATCGCAAGTAGCCCAGCTGTATCAAAAGATATTTTTTTATGAAATTTTGAATCAAAGACATAATTTTGATTCTCTCGCATACTACTCCAATTTAAGATTCCAGAATCTGCCCCTACAACTACATCACTCGCGTGTGGAATCCTCCTAGTATTCATATATTGAAGATATGTAGTAGTTTTACCCCAGTCATAATCCCCATCGTGATTTACAATAACATTTGTTTTGGTGTTGGTGCTAATAGAAGTTATACGATTACCAGAGGTATTTAAACTACCACTTACACGATTGATAAACTCTCCATCAAGGTAGAAATTATTTTTAGCACTTGGTGAATAATTGAGCCTCGATCCAAGTGTCCAAGTGCTATAGCCTGTGGGAGAGTGTGTGGTATATGGATTTATCACTCCATTGCCATTTGGAGTGAGCGTTATGCTACTTGGAATAAAAAATAGATTCGCTCCAGAATCTTGATATTTCCCTCGCACACTTAATGAAAGCTTGTCTTTGACAATAGGTGTGGCAAGATACCCATTAATCCCCCACATATTCCCAAAGCTACCATATTTTCTATCTTGGGCATTGCTTTGCCAGTTTGTATTATGCTCTTGGATTCTAGTCTCTAGCATGATATTTGCTGTAAGCTTATTGGGATTTTTCTTGGTAATGATATTTATTACACCACCCATCGCATCACTACCCCATACCACAGAAGCAGGACCACGCAAAACCTCGATACGCTCTATCATCGAAGCAGGTGGTATCATAGCACTCATAAAACCCTGAAATCCATTACTATGGAATCCAGAATTTACATTTTGTCGCTTACCATCTATAAGAATCAATACATAATCCGAACCTAATCCACGCATAGAAATACTTGTATCGCCGGTTTTAGTTGCACTCGCATCGACACCAGGGACATTTTGCACTGCATCACCCAAATCTCGAATAGGACGCGTGAGAATCTCTTCTTTTGGCACGACACTAATTGAAGCAGGAGCATCTTTAATCTTTTGTTTAAATCCTGTTGCTGTTGTTACTGAACGCAGTTGCACTCTATCATGCATTTCTTGATCGCCTTCCTCATTAGCTAAACCAAAATTTATAAATACTATACTTGCTAAAAATGCACTAGTTACATACCTATAATACATAATCCCTCCTTATGTAAGGTTAGTTTTAAAAACCATTATAATAATGATTTTCAAAAAGAATTTTATTTTTAAAACCTTGAAATATTCTTAAACAAATAAGATTTATATACCAAAATATTATATGTGGCTAAAAAGAAACACCAAATTTTCTCTCATAACGCAGAATCTGACTAGCATTGCCCAATAACCCACCGCTATGGACAAATACCCATGTCTTTGCCAAGTCCTCATCGCTAAAATATCCTTGATTTAAGGCATGCTCCAAAAGCACAAATCCCACACAATCATACAACAAATCAAACACAATACCCTGTGCTATAAGATTGTGATACATAGCCCATATTTCCTTATGTAATGTCCCAAAAGCAAAATCTGCACACAACCTACGAGGAACTCCGCTAATATCTCCAGCACAACACAATGCAACAAAATCCATATTGTGGCTGTATGTTTTTTGTGCTTGTAAAAAACTTCGCGCACTTACACCACTTCCAGCACTCATAAAAACAAGAATCTCATCGCCATATGTCTTGCTTAATTCTTGCACCAAGGCATACATGCCCCTCTGTGCCAATGCTTCACTCCCACCTTGCGGGATAAACAAACAAGTGTGTGAATTGTTTTGTGCATACACTTTGTGCGCAAGAGTCTTAAGTTGCTCTACCCTACTTCCAGATGGTGCAAACACATATTGCACATTATGTGAAAGCCCAAAAGCATAATTTCCCATAGGATTATCATATAAAAATTTTGGTGGCGTGGGCGTGATGTAATATAATGTTTTATTATGTGCATACGCAAGTGCGCCCAAAGTTTGCATAGCATTAGATTGATTGCCCCCAAAGCTTACAATGCTCTCAAAATCACAATACAATAACTCTAAAAATTTTCGCGCTTTATTGCCATTAAAGCCTGTGATTCCAAAATCCAATAAATCATCGCGCTTGATAAAAATCTCTTTGCCACCCAAGATAATGCGATCTTTTGGCGATTGCGCTATAGAGTGGCAAAAGCCTGTCATTTCCCTAGACAAAATGCCCCAAACATCGCATCAAGCATTTGTGTGTATTCATATGGTCGGCTAATAGCGCTAATTGCCTTGATACATTCATTGATATGAAAAGAAAATAGCTCCAATTCCCCACTTTCTAGCTTTAATGCTGCTTGGTTTAGGGCATTGATTGTAGCTGTAATTTGTGTGATTTGATAACTTGAGCTTAGCACCAACGCATCGTGTTTTTGCTCATTATCTAGCATATGCCCAATAGCATCAAGAATCTTATGTGGGTTTAGATGAGTAAATGCCTCATCTTTGCCACATTTACTTGAGATTTCAATCACTTCTGAACTCGCTTGATGTGGCAAGGCGTGAAGTGTTTGTGTAAGTAAGGCTTGAGATTGTGTATCAAGGGCTTTTGGCATATCGCATTTGTTAAGCACCATAAGCACTTGCGCGTCTTTTTGGGTTTGTAGTATTTCTAATATCGCATAATCCTCTGAATCTAACGCCCTAGAAGCATCAAAAAGCGCGATAATGATATTACTTTGCTCCATAGCTGCAATGCTGCGCTCTATGCCGATTTGCTCAATTGTATCATCGCTATGATGTATCCCAGCTGTGTCGATTAAACGCACAAGTGTGCCATGTATATACAAACTCTCTTCTATAGTATCGCGTGTCGTCCCAGCTATAGGCGAAATGATAGCACGATCAAAGGCTAGAAGTGCGTTTAATAGTGAACTTTTGCCTACATTTGGTTTACCAACTATACAAAGCCTAAAGCCCTCAACAAGCCCCACTCTGTGTATAGAATCTTGATACACAACTTGCAAGGTATGAGAGAGTGCCTCTAGCTTTTGTTGCATAGCTAAGCTTGTGTCTTCATCTAAATCTTCACTATAATCGATATTTGCCTCACTATAAGCAAGAAGTTCGATAAGCTGATCACGCACTTTATGGACAAATGCGCTCACCTCGCCTTGTAGCTGACGCACTAAAATCTGTGTCGCAGAAGCACTTTGTGCGTTGATAATTCCTGCAATAGCTTGAGCTTGTGCCAAATCAATACGCCCATTTAAAAAAGCGCGTTTGGTAAATTCTCCACTTCGCGCACACACTGCACCAAGTTCCAAAGCCCTTTCTACTACAAGCCTTGCACACACCGCACCACCATGACAATGAATCTCACAAATATCTTCACCGCTATAGCTTTTTGGTGCTTGAAAATATAATAAAATCGCTTGATCTATAGGATTAGAAGCATTATCATACACATAGCTAAGTGTTGCATGGCGTGGTATAAGAGTAGTGCGTTTAGAAAGTGTGAGTGTAATCTCTAGCGCACGCGCACCACTTAGGCGCACGATAGCTATAGCCCCAACTCCAGAGGCTGTAGAAATGCCTACAATTGTAGAATCTAACTGCATTAGAGAGGTTTAAAATCGTTGATAATGATATATCGTTGCCCTTCCTCATTAAGGCGAAAAGAAATATACTTATGAGGGAAAATCACACGCAATTTACCAAGCGCAATATAGGCAAGCACTCCATCTAGGACTTTTGTTTGCGCCCTGCCTTCAGTGCGGACAATGCGAATAATGCCATCTAAATACGCATCAATCATTTGCTCTTGATTGCGCAAAAATTCTGCAATCTCTAAGCGCACACCATAGCCATATTTAGGGTGAATCCAATTAAACAACAAATATGAGATTGCCTTGTAACGATAGCCCTTCTCTCCGATAAGTAACGCACAATCAGGACCATCAAGCGTGATAGCAACCACATTTTCCTTATACGGCTCGACATTAATAGAATCTATAGCAAAAGGTAGATAGCTAAAAAGCTCTATCACCTCTGCTTTAATCTCATCAAAAACTTCTTGAGAATATGATGTGTGTGCAGGATTTTTGTGATTTTTATCGCTAGTTGTGGAAACTTCAGCATACGATTCAAACGCATAAGCAGATTCTAAATCCTCTGCTGGTGGTGTCATATGTTGTCGTCTATGTCCTAGATTTTGTATGCGTGTAGGCTTTGATTGTAAGCCCTCGCCCCAAATGCTCTCTTCTTGTGTATAAGTGTTTTTGGTGGGTTTTTCAAATTTTTCTTGTGAGGTATGGCGTGGGGTATGCTGTATCTTTTTTTCATCAACAATAATAATCGCGTCTTTGCGACCTATACCCAAAATCCCATTACTAGGGTTTTGGACAATCTCATACTCCAAATCCACAACCGAACAATGTAATTCCTCCGAAGCTTTTAAAAGGGCATCTTGGAGTGTTTTGGCTACGATTTTTTTCATTTTTTACCTCCCTTATGCTCTTTGAAGTGATTTTGTGCATGGTGTTGTGCAATTTGTGCCTGTTTTTTGCGCTCTAGCATAGCATTAATGGACATTTGTTGAATGATTGAAAAAATATTGTTTATTGTCCAATAAAGCACCAATCCCGCAGGGAATGGGAAAATGATAAAAAATACCATAAAAAACCACGGCAACATTTTAAAGATTTTTTCCTGCATAGGATCGGTAAAATTTGAAGGGGTAAGGCGTTGGGAAACATACATGCTCACGCCCATAAGCACTGGAAGCACAAAGTATGGATCAATAGCCGAAAGGTCATTAATCCAAAAAATCCAAGCCGAATTTTTAAGCTCAATGGCATTATAAAGCACACGATAAATGGCAAAAAATACTGGAATCTGCAAAAGCAATGGCAGACAACCACCAAGCGGATTTGCCCCGTGCTTTTTATAAAGCTCCATCATATGCATTTGTAGCTTTTGGGGATCGCCTTTATAACGCTCTTGAATCTCTTTCATTTTTGGCGCTAAATCTTTAAGCTTTTGCATAGATACCATACCTTTATAGCTTAGCGGATATAAAATCACACGAACAATAAGCGTCAAAAGCACGATTGACCAACCCCAATTCCCACATACATCATATAGCCATGCCAAAAGCCAAAATACCCAACGTGCGAAAAATGTGATCATACCATATTCCACCACATCAGTAAGGTTTGGGTTAATAGATTCTAAGATTTTAAAATCCTTTGGTCCGATATATCCTTGCAATACACTCTCGCCGCTAGATCGCACATATGGCATAGGATTTTTGCTCCCATCAGAATCTAGACTAATATACAATCCTTTGGCAACATCAGGCGTAAATAACAAACTCGTATAATACCTATCTACACTCGCAACAAAACTTGCCTTAGGAAAGTCTTTGCGCTCACCATCGCCATCTTCTATCTTTTGGATTGATCCATCTTCTTTTTTGAGTAGCACACCCCTAAAGGCATATGTATCTTTATCTCCCATAGGTCGCATACCATTGCTAATAAAATATTCAAGGTTTGGATTACTCACCTCTATACGCACATCATATGAAAGGTTGCGATAAAAAGTTAAGGTTTTTGTGATACGCACATCGCCAAGATCTTGGGTTAGCACGATATTTTGTGATTCTCCATCAAATGCAATGCGATTGCCTTGGTTTGAGGTTTTTTGTAGCACATATGGTGTATTGTAAGCTTTTTTGTTGATTCCCACATCACTAAAGCGCATTTCAAGAGGCTTTAGCTCCAAATCCCCAAAAAGTGGTAATTTCTCAATATGCTCTTTTTTGCTACTACCAAAACCTAGCCACGATCCCACGATACTAAAGAGGCTTTCTTGTTCATCATGTGTAAATTTTTTGTCCTTCAGCGAAACTTGTCGGATACGCCCTAACGCGTCTATTTCTATCTCAAAATCTTCAGATTCAATAATGGCAATAAGAGAATCTTTGATTGCAAGATTATGGGTGCTAACTTGTTGTAATGCGTCCTTGGTAACTGGTGCTTGACTTGCACTTATAGGCGATACAGAATCTACTGGAGTGTTTTGCGTGGTTACTGGAGCTTTTGTGTTTGATTGCTTGGGTGGAAAAAGATACATATATATGCCAAAAAAAGCGATACTTAACACCACCACAAGCATAATACGCCCTAATGGCGTATTGTCGTTGTTATGTTGATTTGGGTTTGGATAATACATAGCAATGCCTTTAAAAAGATTTGATTATAACAAACAAACATCGTATTTGTTTTGGGTATGAAATTGTAACCAAAAACAAAGGATTTTTATAGGGTATGAGCCAATATTTGATAGTTTTTTGCTTTTGTGTAGGAAAGTATAACCTTAGTGTTAAAGACATTGTAGGATAATCAATGCCGCCTTTATGAAGTGGATTGCAAGACAAAACACGCACACACGATTTATACAACGCCACAAAAGGTCTATCAAAATCAAAAAGCCACAATGCATAATGCGAGCAAGTCGGATAGAATCTACATTGTCGTCCCAAAAAGATTGAGAAGCTTTTTTGATACGCGATGATAGCAAAACGCACCAATGCACTAAAAACGCTACGCATACGCTCTACTTACTATATTTTGAGATTTTTTGTATGTGTATTTGAGTGCTTTGTGGCACATCGTGGCAAAATCCGCATAAGAAAGATCTTTAATCCCAATCTTTGGCACAAACACAAGACAAAGCCCCTTAAAGCTTTCATCTTGACACAATGCACGCATTCTCCGCTTATAAAGATTACGTTTGGGTGCGCACCCAATCTTTTTTGACACACTCAATCCTAAATATACATCAGCCTTGCGAGATTGTATATCTTGATAGATTCTAAAAGCTTTTTGGGAAATTTTGGGAGTTAATTGCTTGGGTAATAAAATATAAAGGCTAAAGTATGGAGTATCAAAGCGAGATCCATTTCTAAAGATACAATCAAACTCACGCTTATTCTTTAGAGAATCTACCTTCAATGCTCCCATATAAATATTTACACACTAAGTCGTTTTCTACCTTTAGCGCGTCTTGCGTTGATTACTCGGCGTCCATTTTTTGTTTTCATTCTTACGCGAAATCCATGTGTGCGTTTCTTTGGGGTGTTGTGTGGTTGGTATGTTCTTTTCATTATTGTGTCCTTTGTGCTAACTTAAAACTTGGAATTCTTCCAAAAAAATACTTAAAAAAAGGTTATTTAATCCCAAGCTCTTTGCTTAAATCCACAATTGCTTGGAGATTCTTATCGGCTTTTGTTATGACACGAAATTCCACCCTGCGAGACTTATCGTCGTTTTCTAATGGCTTGGCAAAACTTAAGCCATTTGCGCGCAAAACCTCTATAAGCCAAGGCTTTTGTGAATCTATGCTTTTTTGATTAAAGCAATACTTTAACACCTCAAATGCCCTAGCTTGTGAAAGTTCTGCATTACCAAGATACCTATCTTCTAGTGTAGTTGCGCTTTGCCAACCACTCGAAGTATGCCCCTCTATGCGAATCTCTTCAATATTTGCTTGATATTTTGGAAGCGAAAGGATACGCACATAGCGAGGAAAAAAGTCATCTAAAATATCCTTAAATCTTTGTTTTACATATCTATCGCCCGTGTCAAAAAGCACTTCAGGTTCTCTAAATCGTATAGTATTATCTGTATCAATCTGTGCGTCCCAACGCGCCAAATCTTTGGAAAATTCTTTTTGCAAATCTATATAAAGTTCTGCCTGTAGATTTGAATAATGTTGGGCGATAGAGCGCATTTTATCATTCATTTCGCTAAGTGTTTTGTTTTGTTGGCTTAGCATTTCTTGATCTTTTTGCGAAAGCAACATAAAAGAAATCATAATGAGCAAAAAAATCATCATAATCCCTGCCATCATATCAGAGATACTAATCCAATGATTATGTGAAGAGTGTCTATCCATAATCTAACGCCTTGTGCCAATAAGTTCTTTGATACGCTCTAAAAACCATTCATAGTTTTGCCAAAAACTATCCACGCTCGCACTCATTGCTTTATCAAGGTTGCGTAGTGAATCTTGCATATCTTCAGAGAGTGTGGCATTATCTTGCAATGCACGACGCATATGTTGCCCTAGATTCTCATACAAACTATGCAAATGCGCGACATTTTGGGTAATATCGCCTTGGGTTTTACTCATAGAATCCATAATCTGCTTTTGGAAACTTCCAAACTCTGCAAGGATTTGCGTGCTTGTATCTTTTGGGATACGCACAGATTCTTTGCTAAGTTTTTGTAACACCTTGAGATATTCTAGTGCAAGGGATTTGATATAAGTATGTGCTTGTTGATATTGTGTTTGTAAGTTTTCAGCAAGATGTTTGCTTAGTTCAAGACTTTGATTTTTAGCCCCATCAATCCCTTGCATCAGAGAATCTATGCCCTCACGATAGCGTTGCAAATCCGCATTCAAGGCAGTGTGCAATGCCTTTTGGTGTTGTTCTTGCATACCTAAAAGTTGAGTAGAAAATGTCTCTATGATAGTTTTGTGCTGTGTGCTAATCTCATCTTTTAGCGTCCTAAAGCCCTCTAGATTCTGTGTGTGCAATGCTTTAGATTCTTGGGCAAAATTTTCAACCTGCCCCAAAAGAGATTCTAAGCCCTCTTTGGCTTCATTCCCAAAAGTTTGTATAAGCGTATGTGTAGATTGCGTGAGTGAGGCAAATTCTGCTTGCAAGACTTGCATACATTCTTTGAGGATAGATTCTATATTTTGTGTGCTATGTGCGATGATATCCTTGCTAAAGGCTTTGAGATTTGAGAAATTATCTTGAGCTAGTTGCGTGAGCGAATCCCTATGTATTTGTAATTGAGAATCTAATGTATGCGTATGTGAATCTATGCTTTCTTTTAGATACTCTGCGCTTTGTGTGATATGCGTTTGCAAAGTGCCGCCAAGTCCCTTGCTATATTCTGCTATGTTTTCTACAAGAATGCTAAGGTATTGTTTGGCTGTTTGACTACCCTCATTGGCAGTAACAAAAAATGTCTGAAGATTTTGTAAGCACTGCTTAGAATCCCCCTCCAAACTCGCGATAGCTTCAAGATGTGCCGCCAAATCTTTTTGTGTAGATTCAAAAGATTGCATAAGGCGCAATGTAGTTGCATAAAATTCCTGCACTTGGGTATTTTGCTCTGTAATTTTTTCTAGATTCATAGCTGTGTGCGAAAGTGCGTCTTTGGCATTATCAAGCGATTGTTGTGTGCTCATCAAAAGCGCCTTGCTTTCTTGCACAAAATCCTTATACTCTTCTTGCCATTGCAAAAGCTTCACAACCGCACTATTTAGCTCCTTAAAATTCTCCCCAAATTGATCTTGTAAATTTGTATTAAAATCCTTAATCACAGATTCTAAAGCCCCTATAAGTTCTTGTGAAGCACCCTTGGCAAGTTGTGAAACCGCCTCTTGGAGCGTATGATTTACAAGAGAAAATTGAGACTGCATAAGGGCGTTATTGCGCTCATACAAGCTATGAATATCTTGTGTGCTAGGCAGTGTCTGTACATGTTCCAAAAGTTGTGGCAAAGCATGCAAATGCGTAAAATGCTGTGCTTGTTTGGCTAAATATTCTAGGTTACTCTCTTCATCGCTTTTTAATGGTGTGCGTTTTTGCAAAATCGCCAAAATAATTGCCAATCCCATACCCAAGATTGATGTATAAAACGCAGTCTTTAAACCATCAAGCAACAAAGGCACAGAATTTTCTAAATGTGTGGTATCAAAACCCCAAAGCCCCACAAAGATTCCCACAAAAGTCCCCAAAACCCCTGTGCTCATAATAATCGATTTCAAATCCCTATGGATTCCCCCAACATAGCTTTTATAATCCCACACACAAAGTGCAATCATAAAAACACTAAAGACAATATTGACACCAAAAATCACTTCTTGCATTCTATTTCCTTACATTGTAGCGATACACATTCCACGCTTAGTTTATTATGCAATCTCACTCCTTGTTTGGAGGAAGTTTTTGCGTAACAACATACACATTGCTAAAGCCAAGCATTTGTAAAAGCGCACTTACTTCCAAAAAATGCTCCAATCCGCTTTCTCTATCGCCCTTTATGACAATCTGTGTCTGCTTGGGCGTTCTTTCTAGCCACGCTTTGAGTGCTTGTGAATCTAGCTGTTTATTATGCACAAAATATTGCCCTTGTTTATTGATAACAATCATTTCTTCTTGTGTCTGTGCGTCTTCACCAGATTGCACACCCTCTTCTAACTTAGGAATCTCCACTTCAATACGACTTTGTTGCACAAAACTTGCACTTGTAAGCACAATAACAAGTAACACAAGCATAATATCAATAAATGGGATAAGGTTTAGAGAATCAATTTTTTTCATACTCATATCCTAAATGTCATAATTACTTGGGGTATGTATCGTAGGATTATGCGCAATATCCCATTGCGTGAGAATCACCTCTGCCTTGCGAAGCAAAAAATTATAAAACACAATTGAAGGTATCGCTACAAAAAGCCCCGCTGCCGTTGTTTTGAGTGCCAAAGAAAGCCCAGACATAATAGCTTGCGTATCCACAAGTGAGTTACTACCAATCTCTACAAACGTTACCATTATCCCAAACACCGTCCCCAAAAGCCCAATGTATGGTGCATTTGATCCAATAGTTGCGATGAGAGTAAGTCGCTTATGAAGCGCCAATTCTAAAACTCTCTTATCGCCAAAGGCGCGCACATTGATAGTTCTAAAAAACAAATATCGCTCTATGGCTACACCAAGCACGATAATACTTAAAAACAACAAAAATCCAAGCACCCCATAATCAACTACTGCACGCATTTACAATCCTTTCAAGGCATTTTTTAGGCTACTTTGTGCCTCTTTTTTAAGTTCTTTTTGTTTGAGAGATTCACGCTTATCATAAAGCTTTTTCCCTCTAGCCAATGCAATTTCAAGCTTAATGATGTTTTTGTGATTAAAATATATACTAAGTGGCACGATTGCTAAGCTTTGTGTGGCAACTTTGCCAAACCATTTATCAATCTGACGCCTATGCAACAAAAGCTTTCTTGTCCGCCTTTCATCTGGGCGAAAATGCGTATTTGTATGTGTGAGTGCGCTAAAATGCGCATTAAACAAAAATGCTTCACCTTTCATAATCCGCACAAAGCTATCCTTTAGATTAACTGCCAAAGCCCTTGCTGCTTTCACTTCGCTTCCAAAAAGCACAATCCCCACCTCCAAAGTCTCCAAAATTTCATAATCAAAATACGCCTTTTTGTGCTTGTTGATGAGTTTGTAAGCATTGTTTTCTCGTGATTGCACCCTCTATCCTCTTAGGAAAATCTCGTGTAGATTGTATCATAAACTTATATGAATCCCCAATAAACACCAAAATACAAAACAATCAAACAAGCTAAATGCACTTGCTAGATTCGTTGCTACAATACTACAAAACACAATTTTTACGCAAAATACAGGAATACAACATAAAAAACACATATCATAAAGACTATTACGATGCACTGCGTGAGGCTCGATATGAATATACAGAATCTAAAGAATATATTTTAGCTATACAAGGGGCTTTGATTCTACTGATTACGCAATAAGCTTTGTGAATCTCCTTGGAGATTCTATATACTCTTTATCTCCATGCAATGACGCCTTTTATAAATCTTGTGCAAACAATAAACTACACATCATCTAAAAGTAATGCTAAAATGGCAATACCAAATAATATAGCAATAACGCCCTAAATCCATAGGACGCTTAGCTACTACAATAATAATGGAGGATGGATTATGGATAGGATAGATAGACGAAAGTTTTTACATACAATATCTGTATTAGGATTAGGGATATTGGGTGGATATAGTGTCGTTGGTTGTGGGAATTCAAATAATAAGGAGAAAGCAATGACAACAAAAGATGCATTTAATAAAGATATAACATTGGATTCCGATGGTAAGGTAATTTTACAGAAAGAAAGAACAACACTTAGAAAAGATGAGACCACACAATTACCAATTGAAAAGGTAATAAAAATGGATACTTCAGAAGAAACAAGCCAATATGTAACAAATATATATCATCAAACAAATATCATTATGAAATCTTCCCCCTATGCCAATTACAAACCTATCTACTTTGATCCAAGCCTTAAAACAAATCCAAATCATCTTAAAGAGTATCAAGCACTTCGCAATCTCTATCTTACACAACCTCCTATAGGTAAAATAGCTCCTTGGACTAAAGCTGAAAAAGCCTATTATGAATCACTAAAAACAAAAAGAGAAAGATATAAATATTTAGTAATTAGAAGTGGGATAAGAAGCTCTGTCATAGATATACCATTAGATGCTATAGCTAGTGTAGATGAAAATGGAAAACTTATTAATGAAGAGTATAGAGAACTCTATGAAATAGTAGAGGCAAATAGGGGAATGGCTCATATAAGCGATGGATTTTTGGCAATGGCAGAGTGGGAAATAGCAGCAGGTATGCTAGGAGATATAAAGGGGTTTAGTGCAATACGAGTGGATGGCTTTACAGCAAGAACATATCAAAAAAGAGTGTTGGTGCATCAATTAGGTGAGATTTGGGAAAAAGGATATTATACAGATGGCTATTTTTTTATGGCACATATGAAAATCCATTGCGAAAAACACAAATGATGAGTCTAGCCAAAAAGATAAAGCCAGATAGATTTGGTATGTATCCCTATATTGATGAGATAATGGGGGTAGATTGGATAATGGATTATGGTAGATACCTGGATAGTGGAGATGTGTTATTGATTCTGGGTGATGAACTCAAAGCAGGAAAACTACTAGATCCAAGAGATCCTAGAGCTACAGAACAAACAAGAAAGGAGTTTATGAATAGAACAGATAACATCATCCCATTTAGCACAGGCAAACTGGATGAATTTATAGATGCTGATGTATCCAATGAAAACAACAAAGAATGGGTAAAAAATGATTTTATTCTTCGAGCCAAAATCTTGGCAGTAACTCCCCCACAAGGCTATCCTAATGCACCTACTTACTACATACCAGAATATTTAGATGAACTCTATGAAGCAGGCAAACTAGATAAAAAACTAAACCCCACAATCCCAGCCATATATAGAGAATCTTTCCCACAAGAGCTACGTGATAAAATAGAATGGTATGCTAAAAAGCATAATATCAAGGAATAAAATAAATATAAATGTGGATTTATGCAAAACATAACAAAGCCTAAGTATTGCATAAAGCATACTAGGCAAGATACAAAATACACCAAAGCACAATCTACGAAATTGTAGAGGCTTGCACTCCTAAGCCTAAGATTTCAAATATTGGTTTTTGCATTCGACATAACGCATAGCTGAATCTGTGATTTCCTCTATTTCTGATTGTGTTAATTCTCTAATTAATCTCGCAGGATTACCAAAGATTAGAGATCGTGGCGGAAAATGCTTCCCTTTGGTAACAACCGATCCAGCGCCGATTATAGAATCTCTCCCAATTACTACGCCATCCATAATAACGCTTCCCATACCAATAAGACAATTATCCTCTATATGACACGCGTGAATGATACAATTATGTCCAATCGTTACATTATCCCCAATAATAGTAGGATAACCACTTTGAGGCACACAATCCCTATATCCCACATGAATAGTGGTTAAATCTTGGATATTTGTATTTTTGCCTATTTGAATGTAATGTATATCGCCACGCAATACGCAATTAAACCATATAGATACATCATCTCCGATACTCACCTCCCCAATAATCTTAGCTCCCTCACAAAGCAATACATTATTGCCAACACGAGGCGTGTGTCCATTGAAATCTATCAACATATGCGCTCCTTTTTGGATTTATTACGATTATAATATTATTTTTAGAGCATATCTATAAGATACCATACAAACTCATAGCCAAAAATCCATAATGAAACAAACAACATATCACAATATACTCTATTGCAATCAATAATCTGTGGGTATTAGATTATGCTAAATTCTCAAAATTGCATAAAAATGATAAAATTTAAGCTAAATATCAGAAAGTATGACTTAGTATGTGTATGTTAAATTCTCATTAAAGGATATGAAATGATTACACAAGACATTGTAAAACTACTCAATGAGCAAATTGCAAAAGAAATGTTTGCGGCTAATTTGTATTTGAGTATGAGTTCTTGGTGCTATGAAAATAGCTTTGATGGTGCGGGTTTGTTTTTGTTTCAACATGCCGATGAAGAAAGCGGACATGCTAAGCGTCTTATTACATACCTTAATGAAACAGATTCTAAGGTGATCATCACAGAAGTCGCTGCTCCAGAATCCAACTTTAATGGGTTGCTTGATGTGTTTGAAAAAACATATGCGCACGAGCAAAAAATCACACAATCTATCAATAACCTTGTAGATTGCACCTTGCAAAGCAAAGACTATCCAACTTTTAATTTCTTGCAATGGTATGTAAGTGAGCAACATGAGGAAGAGGCTTTGTTCCGTGGAATTGTTGATAAAATCAAACTTATTGGATCAAATGGTGATGGTCCATACCTCGCTGATAGATTTATCAAAGACCTCACAAAATAAACCAAAGCTAGATTCTTGTATGCTAGATTCTCTGCAAATCTTTGCGTGAGAATCTAAGCCTATATATTGCCCTCAGCTCTCTTGCGTAAAAATGTCATAATACTGCCCAGCACATCGTCCCAATCTTTGCTAGGAGATTCTATACGCTCTTTTGTATCATCGCTATATGTGATAGTGATAGTTTGCCCATAATGTGCAATTTGCTTAAGCTTCAAAGTATTTGCCAACACGCGAATCTTGATGAGCTCTAAAAAGTTTATACTATATGGATCAAGCTTACCAAAACGATTTTCAATTTCGCCCTCAATGTCATAGACTTCTGCAAGATTCTCACACAAACTCAATCGACGATAAAGCTCTAAGCGCAATGTATCACTTCCCACAAGCTCGGGATTGATATAGGCACTAATATTAAGCTTGATATCTACTTGCGTGCTTTTTTGCATGCCAAATCCGCTAAGCTGATTGATACATTCTTCAAGCATAGAGAGATACAAACCATAGCCGATTTTTTTGATATGTCCGCTTTGTGCTTCTCCCAATAAATTGCCTCCACCGCGAATCTCCAAATCGTGATAGGCAAGATTCTCTCCGCTACCTAAATAAGAATTTTTTTCTAACGCACTTAATCGTTTTTTGGCTTCATCACTTAAAGCACTCTCACGCGCTACACACAGATAACAAAAGCCCTCTTTTGCACCACGCCCCACACGACCACGCAATTGATGTAAATCCGCTATACCAAAACGATTTGCTTCCTCTATGATGATAGTATTGGCATTGGGTAGGTGCAAGCCAGATTCGACAATGCTTGTGCAAAGCAACAAATCAAGCTTTCTTTGCACAAAATCCGCCATAATGTCTTGAGAATGTGCATTTTCTACTTGAGAGTGCAAAATCCCTATGCGCAACTTTGGCAAAAGCTCATTAATGTCCTTTGCTTTTTGTGCGATTGTCGCGATATTGTTATACACATAAAAAACTTGTCCTCCGCGTCGCAACTCACGCAAAATCACCTCGCGTATAAGCTTCTCATCATATACTTTCAAAAATGTTCGCACACCTTTGCGCTCCATAGGTGGCGTGCGCAATGCACTAAAGCCCTTGATGTGTGAGAGTGCCATATTGAGTGTGCGTGGAATTGGAGTAGCACTCATACTTAGAGTATGCACATTTTTGCATAATGCCTTCATTTTTTCTTTTTGTTTAACGCCAAACTTATGCTCTTCATCAATAATAACTAACCCAAGTTTGTTAAATGCTAATCCTAAAATGGCGTGTGTTCCGATGACTACATCAACACTGCCACTTTGTAAATCCCTCTGTAGAGTGTTTTTGTCTTTTGTGAATCTATCAATCTTGGCTATTGTGATAGGTTGCCCATTCTCTTTTGTGAGTGATCCTAGCCTATCTTGCAGAGTTTGATAATGCTGTGAAGCAAGCAATGTCGTAGGCACGATAAAAGCACACTGATAGCCTTGTGAAACAAGCGCAACAATCGCGCTCATAGCAACTTCTGTCTTACCAAAACCTACATCACCGCTAAGCAATCTATCCATAACGCGCCCAGATTCTAAGTCATCTAAAATTTCTTTGATACTACGCTCTTGATCTTGTGTCAAGGCAAAGGGGCGAGTTTTATCAAATGCATAAAGCAACGCACAATCTCTCGTAATCTTTACACCCTCTAATAGTGAGCGTTGCGCGGCAAGCTCGATGATAGCCCCAGCAATTTCAAAGAGTTTTTTACGCACAGAATCTTTAAGCTTGCTAAAACTTCCTTTACCAAGCCTATCGACAATCGGCAAGATTCCAGAATCTGCCACATAGCGATCTATCATATCTAAGCGATCTACAGGCAATAAAAGCTTATCTTCTCCCTGATATGCAATCTCGATAAAATCTCGAACCACACCCAACACACTTGTGCTTTTTAATCCCTTAAAGATTCCAATCCCATAATCTGTATGCACCACATATTCGCCTATGTTAAGCTCATTAAGCTGTAATCGCGATCTTTTGTGCTTTTTGGCGGATTTTTGGGTTTTATTTAGAGAAAGGATAAGCCAATCTTTATGCAAGATATTGAGATTTTGTGAATCTAACACAACATGTATGCGCGAGAGATCAATATCAAGTGGTTCTAAAAGCTTTGGTGGCGTAACACTATAATCAAGTCCATAGGATTTGAGTAACGCATAATTTGGCGTAATAAGTGTAATGTCTTTTTGTTTGTGAAGTGCAAGGAGTGAAGATAACATCTTTGGTGCAAAGAGAATCTCCTCGTATGCTTCACTACGAGGAATAAGGGGCATTTGATATATATGATTGGGCGCTAATGCTAATTGCAATTCCTCTTCTATGGCATATAATTCTTTGGCTTCCTCAAGCGCGTTTTGTGTGATAAAACACGGATAAGACTTGCTTAAATGCACACCCTTATCGCCCAAATGCCACAACCACGATGCACCACTTTCTACACTAAGTTCATCACTTGATTGTATCTCACCTAATCTCGTAATATCATCTTGATCCACGCCAAAAAGTGCAACAGGGATTTCAAGGGAATCAATCTCATTTTTTTGACTAAGCTGTGTGCTTACATCAAAAACGCGTATGCTCTCAATATTCTCATCAAAAAAGCAGATTCGATATGGAGCAGGTGCATTTGGCAAAAATATATCCACAATCTCACCACGCACACTAATCTCGCCGGGCATTTCTACGACTTCTACATTCTCATAGCCATAGCTTATGAGTTTTTTGGCAAATACTTGAGAATCTAGCGGATTTGTTTTGTCAATCACAAAGCTTTGTAAAAATTCTGACTTAGGCAGTGGATACAAAATACTTGAAATGGGAGCACATAGGATTTTTGGGCTTTGGCATTGATAAAATGTGCGCAAAACCTGTAAAAGCTCGAGTAAATCCTCACGAAATGGCGTCAAATCATCGCCAAAATGCACACGCACCTCTGGTAAAATAAAAGGCACATAAGGACTAAAATCCCTGTGCTTATGGCAAAATTCTAGCACCTCATAAGAAGATCTCGCCTCTTGATAGTCCTTGCAAGCGATAATAAAATCGTGTTTAAATTCCTTAGTTTGTGCGCACTCTTGAGATAAAAGTGCGTAAATATCACCCTGTATCAAATCCTAAACTTTCTTTTTAGAATCTATATCCTTGGCAATATCTTTGCTTGGTATTTCCTTGGAATCACGCACTTTGCTTTCACCAATAAACACACCTTTGCGTTCTACCACAAGTTCATTTGCCGTAATTGTCCCCTCAATACGTCCTTGTGCTTTAAGCTCAAGTATATTAGATACACAATCACCGATAAATTTACCAGCCACCACCAATGCATGTGCATTAATAATGCCCTTAACAAAACCATTTTTACCAATCATCACCGTGTCTTTGGAATTGATAGTTCCTTCAACATATCCATCAATATGTAAACGACACTCTATGTCGATTTCACCTTTTATGGTTGTTCCTGTAGCAATGATAGTTGCTCCTCCTGATGAGGTGCTTGATCCATCAAGCTGTTTATTGTCGTTAGTAAAGATTGCCATGATACGCTCCTTTCTTTTTCAAAGATTGATGAAAAATCACTCATTGTCCATTCGATGAAATTTCGTGGATCTAAAACACTATCCAAAAACCTCACCTCATAGTGCAAATGAGGACCTGTGCTAGCACCACTATTGCCAGAATAGGCAATAAGTTGTCCTTTTTTGACAAAACTGCCGTGTGAAACGACAATTTTATTCAAATGAGCATAATAAGTCCTAAAACCAAATGAGTGATCGATTTTCACTAAATTACCAAAGCCACCATTATGACCCATTTTGGCAAATTCTACGACGCCATCAGCAGTCGCATGCACGGGAGTGCCAATATCGGTGGCAAAATCCATTCCAGCGTGCAAATGTCTTGTAAAATATAAAGGATGGATTCTATAGCCAAACTCGGCAGAAATACGCTTATAATAATCCAAGGGATAGCCATTTGGCACAAATTTCATCACAAAAACTTTTTGTGCACCTGTCAATGAAGCCACATCGATACGCTCACCTAAGTCCTCACCTGCAATATCTCGCGTATCTCCCACACCTACAATACTCTCCAAATCCCCTACTCTATCTCCTATAAGCCCAATTTCTTCGGATCTTTGCTCGATTTGAAAATTAAGATACGCATTTTTTTCTTGCGTTTTTTCATATTGCGCGAGGATTTTTTGGTTGAGGGCAGACACATTGGCTATCTCATGCTTAAACGCACGCACAGAAACAATACCATAAATAATGCACACTAATAAAAAAATCAGTGCATACAAACCCACTTGCCTAAACACAGAATGTATATTGATATAACGCGTCTTTTCTTGATCGGTTATCATCAATATCAGGCGTTTATTACTCATAGGCTATTCTATACTCACTCTATTAGATTGAGAATCTGCTTGTGCAGTCCTATAAGTGTGAATTTGTGCCAAATCATCAAGCGCCCACACAAGGCTTTTCCAATCAATGCGATCTCTGTTTTTGGTTACTGCATTAAAATTATCAAGATCCCATAATGCATAATCAATCGTATGAAGCGGTGTGCCCAAAAAGCGTAGCTCATATAAAAGCCCTTCTTTTTTAGCACTACCTCCTTGCCCACTATAGCCAATAAGCTGTCCTTTTGCGACAAACTCACCCTTTTTGACAACCATAGAATCTAAATACGCATATGTTGATGTGAAGCCAAAAGAATGGGCTACTTTTACATACGCACCATAGCTCCCACCTTGAAAGGCATTCAGACTATCAACAATACCATTTGCAGTCGCATACACTGGTGTGCCTTTTGGGACTTCATACACAAAAGATTGTGCTTGGGTGTTATCCAAATTTTTGGCATGATCCCACTTGTATCCACGCACAGGATCACCATTAGGCATAATCTTTAAAACCATTTGTCTTTGTTCATCACTAAGCGCATCAAGATCGACATCTTGATTATCGACTTTTATATCAAAATTTCTATGAATGCTCACAATCTTTTCTAGCTCGCCAATTTGCGTATTTGCCTTTAATAGCTCGTTGGTTTTATACTCTATGCTACGCACAAGTTCGCTGTTTTTTTCATAGAGTTCTTGGAATTGCTCTCTTGCCTTGTTTTTTTCAGCAATAATCCCATCAAGCTCTTTAACCAAAAACTTTACCATCACAAAATACACTACTAACGCCACTCCAAGCGCCAATGCCACATACAAAAGCACACGCTTTATAATCTTATGAATACTAAATTGTTTAAAAGTATCACCATCAATAATAGAAATCATTAGTTTATCTTGCATAATTTCTCTCTCCATATATCTAAAAATCCAGCGACCACACTAAAAGATCCAAAAATGACATATTCTTTGGAATCTGTCATATCTTCAAATACAAAATCCCTATAAGCAATCCCCAAATCCTCTAAAATCGCTAGGAGCTCATCGCGCGCAATAACACGAGGATTATGAGTTAAGGGAAAAATCCATAACTCTTGAATGTGTGGTTTTAATAGCTCTAAAATACAATGCACTTCTTTATCAGAATACGTATTATACACTAAAATCACACGCCTTTGCTTAAAATTTTGCTCTATCACGGATTTTAACGCCCTAGCACATTCTTGATTATGCCCTACATCAAGCAGGATATGAGGAGCAAGCCACTCACATCGCCCATGTAGATTCAATGCAGGGAGCGTCAAAAAATCTATCTTTATCCCAAAAAATTGCAAAGCAAAACTTGCAACCAAAAGATTTTGTGCCAAAAACTCTGCAAGATGATAGCGTGATACATAATCCACATATCCTTGCCAAAAGCTAGAATCTAGCGTATTTTGCAACCCAAAAGTGAGGCAAAATTTCTCATATTGCACATCATATTGTGTTTGGGATTTGATACACTCTAGCGCAAAAATCCTTGCATGATAATCTTTGGCAATCTCATAGGCTATAGATACGCATTGCCGATAGTGTTGTGGTGCCATAATGACATTTTTTCCCATAACACGCAACTTTGTGCCTGCAATAGATTCTATGCTTGTCCCTAAAAAATCCTTATGATCAAAACCTATGGGCGTAAAAACACTAAGATCTGAATCTATCACGCTTGTAGAATCAAATTCACCCCCAAGCCCTGCCTCTAGCACCAAAAAATCATCACCCTGTGCAATATAAAGTGCTAAAAATGTCGCATACTCAAAATAACTTGCTTCATTAACAAAGTCTTGTTGTTGCAAAAACTCGTGTGCTTGTTGCAATGTTTGATCACACACTTCACCAGTATGCGTAAAAAAACGCTCTCTAAAATGCCATAAATGCGGTGAGCTAAAATGCAAGACTTTATACCCTTGCTGCATAAGCCCCAGTGCGATAAACCTCCCTGTGCTTCCTTTGCCATTTGTGCCCACAAGGTGGATAACTTTAAGATTCTCTATATGTAGCTTTGGTGCTAATTTTGCGTAGATTCTATGAGCGCGTCTAGGATCAAAAGGTGCATATTCTTGCCCCTTGGATTCTAAAAATTCCCATAGATTCATTGGACCTCGCCTATGTATGCTCGGAGATCAAGCAGGGTTTGCAAAAAATCTCTATGCTTATCAAACAATCTTCCATCAAATTTGAGTGTTTGCTTATGTTCTTTGTAGTTAAAAACCTGCTCCCTTAAAAGCGCACAAAATGTCTCAAAACGCTGTTGTATCTCTTGTTTTTCACCCTCTAATAAAAGATAAAAAACCCCATTTTTTGGCTCAAATACATCGTGATGTCGGCACAAAGATTCAAAGTGTCCCAAAAAAATACGCTTAAACACAATAACTTGCCTTGCATAACCCTCTTGCCCAAATTCTTTTATAATCTCATGATGATTAAACACGCGTATCACGCACAAAAATGTATTTTTAGCGTTAAGAAATTCTTGAATATTATGGCGCAAATCACTCTCTTGTTTGTCTCCTAAACTCTCGCTATGGCGTGGCGCCACCTCCAATGCCTGAATCTGCATACTCCATTTTTCACATATTCCACCAAGCTCTTTATTACTAAACTGCGGAATAGGATTAGGTGCCGTGTTTGTAAGTTTTGCCACACAGCTTTCGTAGATATATTGTCCCATTTTTTCTGCATCTTGCAAAACCTGCTCAAAAAGCGGCTGCTTAGAATCTTTAAACGCATTATACAGGCGTGCAAGAAATTCTAAATCTGTAAGATTCTGTGGGTGTGCCAAAAGTCGCGTAAGCTCATTATTTTCTTTTGTGTTTTTTGCAAGGTTTAAGGCGCATACCATACATTGTGCAATGGCATTGAGTGCCACAAGATGTCCCTTTGCCCTATAAAATTTTAGCCATTGTTGCTCTAATTCCTTTGCACCATGTGGAGTGTGAATTGTGCCTATTTTGAAAAATTCTTGATATTTTTCCCTCACCTTTGGCGCAAAAAGATCGCGTATAATCTTAATAAGCACTATATTAAGGGCGGTTATGGAATTGTTTTGGGATTTTGTATCTGTAGTTCTTGGTGAGAGCTTATATCTATGCTCTAATTTTTGGGCTATGATACGCGCTTGTTGCTCCATAGACATATTGCGTGTATCTTGTAAAATCCGCAAAATAATTGTGTTAAGAGTATTCATTTCTTTGTGCTTGGTAGGTCTTGTGCTTCTTCTTGTTTTTGTGTTTGCTTTTGTTCTTGTTGTGCCCCATAATATGCCATTTGAGAAATAAACTTATCAAGTGCTTGTATAGTCGCATTTGAAACCGCACCAAGTTTGGCTTCCTCAATAAGCAAAGCAGATGTCGAACTCGCTGGGTAATCATAATATCCTGAAGTGCTTGCACTCATTGTTGCACCATTGATATTTTGCACCTTAAATGAGAGATTAACCGTGGCACGATAATGACTTATAAAACCATTTTCATCATACGCTACAGGTGTGCTACTTACAGAAAGCACACGCACATCAATAATACTATGTGCGCTTTGTTTAGAAGACAAGGTATTATTAAAGCGTGTCAAAACCGCAAGGTTAATCGCATCTTTTGCACTTACAGAAGCCTCTGGGAGTTGTGGATCCATAGTAATCTCCACATACACGCCCTCACCAAAAATCTTATCACTATAACTTGCTACAGGGACATAGCCACACGCCATAAATAGCAAAGCTAGTAGTGTTATACCATATTTCATCTAGGCTTTTACCACAAAATTTATAAGTTTCTTTGGCACTACAATTTCTTTTAAAACTTCACCCTCTAGCCACTTTGCCACGCTTTGTCTTCCAAGGACAAGCAATTCATCATTGCTTATATCTGTGCTTACTTCAATTTCAGCACGCTTTTTGCCATTAACAGTAACTGCTATAAGCATTTCATCACTCTTAAGTGCATTCATATCAAGCGCAATAGGTGCAAAATTCGCGCGCCCAAAATATGTATCGCTAAGCTCCCAACAAATATGAGGCACGATAGGCTCTAAAATATGCAATAACACGAAATATCCTTCGGTATAAATAGCCTCATTATCTTGCTCACCTAATGCGTTAAAAGCTTCCATACACGCTGCTATGAGTGTATTAAATGCATATCCAGATTGTTTTTTGCTAAAAATATCATGAGATTTTTGCAATGCCTCATAAACCTTCTTACGCGCAAACTTTTCTTGTTTGGAGAGTGTATGGGATTGTATAGTCGGTAGGCTTTTACATGGCTTTACATGCTCGCTACGCTCCCACACACGCTTTAAGAATCTAAATGCTCCCTCCACGGCTGCATCATTCCATTCTAGCTCACGCACAGGTGGTGCAGCAAAAAGCACAAAAAGTCGCGCTGTATCCGCTCCATAGGTAGCAATAAGCTCATTTGGATTTACGACATTGCCTTTAGATTTACTCATCTTAGCACCATCTTTTAGCACCATACCCTGCGTAAGAAGATTGGCAAATGGTTCATTGAGATTCACATACCCCAAATCTCGCAATACCTTGGTAAAAAATCTCGCATAAAGCAAATGTAAAATCGCATGTTCAATCCCACCAATATACTCATCTACATTCATCCAATATGCAATATCCTCTGCTCTAAATGCACATTCTTCCCAATACTGCTTAGGCGTTGCGTAACGCAAAAAATACCAACTTGATTGCACAAAAGTATCCATTGTATCAGTCTCTCTTTGTGCATTACCACCACATTGTGGGCATTGGCATTCTTTCCAAGTAGGATGTTTATCTAGCGGATTACCCTCGCCATCAATGACCACATCATCAGGCAAAAGCACCGGAAGATTCTCAATCTTTTCTGGCACAATGCCACATTTTTGGCAATGCACCATAGGAATAGGTGCACCCCAATATCGCTGCCTTGATACGCCCCAATCACGCAAACGATAATTTATAACACCAACTCCCTTGCCCTGCTCCTCAAAGTATGCAATGATTTTCTCTCGTGCTGTAGCACCCTTTAACCCATTAAAGATTCCAGATTCTATCAACTCGCCATCTTCACAAAATGGCAAAGAATCTGTGTTAGATACAAGCACAGGTTTAATAGGCAAATTATATTTTTTGGCAAATTCAAAATCTCTTTCATCATGTGCTGGCACTGCCATAACCGCACCATTAGCATATTCTATCAACACAAAGTTTGCTACCCAAATTGGAATCTCTGCGCCACTTAATGGATGAATGGCTGTTATCCCTAAATCAAAACCTTCTTTCTCCATCATAGATCGTTCTTTTGATGGGAATTTACGCACCTCTTGGATTTTTTGTTTTTGTTCTGAATCTAGTAATCCTTTTTGCAATAGCGCATCAACAAGCGGATGTTCTGGTGCAATGGCACAATATGTCACACCAAAAAGCGTATCACAACGAGTCGTAAATACCTCAAAGCTCTCTATGCCTGTCTTTTGCTTTGAATCTTCACTCAACACAAAAGCAAAGCTTAGCCCCTTAGATTTTCCAATCCAATTATTTTGCATAGTAAGCACTTGGTTTGGCCAATGCCCTTGCAATGTTTGTAAATCATCAAGTAATTCTTGTGCATATTGGGTAATTTTAATATAGTATTGATACATTTGTTTTTGCACTACAGGTGTATCACATCGCCAACATTTTCCTTCAATCACTTGCTCATTTGCTAACACAGTCTGATCATTTGGACACCAATTCAAATACGCTTCTTTACGATAAATAAGCCCTTTTTCCCACATTTTGATAAAAAATTCTTGCTCCCAACGCGTATATATACTATCACAAGTAGCAAACTCTCTATCACGTGAAAAACTTAATCCCAAAGACGCAAGTTCGGTGCGCATAGTATCAATATTGGCATATGTCCATTGTTTTGGGTGAATTTTTCTAGCTATAGCGGCATTTTCTGCAGGCATACCAAACGCATCCCAACCCATAGGGTGCAACACATTAAAGCCATTGTGTCGATAATGCCGTGCTAGTGCATCTCCTATACAATAATTGCGCACATGTCCCATATGAATTGCGCCACTAGGATAAGGAAACATTGATAAAATATATTTTTTTGGCAATGTCTTATCATCATTTGGCTCAAAAACATTATTGTTTTGCCAAAATTCTTGCCATTTAGATTCGACGATCTTTGGTTCATACGCTCTCATAACAATCATACTCCAAATTTTTTTGTGATTATAACAAACAGAATTTTACACTAAAATACAGACTTTTGTTTTTCAAAAAATAGGTTTGTAAAGCTATAATGCCAACTTCACATTTTTTGTCATTTTTTGCACAAACCAAAATTCCAAGCTAAAGGACTATATGATGACACAAAACTCCCTTGATACACTGCTTATTCATGGTGGCTTAACAACAGATTCTAAAACTGGTGCGGTAAATACTCCAATCTACCAAACCTCTACATATGCTCAAGCAGCATTAGGACAAAATCTAGGCTATGAATACTCACGCACCAAAAACCCTACACGAGATGGTATAGAAAGTCTCATTGCTGAACTAGAGGGCGGCAAATTTGGTTTTGCATTTGCTTCGGGTATGGCGGCTATTGGCACAATTTTAAGTCTTTTTAAAAGTGGGGATAAGATTCTCATCTCTAGCAATGTGTATGGTGGCACATTTAGAATCTTAGATAAGGTATTTTGTAATTTTAATATCACATATGAAATTGTGGATATGCGTGATTACGCACTTTTAGAATCTGCCATAACTCCAGAAGTCAAGGCACTTTTTATAGAAACTCCTGCAAATCCATTAATGAGTGTCGTCTCACTCCAAAAACTTGTCCAAATCGCTAAAGCCAAAAACCTACTTACAATCGTAGATAATACCTTTATGACACCCTATCTCCAACGCCCACTAGAATTTGGTGTGGATATTGTGCTACATTCTGCTACCAAATACTTAGGAGGGCATAGCGATGTGGTTGCAGGACTTGCTGTTGTGCGTGATGAATCCCTTGCCCAAAAGATTGGCTTTTTGCAAAATAGCATAGGTGGCGTCCTTGCTCCATTTGATAGCTTTTTACTTATACGAGGCATTAAGACATTGGGACTTAGAATGCAAAGACATTGTGAAAACGCCCTACAAATTGCAGAATTTTTACGCGCACACAATGGTGTAAAAAAAGTGTATTATCCTGGCTTAAAAGATGATGAAGGATATAGCATTCACAATGAGCAAGCACGCGGTGGCGGTGGTATGATAAGCTTTGAACTACAAGAAACATATGATTACAAAAAGTTTTTTGAATCTACAAAGTTTATTGTTTTGGCTGAAAGCTTAGGTGGTGTAGAATCTCTTTTGTGTCATCCTGCCTCTATGACACATGCTTCCATTCCAGCAGAGATTCGAGCAAAAGTGGGTATCACAGATAATCTTATACGCCTTTCGGTGGGCATAGAATATGTTAATGACCTTATTGATGATTTGACATATGCCATAGAACAAGCCAAGAGATAATGCAATGATTTACCAAAGTATTGCGCAACTTGTGGGCAACACTCCGCTACTTGCATTGCATAAGCTTTCTATTCCAAACAACAACAAAATCCTAGCTAAATGCGAATTTTTTAATCCTGCGGGTGGGATTAAAGATCGCGTAGCATTTCATATCCTTGAGAAGTTTAAAGCCGAGGGAAAACTCCACAAAGATTCTGTTATTATCGAAGCGACCGCAGGGAATACAGGGCTTGGGATCGCACTAGCAGCCATTGAATTTGGGTGTAAGGCTCTGCTTGTGGTGCCAGAGACATTTTCTATTGAAAAACAAACCCTTATGCGCGCACTTGGCGCAGAAGTGATTAATACACCACAACAAGAAGGTATGCAAGGCGCAATAGAGAAAGCACAAGAACTCTTAGAAAGTATGCCAAATGCCATTGCCTTTGGACAATTTGAGAATCCACTAAACCCACAAGCACACATCAACACTGCAAAAGAAATCTATGCGGACACACAAGGGAATATTGATTATTTTGTATGTGGTGTAGGCAGTGGCGGAAGTTTTAGTGGTATAGCGCGTTTTTTAAAAGATCAAAATCCCTCCATTCAAGCTGTTTTAGCCGATCCGCTAGGATCTATCATAGGTGGAAATAAGCATGATGTAAAATCTCGCATAGAAGGTATTGGTAACACTTTTGTGCCACACACTATGGATCTCTCTCTCATCGATAAAGTATATAAAATCAGCGATCAGGAAGCCTATGATGGGCTAAAACTTCTTGCACGCACAGAAGGAGTATTAGTGGGAATCTCATCGGGAGCTTGTATTCATGCATGTTTAGAACTTGCAAAAGAAGTCAAAGATAGTGTTATTGTAACAATCCTTGCTGATGATCTCAGCCGATACTTTAATCGCGAACTCTTTTAATGAAAGTGTAAAAATAGAGTAGTCAAATAAAAAAAGATAGATTCCCCACCTCGTGGTGGGGATTAAGGGTATTAGCCAAGCTGTGCTTTTAGCATCCAGATACTTTTTTGTAATTGTGCACATTTATCATCGGCATATGCTGCAGTTACCTTATCTCCTGCTTCATCAGCGCTTTTTGAGAGAGCGCTAAATGCACCAAGAAAATATTCATAATCACTCAAAATTGCCTTAACAATTGTTTCGGATCTAAAGCTATGCGCACTTTCTTCTTTAATCTTTGCAACCTTTAGTATGTCTGCAAGAGTTACATATGGCACACCGCCTAATTGCAATACACGCTCTGCCATATCATCAAAAACATCAGCAAAGTTTTCATAAATTTTTTGTGTTGCCTCATGTGTTGGGTGAAAATCCATACCCTTAACATTCCAATGATAGTTATGCACCTTGATATAAAATACCTGTGCGTCCGCCTGAATCTGTTTAAGTTGATCGATAATATTACTCATCGTATCCTCCTTTGTGTTAATTTCTTAAAAAGATTTAAGATGCACACATTCTAAAAGAATTTAGTAAATAAAATTGTAATAAATAATAATTTTTATCATTTACAATTTTTTATGATATTTTGTAAGCCAAATACTTTTGCTTTTACATTCTACTTTTTTAATGAAGTTTTTAGTTTTTTAGACTACAATGCCTAGAATCTTACATTTTCGAGGAGTTGTGATGAAAAAAATATATGCTCTACTTATAAGTGGATTTGTAGCTTTAGCTTTTTTAGGTTGTCCTAGCAAAAATGAGTTAGGCAATACTTCTGACTTTGGTCTTAAGGGTGCGCCAAATTGGGTGCTTGGTAAATCTGATGCAGATTTATATGGTGTGGGTAGCGCACAAATTAAAAATAACAAAGTAGATTGGGCTATCAAAGAGGCTACGATTAAAGGCACAGCAGAATTAGCAACTACACTTCAAGGTAAAATAGAACAAAAAGCACGCATTTTAGAATCTAATGGCGAGAGTGAAAGTGTGATAGCTATTAGACAAAGCGTTGAGGCACTTCTCCCAGGTGCTAGCCGAACAGATACTTGGATAAGCGAAGGTGGAATGGTATTTGTAAAAATACAAATCAAAAAACTAGATAATGAGACATTACAAAAAAATCTCTCCGCCCTACAAAAAATCGATCAAGAAGCAGCTAAAGCACTTGCACAAACCGTTGATGATTTGCTGAAATAACTTTTAGAGTCATTTTTGACTCTACCCTATTTAAACGCAAACTATGAAAAATCTCATTTTTGGTCCCGTTATTTCTCGTAGATTCGGATATTCTCTAGGAGTTGATCTCTCACCTACCAAAAAACAATGCAATTTTGACTGCCTTTATTGTGAACTGCAAGGTGCTAAACCTCAAGATTCTATGGACGAAGCTATTGCTGTGCATGAATATGTCAAAGCCATTTCGCATTATCTTGCCACACAGACACAACAAAAACTTGATGTTTTAACCTTCACCGCAAATGGTGAGCCTACACTCTACCCACATCTTTTGGAGCTTATCAGGGCTATAAAACCTCTTTTGCCTCCACATATCAAAACGCTTATTTTAAGCAATGGATCACTTTTTTGGCAAAAAAATGTGAGAGAAGCGCTTTTAGAGTTTGACATCATCAAATTTTCCCTAGATTCACTAAATCCAAAGGCGTTTAATCGCATAGATCGCCCACACAAAAGCCTAAATCTTGAATCTATCAAAGATGGTATCACCTCGTTTGCCAAGGAATTTACCCAAAAAACCAACGGCAAACTTATAGGTGAGATTTTACTCCTCAAAGGCATCAATGATGCGCCACAATACGCAGAGGAACTTGCACAATTCCTCTCTCACATTCCCCTATCACGCCTTGATATAGGCACTCTTGATCGTCCTCCAGCGCACAAAGCCACACCACTAAGCGATAAAGAGATTCAAGCCTTTGCCTCATATTTTAAAGGAATTTGTGTGTATATCCCTAAACGCACACCAAAAGATTCACATACACAAAAACGCACCCTCAATACACAAGAATTAATCCAAGCCCTTAGTATGCGTCCTTTAACCAAAGAAGATATGCAGATACTTTTTTCTAAAGACACTCTTAGCCTAGCTAATACCCTGCTCAAAGAGAATCTCCTTGTTTGGGAGCAAGTAGGTAATATAGCCTTTTTGCGCCCTACAGAGAATGCACCCAAATAAAAAGTATTTTTTATAATTGCTTTGTTACAATATCCACTTTAAGATCTCTCTTAGACAAGGTTAGTGCATTATGCAAGAATATATCCGAAATTTTTCCATTATCGCTCATATTGATCATGGTAAATCTACACTTGCTGATCGTTTGATTCAAGAGTGTGGAGCAGTTACACAAAGAGAAATGGTAAGCCAAATTATGGATACTATGGATATCGAAAAAGAACGCGGTATCACAATCAAAGCACAATCTGTGCGTTTAGAATACACTTACAATACCAAGACATACATTCTTAATCTCATCGACACGCCCGGTCATGTGGATTTTAGCTATGAAGTCTCAAGATCGCTTAGTTCGTGTGAAGGGGCTTTGCTTGTCGTTGATGCCTCACAAGGTGTAGAAGCCCAAACCATCGCAAATGTCTATATTGCACTTGATAATAACCTTGAAATTATTCCGGTTATAAACAAGATTGATCTTCCAGCCGCAGATGCCCCAAAGGTTAAAGATGAAATAGAATCTACTATAGGGCTAGATTGCACAAACGCCCTAGAAGTCAGTGCAAAAAGTGGCGTGGGCATACGCGAACTTTTAGAATCTATTATCACGCGCATTCCTCCACCTAGTGGTGATGAAAATGCCTCAACAAAAGCGCTCATTTATGATTCATGGTTTGATAACTACTTAGGAGCTTTGGCGCTTGTGCGGCTAAAAGATGGGAATCTATGTGTGGGGCAAGAGATTCTAATTATGAGTAGTGGCAAACGCTATGAGGTGCTTGGGCTATATTATCCCCACCCTGTCCAAAAAATTGCCACACAAAAAATTGCGTGTGGCGAAATAGGTATCGTGTCCTTAGGTCTCAAATCCCTAACAGAGTTAGCCGTTGGTGATACGATTACAGATTCTAAACAACCCACAAAAGAACCTATAGAGGGCTTTAAACCGGCTAAGCCTTTTGTATTTGCGGGGCTATATCCTATCCAAACCGATAGATTTGAAGATTTGCGCGATGCACTTAATAAACTCAAACTTAACGATTCTGCCCTGCAATTTGAACCAGAAACTTCCATAGCACTTGGCTTTGGGTTTAGGGTTGGATTTTTGGGGCTTTTGCATATGGAGGTAGTCAAAGAACGACTAGAGCGTGAATTTGATTTACAACTCATTGCCACTGCCCCAACCGTGATTTATGAAGTCTATGGAACCGATGGATCACTCACACTCGTGCAAAACCCTAGTCAACTTCCAGAAGTGCAAAAAATCGCTAGTATCAAAGAACCATATGTCCGCGCACATATCATCACACCAAGTGAATATTTGGGCAATATCATCACGCTTTTATCCAACAAACGAGGGGTGCAAGAAAAAATGGAATACCTCACGCCAGAACGAGTAATGCTTGAATATGCCCTACCAAGCAATGAAATTGTAATGGATTTTTATGACAAGCTCAAATCCTGTACCAAAGGGTATGCAAGTTTTGATTATGAGCCTATAGAATACAGAGAGGGCAAACTTGTCAAGCTTGATGTGCGTGTAGCAGGAGATGTAGTCGATGCGCTCTCTATCATCGTTGATACTTCCAAAGCCTATGAAAAAGGCAGGGCACTCGTAGAAGCAATGAAAGAACTAATCCCAAGGCAGCTTTTTGAAGTAGCAATACAAGCTAGTATTGGCAATAAGATTATCGCGCGAGAAACGATTAAATCTATGGGTAAAAATGTAACGGCAAAATGCTATGGAGGCGATATTACACGAAAACGCAAGCTTTTAGAAAAACAAAAAGAGGGCAAAAAGCGTATGAAAGCTATTGGCAAGGTAGAATTACCACAGGAAGCCTTTTTGGCAGTACTAAAGGTAGATTGAGACAAAGTGTAGCAAGGAAAGAGTATGCTAGAATTTAATGATGAGACTATGAAGCGATATTCGCGACATTTTGTGTTGCAAAATGTCGGCGTAGAAGGACAAAAAAAACTTGCACAGGCACAGGTATTTATCACGGGAGCAGGAGGGCTTGGATCACCTATTGCATTATATCTTGCAGCTGCGGGTGTTGGTCGCATAGGCATTATTGATGATGATGTCATCGACCTTAGTAATCTTCAGAGACAAATCCTCCATACGACACCAGAAGTTGGCACACCAAAAGTCCAAAGTGCAAAGCAAAAACTCCATGCCATTAATCCGCATATCCAAATTGATACCTACCAAGAACGATTGAATGCGCAAAATATCACAAAGCTTATAGAATCCTATGATGTCATAGTTGATGGCACGGACAATTTTGGCACAAAGTTTCTCATCAATGATGCGTGTGTTATGCTTAATAAGCCCTATTCTTATGGTGGAATACTGCGCTTTAGTGGGCAAACTATGAGTATCAAGCCCAATGAAAGCGCTTGTTATGCGTGTGTGTTTCACTCTCCTCCACCTCCAGATTCTGTGCCTACATGCTCAAGTGCGGGCATACTTGGATCGGTGGCTGGTATGTTGGGGAGCATTCAAGCTACTGAAGTGCTTAAAATACTTTTGGGCATAGGAGAGCCACTTTATAACACAATCCTTAGTTTTGATGCGCTAAGTATGGAGTTTCG
The DNA here is from genome assembly GCF_002287135.1 of Helicobacter sp. TUL. Taxonomy (GTDB): domain Bacteria; phylum Campylobacterota; class Campylobacteria; order Campylobacterales; family Helicobacteraceae; genus Helicobacter_F. The sequence goes on from NZ_NESU01000009.1 coordinate 67,528, forward strand.
CAAAATACGTGTGAGCAAAAATCCGCAATGCCGTGTCTGTGCCAATGGCGGTCCAAAAACCCTAAGTGATTATGAACAAGCATCGTGTTGGGAGCTGTAGATTCTAAAGTGTATGTAAAAACCTTTGTTTTACTACTTCCAAGTCAAAAACTCCATTCTTCGCACGATCATTAAGTGCATTAAAAATTTCTTCAAGCATTGCAGAATCTACGCCATAATCTCGAGCATTTGTGCTGACTTGAATAGTAGGAAAAAGTCCCTTAATCTCTTTAGTCAATGGATCCAAAATCTCTCGTATTTCACCAGATGGTAAACAATCCAATAGTAACGGAATACTAAAACTACAAGCCAATCCATGGGGTATACCAAAACGCATTGTCAGTGGATAACTTATAGCGTGTGCCAAGGCAGTTTGTGTATTTGAAAATGCCAAAGCCGCATACATACTCGCACACATCATATCACTCCGCAATGTTATAGAATCTAAATCCTTGATGAGCTTAGGAAGTGTGCGCACAATAAGCTTTATAGAATCTATAGCATATTGCGTAGAAATAGGATTGGCATTCTTATTCCATAGTGATTCACATGCATGAGAAAGTGCATCAAGTCCTGTTGAGATAGTATTTTCTTTGCTCAAGCTTCGCGTAAGATTTACATCATACAATGCAGTGTGTGGATATAGATTCTCATCTTGAAGGGAATACTTTATCATATTGTGACTATCCCAAATTGTCGCCCATTTGGTTAGCTCACTCCCTGTCCCAGCAGTTGTAGGAAAGGCAAAAATTGGTCTTGATATCGATGATGTGGGTGTAGTTTTTATCTCTAGCTTACCATTAGATGCCACAATATCGCCACACACACTCAAAAATTTTGCACTATCTAGCACACTACCACCGCCAATAGCAAGAATGCTTGTAAAATCCCCTAAATCACTCTTTAGCCTCAAAAGATCTGTTAATTCTGGGTTTGGCAGGATAGAATCTACCACCGCCACCATCTTAGAACCTAAGATTTTTTGTATCTTTTCTGTCAATCCTCTTTTACTAAATCCGCTTGAAGTAACCAATAAGATCGCTTCAGATTCTATTTTTTGACACCAATCTAGCAATTCGACACCAAACTCTATTCTTACTGGATTATGATAACTAAATCTCACCTTATACCTTCGCTAAAAAATTCTGTAATCGTATAGCAACTTCTTTGGGTGTAATCTTAGGACGCCCTAAAGGCTCCTTACTTCCTTTTGCTATACGCAAATATATAAACCATGCACCACCACTCTTGCAATGCACGAATTCATCTAAAACTTCATTAAGTTCAGTGCAAGTATTTACAGATCTACTAACCTCATACCCACATGCTCTAGCAATCGCACAAAAATCAACAAATGGTGAAAGATTAAATTGTCCACCAGTGCTATCATGGCTTTGATTATCAAGCAAAATATGACAAAAATTCCCTGCATCGCGAACCTTAGCATAATACGCATTAGTGCTTAAACTCCCTAAACGCATAAGCAATGCCGAATCACCATCAACTGCCATAACTTTTTTATGACTTTTTAGTGCAATACCAAGTCCCAAAGCTCCCACACAACCCATAGAACCAACCATATAAAGCTGATTCTCTCTATCACCTAATTCATAGAGTTCACGCCCACATTTTCCTGTAGTCGCTAAAAGGACACTTTGTGAATCCATAGCAATACGCTGTATTACCTCTAAGGCTTGTATGCGAGAAGGTAAGGCTTCGTGAGATTGTGTATTTTTATCTATACACAAATCTTGTATTGGGTTTACTTCCAAGGCAATCTTGGCAAAAGTCTTATCACGCACAATAAAAAAGCAACTTTTACCAGTCTGCAATATCTCTAATGCTTTATGTATTTGGGTTCTAGCTTGTGATAATTCTGCATGCAAAAACATATATTCTATCTCACAAGTATGTAAAAGTTTATCAGTAATCACACCCAATAACTCATGCTGTGGTTCATCAGTATTGTTTCCAGATTCATCACGCTCACCACGCAAAGATACAAAACCTAAAATAGGAATACTAAATGGATAATTTAAGCTTGTAAGGGGCGAAAGCGCATTGCTTAATCCGCTATTTTGCATAAGCACTACACCAAAAGTATTTCTTCTGTCACTAAAGTCATCTAAAACCATGTTAGATTCTAAACTTGCTAGAGTGATACCACTTGCTATAGCGATAGCCTCTCCTTCATTGTTTGCCATAATAAACCGCCTCTTGTTAATAGCATAATTAATAAGAGGTGAGAGATACGAACAAGGAACACCACTAAAATCCCTAAATCCACACTCTTCCAAAATTTCTCCAAATGCATACACATCTAACATATCATTCCTTTTAATGTCAATACCTACCAGATCTGATACTGATCTACACGAGTTTGATAATCGCTATACTCAAGTGATCTCCAATAGGAACTTTGAATGCAGAACCAAGATTGTGATTTTTTAAAAATTCATTAACTGCCAAAATTTCTCCAAATGCATACACATCTAACATATCATTCCTTTTAATGTCAATACCTACCAGATCTGATACTGATCTACACGAGTTTGATAATCGCTATACTCAAGTGATCTCCAATAGGAACTTTGAATGCAGAACCAAGATTGTGATTTTTTAAAAATTCATTAACTGCTTCCTTAACCCCGACATAACCTTGCGAGAAATACTCATGTATCAATATCACACCTCCTCTTACCATTTTTGGATAAAAAAATTCTAATCCAGCTAATATAGGTTCATACAAAACACAATCAAGATTCACAAAACAAAACTTATCCTCTTCTAAGTCTTGTGCACTTTGTGGAAACCATCCCTTTTTGATGATACATTTATCTTTGTGAGGCATTTTGGCAAGCACCAATTCTATACTCGTATTGGAAAAATGTCTTTGTCCCAAATCTTTGCCCATTGTGCCATCACGATCCTGTTTTAAATCTTGCACACTAAAACCCCCAAAAGTATCGAACAAATACAAATTTCTATCTGCAAATGCTTCATTAATCACACGTGCAAAATCTCCACGATACACACCAACTTCTGCCACACTTCCATGCATTTCTCTATCATATACCTCTTTAGCAAAATCTTTTACAAATGCTTCTCGTGCCTTTACGCTCAACTCGATATAACTTACATCAATCTTT